>NZ_JBDSUA010000060.1:0-21285 GCF_039927955.1 Devosia sp. | reverse complement strand
GGATTTATGGCGATGGCGCTCAGTGCCGGACTTTGCGCTGTCCAGGCTCATGGCCCATACGCCCAAGGAAGGCACGGTCCCTCCCTCTCCCGGCAGTCGTCTTGTCATTGGCCGTTGCAACACCGTCAGGCAAGACTGATGCGGGCAGTATGACACGGGGCGGTGGGAGGGGGATTTGTTGCGTTTGGTGCGTAGTTTTGTTCACGCCCCGACGTCATTCCGGCGCAGGCCGGGATGCAGTTGCTCGATGATCGGGAATGACCCGATGACAGACGACTTGCTCTCGCACATTAGCCAGGGCGAACCAGACTAAGACTGCAATGGTTCCGTGTGTTCGTGCAGCCAACGTTCCAGCACTTCCTTGCGGAAGGTCCCGGCTTCGAGATTGCCATAGATGAAGTCGATCCACTCCTGCTCGGTGCCGGTTGGTTGGACGCCGTTGACTTGCAAGAAGATAATGGTGCTGGCAAAGGCTACGCGCTTGTTGCCGTCGATAAAGCCGTGGTTCATTGCAAGGCTCTCCCACAACGCAGCGGCCTCTTCGATGATGTCGGCGTAATATCCAGTCTGCGGGCGCAACAGCGCGGACATCACCAGGCCTTCGTCCCGCACGCCGGCTGCGCCGCCATAAAGTCGCAATTGTTCGTCGTGAATCCAGAGCACGTCTTCAATCGTCAGATAGATCGGCAGGCTCATGGCTATTTCGCCAAGGCTTCATAAACCTTGCCCCAGCGTTTGACGCTTTGGGCGTGCAACGTCATGACCAGCGGATTGACCTTAGGGACATCCCTATTCGCCAACAGCGCGCCATACTGTTCCGGAGATAGCACGATGGCGACATCGCGGCCATTTTTCTGGATGCGGACGGGCTCAGCCTGAGCCATTTCCAGAACCTGGCCAAATTTGTTCTTGGCTTCGGTCGCGGTGATATTCGCCATCGGCAATCTCCAATTGGCTAAATTAGCTGATCGCTAAAATAGCTAATTTGGACAAAAATTCAAGCCTCACAAACAAAAAGGCCCGCATTGCTGCGGGCCTTTGTCATTCTTGTCGTAGTGCCTATTCGGCAGCTTCCGGGCGGCTGACGACGGTGACGCCGTTTTCGTCGGTTTCCACCAGGCCGCTGTCCTTGCGGACGATGTAGCGCTTGGCGCTGTCTGCGTCGCCCGGGATTTCGACGGCAACGCCATCAAAGCCGGCCGGCGTAGCCACCGCCTGCGAGCGGCGGAATGGCTTGCGCACAACGCCCCAGAGCCAGCCGATCTGGCCCTTGAGCACGTTCGGGGCCACCACCATCACTGGCACCATGATCAGCGTCAGGGCAGTGGAGACGAACAGGCCCGAAACCAGCGCTGCTGACAGATGGATGAACCACGAACCGGCAATACCGCCGACCACGATCTCGCGGCGGATGAAGTCGAATTCGACGTTCATCGCCATCGGGATCACGCCCAGCGCCGTCACAGTGGCGGTGAGCAGCACCGGCCGCACGCGCTGTGCGGTGGTGATCAGCATCGCCTTGACCGGCTCAACCTTCTCGTCGCGGTTGTAGTGATTGTAGGTGTCGATCAGCACGATACCGTTTTTCACCACGATACCTGCCAGCGCCACGATGCCCAGGCCGGTCATGATTGCCGAGAAGCTCATGCCGGTCACCAGCATGCCCAGCAGCACACCGGCCAGAGACATGATCACCGTCGAGAGCGTGACCAGCACCTGGTAGAAGCTGTTGTACTCCAGCAGCAGCACAAAGAAGATCAGGAACATTGCCGCCCCGAACGCCGACACGATGAAGGCGTTGGTATCGTCAACCTGTTCAGCCGCGCCGCCATAGACGATTTTGACCGTCGACGGCCAGGTCTGGGTCGCTTCCCAGGCCTTGAGCTGCTTGATCTTGTCGTCAGAGGCAAAACCCGGTTCCAGATTGGCCGCGACGGTCATGGCATAGACGCCATTTCGACGGGCAATATTGGCAACCTTGGGCACTGCGGTACGGGTAATGAAGTTCGAAACCGGGATGAGGCCCTGTGCGGTAACGATACGCAGGGAATCAAGGGCATCGAACGTGCGTTCTGCCTTGGGCAGGCGAACGCGGATATCGAGTTCGTCGCCGCCATCGTCAGGACGATAGCTGCCCAGCTTCACGCCGGAGGTCACCAGCTGCACGTAAGGCGACAGCTCGCGCACGCCGATGCCGTATTTGGCGGCTTCGACGCGATCGATGGTCACTTCCCAGTCAATGCCGGGCGACGGGCGACCGTCTTCGACGTCGATGGTGTTGCCCAACTGGTTCTGCACATAGTCACGCAGCTTGGCCACGGTCGGCGCCAGGTCGTCATAGACGGTGCTTTCGACGCGCAGGTTGACAGCCTTGCCGGCTGGCGGGCCATTTTCTTCAGCCGCGATCTGCACCTGCAGACCCGAGATACCAGCAACCCGCTTGCGGATTTCCTGGAAGATCTGTTCGGCCTTGACGCGATCCTTGTAGGTCACGAGCTGCAGGTTGAACGAGCCAATGGTGTCGGGCGGAGCAGAGCCGCCGCCGAAGCCACCCTGGCCGCCAAAGCTCATGATCACGTCCTGGATGCCCTGCACCTGCAGCAGCTGGTCTTCGACCTCCACCAGCATGTCGCGGATTTCGATCGGCGAGTAATTGCCGCGGGCGACCACGTTCACCGTACCGAATTCAGGTTCAGAAGCCGGGAAGGCCTCGGAGCCGGTCGGATGGGAAATGTAGGCGTAGAACATGATGGCGACGAGCGTGAACCCGATCCCCAGCGTCAGGATCGGCTGGTGCATCAGGTGCGCCATGGTGCGCACATAGACACCCGTCAGGCCCTTGACCTTCTTAGGATCAAACTTGTCGGCATACATGACGATGTCGGCCGCTTCGCGCGACTTTTCATCGACATGGCTGGAGGCGATGAACGCGCCGATGATCGGCATGAAAATCAGCGCCGAAACCAGCGAGGCAATCATCACCACGATCACGATGATCGGCAGATAGCTCATGAACTTGCCGATAATGCCCGGCCAGAACAGCAGCGGCACGAAGGCGCCCAGCGTCGTAAAGGTAGCGCCGGCCACCGGCACGAACATCTTCTTGGCCGCCATGATGAAGGCTTCCTTCTTCGGAACGCCCTCCTGCAGCTTTCGCTCCGCGTATTCCACCACCACAATCGGGTCGTCGACGAGCACCCCCACCGCCAGCACCAGCCCGAACATGATCATCATGTTGATGGTCATGCCCAGCATCTGCACCACGAGGAAGGCGATCATGAACGAGATCGGGATCGACATGCCGATCATCAGGGCAGGGCGCACGCCCAGCGTCGCCACGCAGGTGATCATCACCAGCGCAACGGCGGTCAGAACGGCGGCTTCAAGCGAACGGAACAGACCCTTGGTGGTATCTGCCTGATCGATCAGGAAGCTGGTCTGGATGCCCGTTGGCCAGGATTTGACGAACTCGGTGGTTTTGGCGCGCACTTCATCGGAGACGTTGATGACGTTGGTGCCGAGCTTTTTCACCACGCCCAAGGTGATGGCCGGCTGGCCGTTCACATGCGCGTAGGAGGTCGCATCTTCAAAGGTCTTGGTAATGTTGGCGACGTCGCCAAAGGTGACGACGGTATCGCCGCTGGTCTTGAGCGGCAGGGAATAGATGTCCTGCGCATTCTTGATCAGGCCGGGGACTTCGACGTTGAACGAACCCTTGCCGGTATCCAGCGTGCCGCCGGGAACCACCATATTGTTCTTGGCCAGAGCATCAAACAGCTGTGCCGCCGTCAAACCATAGGTTTCCAGGCGGTTCAGGTCGATGGTGACTTCGAGGACTTCGTCGCGCGAGCCGGAAATCTTGACGCTCTGGACGTCTTTGATGTTTTCCAGTTCGTCCTGCAGATCCTTGGCGCGCCGCACCAGTTCACGTTCGGGCACGTTGCCATAGACGGCTACCGAGATCGACGGCGTGTCCGAGAACGAGATTTCGGTCACGGTCGGCTCGGTCGCATCGTCAGGCAGCTCGCCCGAAATGCCATCCAGCTTGGCGCGGATATCAGACAGCGCCTTGTCCTTGTTGGCATTGACGTTGAATTCCAGGAACACCGACGCATGGCCGGTGGTCGAGGTGGTCGAGTAGTTTTCCAGCCCGTCGATTTCCTTGACGCGGTCTTCGATCGGCTTGGCGAGCAATTGCTCGGCGTCGCGCGGCGACACGCCAGTCTGGCTGACCGAAACGTAGAAATATGGAATGTCGATTGCCGGGAAGCTTTCCTTCGGCAACGTTATATAGGCGCTAAACCCCGCGAGCAGCAGCAGCGCCATCACGGTCAGCACCACGCGCGGCATCCGCAGGATGCGTTCGAGGAGGTTCATCATGACGGCGTTCCCTCTTGCACATTGGTAGCGGCCACGGATTGGCCATCCTTGACATATTCCTGGCCCAACGTGATCACGTCGGACTTGAGCGGCAGGCCCAGAACCCACACACCATCACGCGTGTCGCTGGCAATTTGCACGGCATAGAACTTGACCTTGCCGCCTTCGACCGTGCTGACGCCAAGCACGCCATCATCGTTGAGCGTCAGGACAGATTGTGGCAGCAGCTGCGCCGGAGCAGAACCCATGCTGACGGTGGCTTCGGCAGTAATGCCATCGCGGACCGCACCATCGGCATTGGGGAATTCGATTTCAGCCGGGAACGACCGGGTCGCAGCGTCGGCGGTCGATGAAATGTACGTCACGGTGCCCTTGATGCTCTGGCCACTGATCGGGGTGACCACGGCGGAGAGGCCGATCTTGGCCAGGCCGATCTTGGCTTCCGGCACCTGGCCGACAAACACCATCGGATCAAGCTGAACGATGGTGGCGCACGGGGCGCCCGGTGCCAGCATGGTGCCTTCCGAGGTCAGCGGGTCCTGAATGATGCCGGCAACCTTGGCAACGATGATGGTGCGATCAAGTTCGGCCTTGGCATTATCCAGTGCGGCTTGCGCCGAAGTGACACCGGCCTTGGCAGCGCTGAGTGCAACATCGAATGGACGCGAGGTATTGGCAGCAGCAAGGCCCTTCTTGATCAGCTCCGCGCCGGTATCGAAATCGGACTGAGCTTTATCGAGGCCAGCATTGGCCTGCGCCAGCCCGGCATTTGCCTGGGCCACAGCCGCGTTGCGCGTGCCTTGGTCCAGGGTGCAGAGCTTGTCGCCAACGGCGACCTGCTGGCCCTTGCGCACATGCACCTTGTCGACGATGCCCGAGGTTTCAGCGACCGCGCTGACCGAGGCCTTCGCCTTGGTGCGGCCACGGACCGGCACTTCGATAGCCATCGGCTTGGCAATGTAGGTCACGGTGCGCACCGATTGCAGCGGCATGGCCGCGCCGGTGGTTTCCGCCGTGCGTTCCTGGATGGTCAGCTTCGGATCGCTGGCGCCTTCCTGATGCTCTGCTTCGGCCAGCAGTCCGGCCTTGCCCAGCGACTGGGCGATTGGACCATCCGACTTGCCTTCGACCACTGCAATCAGGGGCTTTTCGCCCTTGCCCGGCCCACTGCCGCCAACAACCAGCGTACCGGTGGCCAGCCACGCGCCCGCCAAAATCAGAATACCGCCGGCCACGCCGTAGGAAATATATGCTCGCATTCAAATGCCCCTTATTCGGCTGCGTCCTTTTTGGCGGGCTCAGATCGCGCCAAAGTGATCAGTTCGTGCATATGGGTGCGCATGTGTTGTTCTGCAACGGCCATGATGGCACGCCCATAGCTAATGACCCATGCGTCAGAAGCACTGGTGGTGCGCTCCTCAAGCAGGTCTATCAGTCTCTTCTTCTTCTCGATGGTCTTGTTCAGCTGGTCTTCCAGCCGCGACCGCACCAGTTCGCACGGCAGCAGATGGGCAAAGCGTGCGAACAACAGGAACGGACTGCGGAACACTTCTTCGGCCAGCGGCTCATGCAGTGCAGCGACGAATTCCTCGCGGCCAGCATCGGTAATCGAGTAAACCTTGCGGGCCGGCTTGCCGTCCTGCGGTTCGATACGGCTGGAGACCAGACCGTCATCTTCCAGCTTGGCCAGCGCCGGATAGATCGAGCCATAGCTGGCCTCGACGAAGTAGGAGGATTCCCCTTCGACGGACAGGCGGCGGATCTCGTATCCGGTTGCTTCACCCTCATAGAGGATGGACAAGCAGAGGGTTCTGACGTTCATATGAGCTAACCTTGAGGACCATATGCTGGTCCGTTATATGTCGGTCCTATATAGGCAAGGACAGATACACGCAAGGTTGCTGCAACCAGTCATCGGTGGGTTGCGTTAAGAGCAGGTTTCGCTGCAGGGCGGTTTACGCCGTCAGCAGCGCCATCTCAAGCGCGGTTTTGCGGGCCAGTTCGAGGCTGGCGGCCGCCACGAAGAACGGATTGTAGAACCGTTCGCTGGCCTTGCCATAGCGCAATGGTTCCCCATCCAGCGTCACCACCGCGCCGCCCGCTGCTTCAAGCACGGCTTGGCCGGCAGCGGTATCCCATTCGCAAGTCGGGGTAAATCGCGGGTAAAGCTGGGCGTCGCCCCGCGCCAGCAGGCAGAACTTGAGCGATGAGCCGACCGACACGTCGCTCGCCACGTCCATCCGTTCGCACAATGCTGCCAGCGCCTTGTGGCCGTGCGAGCGGCTGGCGACGATCCGCAGCGGCCCGCCGGAAGCCACTGAAATAGAACGCTTATTTTCTACAACACCAGAGAATGTATTGCAGGCATAAGCGCCCTCGGCTGAGCCGATAAAGGTTTCCCCGGTCACCGGCGCCAGCACCACGCCGGCGATCGGGCGGCCGTTTTCCACCAGGGCGATGTTGACGGTGAACTCACCATTGCGCTTGATGAACTCCTTGGTGCCATCGAGCGGATCGACCACGAAATAGCGCTCGCCCAATACCGGGATCAGTCCGGCAGCGGCGCTTTCCTCGGCCAGCACCGGCAGGCCGGTTTTGGCCAGAAAGTCCAGAATGACTTCCTCGGCGGCAGCATCGGCAATGGTCACCGGAGAGCCGTCGGCCTTTTTTTCTGCGGCGATGGGTCGCGCATAGACTTCATTGATAATTTTCGCCGCGGCGATGGACGCCTCAACCATCAGGTCAATCATGGACTGGTTCATTTACGTAAAATTTCAACATCGAGACCGAGATCAAGCGGCGGCGCCGCCATGGTGATCTGGCTGCTGGAAATATAGTCGACCCCGGTTTCGGCGATCGACCGCACCCGGTCGAGTTTGACTCCGCCCGATGCTTCAAGCCGGGCGCGACCCTTGTTCAGACCAACGGCCTGCCGCAGCGTGGCGTTGTCCATATTGTCGAGCAGCACCACGCGGGCACCGGCGGCCAGCGCCTCTTCAAACTCGACCAGAGTGGTGACTTCGATTTCGATGGCCACCAGATGCCCGGCATAGGCCTCGGCGGCCTTGTAGGCAGCGGTGACACTGCCCGCCACGGCGATGTGGTTGTCCTTGATCAGGATCGCGTCATCGAGGCTGAAGCGGTGATTGGCGCCACCACCGCAGCGCACGGCGTATTTCTGGAAGGCGCGCAGGCCCGGCGTGGTCTTGCGCGTATCGCAGATGCGGGCCTTGGTGCCCTCCACCGCATCGACAAAACGTCGGGTCAGCGTGGCAATGCCGCTGAGCGGATTAAGAAAATTCAGTGCCACGCGCTCGGCGGACATCACGAGGCGCGCCGGACCGGAGACCCGCGCAACCACATCGCCGGGCGAAACGCGATCGCCATCATTGACCTGCGCGGCAAAGATCACCCCGTCGCCGATCAACCGGAACGCGGCTGCCGCCAGATCCAGCCCGGCAATCACCCCGGCTTCGCGCGATGACAGCAAGGCAATTGCCATATCGGTCGGCGACAGCGTCGCCTGCGATGTCAGATCGCCAGCCAGCCCCAGGTCCTCTTCTAGCGCAGCCGTGACGGCGCGCTCGACAATCAGGCGGGAAAGCTGGGCGGGAAAGGCGGACATTGCGGACTCTTTTTGCGCTGCCGGTGATGTACGCGGGCAGGGAGGCAGTTGCAATGGTCGGGGCAGGGCACGTTATCGAATCTGCTTAGCCGAAATCTCTCAGCCGAGACCCTCCCCCTCCGTGGGGACGGATCAAGGGTGGGAGGACCTTCTCCCAGCCTCCCCCATCAATGGGGAGGTGCCGTCTGGTGGTTGGGGAAGCTGGCAATAACTCACCGCAACAAACTCTGCCCGCCATCGATATAAACCGGCGTGCCGGTGATATGCCTTGAACCATTGCCGCACAAAAACAGCACCAGTTCCGCCACATCTTCCCTGCGCCCCGGCTCCCCGCCGGTAATCGGCACATCGCCTTCGGGGAATACCGCCGGCACTTCGGCAGCCTTGGACCGGCGCTTGTCGGTATTGTCGTCGATCTGTGTTTCGATCGCTCCCGGGCAGACCGCGTTGATACGGATGCCGTCATCACCCAGTTCCAGCGCCAGTTGCTGCACCATCGCCACCTGCGCCGCCTTGGTCGCCGCATAGGCCGAAGCGCCTGGCGTGGTAAAAGTCCGGTTGCCGTTGATCGAAGACACCACCACGATGGCCCCGCCACCGGCCCGCTTCAGGTGTGGAATCGCCAGATGCAGCGTCATATAAGTGCCGCGCAGGTTGATCCCGATGGTCTGGTCCCATTCCTTGGGCTTCAGGTCCTCGATCGGCGCCCAGACCCCGTTGATCCCGGCATTGGCCACCACGATGTCGAGCCGCCCGAACCCCGAAATGATCGCCTTGATCGCCGCAGCCATGTCGGCTTCGCTCGACACATCGCCGGTCACCGCCAGCGCCTTGCCGCCTGCCGCCTCGATCTCGGCCGCTGTCGCCCTGATCTCCTTGGCCGTGCGGCTCATCACCGCCACGGCGGCGCCTGCTTTGGCCAATGCCAGCGCCGAAGCCTTGCCGATGCCAGACCCTGCGCCGGTCACCAGCGCCACTTTGCCGATCAGATCATTCATGTCTCGCTCCGTTTTGGTCGCTTAACGCGCGGAGCGGGAAATAGTCCCGTTTAGAACGGCTTGGTCTTGTCGGTGACGATGATCGAATGGGTCAGGCTGCCGATAGCGGGATAGAGCGGGATCAGGCAGGCCTGCAGCGCGTGATAAATGTCCGGCTTGCCGTTGAACAGGCGCGATGTCGGCTTCAGGTCAATCGACAGTTCCGAACGCCAGCCGCCCCGTTCGTTATCGATCACGTGGTTGGCGGCGAAATCCCACAGCTTGCGATACCAGACCTGGAAATACTGCTCCCGGTCATAGGCGCAGAGGAAAGCTGCCGCGCCGATGGCTTCGCTGACCGGCCACCACAGTTTCTCGGTCATGCGCGGGGTATTGTCCCATTCCAGCGTATAGAAAAAGCCGCCATGCTGCTTGTCCCAACCGAGGTCAATCGCCTGGCGGAACAGCTTTCGCGAGGCATCGGTCAGCCAGTCCAGCCGCTTGCTGCCCAAAATCCACAGTTGCAACAACAGGCGCGACCATTCAAGCGCGTGGCCGGGAGTGCTGCCGGCCGGACGGAACATCTCGTTGCCGAGATAGAAGTTGTCGAGGTTCCAGTCCGCATCGAAATGCTCGGCAACCCGATAATTCAGGCTCGCCGCATGCTTGCCGATGATGAACGCGGCAATGCGTTCGGCCTTTTCCAGGTACGCCTTGTCGCCGGTAGCCTCAAACGCCGCCATCAGCGCTTCGGTCATGTGCATGTTGGAGTTCTGGCCGCGATAGTTGTCGATCTCGGACCAGTCCTGGTTGAACTGCTCGTTGACCACGCCACGCTTGTCGTCCCAGAAGCGGGTATTGATGATCTCGGTCACATCGGCCAGCATCTTGTCGGCCAGCGGATGGCCGGCGAGCTTGGCGCTCGAAGCGGCCAGCAGCACGAAGGCATGGCCATAGGCCTGCTTGATGCCATCGACCACGCCGCCATTGTCCAGCGACCAGACATAGCCACCGTGCTTGGCGTCGCGGTGGTTTTCCCAAATGTAGCGCATGCCGTGATCGACGAATTCGTCCGACCCGGGGCGGCCCAGCAGGCTGCCGACGGCAAAGCTGTGGACCATGCGCGTGGTGGTGTGGACCTGGCGGGTGGAGTTGTCGGCGCTCAGCGGCTGGCCGGCATCATCGAGTTCGAAAAAGCCGCCGCGCGGATTGATCGAGGACTTTTCGAAGAAATCGAACAGATTATTGGCCTGGCGCATCAGCCACTGGCGGTGAAATGGCCGTGCGGTCCACTGGCCCGAATTGGTGGACGGCAGCAGACCGGAATATTCAGACATAGCGCGCTCCCAGACCGGCGCAGCCGCCGGTTCCTCATTGATTGGCAGCATCTATATCGGCAGCGCGGCAACGTTGCAATTTGTGGATGGAGGCGCCGGTGGATTACTGCCCCACCCCCTCCCAACCTCCCCATCAAGGGGGAGGTGCTGCATCGCGTTCTGGGCAATATCCAGTCACACCCACCGGCCCGGCACCTCCCCCTCGAGGGGGGAGGATGGGTGGGGGTGGGGCAGCACACGCGAAGCTACTGCCGGTACAGCGCCTCGATCCGCGCCACCTCATCGCGCGAGCCCAAAATCACCGGAATCCGCTGGTGAATTCCATTCGGCTGCACTTCGAGAATACGCCCATGCCCGGTCGATGCCGCGCCACCGGCCGCTTCGATCAACAGGGCCATCGGACTGGCCTCATACATCAGCCGCAGGCGGCCGCCCTTGGCCAGGGTTTCGCTGTCGAGCGGATAGAGGAAAATGCCGCCGCGCATCAGGATGCGGTGAATGTCGGCCACCATCGAGCCGATCCAGCGCATGTTGAAGCGCTTGCCGGCCGCGCCGGTTTCACCCGCCACGTTCTGGTCGACATAGGCTTTGGTCGCGGCGTCCCAGAACCGGTAGCGCGCGGCGTTGATGGCATATTCGGCCGAGGCGGCGGGGACTTTGACGTTGTCCTTGTCCAGCCTGAACACCCCGTCATTGCCCAGCGTGAACACGGCGACCGATGTCCCGAAGCTCAGAACCAGGCTGGTGGAAGGGCCATAGGCCGCGTAGCCACCGGCGAGCTGTTTGCTGCCCGGCTGCAGGATATCGGCGGCAGATTGGATCGCCAGAACCGAAAAAATCGAGCCCACAGTGACGTTTACGTCCAGATTTGAACTGCCGTCGAGCGGATCGCAGGCAATGGCATAGCCGCCTTGATTCTCGATGTGAAGCGCTTCATCCAGCTCTTCCGACACCAGAATCTGGATGTCGACGTTTTGGCGTATGTGCTTGATAAATATGTCGTTTGAAACGACGTCGAGCTGTTTCTGGGTCTCGCCCTGGATATTGGTGTGGTCCGTGGCCCCAGCCAGCCCGTCAGTGGGCGCCGTGCGCAGTACGCCGCCGATTTCCGCGCAGGCCGCCGCGATGGTGACAATGATCCCGGAAAGCGCAGGCGATGGTGCGGCAGTCTCCAGCCATTGCGAAAGCGTCTTGGGCGAGGACATTGGGCACCTTGAAATTGGAACTATCAGTGTCAGCTACTGTCGCGATTGGTATGGGGTAGGCAAGGGCGACTTTCGGATGGGGGCAATTCCCTCCGCCCCACCGCTCGTCACCCTCGGGCTTGACCCGAGGGTGCTTACGATGCTGCCAAGAGCCCTCGGGTCAAGCCCGAGGGTGACGAGCGGTGGTAAAGGTGACGATCTCTGCGAAGGCGCGTCGATTGGTCTTATGACCGCCGCGCCAAATCCCCGAGCAGCCCGGCAGCAACCGACAGGCGCGACACACTCAATTGTCCCTGTTTCAGTTCCGCGACTGCCCCCGCCGCCCGTTCGATCCCTGCCGCCCGCGACTGCTTCCAGTTCATAATCCGGTCTTCGACCGAACCTTTCCCCGAAGACAACGCATCGATGGACAGGTCGCGTTGCGCCCGCATCAGATTGGCCAGAGCCCGATCCAGCGCCATGCGGTCGAACCGGTCTTCGAGCACCAGGGCGCGTCCCTGCGCCAATACCGCCCACAGGTCGAAAATCGCAAACACGCCAAAAAACGCCCGCGCCGCTTCGCTGAACGACACGCCGCCGCGTTCGCCCACCAGCACGATATCGCTGGCATAGGACAGCACCGGCAATTCGGCGATCTTGCGCGCCGTGGCGTCGGGAGCACCCGCCGCCTTGGCGCTGTCGATCGCGGCGCGGATGCTTTCGCTGACCCCCGGCGCTACCAGTGTCGGCAACAGGTCGCGCAGCGTCGCCACCCCCTTGGCATGGCGCTCGATGATCTCGGGCAGCGGCAGGGTCAGGTCGCTATTGCGCAGGAACCACAGCACTTCCTGTTGCAGCAGCGTGCGGATGCTTTGATACAGCGCCAGCTGCGCCGCGCCCGCCACCTTGCCATCGAGCTCGTCGACCAGATCGTTGAGCGCGCTCAAACCATAGATATCGCGGGTCGTCACATAGGCCTTGGCCACATCGCCAACGCCGGCACTGGTGGCCGCCATCAGTTCGGTGACGAAGGCGGGGCCACCGCGATTGACGATGGCATTGGCCAGCACGGTGGCAATCACCTCGCGGCGCAGCCGGTGGGTGATGACGGTTTCGGGATACTTGTGGTGCAGCGTTTCCGGGAAATAGCGGAACAGCTCATTGGTCAGGCTGTGATCGTCCGGAATATCGGAGTCCAGCAGATCGGCATAAAGTGTCAGCTTGGCATAGGCCAGCAGCACCGCCAGTTCCGGCCGGGTCAGGGCCTTGCCGCGCGCCGCGCGCTCGCCAATCACCGATTCAGCGGGCAGAAACTCCACTCGCCGGCTGAGCAGGCCGCGTGCTTCCAGCGTCAGCATCAGTTCGCGATGGTCCGGCAGTTCGGCCAGTCCCTGCCGCTCGCTGAGCGACAGCGCCAGCGTCTGCAGGTAATTGTTGCGCAGGCAGAGCGCCGCCACTTCCGGCGTCATGGTGGCGAGGAAGGCGTTGCGCTGCTCCTGGGTAAAAGTGCCATCCTTGAGCAGCGGGCCGACCGCGATCTTGATGTTGACTTCAAGATCGCTCGAATTCACCCCGGCGGAGTTGTCGATGGCGTCCGAATTGATGGCGCCGCCATTGAGGGCGTACTCGATGCGGCCGCGCTGGGTGACACCCAGATTGGCCCCTTCGCCGACCACCTTGGCGCGCACCTGATTGGCGGCGATGCGGATCGCGTCATTGGTGCGGTCGCCCGCATCGGCATCGGTTTCCTGGCTGGAGCGGATATAGGTGCCGATGCCGCCAAACCACAAAAGATCGACTTCGGCGCACAGGATTGCCGTCATCACCTGTTGCGGCGTGGCACTGGCAGCGGTCAGCCCCAGCGCCTTCTGTGCCTCAGGCGTCAGCGGAATTGACTTCAGCGTGCGCGAATAAATCCCACCGCCCGCCGAGATCAGGCCCTTTTCATAATCCTGCCAGCTTGAGCGGGGCAGGGCGAACAGCCGCTGCCGTTCAGCCAGGCTGGTGACGGGATCGGGCGTCGGATCGATGAAGATGTCGCGGTGATCGAACGCTGCGACCAGATGGATCTGCGGCGACAGCAGCATGCCATTGCCGAACACATGGCCCGACATGTCGCCGATGCCTGCAACGGTGAACGGCGTAGTCTGGATGTCGCGGTCCATTTCGCGGAAATGACGCTTCACCGCTTCCCAGCCGCCCCGGGCAGTGATGCCCATTTTCTTGTGGTCATAACCCACCGAACCGCCAGAAGCGAACGCATCGCCCAGCCAGAAGCCGCGCCCCAGCGCAATCGCATTGGCGGTGTCCGAAAATGTCGCCGTGCCCTTGTCGGCGGCCACCACCAGATACGGATCGTCGCCATCGAGCCGCCGCACATCAGCGGGCGGCACGACGGTGTCGCCCACCAGATTGTCGGTGATGTCGAGCAACGACCCGATGAAAATGGTGTAGCTGGCAACGCCTTCGGCCATCACCGCATCGCGCGCCAACCCGGCGGTGGGGCGCTTGGGGAAAAATCCGCCCTTGGCGCCAACCGGCACGATCACCGCATTCTTGACCTGCTGCGCCTTGACCAGCCCCAGCACTTCAGTGCGGAAATCTTCCGGCCGATCCGACCAGCGGATGCCGCCGCGGGCGATGGCGCCGAAGCGCAGATGCACGCCTTCGACGCGCGGCGAATAGACGAAGATTTCGCGGAACGGCTTGGGCGCCGCCATGCCATCGACCTTGGCACAATCGAACTTGATCGCCAAAGCTGGCTGGCGGTTGCCGTTCGCGTCGCGCTGATAGGCATTGGTGCGCACCGAGGCGTCGATCAGGTTGAGGAAGCGCCGGATGATGGTGTCCTCGTCCAGCGACGTCACCGCGTCGAGCACTGCCGCAAGGCTGTCGCGAGCCGCCTGCGCCACGGTTTCGCGATCATCAACCTCAGGGTTGTGAAGGGCGTGGAACAAGGAAACCAGCGCCGTGGCGGCAGCTGGTTGCGCCACCATCACCTGCGCCAGATAGCGGTGGCCGTAGGAAATATTGAGCTGGCGCAGATAGCGCGCCAAAGCCCGCAGCAGCGCCGCATCGTCCCAGCTCAGGTCGGCCTTGAGGATCAGCGCGTTGAAACCGTCGCTTTCCGCCTGGCCGTCCCATACTGCCAGCAAGCCGGTTTCGATCGGCCTGCCATGGGTGGCGACATCGATGCTGCTGCCATCGATCGGGGCCAGCACCATGTCGTGGATATAGCGTTCGACGCCATCGCGCGGCACCACGGTATAGGTGCGCTCATCGATCACCCGGAAGCCGAAATGCTCCAGCATCGGCACGCGGTCGCTCAGCGGAATGGCGCTGCCGCGATGGTAGAACTTGAGTCCCAGATTGCCGTCGCGGCCCTGTCGATTGCGCAGGCGGATGGCGATACGGGCATCGTCTTCCAGCGTTTTCAGCACTGAGACGTCAGCCAGCGCATCTTCGGCGGTGTTGCGGGATTCATAGCTGGCCGAGAACGCATTGCGGTAATCGGCGACCTCAGATGGTTCGGCCGCCGCAGCCAGCAGCATGTCGCCAAAATTGCGCGTCAGCTGCTCGATATGGCCTTCCAGCGTCTCGCGGCTGGGGCGCGGCGTGGCGCCACCATTGCGCCCGATAATGACGTGCAGGCGGACCAGTTCGCCTTCCGGAAAGTTGGGGTAATAGGCCGAGATGCGGCCGTCATAGACCTGCGCCAGATAATCGTTGATCCGTACGCGCACCTCGCTGTCGTAGCGGTCGCGCGGCACATAGACCAGGATCGAGACGAAGTTGTCGAACTGGTCGATGCGCGGCAAGACCCGCACACGAGGCCGGTCATACAGCCCGGCAACGGCGTTGGCATAGTCGAACAGCGTATGGGCATCGATCTGGAACAGTTCGTCGCGCGGATAGGTGTCCAGCGCGGTCAGCAGCGCCCGGCCGGCATGGCTGCGCGGATCGAGCGCCGACCGCGCCATTACAGCGCTGATCTTGCGGCGGATGATCGGCACTTCGCTATGCGGCGCGGCCAGCGCCAGCGTAGTGTAAAGCCCCAGAATCCGCAGCTCGCCCGTCAGCTTGCCGTCGGCGTCGAAGCGTTTGACACCAACATAATCCATGTGGGCGCGGCGATGGACGCGGGCCCGCACATTGGCCTTGGTCACCAGCAAAGGGTCGCGCGATTTGAGGAATTCGCCATGCTGCGGCGTCATTTCCACATAATCAGGACCCGAACGCAGGAATTTCAGCTCGGTGTCTTCCAGAATGCCGAGGCCGCTTCCCGCGATCGGCTCCAGATGCATGCCATCGACCAGCCGATATTCGCGGGTGCCCAGGAAAGTGAAATTATGCTCGGTGAGCCAGCCCAGGAAATACGCCGCCTCGTCGCGCAACGCCGGATGCAGCACGGCCTTGGTGGTTTGCAGCGCGCTGGAGGCTTCGCGCGCCTTGTGCAGCATTTTTTGCCAGTCGCGCACAGCGCGGCCGACTTCGAGCATGGCGGTTTCGATTTCGCGGCGCAGCACGGCGATATCGGCCACCGGCTCGCTATGCACATGCAGCATGCTGATATTGTGGCCATCGTGCTGCACCACCGGATGGGCAAACAACTGCACCACGCCCCCGGCGGCCCGCAGCGCCGCCAGCACGCTGTCGACGATGAACGGGGTATCGGGCGACACCACATCGACCACCAGCGAACCATCGGCGGCCGCCTCGATAAAGGTTCGGCTCTGGGTGGGGGAGGCATCGCGCAGATGCGCGAACGAGTGCCGCAGGAGCGTCACGAAATCGTCGATGTCATAGCGCGCAAGGTCGTCCGGATCGGTGGTTTCCGCAAAGCCTGACAGGTATTGCGCAAAATCCATTTCGGAAGCCGACAGGATTTCGGCACGTTCCATGAGGCGCGTGCGCGCATTGGCGGCAGAATCGGTCAATTGCTCTCTCCCCAGCATGACAGGTGAAGTCTAGGTGGTGTTTGCTTGACTGTCCCCCGGCTTCTTATGGGACGTTTGGTGCAGTGCAATGACACAAGCGCGGATGCCGTCCGGAGCGATTTCGGGGAACTCTGGAGTCGCTCCGCCGTTGTTCCATTATCTGTTGCAACAATGGAGAACGATTATGGGCAACCAGTCGCAAAGCACGGTTTTCGGAAGCGGTTTCAATCCCGCGCTGGTCAACGAGACCGACCGGAAAGTGAGCCATGATCTGATCGCCAGCGATCGGGTCGAAGGCACCAGGGTCTATGCCCTCAATGGCGACCACATCGGCCATATCGAGCGCATTCTTCTCGAAAAGCGCAGTGGCCAGGTGGCCTATGCCGTCCTCGGCTTCGGCGGCTTCCTTGGCCTCGGTAATGATCATTATCCGCTGCCATGGGGCAAGCTCGCCTATGATGAAGAACTCGGCGGCTACAAGGTCGATGTTACCCGCGAGCAGCTGGACAACGCGCCGAAATACGATGATGCCGAGGAATATTACCTCAATGGCGATCGTGGCCGGCTTATCTACGATTACTATGGCGTCTCGCCATACTGGATTTAAAGCGTCGGTTCTGATCGTCCCGCCCGGATTCCGGGCGGGATTTTTCCGGCATGCGAAAGTGAGAAATGGGCGAAAAACCGGATTGGACCGCAGACGACACCGCCGGGCAGGGCAAAGAGAACCAGTCTCTTGAAAACCTGCACGAAGCCATCACCAACACCGCCTATTTCCTCTGGGAACAGGACGGACGGCCCGAAGGTCAGGCGGACCTTTACTGGCAGCGCGCGCATGAACAGCATCTGCGCCAGCGCGCCTATGACATCTGGCTGCGCAACGGTGCGCCGGAAGGCCGGGCCGATGATTTCTGGTATCGCGCCCGGGCCGAAAAATAGCCCCATCGAGCCGCATGGTGAGCCTGTCAAACAGCAATGGCATAGGCCGGGAGGGCGCCGCACCCTCGTCGCTCGACAGGCTCACGATGCGGCCTGATCAAAGGCCCGCCGGGCCTCAGGCCCGATCCCATCCCTCCCGCATCAGCTTGTAACCGCCCTCATACACCTGCTCTGGCCGCTCGAATAATGGCCGCCAGATTTTGGTGGCCGCCGCCAAGTCGGGCAGGGCGGAGCCAAACGCCTCCACGGTCATCCAGCCATCATAGCCGGCGTCCTTGAGCGCATCGAACACCGGCTGGAAGGCGATATGCCCGGCGCCGGGCGCCCCGCGATTGTTTTCTGAAATATGGACATGGTTGATTTGGCTGATCGTGGCCGGGATCACCTCGACCATCGAGTTTTCCTCGATGTTGAAATGGAAGGTATCATAGAGGTAACCGTAGTTTGGCTCGTCCACGGCCTTGACCAGCGCCGCCGCCTGCGCGGCGGTGTTAAGGAAATAACACTCGAACCGGTTGAGCGGCTCGACCGAGAGCTTGATGTTCGATCTGGCGGCATATTGCGCGGCCGCCTTGTGGACTTCGGCCACCCGCTGCTTTTCGTCATCTGTTGCGCCAGCGCCCGAGAACTGCCCCAGCGGCTGGTGCAGCGGGCCGGCGGCGAGATCGCCACCCAAAGCCGCGGTGCAGTCGATGATCCATTTGATATGCTCAAGCCCGGCGTCGCGTTCGGCCTTGTCAGCCGATACCGCGCTCTTGCCACCCCCCGGCATTACGCCAATGCCCGTTACGCCCAGCCCCAGCGCCTTGATGTGACGCCCCAGCTTTTCGTAGTGGTCCGGCGTGCCCTCGAACAGCGGGATTTCCACCCCATCATAGCCTGTCGCCTTCAGCCGTTCGATGATCGGCAGATGCTCGTCAGTGATAAAGGTGCTCCACAGGAGCAGGTTGAAGCCGAGTTTCATAAGGCGTTCCAACTCAATTCAGTCCGGTGCCTCTGTCCATCGCGGGAATGACACCGAGCCTGTGGCAAGCTTACAGACTAATCCACTGCCCCGACTTGCCCGAGGCAATGATGGCGTCGCACACCCGCGTCGTTTCCAGCGCATCACGGAAGCTGGGCGCGGCCGGCTTGCCGGTTTTCAGCCCGTCGAGGAAATCGGCGACCTGATGGGTGAAGCTGTGCTCATAGCCGATAATCAGGCCGGGCACCCACCATTTGCCCAGATACGGATGATCGCCATCGGTGACCAGGATATTGGTCCAGCCGCGCTGTGCGCCTGCCACCGAATGGTCGAAGAACTGCACCCGGTTCAGGTCATGCAGATCCCATGACAACGAGCCCTTTTCGCCATTGATTTCAAGTGTATAGCCGGCCTTGTGGCCGCGGGCATAGCGGGTCGATTCAAAGGTGCCGAGCGAGCCGTTCTGGAACCGGGTCAAAACCGCCGCAGCATCATCGATGCCAACCCGCTGCATCGCGCCCGTCTCGGCATTCTTGCGCTCTTTGACGAAGGTTTCTGTCATCGCCGTCAGGCTATCGAGCGAGCCATTGATCCAGATCGCGGTATCAAGGCAATGCGCCAGCAGGTCCCCGGTAACGCCGGAGCCGGCCGCCTCCACATCAAGCCGCCAGGTGCCCGCGCCGCCCTGCGGCACGTCGGGCGAAATCGTCCAGTCCTGCAGGAACTTGGCGCGGTAGTGAAAGATTTTCCCAAGGCGCCCGCTCTCCACCATCTGCTTGATCAGCATCACGGCTGGCACGCGGCGATAGTTATACCAGACCATATTGGGCACGCCGGCCTTCTCGACGGCGTCGACCATCGGCAGGCCTTCGGCCTCGGTGCGGGCCAGCGGCTTTTCACACAGCACCATCTTGCCGGCCTTGGCGGCGGCGATGGAGATTTCGGCGTGCAGGTCATTGGGTACGCACACATCGATGGCGTCGATATCCTTGCGCTCAATCAGCACGCGCCAGTCGGTCTCCACGCTTTCATAGCCGAACATGTCGGCCACCCGGCGCACCTTGGAAACATTGCGGCCAACTATTGCCTTGAGGGCAGGGCGGTAGCCGGTTTCAAAGAAATGCGAAACATTGGCCCAGGCGTTGGAATGGGCGCGCGCCATGAAGCCATAGCCGACCATGCCGATATTGAGTGTCTTGGTCATTGCATTCGCTCCTATTCCCGCCAGCCATGGGCGTCACGAACCTTGACCATGGCGCCGAGCACCTTGTTCCAGGTGGTTTGTGCTTCCATCACCGCATTGGGGAACATGCAGCCATCCCAGCAGATATGGCGCATCACCTTGGTTAACTCGTTCTTGCCATCGCGCAGCCAGTATCCGGCATGCTTGGTCACGTCGAGCCGGCCATTGGGATCGTCGATCTGGCAGTGCCGCCCGGTCTTTTCGTGGTCGCCGGAGCCGAAAGTGGTGCCATCGTTTTGCGCTACGTGAAAATCCAGCGTCCAAGGGCGCAAAGCATCGGCAACCTTGTGATAGGCAGCATCAAGCGCGGCCTTGTCGGACCAGTTAAAGTCCTTGGGCAGGATGCGGTCCTTTTCGGCATTGGCGCCGAGCACGAAGAGCATCGAGTGCGCCATGTCGGCCTGATAGCCGACCACACCAGGCAGGCCGACCATTTCCAGCAGTTTGACGTTTTCGCGCCAGCTATGCATGCCGCCCCAGCAGATTTCGCCCTCGATGACGACGAACTCGCCATATTCCTGGGCGATTTTGCCGGCCTCCTTGAAGGTGGCGGCAATCTTTTTGGTGCCTTCGGGGTCCTTGTCCCAAGCCTCGACGCCCGTCGAGCTGTCGATCCGGATGCCGCCGGTCGGACGAATGCCCAGATCACGCATCTGCCTGCCGATAGAAGAGGCCTTGCGCACCTGGCTGAGGAAGCGTTTCACATCGTCGGTGTCGCCCATGGCTGAGCCGCCACCGGCACCCCCCCAGATCGGCGCCACGAACGAGCCGACCTTGAGCCCGTATCCGGCGATGTGGTCGACCATGCGTTTGACCGCATCCTTGTCGCTGTCGATCGAGATATGCGGATCGGCCAGCCACAGGTCGATGCCGTCAAATTTCTGGCCTTCGAACTCGGCCTTGCTGGTCAATTCCAGCAGCGTATCAAGCGCAATGATCGGCTCGCTATCCGGCGATCCCTTGCCGACGACGCCGGGCCAGGCAGCATTATGCAGTTTGGGATAATTGTTGTTGGAAGCCATAAAAATCCTCCAGAAGTAACTGTTATTATTGGTCTTTTATGCCGCCTTGTGTGCCAGGTTAAGCCCGCTGACCGCATCGAACAGGATGACCTTGTCGGCGTTCCAGCCAAAGCGCACGGTCTCCTCCACCGCAACCGTGCTGCGGGCCGGAATGGCTGCCCGCACCAGATTGTCGCCGACGCGCATGGTGATGATCTTCTCGATGCCGTGGTTTTCGATGTCGTGGATTTTGGCTTCGACCGGAGCCCCGCTGGCGACGGTAACGTCCTCCGGTCGAATGCCAAACGTGTAGGCGCCTTCCCCGGCACTCTGGCCGGAGAGGGGCAGCTCGAAGGTTTTCGGCGCCACCACGGCAGCATTGCCCGCGATCGTGCCATTGAACAGATTGATCGCCGGCGAGCCGACAAAGCTGGCCACGAACGTATTGACCGGGCTGGAATAGACCTGCTGCGGCGTGCCCACCTGCACCAGCTTGCCATTGTTGAGCACGCCAATGCGGTCGCCCATGGTCATGGCTTCGACTTGGTCATGGGTGACGAAAATGAAGGTCGCGCCCAGCCGCATCTGCAGGTCTTTCAACTCGGAGCGGAGCGCTTCGCGCAACTTGGCATCGAGCGCCGAGAGCGGCTCGTCCATCAGGAATACCTTCGGCTCCCGCACGATGGCGCGGCCAATGG
>NZ_JBDSUA010000059.1:0-142449 GCF_039927955.1 Devosia sp. | reverse complement strand
GCAGAGCAAGGCTGCGGTCGTCGTGGCGATGACGTTTTTCCCAATGCTGGTCAACACCGTTGCCGGCCTCAATGCCAGCTCCGCCATCGAGCGCGACCTGATGCGCACCTATGCCGCCGATTACTGGCAAACTCTTATGAAGCTACGGCTTCCCGCTGCGGGCCCCTTCATATTCAACGCCCTCAAGATCAACTCGACTTTGGCCTTGATCGGCGCAATCGTAGCGGAATTCTTCGGGACGCCCATTGTGGGAATGGGCTTCCGGATATCGACAGGCGTTGGCCGGCTGGCCATCGACCTGGTTTGGGCAGAGATCGCGGTTGCCGCGGTCGCGGGGTCTGCCTTCTACGGGGTGATCGCCCTCATCGAGAGGGGCGTCACCTTCTGGCATCCGTCGGTCCGTGGTGGACGGGCGTAAGAAGACTTAACAGGGAAAAGGGACACGAGAATGAAGAAGATCGTATTGGGGATGCTGGCCGGCGCACTGGCGCTTGGTTCGACCCAGGGCTTTGCAGCCGACGCTTTGACCTTGCAGCTCAAGTGGGTCACCCAGGCCCAGTTCGCTGGCTATTATGTGGCCAAGGACAAGGGCTTTTATACCGATGAAGGCATCGACATCACCATCAAGCCGGGTGGCCCCGACGTGGCGCCGGAACAGGTGATCGCCGGCGGCGGCGCCGACGTGATCGTGGACTGGATGGGTGGCGCATTGGCTGCCCGCGAACAGGGCGTGCCACTGGTCAATATCGCCCAGCCGTTCAAGAAGTCCGGCCTGTTGATGATCTGCCCCAAGGACGGCCCGATCAAGACCGAAGCCGATTTCCCGGGCCACACGCTGGGTGTCTGGTTCTATGGCAATGAGTATCCATTCTTTGCCTGGATGAACAAGCTGGGCGTGTCGACTGCCGAAGGCGATGCCAAGGGCGTCAAGGTGCTCAAACAGAACTTCGACGTTTCGGCACTGGTCGACAAGCAGGCCGATTGCATTTCGGTGATGACCTATAACGAACTCGGCCAGGCGATCGACGCTGGGTTCACCCTCGATAAGCTGACAGTGTTCAACTACACCGAACTGGGCAACGACCTGCTTGAGGATGGACTCTACACCACCCAGGCCGAACTCGATGCCGCTGGCGGTGTCGACAAGCTGACCCGCTTCGTGCGCGCTTCGCAAAAGGGCTGGGACTACGCCATCGCCCATCCCGATGAAGCCGCCCAGATCGTTATCGATAACGACGAATCGGGTGCCCAGACGTTAGCGCATCAGCAGTATATGATGACCGAAGTTGGCAAGCTGATCGACACCAAGGACTTCTCGCTGTCGATCCCGGCCTATGACCGCACCGAAAAGGCCCTGCTTGACCAGAAGATCATCAAGGCCAAGCCGGAAGGCGCCTACATCACTGCAATCACCGATGCGCTGAAGTAAATCAGCCTCGCATTGCTGGCATTTGAAGGCGGGGGAAACCCCGCCTTTTGTTTGGGAGATTGGGGCGCGTCACCGAAGCCATCGCTCTGTACGCTTCCGACCATATGCACAAAGTTGAGGCAGGTGCCGGAACGAAATTGGTCACAACCTGTTGATTGCCCATTACGTCAATCAACAAGGGTAAACCCCAAATGAACGGCATCATTTATCTCGTCGGTCTCGTAGTCATCGTCATGGCCATCCTGTCGTTTGTGGGCGTGCACTAAGCACCGCCTCCGCGCCGACACCCCATTTCATGGAGAAATAACATGGCACTTGATGCACCAGCCGGTATTGCGGTCGTTTCGACCGGCCCGGTCAATGACGAACACGCCTCCTATGTCGATTGGCCTGCGATCATCGCCGGCATCGTTCTGGCCTCGGCGATTTCGCTGATCCTTCTGGCTTTCGGCTCGGCCCTTGGCCTGTCGTTTGCCAATTTCCGCCTCGGCACCAATGTTGCCCCGATCTGGGTGGGCATCGCCGCGGCGTCGTGGTTTTTGTGGGTGGAAGTGTCCAGCTTCATGGCTGGTGGCTATCTGACCGGTCGCCTGCGCCGCCGTTTCCATGATGCCACCGAGCACGAAAGCGATGTGCGCGATGGTGCTCATGGCCTGCTGGTCTGGGCCGGTGCTGCCATTCTGGGCACAGTCATTGCCGTGGGCGGTATCGGGGGTGCAGCAAGTGCTGTCGGTTCTGTTGCGGCCACCGCCACTCAGGCCGCATCGACCGTCGCCGGGCCGGCTGCCGCCAATGCCGATCCAAATGCCTATTTCGTCGACACCCTGTTCCGGGCCAACCAGCCGGTGGCAAATGTCGATAACAGCCAGGCGCGTGGCGAAGCGGGCCGGATTTTTGCCAATTCGGCCGTGACCGGAACTCCGCTGAGCGATGACGACAAGAGCTATCTGGCCAATGTCGTGGCCGCCAATACCGGATTGACCCCAGATGAAGCCAAGGCCCGCGTGGATCAAACGGAAACCAGCATCGCTGCAGCCCGTCAGGCCGCACTGGATGCTGCTGAAAACGCCCGCAAGACCGCGGTGATCGCCGCCTTTCTGCTTGCCGCTTCGCTGCTGGTCAGTGGCGCGGGCGCCTATTGGGCCGCATCCATGGGTGGCCGCCATCGTGACGAAGGCACCGTGTTTGCCGACGTGTTCCGGCGCTACTGAACCACGGAAAGGACAACATCATGCTACGCGGACTTGGACTCTGGCTCTTGGGTGTGCCGATCTGGCTGGTTCTGATCATCGTATTCTTCATTCACCGATAGGCGACAAAGGCGGGGGAGACCCCGCCTTTTGCTTTTTCGGCGCATTACTAAACCAGATTAGCTGCGTGATATTGAACTGAACTATCCGCCGTTTCCTCGGGCTTGACCCGAGGACCGCTATCACACAGTGCAATGCGACGGGTCGCCTTCGGGTCAAGCCCGAGGGAACTCGGTGTAGGTGGGAGCTTTGTGCCTCAATCTCAACACGTCAAAAAGCCCGCCCCATCGCTGGAGCGGGCTTCGTCAGTTCAATTCAAAATCAGTAATTGCCGGGGGGATCGCTGGCCGGGAAACTTTCGTCGATGGTTTCGTCGTCCTTGTCCCATTTCTTGGGCTTGGTGGCCTGGGCCTTGCTACCGGCGTCGCGGACCTGGACAGGAGCGTCCTTGGGGCCGACTTTTTCGCCGTTGCGCAGCGCAGCGGCGCCGCTCACCTGATCGTTTTCCTGTTCTGCACGCATGGTAAGCCTCCTTTTAGGGGTTCCACCCAATAAAACCCCTGAACCCAGCTTTGGGTTGCATGCTTTGAGTCTTGGTGCGGGTTCTGCTAAACAGCGCGCCATGACCCAGACCATCCAGACCAACACCAAAAAGCTGTTCATCAAGACCTATGGGTGCCAGATGAACGTCTATGACAGCGACCGCATGGCGGACGCGCTGGCCCCGCACGGCTATGAGCCCGTGCAGGACATGGAAATGGCCGACCTGGTGGTGCTCAACACCTGCCACATCCGCGAAAAGGCTTCGGAGAAAGTGTTTTCCGAGCTGGGCCGGTTGCGCGACATGCAGGCCGAACGCCGTGCTGGCGGCTCCGATCTGATGATTGGCGTCGCCGGTTGTGTCGCACAGGCCGAAGGCGAGGAAATCGTCCGCCGCGCCCCGGTGGTCGACATGGTGTTCGGGCCGCAGGCCTATCACAAGCTGCCCGAAATGGTCAGCCGCATCGAAAGCACAAGGCATCTGCATCAGGCGTTGCGCCAGCCGATCGTCGACACCGATTTCCCCGAGGAAGACAAGTTTGACCATCTGCCGCTGGCGCGGAAGGAAGTCACGATCAAGCGCGGGCTCACGGCGTTCCTCACCGTGCAGGAAGGCTGCGACAAGTTCTGCTCGTTCTGCGTGGTGCCCTATACCCGCGGCGCCGAAGTGTCACGCCCGGTGCGACAGGTGTTGGCCGAAGCGCGCAACCTGGCCGCTGCCGGGGTCAAGGAAATCACGCTGCTGGGCCAGAACGTCAACGCCTATCATGGGCTCGATGAGGCCGGAAACACCGTGGGCCTTGGCGCGTTGGCGTATCTGCTGGCCGAAGTGCCGGGTCTTGAACGGCTCCGCTACACCACCAGCCATCCACGCGACATGGACGATGCGCTGATCGCCGCGCATCGCGATCTCGAGATCCTGATGCCCTATCTGCACCTGCCGGTGCAGTCGGGTTCGGACAGCATTTTGAAAGCCATGAACCGCCGTCACACGCGCGACGACTACATGCGGGTGATCGAGCGGATCAAGACCGCCCGACCCGACATGGCGCTATCGGGCGATTTCATCGTCGGCTTCCCCGGCGAAACTGATCAGGATTTCGAGGACACGCTCAAGATCATCGCCGATGTCGGCTACGCCTCGGCCTATTCGTTCAAATATTCCACCCGCCCCGGCACGCCGGGCGCCAACCTCGATGGCCAGGTCGAGGAAGCGGTGAAATCCGAACGGCTGTATCGCCTGCAAGACCTGGTCAACAGCCAGACCACCACGTTCCACGCCTCCTGCGTCGGCAAGACCATGCCGGTACTGATCGAGCGCGTCGGCCGCATGCCGGGGCAGGTTGGCGGCCGTTCGCCATACCTGCAGGCCGTGCATCTGGATGGCTCGACCGATCTGATCGGCTCGATCCATCAGGTTGAGATCATCGGGACGAGTACGAATTCGCTGGTTGGTCGGCTCAAGATGGCTGTAGCCGCTTAGGGACCTCGCTGGTGTACCACTGCGCACAGTCACAATATTGCTACAGACACGGCACCCAAATCATCCTAGCCTCGTTATCGTAGTCGCGGCGCAAGCCCGCAGCCGCGCTGAGCGTGGAGCCACACCAGCTTGAGTAGGCATTTGTCACCGACATCCGATAACGCCCTCGCTTCCCAACTTGAACTCGCCTTTGAAGATAACCGCCTGGTCGCCCAGCTTTATGGGGATTTCGACCAGAACCTGGCGCTGATCGAACAGCGGCTCAAGGTTTCGGCCATTTCGCGTGGCAATCACATCATGCTCAAAGGCAGCGCCTCCGGTGTCGATCAGGCCCGGCGCGTGCTCGAATCACTCTATGGCGTGCTCGAAGAGGGCAGGCAGGTGGAAATGAGCGATGTCGACGGGATGATCCGCATGATCGAGACCGAAGACAGCCAATTAACCCTGCCGACGCTGGAAAAAAAGGGCAAGGTGCGGATGGCGCAGATCGCCACGCGCAAGTCCACCATCGTTGCCCGCACCCCGGCGCAGGACGCCTATATGCGCTCTATGGACAGAGCCGAGCTGGTGTTCGGCGTTGGCCCGGCAGGTACCGGCAAGACCTATCTGGCGGTGGCCCACGCCGCCTCGCTGCTCGAGCGCGGCGATATCAACCGCATCATTCTGTCCCGCCCCGCCGTGGAAGCCGGCGAACGCCTTGGATTCCTGCCCGGCGATATGAAGGAAAAGGTCGATCCCTATCTGCGCCCGCTCTATGACGCGCTTTACGACATGATGAAGAGCGAAAACGTCGAGCGCTGCATCACCTCGGGCATTATTGAAGTGGCGCCGCTCGCTTTCATGCGTGGCCGGACGCTCTCCAATGCCGTGGTGATACTGGACGAAGCGCAGAACACCACCTCGATGCAGATGAAGATGTTTCTGACCCGTCTGGGCGAGAACTCGAAGATGATCGTCACCGGCGATCCGACCCAGGTCGATCTGCCGCGCGGCGAAAAGTCTGGCCTGGTCGAAGCCATCAACCTGCTCGATGGCGTCGAAGGCGTGCATATTTCGCGCTTCAACGACAAGGACGTGGTGCGCCACGCTCTGGTCGGCCGCATCGTGCGAGCCTATGAAGCCGATACGGCGCGCAAGCTGGCCGACAAGGTTACCGAAGGGGTCGCACGCTAAAGCGGTCGGCGATATCGAATCGCTTTCACCCACCGGTGTCACCCCGGCGCAGGCCGGGGCCCAACTCGAGATCTCAGGATGGGTCCCGGCCTGCGCCGGGGTGACATCATGCCAGTGGCCAGACGATTGCACCAATTTTGAACGAGCTGAATGCCACCCAAACCCAAACCACCGCTGGAAATCGCCGTCATCCGCAATGACGAGGCGTGGCCTGAAAACCTTGAGGCCCGCGCCGCAGAGGCCGTGCTCGAAGCCCTCATGCAGAGCAGGGCCAGGGTCAAGGGCGCGGCTGAAATCAGCATCGTTTTGACCGACGACGCCGAGCAGCGCTACCTCAACCGCGAATGGCGCGGCAAGGATAGTTCGACCAATGTGCTGAGTTTTCCGCAGATCGAGCCGTTTGGTCCGGTGGTCGGCATTCTGGGCGATATCATTCTGGCCCGGGAAACTTTGGAGCGCGAGGCCATTGAGCAGGGCACCAGCTTTGCCGATCATTTCACCCATCTGATCGTACACGGCTTCCTGCATATTCTGGGCTACGACCATTTAACCGATGAAGAGGCCCTGCAAATGGAGAGCCTTGAGACCCAGATACTGGCCGTTCTAGGGGTCGCTGACCCCTATGCGGAGCTGCCCTGACGTAAGGCCCGTTGCGGGAGTAGGGCAAAAAAGGATAGAAAGCCGTCCTGATGACGGCATTGAGACCATGAACGACAGCGATCCGACGACGGCGCCCAAGGCGCACGATACCAATAGCGAGCCTCCTTCTAGTCCCGCCTCCGCACTGACGCGGGGGCCATCGATCTGGAACCGGCTCAAGGCCATGCTGGCATTGCGCACCGTGTCGCTGCGCGATGATCTGCAGGTGGCGCTTGACGAACAGGGCAGCGCCGAGACCGCGGATTTTTCCGAGAGCGAACGCACGATCCTGCAAAACGTGCTCAAGCTGGGCAATATCTCGGTTGCCGACGTCATGGTCGAACGCTCCGATATTCAGGCCGTGCCGGCCGATATCAGCCTTGGTGCGCTGCTTGCCCGCTTCAACCAGGCTGGCCATTCGCGCCTGCCGGTTTATGAGGATGGCCTGGACAACATCCAGGGCTTCATCCACGTCAAGGACGTATTGCAGCGGATCAGCGCGCCGAAACCGGTCGATGACCCTGCAAAGGACGTGCCGGTCCGGCTGATTTCCACGGCGCTGAAGCAGAAGATCAACAAGCTGGAGATTTTGCGGACGGCGATGTTCGTGCCGACCTCGATGCCGGTGGGCGACCTGCTGCAGCAAATGCGCGCCAGTCGCGTGCATATGGCGATCGTGGTCGACGAATATGGCGGGACCGATGGTCTGGTAACCATTGAGGACCTGCTCGAAGCGGTGGTTGGCGAGATTGAGGACGAGCATGACGAATTGGCGGCCGCGCTGATCCGCAAGGTGGGCACCGATACCTATCTGGCCGATGCCCGCGCCGAACTCTCCGACGTACAGGAAATGCTGGGTCCCGATTTTGATCCCGGCAATTATGCCGACGATGTCGATACCATTGGCGGGCTGGTGTTCGATCTGGCGGGTCACGTGCCGGCCAAGGGCGAGATCATTTCCAAGCTCGATGGCTTTGATTTCGAAGTGCTGGCCTCCGATAGCCGCCGCATCAAACGTTTGCGCATTCGCCGCAAGAAAAAGGTCGAGCCGCAATTGGCGATCACCGACCAGCGCCCGGCCGACGAAAAAGCTGCAGCGGAATAGCACAAGGCCCGAAGCGATCCGGGCCTTGTGGTTTACTCATCCTCGGTCAGCCGTCGCTGCATGCGTCGCAGATAGTGCTGCCGATCAAACGGATTGGCACCCGAGCGCTGGCGGATCGGCGGCGTGCCACTGACCGGACGATAGTGATCGAACACGCATTCCATCGTGCCCTCACCACTGGTCAGGCCTGGCAATTGCTGCTGTACACCATGCAATTGCGCCGCCGCGATCCCGCCCTCGACATGAGCAGTGGTCCCGCGCAGGTCCGAGGTGCGCAGCGTCGCCCCATACCTCCCCAGCAGTGGCAGGACTTGGCCGAGCGCCGTGCTGGGCAGGTCCAGTTCGAAATGCTGGATCGGCTCGCAGACCACCGTTCCGGCCTCCAGTAGAGCCGCCGCCAGCACCAACGGCGTCAGCTCACGGAAATCGGCGGCGCTGCTGGTGGGCGAGGTGTGCTTTGACTCGGTCATGGCCACCTGGCAATCGGTGACCTGCCAGCCAAAAATGCCCTGTTGCAGCGTGTGGCGCACCGCCTCCTCGACCCCGCGATAGAAGGCGATCGGCATCTGACCCAGATCAACCTCCAGCCGGAAGCTGACACCGGAGCCGGGTGGCATGGGATCGATACGCAGCCCGACCGTCGCCAGGTAAGGATTAGGGTCCTTGAACAGATACTCGACCGCATGCGCCGACTCAATCGGCCGCTCGACGCAGATCACTGTCGATTCCCGGAACGCGACCTCGATGCCAAAATCGGCCAGCAGCGTCTGCCCGATCACTTCCTTTTGCACCTCGCCATAAAGCGAGACAAAAATCTGTTGCTCGGCATCGTCCTTGCGCAGGTTGATCAGTGGGTCCTGCTCGGCCAGTTGTGTCAGTGCCACCCACAACGCTCCTCGATCGCTGGCGCGCTGCGGCAGCACCTGGGTTTCCAGCGTCGGCGGTGCAAAGTGATGGGCCGACAGGCCCTTTGGGGGTTCACCCACCGCGTCACCGATGCGGATATCGCCAAGACCGGAGAGCTTGGCGATAAATCCGGCAGATACCGAATCGGCAACATGGCTCTTGCCACGTTCGAAGCGCTGGATCGCCGTGACCCGGGCTTCCTCGCCATTGACCTGCACCTTGTCGCGCAGATGCACGGTGCCGCCAAACAACCGAACATAAGCGATCTTGCCGCCGGCCCAGCCGCGTTCGATCTTGAACACGGTGCCCGATAGCGGCCCGGCCGCCGGTCCAGAACTCACCGGCAGCAGCTCGGTGATCGCTGCGATCAATGGTTCCATGCCGGCGCCGGTCATCGCCGAGCCGAAAAACACCGGATGCAGCGTTCCGTGTCGGCTCTGCAGGGCCAGGGCCTGCAATAGCCGCCCAGACGTCAGGCTCGCAGCATTGGCGACATAGTCGGCCAGAATGGTGTCGTCGTGCTCGGTGAGTTGTTCGATCAGCGCCGCACGGAAGCCTTCATCATCCGCTTCGAACGCGACAAAATCCGCCGCCTTGCTACCGGTCTCGATTGGGTGCCCCATCGCCAGCACCGAAGGGGTCAACCGGGCCTTGATCGCGGCAAATACCGCATCGCACTGGGCACCACGGCGGTCGATCTTGTTGACGAAAACCAGCGTTGGAATGCCCAAGCGCTGCAATGCCCGCATCAGCACGCGGGTTTGCGCCTGCACGCCCTCGACCGCCGACACCACCAGAATGGCGCCGTCGAGCACGCTGAACACCCGCTCCACCTCGGCGATGAAATCGGGGTGGCCGGGGGTATCGATCAGATTGACCGTGGTATCGCCAACGACAAACGAGACCACTGCGGCCTTGATGGTGATGCCGCGCTGGCGCTCCAGCGCCATGGTATCGGTTTGGGTATTGCCGCCATCGACACTGCCGATGGTGTCGATCACACCGGCTTGGAATAGCAGCCGTTCGGTTAGACTGGTCTTGCCGGCGTCAACATGGGCAAGGATTCCCAGATTCAGGGTTTTCATGGGTCATCAGCTTCACAAGATTACAGGAGTGGTTTCTTGGTGAAGTTGAGCGCGCCATGGTTTGATCCTCTGGGGAACCGGTTGAACCGGGGAATACAGCACGGCCTTGCCGATCAGGCAACAGCGGGCTAGGCGGTGATCGGGCGGGACAGCAGGTGGTTGGTCAGATCCTTGAGCTGGCCGAGCAGTTCGGAATAGGGCGCCAGGGTTATGCCGCGCTGGGCATCGAGCCGGGCGAAGCGCAGCGCCGTAGCAAAGACCAGCGCTTCGGAGGCATCGATCCGGCGGCCCTCGAACACCATGGCGTCGAGCACATCGGACAGGAATGTAGCGGTTTCGGTCAGCAGATGGCGATCGACCAGACCCGCCATATCGCGCACATCGTTGGAGCAGGTGAGCAGGCGCACCAGTATTTCTGCCGACGGCTGCTGCTGGGAGGGGCCGGCCATGCGGGCGAGCAGTTCGTCCAGCGCCTCGTCCAGCCGCTTCTCGATGGTAATGCCGGTGTCTTTGAGCACGGTTTTGACAGCCTGCATGGCGTGCCGACGGTCAACGCCGCCGGGTTTGACTGCCTGACGGTGGAAGGCGGTTTCAACGCTGACCAGACGGCCGGGCGCTTCTGATTGGGTGCTAATCGTCCAACTCCATGGTTTGCGCTTCGGTATCGGCGGCACGGCGCTGGGGCAGGCCTTCGTGCCGCAAAGCGCGGAAGCGCCGGTCGGGGCCGAAATATCTGGCATCCTCCCAGAATGGACGCGGATTGCGCGCAATCCAGTTCAGCCGGTCATACAGCACCAGGGGTGAAATGGGCTTGGAGAGCACGAAGTTGGCGCCGCTATCGCGCGCCATGCCCACCGAAATGCGCCGTGCCGTGCCCATGGTGATCAGGATCGGCATCGATCGATTGGGATGGTCGGGGTTCAGCCGGATATTGCGAACATAGTCGATCCCGCCCTTGCCGGGCAGGTCGACGGCGCAGATCAGCACATCGATCTTGTGGCGCGCCAGCATGCGGTCGGCGGCTTCCGGATCGAGCGCTTCATGCACCTTGGCGGCGCCAAAACCAAACAGCAGGCCGCGAAAGAGACCGCGATAGAGATCATTCGGTTCCGCGACGAGGAAGCTGACCTTGGTCAGGTTGACAGCTGTTTTCAGCGGCTTGTCGGTCATGGGCTGCCAATATCACTCAACAGGCGGCATTTGCCGGCGCAGCTTAGTGCGGTTTCTTTGACAGTCCGTAAAGTTACGCGGTCCGCAGCCGCCGTTAAACCTGCTGGACGTGCTCGACGCCGGGCACGAAATGGCGCAGCAGGTTTTCGATGCCGTTCTTGAGCGTTGCGGTCGAAGACGGGCAACCCGAGCAGGCGCCCTGCATGTGCAGGAACACGGTGCCTTCCTTGTAGCCCTTGAAGATGATGTCGCCGCCATCCATGGCCACGGCTGGACGCACGCGGGTCGAGAGCAGTTCCTTGATCACTTCAACGGTTTCGCTATCGTCCTCGTCAAAGAATTCCTCGCCGCCATGGGCATCGGAGGCCACGACATTGCCTTCGGCAATAACCGGCTTGCCGGAGAGGAAGTGGTCCATGATCACGCCCAGGATCGCCGGCTTGATATGGGCCCAGTTGGTGTCGTCCTTGGTCACCGAAATAAAGTCGGAGCCGAGGAACACGCCGTTGACGCCCGAGATGGCAAACAGGCCCGTGGCCAGCGGCGAGGCTGCGGCGCTATCGAGGTTGCGGAAATCGCGGGGTTCGCCCAGCAGCACGTCGCGCCCCGGCAGGAACTTCAAAGTGGCCGGATTCGGGGTGGCTTCGGTCTGGATGAACATGGCAATACCGTTCGGAAACGTGTTTGGAACGCTTCTAAAATAGACCTTTCGAGTCGGTTTGCAAGGGGCTTTGGCCTCTAGCAGACGGCGATGATTTCCGCATCAGTCAGCCGGCCAGGCACGATGGTCAGCGGGATCGGCAAGGTATTGGCGCGACTGGCAAAGTGGGTAACCAGCGGGCCGGGGCTTTCCGAGGCGGTGCTAGCGGCCAGCACCAGAATGGCAATCGCGCTATCCTGATTGATCACCTGCTCGATGGCTTCCGGGCCCCGGCCTTCGCGCACCAGCGATTCTACCTTGATGTCGCCGATGGCGTTGAGCCGGGCCAGGCGCGCATCGAGATTGCGCTCGGCTTCCTCAACCGCCTCGGCGCGCAGCACATCCTCGACCCCCAGGCCAATAAACTCGGGCGGCTGCACCACGCTCATCAGCACCACGGTGCCGCCGGTGCGCTTGACGCGATAGGCGGCAAACGTCAGGGCGCGATCGCATTCGGGTGTATCGTCGATGACGACAAGGAATTTGCGCTGATATTCACTGGTGGCAACCATGCGCTTGTCCTGTGGTTAGCGGATGAACCCGACAATCTTGCGGATTTCTTCCATGTTCGGCTGGGCAATAGCGCGGGCGCGATCGGCGCCGTCACGCAGGATACGATCCATCTCGCCGCGATCGGCCACCAGGCGCTTCATTTCGCCGGCAATCGGGGCCAGAACGGTGACGGCCAGATCGGCCAATGCCGGCTTGAATGCGCCCCACCCCTTGCCGCCAAATTCGCCCAGCACCTGATCGACCGACTGGTTGGCCAGCGCGGCGTAGATACCGACAAGGTTTTCCGCCTCGGCACGGCCGGCAAGACCCGCCGCTTCGCTCGGCAGGGCCTCGGGGTCGGTCGTCGCGCGTTTAATCTTTTTGGAGATCAGGTCGGCGTCGTCCATCATGTAGATGGTGGACAGGTCCGAAGCGTCCGACTTGCTCATCTTCTTGGAGCCGTCCTTGAGCGACTTTACCCGCATTGCCGGGCCGGTGGCCAGGGTCTCGGTGATCGGGAAATAATCCTCATCGAAGCCCAGGCCTTTGATCTGCTTGCGGAAATCGTGGTTGAACTTCTTGGCGATGTCGCGGGTCAATTCCAGATGCTGACGCTGATCCTCACCCACCGGCACGCCGGTGGATTTATAGAGCAGGATGTCAGCCGCCATCAGCGATGGATAGGCGAACAGGCCCAGCGAGACATTTTCCGAGTTTTCGCCAGCCTTGTCCTTGAACTGGGTCATCCGCGCCATCCAGCCCATGCGGGCGACGCAATTGAAAATCCAGCTCAGCTCGGCGTGTTCCATCACCTGCGATTGGTTGAAAATGATCGAACGGCTGGGATCGAGCCCGGAGGCGATATAGGCCGCAGCGATTTCATAGGTCCAGCGCTTGAGGTCTTCGGGCTCCTGCCAGACGGTGATGGCGTGCATATCGACCACGCAATAAATCGTCTGATGGGTGTCCTGCAGCGGCACGAAACGCCTGATGGCGCCGAGGTAATTGCCCAGGTGCAGATCGCCAGAAGGCTTGATGCCGGAAAAGACGCGGGGAGTGAAGGCCATAGATTTAACTCTGGAAGTGGTCAGGGCTTATCGCGCACCGGACGGGGTCTGCGCAAGCGGGTGCTACCTGGAGCGGCGTAAACGGCGGAACAACAGTCCAAGCCGCTGGGTGCCGCTGACATGGATCAAGGTAAAATACAGGATCAGCCCAAATCCCACCAGCGCCCCAAGCACGCCGATCTGAACCAGGACCGGGCGGGTCGCGGCAAAATAGGACGCACCCCGTTCGCCCAGCAGATAGAGCGATCCGCCCATCAGCAGGCTGATCAGGATGATCATCAAGTGTTTGGCCCATTCGCCGGCGGTCAGGACGAAATGCCCGCGGGTGGCGAGGAAAATTGCCAGCAGGATGGCGTTGAGCCAGGCCGAAATCGAGGTGGCCACCGCAATGCCGACATAGGTCAGTGATGGGAACAGCGCAAAAGACAGCGCAATATTGGCGACCACCGAAATGCCGGCGAACACGGTTGGCGTCTTGGTGTCCTTGCGCGAAAAATAACCCGGTTGCAGCACGCGGATCAGCACATAGGCCGGCAGGCCGACAGCGAATGCCACGAGAGCGCGCGACACCGCGATGGTATCGGCTGGGGTAAACGCGCCTCGTTCGTACAGCACATGCACGATCGGGGTTGCCAGCCCAACCAGCGCCGTGGCGGCGGGCATGGAGAGCAGCATGGCGAGCAGCAGCGACTGGCTCTGGCTGCCGCGCGCCTCGGCATCGCGCCCCGCGCCGATATGGCGAGACAGCTCCGGCAAAAGCACCGTGCCGATGGCGATACCGATAATGCCCAGCGGCAATTGGTAGAGCCGATCGGCCAGACCCAGGATGGCGATGGCGCCATTCGAGCCCGAGGCGATGGTGGTGCCGACGATGATATTGATCTGGGTAATACCGCCGGTCAGGATTGCCGGAATCGCCAGAATCCAGAACCGGCGCACTTCCGGGTCGAACCGGGGCAGCCCGAGTTTTGGCACGAAATTGGCGCGGCGGATCGCCCAGTACACCAGCATCAATTGCGCAATACCGCCCAGCATGGTGGCGACGCCAACCCAGAAGGCAGTGTCAGCCGGATTATCCAGCGCGATGATCGCCAGTGGCACCAAAGCGGCGATATTGACGATATTCAGCAGGATGGGCGCGAAGGCGGCAGCAAAGAACCGGCCCAGCGTATTGAGGATCGCGCCATAGGCCGCCATCAGCGACATGCAGGCCAGGTATGGAAACATGATGCGGGTCAGAAAAACGGTCAGGTCGAACTTGGCCTTGTCATCGACAAAGCCGGGCACGAAGAACACTGTGATCTGCGGCATGAACACTTCGAACAGAACGGTGACGATCATGATCGCCACCACCAGCCAGCTCATGATCTTTGACGCTAGCAGCTTGGCTTTGTCCGGCCCGTCGCGCTCCAGTGCCGTCGAGAACATCGGCACGAACGCGGTGTTGAAGGCGCCTTCGGCAAACAGCCGACGGAACAGGTTGGGGAAGCGGAACGCGGCCGCAAAGGCATCCGCCGCCGGGCTGGTGCCGAGCACCGCCGCCATCAGCGCATCGCGGGCAAAGCCAAGAATGCGGCTGCCCAAGGTCAGCACGCCCACATTGATGAAATTGCGATAAAGGCTCATGGAAAGATCGGTGGGGGCTGCTCCACCCCCTCCCCATTGATGGGGAAGGCTGGGAGGGGGTGATGGGAGCCACAGAACCGCGGCGTCCTATCCATTTGAAACCTTCGCTTCAATCACCTTGGGATGAAACACCGCCAGCAGCGCATCGTGAATCTTACGCTGGCGCTGCTTGCTGGCGATTTTCTGGCCGGTCAGGTCGGTGACATAGAATACGTCGACGGCCTTTTCGCCATAGGTGCCGATATGGGCCGAGCCGATGGTGAGATTGAGATCGGAAATCTCGCGGGTCAGCGAGTGCAGCAGGCCGGTGCGGTCGAGGCCTGAAACCTCGATGACGGTGAATTTTTCCGACAGGTTATTGGACACCACCACCTCAGCGGGCAGCGTGAAGGGCTTAAGCCGTTTGTTGTGGCGGCTTTCCTTGCCAACATCGATCATGATCTGCCGTTTACCCTGCAGCAATTGCTTGACCGTTTCGATGATGCGGGTGGCGCGGACCTTTTCGTCTTCATCCGACACAAAGGCGCGGCGCAGCCGGAACGTGTCGATGGCGCGGCCGTCGCGGCTCGAAAAAATCTGTGCCCCGATGATCGAGGCCTCGCTCATGGTGCAGGCGCCGGCAATCAGCGACAGCAGCCGCGGATGGTCGGGCGTATAGAACGAAACCTCGGTAATGCCTTCGAATGCCTTGACCCGGATCGAACCCGCAAACGGCTGGCCTCCCATATCGGCGACCCGGATCATGCGGGCGTGCTCGATCTGCAATTCCGGCTCGGCCCGCAGCCAGTAATGGTCGTAATGGCGGGCGGTGTAGGTTTGGATATCGGCTGGCGGCCAACCATCGAGGGCCGCCGTCAAGACGTTCTTGGCCTCGCCGATCCGGTCAGACTGGGTGACCTGCGAATGGCCGCCCGAGAGCAGCGGCTCGGTGGCGTAATAGAGCGCCCGCAGCAGGCTGCCCTTCCAGCCGGTCCAGACGCCCGGACCTACGGCGCGGATGTCGCAGGCGGTCAGGATCATCAGCAGCGCCAGCCGTTGCGGGGATTGCACCACATCGGCAAAGGCCTTTGCGGTTTCCGGATCCTGGATATCGCGGGCCTGCGCCACTTCGCTCATCAGCAAATGGTACTGGATCAGCCAGGCGACGGTGTCGGTTTCAGCGGGTGACAGGCCCAGTCGCGGGCACATCTTGCGGGCAATCCGCGCCCCGGCGATCGAATGGTCTTCCGGGCGGCCCTTGGCGATATCGTGCAGGAACAGCGCCACATAAAGCAGCCGCGTATCGTTGAGTTGCGGCAGCAGCTCATGAGTCAGCGGCAATTCCTTGCGCAGCCCGCCATTGGCGATTTCGGCCATGACGCCGACGGCGCGGATCAGATGCTCGTCCACAGTATAGTGGTGGTACATGTTGAACTGCATCAGCGCGACGATCTTGCCGAATTCAGGCACGAACTTGCCCAGAACGCCGCTCTCGTTCATCTGGCGCAGAATACGCTCGACCGATTGCGGCGCGGTCAGAATGGTCAGGAAGTGGCTGTTGGCCTTGGCGTCATTGCGCAGATCGGCATTAATCAGGTGCAGCGAGCGGGTGATTTCCTTGATTGCGTCGGGGTGAAACAGCAGTTCCTCCCGCCCGGCGACGAGGAACATGCGGATCAGATTGACCGGATCAGTTTCAAACACATCGGGCCGGGCAATATTGAGCCGGCCCGTATCAAGAATGAAATCGGTTTCGCCACGGATTTTGGATTTACCGGAACGGAACGGGGCAAACACCCTTCCAACCAGATCCATGTCCTTGGCGTGGTTGAATTCGAGCGAAGCGCAGAAGATGCGGGTCAGGTCGCCGACATCCTTGGCGACGAGGAAATAGCGCTTCATGAAGCGCTCGACGCCCAGCATGCCCAGCCGTTTGGCAAAGCCGAGCCGTTCGGCCATTTCAGGCTGCACGTCAAAGGTCAGCTTTTCCTCGGCGCGGCCGGTGAGGAAATGCAGGTTGCAGCGCACCGCCCACAAAAATTCCTCGGCGCGCTGGAACAGCCGGTATTCATGCGGGCTCAGCACACCCTTGCCGATCAGCTCATGGCTGGTCTTGACCTGGTAGAAATATTTGCCGATCCAGAACAGGGTATTGAGGTCGCGTAAGCCCCCCTTTCCGTCCTTGATATTGGGCTCGACGACGTAGCGGGTATTGCCCATCTGCTTGTGGCGTTCGTCGCGCTCGGCCATTTTGGCGGCGATGAATTCAGGCCCGGTCTTGGGCATGATTTCGGTTTCAAAGCGCCGGACCAGATTGTCGAACAGGCGCCTGTCGCCAGTGAGGAACCGCGCTTCCAGCGTGGCGGTGCGCACCGTCATGTCGGAGCGGGCCATGCGCAGGCACTCATCGACCGAGCGAACGGCATGACCGACCTTCTGGCCAAGGTCCCACAGCATATAGAGGATATATTCGGTAACCTGCTCGCCCCACGGCGTCTGCTTGTAGGGCAGGATGAACAGCAGATCGATATCGGAACCCGGCGCCAGCGTGCCGCGACCATAGCCGCCGACTGCCGACAACGCGATGGTTTCGGCGCCCGAGGGATTGTCGACCGGATAGACCCGGCGGGTGGCAAACATGTGTACCGCGGAAATGATCTCGTCCTCGGCATTGCACAGGTTCTGGGCGCAGCGGATACCCTTGCCGGTCAAGCGCAATTCGGCTTCGGCGCCCTTGCGGGCCTCGGACAGGGTCTGGCGGAAATGGGCAAGCGCAATGGAGCGCGCCGCAGCACTCTTGGGCGCTTCGCTGCCGATCAGGGCATCGATGTCCGCAAGGATCGTTTCTGCGGGTTTGAGGACAAACAGCGATTTTCGCGGTTTGACGTCAGCTTCGGCGAGCGGCATCGCGGATTTTCTTTAACTCATAAACCAGCTCGATCGCGTCCCTCGGGGTCATTTCGTCGGGGCGGATGGCGTCGAGCCTTTCGTACACTGGGTTAATCTCGGCCCTTGCCGGGGCCGGCTGGTGCGCAAACAGCGGCAAATCGTCTAGCACGGCGGCCACGCGACCGGAAGAGCTTGTACCGGTTGAGCGCTGTTCCAAAATCGACAGCACTTGGTGCGCGCGCGCCAGCACGGGTTCCGGCAGGCCGGCCAGCTTGGCCACCTGAATGCCGTAGGACCGATCGGCAGCGCCGTTCCCCACTTCATGCAGGAACACCACTTCACCTTCCCACTCTCGCACCTTCATGGTGACATTGGATACCCGGCTCAAGGTTTTTTGAAGCGACGTCAGTTCATGGAAATGGGTGGCAAACAGGGCGCGACAGCCTGTGGTTTCGTGCAAAGCCTCAACCGCGGCCCAGGCGATGGACAGGCCATCGAAGGTTGCCGTGCCGCGGCCGATTTCATCGAGGATCACCAGCGATTTTCGCGTGGCGCGATTGAGGATGGCGGCGGTTTCTACCATTTCGACCATGAAGGTGGAGCGGCCATGGGCGATATCGTCCGAAGCGCCGACGCGGGAGAACACCCGATCGATGACGCCGATATGGGCTGAAGCAGCGGGTACGAAACTGCCCATCTGTGCCAGAATGGCGATCAGCGCATTTTGCCGCAGGAAGGTGGACTTACCGCCCATATTCGGACCGGTCACCAACCACAGGCGACCGCCGCCTATAGCATCGGAACCGGAGAGATCGGCATCATTGGCGACAAAGCTGTGGCCTTCGGCGGCGACCATTTCCTCGACCACCGGATGGCGGCCGCCTTCGATGGCAAAGGCCAGCGAGGTATCGATCACCGGACGGCAATAGTTGCGGGTGGCGGCAAGATGGGCCAGCGCCGCCGTCACATCGAGTTCGGCCAGTGCGTCGGCGATGGTGCGTAGTATATCGGTGCGCGCGGTGACCTCGGCGCAAAGCCTGGCGAAAATCCTGCCTTCGATTTCCAACGCCGCCTCTGAGGCGCGAGCGATACGGCCTTCAAGGTCGGCCAGTTCGGCGGTGGTGAACCGCATCGCATTGGCCAGCGTCTGGCGGTGGATGAACGCCTGCCGATGCGGCTCCTCCAGTAGCTTTCCGCCATGGGCCGCAGGCACTTCGACGAAATAGCCCAGCACGCCGTTGTGGCGGATCTTGAGCGAGCGGACGTCGGTTTCCTCGATCAGCCGCGCCTGCAAGGCGGCGACCACCATGCGGGTTTCGTTGGCCAGCGCCCGTTCGGCATCGAGGTCGACGTCATAGCCCTTGCGGACAAAACCGCCATCGCGGGCCAGCAGCGGCGGCTCATCATCGAGCGCGGCACCAAGTTCGGAGGCCAGCGCGATCGGCGCATTGGCCAGTGATGTGGCGATGGTGGCCAGAACTGGCGGCAGATCGGCAATGCCATCAAAGCGCTGCGCCAGTGCCCGCGCCGCACTCACGGCAAGGCCAATGGCGTTGAGATCGCGCGGACCGCCCCGTTCCAGCGCCAGCCGGGTCAGGGCCCGGGCGAGGTCCGGCGCGGACTTTAGATCGGCGCGCAGGCGGCCGGTCAGCATGGTGTCGTTAGCAAGCAAGCCAACCGCATCAAGCCGGTCATGGATTGGCGAGGCATCGCACAATGGCGCGGCCAGCCGTTGCGCCAGCAGCCGCGAGCCAGGCGGGGTTACCGTCAGATCGACGGCGCTGCGCAGCGAACCGCGTGCATTGCCGCGCTGGGTCAGCAGCAGTTCGAGCGAGGCGCGCGTCGCCTGATCGATGGCCATGTGCTGGGTCGCGCCCTCAGGCAATGGCGCGCGCAAGACTGGCGCCTTGCCCTTCTGACTTTCCAGCACGTAGGCCACCAGCGCTCCGAGCGCCGAACGGGCAGCACGCGACCACGCCGTCGGATCGACATCATCGCCGCCAAAGGTCGCGCGCAGGCGCAGCGTCGCCTGTTCGCTGTCAAACGCCTGCGCCTCGACGATCGACAGCACCGAAACCAGATTAGGCGGCAACAGATGCCGCTCGACCAGCAGCGATCGCGTCGCGTCGGTCAGCAGCAGTTCGGCCGGATCGATGCGGGCCAACTCGTCCTGCAGGGCATTGGCCGGCAGATCGAGTACCTGGGTTTCCCCGGTTGAAATATCGGCCCAGGCCAGCGCAAAATCGGTGTCGCCATGTTTGACGGTGGCCAAAGCTGCCAGATAGTTGGCGGCCCGCGCATCGAGATGATCATCCTCGGTCAGCGTGCCTGGCGTGATCAGCCGCACCACATCGCGTTTGACCACCGACTTGGCGCCCCGCTTCTTGGCTTCTTTGGGGTCTTCAACCTGTTCGCAGATGGCGACGCGATGGCCCAGCTTGATCAGCTTGTTGAGGTAATCGTTGGCGGCATGGATCGGCACGCCGCACATGCGGATATCCTGGCCCAGATGCTTGCCGCGCTTGGTCAGAACGATGCCCAGTGCGGCGCTGGCGATTTCGGCGTCCTCGAAGAACAGCTCGTAAAAATCGCCCATGCGATAGAACAGCAGATAGCCGGGGTTGACCGCCTTGATCTCGAAATACTGTGCCATCATTGGCGTCAGCGCCGCGAGCGAGGGCTCATCGGCGGGGGGATCGTAAGGCGTCTGGTCCATTGGCTGAGGGCTATCCTTGAAGACGGCGCCACGCTAGGGCAGATGTTAAGGAGTGACAACCGGGCAGGGGGCTTGTCCACTATGGCAAAAGGACACCCGCCATGATTCGGCCCCTGACACTGCAAGACGAGGCCGCATGGCGCGAGCTGTGGCGAAAGTATCTGGTGTTTTACAAGGCCGAGCAGCCTGAGGCGGTGTACGCCGCCAACTGGGCGAGGCTGCACGATCCGGCCGAGCCAATGTGGGGCGCACTGGCGGTGCAGGATGGGCAGGCCGTCGGGCTGGTCAACTGGGTTTATCAGCGCACGTTCTGGTCAACTTCTGACGTGTGTTATCTGCAGGACCTCTACGTCGCCGAAGCCGGACGGGGGCAGGGTCATGGTCGTGCGCTGATCGATTATTGCACGGCGCGGGCAACCGAAGATGGCGCCCATCGGGTGCAGTGGATGACGCACGAAACCAATACCACTGCGCAAGCGCTTTACGACAAGGTCGCGCAGCGGTCGGGCTTCATTCAATACCGCAAGGCGGTGGTCACGATCACTGGTTGAACGAGCCTTACGGCAAACCCAGGCTAGACTTCGTAGCGATCACTCGGATCACGCTCCGGGCGGTAGACGAAATCGCCGAAATCGGCCGGCAGCGCCGTCCCGTTCAAATCCGACGCGGCGACGCCGACAAAGGCGCCGGTGAAATTGGAATGTTCGCCGCCGGCACCTTCATCGGAGATCAGCGACGCATCGAGCACCGGGCCGACGTTCTGCCAGGCCGCATCGCCCAGCGCGTAGAAAAACTGCAGGGCCTTGCCGCGCACGCTGAGCTTGAGCCGAATTGCGCCAGTCTGGGGCAGCGCGACTGGCGCTGCCGGCCATTCGATGCGGCCATCATCACGCCCCGGCACTGAAAAGATCAGCAGTTCGCGCTTGCCATCGGAATGTGCGGTGACGGCCAGATAGTAGAACGCCGTGCGGTTGTAATACGCAGTCAACCCGGCAAACTGGCGCTCGTCCACCGGGGTGAAATCGAGTGTGGTTTCGGCATCGAAGGAAAAGTGCGTCCAGCGGCGGGCGACCAGCGCCTGCTCGAACCATGAGCCAATCGATTCACGGCCATAGAGACGCAATGCGCCGGGTTTGGCAGTGAGCGAATAGATGCGCTCGGGTTCCGGCGTGCGCAGCCACTGGAAATCCTTGTCCAGAACACCGTCAAAGCCATAGCGCCGCTCGGCCCAATAGGCGGTCTCGTCGCGTGTACCCGGCACCTCGACCTTGAGCGAGGGCACCGGACCATGTTTCACGTGAATCCAGTCGTCATCGCGCCATTCCGCTTCCTGAATGGCGGTTTCGCGGCCCAGCACGCAGCGGCGTTCCTGGCCAATGGGACGGCCAGTCAGATGCACCAGATAGGTTTTGCCTTCAGGGGTTTCGACCAGATCGCCATGGCCCGAACGCTGCAAGGCGTTGAACGGGGCTGCGCCTGCGGTCAGGATGTGCTGGTCGGGATGGGTTTCGTACGGCCCGTCGAGACTGCGCGAGCGGGCGAAGGTTACCGCATGGTCATAGCCGGTGCCGCCTTCGGCGGTCAGCAGGTAGTACCACGGCGTGCCATCGACGCCGTTGCGCTTATGGAGGTGTGGACCTTCGACCAGCTTGAGATCGGTACCCTGATAGATATTCTTGACCGGGCCGACCAGCCTGCCTGCCTTGGGATCGAACTCCTGCAGCGCAATGCCGGCAAACAGCAGCGGCCGGACGCGATGATCCCAGATCATGTTGACGAACCATTTGCGGCCATCGTCATCATGGAACAGCGATGGGTCAAAGCCCGAGGAATTCATGTAGATCGGGTCGGACCATGGCCCTTCGATCGAGGGCGCGGTGACGATGTAATTGTGCGCGTCCTTGAATGAGCCTTCCTTGCGCTTGACGTCGGTATAGACCAGCCAGAACTGTTCGCCGTCATGGCTGAGGCAGGGCGCCCAGACGCCACAGCTGTCGGGATCGCCCCGCATGTCGAGCTGACTGGCGCGGGTGAGTGGCCGGGTCACCAATTCCCAGTTGGCCAGATCCCTCGAGTGATGAATCTGTACGCCCGGAAACCACTCGAAGGTCGAGGTGGCAATGTAATAATCATCGCCGACCCGCAGGATCGAGGGATCTGGATTGAAACCGGGCAGGATGGGATTGGTGATCTGGGGCATGGGGTCTCACGGTCGTCATCCTTCTCCCCTTGTGGGAGAAGGTGTCGGCGCAGCCGACGGATGAGGGGTCAGCGATGACGGAGGAACCCCTCACCCGCCCAGAGCCTGCCCTCGGGCGCGACGCGACCCGTGGGGGCACCCTCTCCCGCAAGGGGAGAGGGAAGGGTTCAGCAACCAATCAAACGAAGCGGTTGATCAGGTTTTCCAGGTATTCCTGCTGGCCGGATTTTGGCTGCGGGTTGATACCGTCGGTTTCGACGCGGGCGGCCAGATCGGCAAGGCTGAGCTTTTTGCCCAGAATGCTCTTGCCCAGTTCGCCCTGCCAACCGGCATAGCGCTGGTCGACAATCTTGTCATAGGTGCCATCATCGATGATGGCCTGCGCCGCCTTGAGCGAACGGGCCAGCACGTCGAGGCCGCCGATGTGGCCATGCAGCAGGTCTGCTGGATCGATCGACTGGCGACGCACCTTGGCGTCGAAGTTGAAACCGCCCTTGCCCAGACCGCCATTCTTGAGGATCTGATAGAAGGCCAGCGTGGTTTCCGGCACCGAATTGGGGAACTGGTCGGTATCCCAGCCGGACTGCAGATCGTTGCGGTTGGCGTCGACCGAGCCGAGCATGCCCAGCGAGGCGGCAACAGCCAGTTCGTGTTCGAAGGAATGGCCGGCAAGGAAAGCGTGGCCGACTTCGATATTGCACTTTACCCGCGAGTCGAGGTCATAGCGCTTGAGGAAGCCATAGACCGTGGCGACGTCATAGTCGTACTGGTGCTTGGACGGTTCCTGCGGCTTTGGCTCGATCAGGATCTGGCCCTTGAAGCCGATCTTGTCGGCGTGCTCGATCACCAGATGGATGAAGCGGGCCATCTGGTCCTGCTCCTGGCCGATCTTGGTATTGAGCAGGGTTTCGTAGCCTTCGCGGCCACCCCAGAGCACGTAGTTTTCGCCGCCCAGTTCATGGGTCAGCTCCAGCACGTTCTTGACCTGGCCGGCAGCGTAGGCGAACACATCCGGATCGGGATTGGTCGCGGCGCCCGACATGTAGCGGCGGTTGGAGAACAGGTTGGCGGTGCCCCAGAGCAGCTTGGTGCGGCTCGACTGCATCTTCTTGGCAAAGATATCGCCAATGGTGCGGACGTTCCTGTTGCTTTCAGCCAGGGTGGCGCCTTCCGGCGCAATGTCGGCGTCGTGGAAGCAGAAGAAGGGCGCGTCGAGCAGGTCGAACAGTTCGAACGCCACTTCGGCCTTGATCTTGGCGCCTTCCAGACCCTTGTCATACCAGGGACGATCGAACGTGCGGCCACCGAACGGGTCACCGCCCTCCCAGGCAAAGGTATGCCAATAGGCAATGGCGGGGCGGATATGGTCTTCCATCCGCTTGCCGGCGACGATTTCGTCCTTGTTGTAGTGGTGGTAGGCCAGCGGATTGGTGCTGGTTGGACCTTCGAATTTAACGGGCGAAATTCCCTTGAAAAAATCAGTCACGAATTGCCTCCTCAATGGCAGGGTAGAGTGCGCGATAGCGCGCATACTGGTCGGAATAGGCTGCGGACAGGGCCTTGTCCGGCGCGATAACGGTCTTGATGGCTGGCATGGCCATGACTGATTTGGGATCGGCCCCGGTGGCAGCGCAGAGGCCCAACCGGGCCGCGCCAAGTGCGCCACCGAAATCGCCGTCCTCGGGAAGAGCGATTTCCATATCCAGATTGGTCGCGATCAGCTTGAGCCACAGTTTGGACTTGGAGCCACCGCCGACGGCGAGCAGCCGGTCGATCCTGGTGCCAGCATCGTGCAGCACGCGCTGGCTATCGCGGAAGGCAAAAGTGACGCCTTCAAGCACGGCCTGGGCCATCTTAGCCTGATCGGTCGAGTGGGACAGCCCGATAAACGAGCCGCGCGCGCCGGCGTTGTTGTGCGGGGTGCGTTCGCCCGAAAGATAGGGCAGGAAAATTTCCTCGCCGGGTCCGGTGAACTGCGCTTCAGCGGCATTGGAGAGCGTGGCGGCATCCTGCCCGGTGATCTTGGACAACCAGTTCAGGCTATCGGTGGCCGACAGGATCACGCCCATCTGGTGCCAGGTATCGGGCACCGCATGGCAGAAGGCATGCACCGCCCCATTGGTATTGGGGCGGAACTTGTCATTGGAAACAAACAGCACGCCGGAGGTGCCCAGCGAGACAAAGCCTTCGCCGGGACGAATGGCGCCGATGCCGCAGGCCGCCGCCGCGTTGTCGCCAGCGCCACCAGCGATAACCACGGTGCCGGACATGCCCCAGCGGGCGACAAATTCGGGCTTGAGGTGGCCTGATACCGCCGTGCCTTCGACCAGGCGCGGCATGTGCGAGCGGTTGAGGCCGGTGACGGCCAGCAGTTCATCGGACCAGTCGCGCTTGCCGACATCGAGCCAGAGCGTGCCGGCGGCGTCGGACATGTCTTCGACCGCTTCCCCGCTCAGCAGCAGGCGTATATAGGCCTTGGGCAACAGCACCTTGGCGATCTTGGCAAAAATCTCTGGCTCATGCTTGCGCACCCAGGCGATCTTGGGGGCGGTAAAGCCGGGCATGGCAATATTGCCGGCCAGTTGGCGCAGGCTGGGGAGCGCTGCTTCCATTTCGCGGCATTCGGCGGCCGAGCGGCCGTCGTTCCACAAGATGCAGGGGCGCAAGACGTCGTTGTCCTTGCCCAGCAGGGTGGCCCCGTGCATGTGGCCGGAAAGGCCGATGCCCCGCACCGCGGCCAATTGGGTCGCGTGCGATTTGGAAAGTGTGTCGATGGCGGCGAGCGTCGCGGTCCACCAATCGGCGGGATTCTGTTCGGACCAGCCGGGATGCGGCCGCACTGGTTCGACCGCCGGGGCGGTGGCGTCACCAATGATCTTTCCCGTTTCATCGATCAGCAGGGCTTTGACCCCGGAAGTGCCGATGTCGATGCCAAGGTAAGTGGCGCTCATGAGGCACGTACCTCAAGATCGTGTGTGCAGATCACTTTGAAAAATCCTCCCTAGCCCGTTGACGGGCGCCGACATCTTTTGGTGATGGCGGTTGTCTTAGCGCAGATTGTCGCGCAGGAAAATCCCGATTTCAATTGCTTCGTTGGGAGCATTGCCGCTGGCGCCCAGCGCCAGGGTGCGCGCGGCCGTGATGGCGGCGCGAATTTCGCCATCCGGGTTCTGGTCCAGCACCACGTCGATGGCGCCCGAACGCAGGCCGCGGCGCGTCGGTTCGGACAGTTCATGGGCGATGACGCGCAGGGCGCCAGCCCGACCGGAAGCCTCCAACGCCGCCACCAGCCCGGTATTGCCGGCACCCAGATTATAAATCCCGGCCAGATCGGGATGCGCGCCCAGCAGTTTTTTCACCTGCGTCCGGGTTTCATGGCGCTCGTCGTGACCCTCGATCGGGTCAAGCAGGACGATTGCCGGGAACTCGGCGGCGATAGCGGCGCGGAAGCCATCCAGCCGATCGCGATGGTCGCGCAGATGCATCGAACCGGCAACGATACCAATTTTGCCACCGGAAGGACAAAACCGCCCCAATAGGGATGCTGCCGTGCGGCCGGCGGCAACATTGTCGATGCCGATGAAATGGCGGCGACTGGAACCAGGCAGGTCCGAGACCAGCGTCATCACTACGATACCGCGACGGGCGGCTTCTTCGACGGCGGCAAGGACCGAGGGCTCTTCGGCCCCGACGATCACCGCGCAATCACATAGATTCGGATCGAGCCGGGCCAGGCCCGTGGCCAGCGCATCAGCATCGAGCGCCGGCAGACGGGTGATTTCGAGCTGCATGCGGTCGCCCTGCGCATTGGCGGCGCGGCGCGCAATGGCTTCGGCCAGGCTTTCCATAAATTCGTTAGAGCCATCGGGGATCAGGAAATCCACCCGCAGGTCGCGGGCACGGGCCAGAAGCGAGGCCGAAAGATCGCGCTGGAAGCCGAGGGCAATGATGGCGTCCTCCACTTTCTTGGCGGTGAGCGGACGAACACCGGGGCGATTGTTGAGCACGCGATCCACCGTGGCCAGCGAAACGGCCGCGGCCCGGGCGACATCGTGTACGGTGGTGCGACGTCTGGTTGCGATCTCGTTCAAGCCGGTTTCCCCCTGGCGATGCGACAGATTTGTTGGACCTGCAAGAAAGGTCAAGTGCAACGTTGTCAGGTTGCTGCGGCGCAGCTAAAACCTTGCGCCAACAGAGGGCAGCATAATGGCTATTTCGGTTTCGACGTTTGGTCAGCACAAGGGCAAACAGGTCCAGCAGTTCAAGCTGGTCAGCACCACCGGGGTCGAAGTCGATATTATCGGACTGGGCGTGGCCGTGCGGGACTGGCGCGTGCCGGTCAAGGGCGGCCTGCGCTCGGTGGTGCTGGGCTTTGACACGCTGGAAGACTATGTGCAGCACAGCCCGCATTTCGGCGCGCTGGCAGGCCGCGTTGCCAACCGCATCAAGGACGCGTCGTTCGATCTGGATGGCAAGCATTACGAGCTGGTGCCCAATGAGGGCGCGCTGAGCCTGCATGGCGGCCCGGAAGGCCTTGGCCGGCAGGTGTGGGATGGCGTGGCCGACGATGCCGACAACAGCGTCACCTTCACCCATTTCAGCCCCGATGGGGCCATGGGCTATCCCGGCGATGTAACCTTTACTGCCAAATATACCCTCGCCGGCAACAAGTTGCGTCTCGACCTTTCCGCCATTGCCGATCGCCGCACGCCGATCAGCCTGGTACAGCACCAGTATTTCAACCTCGGCACCACCGATACGGTGCTCGACCACATGCTGCAGGTCGAGACCAGCGCCTATACGCTGCTTGGCGAGGATCTGTGCGCCAGCGGCGCCATCGTGCCGGTCAAGGACACGATCTATGATCTGCGCCAGGGCCGCGCCATGCGCGATGCCGATGGAAAACCGGTGGGCTACGATATCAATCTGGTGCTCGATACCGGGCGCGAACTGGACGAGCCGATCGCCACGGTGACCGGACCTGACGGGGCGCTCACCCTCAAGATCTGGTCGGACCAGCCGGCGGTGCAGGCCTATAACGGGCTATGGACCGATATTCCTGTGCCGGGCCTTAACGGCAAGACCTACGGCCGGTTCTCCGGCTTCTGCCTCGAAGACCAGAAATTCCCCGATGCGCTGCACAATCCGCATTTCCCCTCGGTGATCTACGGACCGGATCGCCCCTATCGCCATTGGTGCGAAATCGAAATCGCCTGATCCCGCCCCCTGCGGATCAGTTTCACGTGAATCATCCTGTTGCCGGCAACGGTGGCGGGTGTTCAGCTTTTGATGAGCGTGGCGCTGCTCGATGGATTCACGTGAAACAGTTATCCACAGACTTATAGCCAGGCTTTCCACAGACCCAGCAAGGCCGTGCTGAGCAACCCGATGTGGATCAGTGCGACGAGCACGCTCAATCGGCCAAAACGCGCTTTGCTGGTCTTGTGGCGAAACATCTGTTGCGCCAGCAATCCGCCAACAATGCCGCCCATCAGGTCAATGAGATGCAGCGCCGCTTCTGATCGCCGCCAGCGTCGCAGTTCAGCGGCACGCTTGTCAAAACCGTAGAGCAAGCCACTGACCGCGCCGATACCGCCGTAGATCAGTATTATCCAATCGGGCGCCCGATTGGTCACGACCGCCGCAATCGCCAGCAAAACGAGGCTGGCCGCGGTTAGCGAACGCCAAGAGCCAAATGGACGCCACTGCTCTTGCCGACGCCATTGATGGGCCTCGACAGAGCGCGGATTGGCGCCAGCGACCTCGGCATCGTAGGCCGCCTGCCGCCCACCGCGCCCCGGACCGACGCGAAACTCCAGTTGATCGCCGACGCGGGGCCGCGTGCTGGTCTGCCGCACTGCCGTTGCATGCAGAAACAGGTTTTGCGCGTGCCCGGACCGCCGCACGAAACCAAAGCCTTTTTGCTCGTTCCACTGCACCAGTTCGCCTTGTTCACGCACCATCGCCCGGACCGGATCAGAACAACAGCTTGTGCAGCGGCAATTTGACTGCACCGGGAAACCCCGACGCCAGATCACGCGGAAACCGGCTGCGCAGCGGTTCGGGAAACACATGCCCCTCCGGCAAGGCATCAAGCGCAAACCATGCAGCCTCGGCAATTGCCTCGTTCTCAGCAGGATTGGTGCCGATGTCGATCTCCCCCGAAATGTAATCCGCCAGAAACCAGAAGCTCAGCACGCGCCGCTGTTCGCTCCAGCCTTCATCGATATAGGCAAGTCTGGCCGCAGCGACATGGATGGCGGTTTCTTCAAAGGTTTCGCGCTCGGCGGTACGGGCCAGCTCTTCGCTACGCTCGACACCGCCGCCGGGCGCCGACCAGAAATCATGGACGCCCGGACGCAAATGGCGAACGAGCAGGATTTTCTGGTCACGCAGCACCAGCGCGCCGCAGGAGATTCGGTGTTGAGCCATGGCACTAGCTTAACTGGAAATTCAGCCGATAGCTTAGGGCTTCCGCAATATGGGGCCGGGTCACCTTGTCGGAGGCCGCCAGATCGGCCAGCGTCCGCGCCACCTTGAGCACGCGATGATAGGCGCGCGCCGAGAGCGAAAACCGCTCGGCCGCCTGCAGCAGAAGGGCCTGGCTGTCCTTGTCGGGATTGACCACCGCCTCGATCAAGCTCGCCCCAGCATGGGCATTGGTGAAGATATTGGCCGCGCCGTGATCGCGATAGCGCTGCCGCTGTCGATCACGGGCCAAGGCCACTCGCGCGGCAACGGCAGAGGAGGATTCCGATGACGCCGGCGCCATCATATCGGCTGCCGACACTGCCGGCACGTCAATGCGGATATCGATGCGATCGAGGAACGGGCCGGACACCCGCCCCTGATAGTCGCCGGCACAGGCGGCGCCGCGCTTGCAGGTATGGCCGGGCGAGCCCGCCATACCGCATTTGCAGGGATTCATCGCGGCGATCAACTGCACTCGCGATGGATAAGAGACCCGCGCATTGGCCCGCGCAATGACGGTTTCGCCCGATTCGAGCGGTTGGCGCAGGCTATCGAGCACCTGCGGAGAGAACTCGGGCAGTTCATCGAGAAACAGCACGCCATTGTGCGCGAGGCTGACCTCGCCCGGTCGCACCCGCAGCCCGCCGCCGACCAAGGCCGCCATCGAAGCGGAATGATGCGGCGCGCGGAACGGACGACGGTCCGAAATCGCGCCGCCGGCCAGTTCGCCGGCAATCGACTGGATCATCGACACATCGAGCAGTTCGCGCGGATCAAGCGTGGGCAGGATCGAGGGCAGACGCGCCGCCAGCATGGACTTTCCGGCGCCCGGTGGCCCGATCATCAGCATATTGTGGCCCCCGGCCGCGGCCACTTCGAGCGCCCGCCGCGCCACCTGCTGGCCGCGCACATCGGCCAGATCGGGCAGGTTGCCCGAGGCGATCCAGCGCTTCGGCTGCGGTCGTGCCGCCAGCTGATGGCCGGTCAAATGGTTGACCAGTGCCAACAGGCTATCGGCCGCGACGATATCCACTTCGTCGCCCGCCCAAGCCGCTTCCGGGCCGGACGGCGCCGGGCAGATCAGCCCCAGTCCGCGGCCATGCGCGGCGATCGCTGCCGCGAGGATGCCGTTGACATGGGCCAGCCGCGCGTCGAGCCCCAGTTCGCCCAGCACCACGAAATCGTCGAGTGCGTCCTGCGGAATGGCGCCCATCGCCGCCATCAGTCCGAGCGCGATCGGCAGGTCATAATGACTACCCTCCTTGGGCAGGTCGGCGGGAGCCAGATTGATGGTGATGCGCTTTGGCGGCAGGCCAAGCCCGGAGGCGACCAAGGCAGCGCGCACCCGCTCACCGGCCTCTTTGACCGCCTTGTCGGGCAGGCCGACCATAATGAAGGCCGGTACGCCCGGCGCAATCTGCACCTGCACGTCCACCGGCACCGCTTCGATGCCCTGAAACGCTACAGTTTGTACGCGGGTTACCATGCCCAACCCTCTTAGTCGTCGAAAGGTTAACAGGGATTTTGTCGTTCAACAAGAACGTTTCATGAACATGTTGACAGCGGTTAACCACGCCGGGACGCGAAATGGTGAATGCAAGGTTCCGTTAACCCCGACATGTTGAATCAAAAGCTCGACCAGTTTTGCGTATGAGTTTGTAGTCCATGAGTATTGCGGCCAAATCCCCGTTCGTGCCCGGCGTTGTCAGAGGATTGCTGCTGGCTTTGGCCTTGCTGACCCTGGCCGCCTGCGGCCGCGGCGGTATCGGTGGCGCAATCGAGGGCGATAACCGCCCGCATTCCGGCGTCGCGCGAGCCCGCGCCCTGCCGATCCAGGGCATGGACATCGCGCGCTATCAGGGCAATGTCGATTTTTACGCGGCCCGCAATTACGGCATCCATTTCGCGTTCATGAAGTCCACCGAGGGCAAGGACTATATCGACCCCAATTTCTATAACAATTGGAACCGCGCCCGCGAAGCCGGCATGCCACGCGGCGCCTATCATTTCATGACCTGGTGCTCGCTGGCCTCGGAACAGGCCGACTGGTTCATCAAGATGGTGCCCAATGATCCCGACGCTTTGCCGCCGGTGCTGGATCTGGAATGGAACAATGATTCCAGCTGCAAGACTCATCCGACCCGCGAAAATGCGCTCGAAAAGGTGCGTTACATGCTGGCGGCGATGGAAGCCCATACCGGCAAGCTGCCGATTATTTATACCGATATGACCTTCCATCGCGATGTGCTGGAAGGCGAGCATTTCCCCAATGCGTTCTGGCTGCGCTCGACCGCCGCCGAGCCGCACCACAAATATACCAACCGTCCCGGCTGGACCTTCTGGCAGTGGACGCAGACTGGCGTGGTGCGTGGTGTGCGGCCCGAAGTGGATCGCAATGCGTTTTACGGCACACAGGATGAGTGGACCAATTTCCTACTGACCGGCTGCGATCCGCGCGCCATCGCGGTGCTCGGCCCGTATGGCCGCTGCGCTCTCCAAAAATAGCGCCTGAGGCAACAAGCCCGACCTTGTCACCGTTGGATCAAGAGCATAGCTTTTGCTGGTGATTTGACAGGGCGCCGACGCCCACAGCGCGAGGAGAAGCCGATGGCCAAGGGTCAGATGAAGACGAACAAGGAAGCCAAGAAGCCGAAGAAGGAAACGCCGAAGGTTCTGGCGACGGCCAATTCCTCGACGCTGGGCGCGCAGAAGAAGAAGTAAGCGCGTCTTCGGCTTTCAGAATTTTGCGGTCAGCGCCTCGGCGCTGGCCGTTTTACTGCGCGGTGATCGGCGCCAGGATCTCGGACTGGGCTGCGATACGGCCGGTCGAGGCGGTCGCCATGATGGCGAACAAGATGCAGACAACGGCGATGGCAATACGCATATCAGGTCTCGTTTCTGCCCTGACCGGATAAAGCGCTTCTCCGCGCGACGGGTCAATTGCCGCGTTAAGACTTGATTAACAATGGAAATTTCATAAAATTGCGCTGATCGATCAGCCCAGGATGCCGCTGGTCCTGATGCCGTCGAAAATGAACTGCACGGCCAGTGCCGAGAGCAGCACGCCGATGACGCGCGACACCACATGCAGGCCGGTGACACCGAGCAGTCTTTGCAGCGGAATGGCCAGCCGCAACATGGCGTAGGTCAGCGCCAGGATCAGCAGCAGGCCGACGACCACCATCACGTCCTTGATGTAGTCGCCCTCGGTTCCGGCGATCAGCAGGATCACCGCGCTGATGGCGCCGGGACCAGCGATCAATGGCGTTGCCAGAGGGAACACCGAAATGTCCTCGCGGCTACGTGCTTCGATATCTTCCTCGGTGGTGGTGGAGGCGGCGCCGGAATGGCGGGCAAACACCATGTCGATGGAAATCAGCAGCAGCAGAATGCCACCGGCCGTGCGCAAGGCCGGCAGGCTGATCCCGAACAGGGTCAGGACCGACGCGCCAAAAATCGCGAAAAACAGCAGGATCGCGCCGCCGATCAGCACGCCGCGCAAAGCAAAGCGCCGGCGTTCTTCAGGCTTGTTGTCGCGCGTCAGCGCCAGAAACATCAGCGCCAGATCGGCCGGGCCGATCGTGGCGAAAAAGGTGGTGATCGAAACGAGCAGGGTTTCCAAGAGCATGGCCCAGCATGCCCAAGATTTTGCCGCTTGAACACCCCTTGTCCCTGCAAGGCGGGCAGCATAGCGTCCGCCACCATTGCTGCCCGTGAAAGTGCGTCGATCTATGCCGGAAATTGCTGCCATCAAAGGCATTCTGTTCGACAAGGACGGCACGCTGGTCGATTTCAACCGCACCTGGTTCGAGATCATCATGGCGCTGGCCCGCAAGGCCAGTTCTGGCGACGAGTCCTTGGCCCGCACCCTGGTGCAACAGGGTGGCTATGACTGGGGCGTCAAACGCTTCATCAGCGGTTCGGTGGTCGCCGCCGGCACGGTGGAAGACCTGGTCGATCTCTGGCACCCCGCGCTTTCGCAGACGGAACGACGTAGCCGCATCGCCCAATATGATCGCTTTGCCGTCGAAGAAGGTTCAGGCCAGGCAGCCCCAATCGAAGGTCTGCACGCCACCCTGCAGCATCTGGTCGATCAGGGCTTCGTTCTGGGCATCGCCACCAACGATTCCGAGGCCGGCGCTCGCGCCACCGCCACGGCGCTGGGGCTTGATGACCTGTTCACTGCCATCATCGGCTACGATTCAGTGGCCCGCGCCAAACCCTATGCCGACCAATTGCACCTGTTTGCCGCTAAAACCGGCCTTTTACCGGCGCAGATCGCCATGGTCGGCGATAATCCGCATGATCTGGAAATGGCCCATGCTGCCGGCGCCGGTGTGGCCATCGGTGTGCTGTCGGGCAATAGCTCACGGGAGGAACTGGCAGAGCTTAGCGACGTGATTCTGGGGAGTATTGCGGAATTGCCAGCACTCCTTATGAAGGCTTAGGCAACACTCAATTTTCCGCGGCGACCGGGCTCTCATCCCCACCCTTGATCGCTCCCCGCAAGGGGAGGGTGACGACTGATGGTTTTAACCCCGCCGCTTCTCGATCGCATCCCAGATCAGCACCGCGATATCCGGCCCGCCAAAGCGTTTGATTTCGCGGATGCCGGTGGGGGAGGTGACGTTGATTTCGGTGAGGTAATCCCCGATCACGTCGATGCCGACGAAGATCATGCCGCGGGCTTTCAGTGCCGGGGCGATGGTGGCGCAGATTTCCAGGTCTCGCGCCGTGAGTGGCGACAGTTCCGGGCGGCCGCCGACATGCATGTTGGAGCGGGCTTCGCCTTCGGCGGGAATGCGGTTGAGACCGGCGATCGGTTCGCCATCGATAATGATGATCCGCTTGTCGCCCTTGCGCACGTCCGGCAGGTATTTCTGGACCGTGAAGGGTTCGCGATAGTTCTGCTCGAACAGTTCGAGCAGGCTGGCGAGGTTATGATCGCCCTCCTGGATGAAGAACACACCGGCCCCGCCATTGCCGTAGAGTGGCTTGACGATGATGTTGCCGTGCTCCTTGCGGAAGGCATGGATCAGCTCGCGATCACGCGTCACCAGCGTCGGCGGCATCAGCTGTGGGAACTCAGTGACCAGGATTTTTTCGGGGGCATTGCGCACATCGGCGGGCGAATTGACCACCAGCGTTTTGGGATGAATGCGTTCCAGAATATGGGAAATGGTGATGTAGTTCATGTCGAACGGCGGATCCTGGCGCATCAGCACCACATCCTGCGTCGACAGGTCCACCCGCGACGCTTCGCCAAGGGCAAAATGTTCGCCTTTGGGCTTGTCGATCACCGTGATCGGGGCGGCCAAAGCCGTTACCACATTATCCCGCAGCGCCAGCGAATCGGGCGTGTAGTGCAGCAGTTGATGCCCGCGCGCCTGCGCTTCGAGCATCATGGCGAAGGTGGAATCGCCCCGCGGGTTGATGGTGGCGACATGGTCCATCTGCACGGCGACTTTGAGTTTTTTTGCCATTTTTCTCTCGAGAGCCTGACTTCTCAGCAGACCTCATCCTGAGCCTGTCGAAGGACGAGGTCGTGGCGAGATCGGTTAAATCCGACCTCGTGGTTCGACAAGCTCACCATGAGGTTTCACGGTCGGCTTGCGTCGAAGGCGTTGATGACATGGCGCGGCCATGCTCGGCGTGCAAGGAAAATTACGTCGAACCGCAAAGGCGTTTGCGCCAGGTGGGGATGCCGCGCAATGTAGTATTGCGCGGCGCGGATAATGCGCTGTTGGTTGACTGCGGCGAGCGCTTCGGCTTCGCCGGAGGCATGGGTGCGCGCCTTGACCTCGACAAACACCGTGATGCCGAAGCGCTGGGCCACCAGGTCGATTTCACCCACCGGGCTTTTGAAGCGCCGGTCGATGATGCGGTAGAGCTTGGCCTGCAGGAATAGCGCCGCCAGCGTCTCGCCCCAATGGCCGCCGCGATAGGCCTTGAGCCGGGCCTTACTTTTGGGCTTTGAGGGCGAGGGCGGCATCATAGACATCCTTGCGCTTGAGCCCAAAATTTTCGGCGACTTCATCGACAGCGGCGCGCAGCGGCTGATCGGCAAGCGCATCGGCTAAGACGGCCTTCCAGTCTGCGGCGGCGGCAATGGCAGCTTCTGCGGCCCCGCCGACGACGATCACTGCTTCGCCCTTGGTTTCGGCATCGGCAAATTCGGTTGCCAGATCGCCCAGCGCCCCGCGATGCACGCGCTCGAAGCGTTTGGTCAATTCCAGCGCCACGGCGGCCTGCCGGTCGGCGCCGAAGGCTTGCGCCATTGCCGCCAGCGTATCGTCGAGGCGGCGCGGGCTTTCGTAAAACACCAAAGTTTCACGTGAATCAGCCAGACCCTGCAGGATTTTGAGCCGGGCGACTGATTTTGTTGGCAAAAATCCATGAAAGGCGAAAGCGTCGGTGGGCAGGCCCGCCACCACCAGCGCCGACAGCAAAGCTGAAGGACCGGGGATGGCAAACACCGGTAATTCCATTTCGCCCAGTGCGCGGATCAGCGGAAAACCAGGATCGGACAGCAGCGGTGTACCGGCATCGGAGATCAGGGCAATGGCTTCACCAGCCCGCAGACGTGCCGCGATATCGTCGATGCGCGCGCGCTCATTGTGTTCGTGCAGGGCCATACGCGGCCCCTTGATGCCATAATGATCCAGAAGACGGGCTGAAAGGCGAGTGTCTTCGCACAGCACCAGATCGGCGCCAGCCAAGGTTTCCAGCGCTCTTATGGTGATATCGCGCAGGTTGCCGATCGGGGTGGCGACGGCATAAAGCCCCGGCGCCAGCGGCGGTGCGGCAAAGCTCACGCCAGCGATGAAATAGGCGCCCGATTTTTCCCGATTCTGCGTCACGCGCTGCCCCATGCTGGTCTGTCCTTTTAGCAGCCGGTTAGCATTTGTATAGAATCGGTTAACCGAATGGGCACAGACTCAGCCACGTTGCGGTCACTAAAGGACGTTGGGCGTGAGCATGTCGCACCAGCAATGGGCAGTTCGCCACCGGCTGCGCGTTGTCCTCGCCGCTCTGTGTCTTGGCGCGCTGGTTGCCTGCGCGCCGGGCGACTATTCCATCGGGTCGCGCAGCTTCAGTTTCGGCGCGCCACAGACCCCGCCGCCGCAGGCGATCCCCAACATGCAGGCGCAGGCCGGGCCCATTCCCAATACCATCGCGCCGGGCGCCATCGCCGTCGGGCAATCCTTCGGGCAGGGGCCGGTCAGGGTGGCGCTGCTGCTGCCGCTGAGCGGCGATCCGGCGCTATCGGGGGTTGGCAGTTCGCTGGCCAATGCCTCCCGACTGGCGGTGTCCTATATCGAATCCAATTCCAATATTGCTGACAACATCACCGTGATCCTCAAGGATACCGGCACCTCGCCGGGCGGCGCGGCGCAGGCGGCCAGCGAAGCGGTGGCGGAGGGGGCCAGCATCATTTTAGGCCCGCTCAAGGCTGATCAGGTGACAGCGGCGGGCGGGGTGGCGCGGTCGGCGGGCATTCCGCTGATCGGGTTTTCCAACAATGCCAGCGCCGCCGGACCGGGCGTTTATCTGCTGAGCGTTTTGCCGGAAAACGAGGTGCGCCGCAGCCTGACGCTGGTGCAGGCGCAGGGCCGCACCAAATTTGCCGCCGTGTTCCCAAATACCGACTATGGCCGCGTGCAGGAGCGGGCCTTTGGCGAAATCGCTGCGGCGCTGGGGATTTCGCCGGCAGCGATCTATCATTTCGGCAATGAGACGGAGGCGCGCGGCATCGTCACCCAGCTTGGTCCGCAAATCAGCGCAGGGCAGGTGGATGCGCTGTTCCTGCCGGATCGCGGCACGGCGCCCAGCTTTGCCACCATGCTCGAACAGACCGGCGTGGCCCGTCCGGCGCTGACCATTATCGGCTCGGCTGACTGGGAGGGCGATCCAGCGATTCTAGCCACGCCATTCCTGGGCGGCGCGGTCTATCCGGCGGTCGATCCGGCCGGCTACAACGCCATCGTGGCCGACTATCAGCGCCAGTTCGGCGGCAACCCGCATCCGCTGGCGACCATCGCCTATACCGCCACGATCCTGGCAAATGTTTCAGCGCTGTCGATGAGCAACCCGAAATATGATCGCGAAACCCTGACCGCGCCCTCTGGCTTTAATGGCCGCGACGGGGTGTTTCGCTTCAACCCCAATGGCCGCGCCGATTACGCGCTGGTGGTCAAACAGGTCGCGCCCGGCGGGGCGCAACTGGTGGATGGGCCGCGGATGTAGCTCTTGCTCCCACGATGGGGAGAAGAAAGCAGCTAAGCCGCCAGATCGGCCACGACGGCATCCAGCACTGGCCAGCCGCGATCGGTGACGCGCAGGTTGCCGTTGGGCAGGGTTTCGACAAAGCCGTAGCCCTTGAGGTCATCGATCTGGCGCTGGTTGATCTTGCGACCCGAGATCGACTGGAAGCGCTGCGGAGAAATGCCTTCGCGCAGGCGCAGGCCCATCAAAAGGAACTCGTCGCCCTGTTCTTCCCAGGTCAAAACGTCGTCCACCACCATGCCGTGGCCGGCATTGATGACCTTTTTCTGCCAGTCGAATGGCAGCTTTTCGGTGGCGGTGGTGTGGCGCTGATTGTTGATCAGCAGCCGTCCATGGGCGCCTGGGCCGATGCCGACATATTCGCCATAGCGCCAATACAGCAGGTTGTGCTGGCTTTCCTGGCCGGGCCGGGCGTGGTTGGAAATCTCATAGGCCGGCATGCCGGCGGCAGCGGTCAATTCCTGGGTCAGCTCATAAAAATCCGCCGACAGGTCTTCGTCGGGCATGATCAGCTTGCCGGCCTGATGCAGGTCGAAATAGCGCGTGCCCTGCTCGATGGTCAGCTGGTAGAGCGAGATATGGCCCTTGGCCATCCACAGCGCTTCCTTGAGCTCATCTTCCCAGTCTTCCAGTGTCTGGTGCGGACGGGCATAGATCAGATCAAAGCTGGAGCGTTCGAACACCGATTGGGCGATACGCACGGCGGCGACGGCTTCCTCGACGCTGTGGCGGCGCCCGAGATCGGCCAACGGCTTTTCGCGCAAAGACTGCACGCCCAGCGAGACCCGGTTGATGCCGGCGGCGCGGAAGCCCCGGAAACGGTCGACTTCGACGCTGGTGGGATTGGCTTCGAGGGTGATTTCGGCGCGGCTTTCGACATGCCAATGCTTGCCGATCGCCTTGATAATGGCTTCGACTGCCCACGGACTCATCAGCGAGGGAGTACCACCGCCGAAAAAGATCGACTGGACGACACGACCGGGCGTCAGCGCGGCCTGATAGGCGATTTCGCGCTCATAGGCTGCCACATAGCCCTGTTCATCGAACGGGCCACGGTGAACGTGGGAATTGAAATCGCAATAGGGGCACTTGGACGCGCAGAACGGCCAATGCACGTAAATCCCGAAAAGATCATTCGCGCTCAATTGCACCCTCGACGAATTTGCCAAACGCCTTGGCCCGGTGCGACAGCCCGACCTGGCCGGGAGCCCAGGAGTGTTTGTCCAACGGGTTCATTTCCCCGAAGGTGATGTCAAAGCCGGTGGGCATAAACACCGGATCGTAGCCATGGCCGAGATCGCCGCGCGGCGGCCACACCAGGGTGCCCTCGACTTTGCCCTCATAAATCACGTCGCGCCCATCGGGATGAGCCAGGCACAAAGTGGCGTGGAACGAGCCATGCCGCTGTGCCGGCGTGGTCGCGTTGGCGGCCTGCAGCGCATCTTCGACGCGCTTCATGGCATGATCGAAATTGCGCGGTACGCCGGCCCAGTCGGCGGTATAGACGCCGGGATCGCCGCCCAGCGCGTCAACGCAGAGGCCCGAATCATCGCTCAGCGCCAGCATGCCCGAGGCCTGGGCGGCCGCATGGGCCTTGATGCGGGCGTTTTCGGCAAAGGTGGTGCCGGTTTCATCCGGCTCGGGCAGGCCTAACGAAGCAGCGGAAATGACGATCAGGCCGAACGGCTCGAACAGTTCCTGAAACTCCCGCAGCTTGCCCGCATTGTGGGAAGCCAGCACCAACTTGTCGCCGGAGCGGAGTTTTGGAATCGGGTTCATTTCGTTGCCGCCCCTTTGCCCTTGGGGGGCGCATTGCGCGGGGTCTGGCTCAGGGCGCGGGCAATATCCTGCCAGATCGCCGAGGAGGCGCAGTCATGCTGCTGGGCCGCGGCAGGAGTGCTAGTGCGTTTGGAAAAGCCGAACATTTTCATGCTGCCAAAGCCGCCAGTTGCAATGCCGTCAGTTCGCCGATGCCTTGCTCGGCCAGCTCCATCAAAGCGTTCAACTCATCGCGCGAAAACGGCGCCTGTTCGGCCGTGCCCTGGATTTCGACGAACTTGCCCGAGCCAGTCATAACGAAATTGGCGTCGGTATGGGCTTCGACATCTTCGAGATAATCGAGATCCAGCACCGGCGTGCCGCGATAGATGCCGCAGGAAATCGCGGCGACGCTGTCGCGCAGCACCTGACCCTTGGTCAGCTTGCGCTCGTCCATCCACCTGATCGCATCGGCGAGCGCCACATAGGCGCCGGTGATCGAGGCGGTTCGGGTGCCGCCATCGGCTTCGAGCACATCGCAATCGAGCGTGATCTGGGCTTCGCCCAGAGCGGTCATATCGACCACGGCGCGCAAGGAGCGGCCGATCAGGCGCTGGATTTCCTGAGTGCGGCCCGACTGCTTGCCGGCGGTGGCTTCGCGGCGATTGCGCGAGCCGGTGGCACGGGGCAGCATGCCATATTCGGCGGTGACCCAGCCCTGGCCCTTGCCGCGCAGCCAGCCCGGCAGGCTGGTTTCGACCGAGGCGGTGACCAACACCTTGGTGGAACCGAATGAGACGAGGCAGGAGCCTTCAGCCTTGAGGGAGACGTTGCGCTCGATGGTGACCGCGCGCATCTGGTTGGTCTGGCGTCCCGATGGCCGCATGGATCAAATCGCCTTTGCAGATTTCTCAATTAACCGCCTCTTAACCCTCATTGCCTTCGCTCACAAGACGGCGGAGCTTGGCGCGGAGCTGCTTTGCGCTTAAATGAGGCACTAGCGTTAAAGCGGACAGTTTTACCGAACCCATGCCCAAGGCCCCCGAAGAGTTCCTGTCCGTGCTCAACACGCGCAGCCAGGAGATATTCAAGAAGATCGTCGAGCGGTATCTCGATACCGGCATGCCGGTGGGGTCGCGCGACCTCAGCCGCATGCTGCAGGTCGGCCTGTCGCCCGCCTCGGTGCGCAATGTGATGGCGGATCTCGAAGATCTTGGGCTGATCGCGGCCCCCCATACCTCGGCCGGGCGGGCGCCGACCCAGGACGGCTTGCGGTTTTTTGTCGATGCGATGCTGGAAATCGGCTCGGTCGACGAGCGCGAACGCAGCCAGATTACCCAGCATATCGAGGGCCAGGCACGACAGGGCAAGGTCGAGGACTTTCTCACTGAGGCGTCCACCCTGCTGTCAGGCCTGAGCCAGGGTGCCGGCGTGGTGATTGCCACCAAGTCCGACATGGTGATGAAGCATCTCGAATTTGTCCGGCTCGATCCCGAACGCGCCATGGCGGTGATGGTAGGGCAGGACGGGCAGGTGGAAAACCGCATCGTGCCGCTACCGCCGGGGTTGACCGCCAGTGCGCTGCAGCAGGCCAGTAATTACCTGGCCCATCATGTGGTGGGTCGCACCATTGCCGAAGCGCGGCGCCATCTGGGCGAATTGCGCGCCGAGCAGCGGGCGGAACTGGACGAATTGACACAAAAGCTGGTCGATGACGGGCTGGCGACTTTGGCCACCCCGATCGGGGGCGGGCAACCGACAGTGATCGTGCGCGGCCGGGCCAATTTGATCAACGACGCCATGGCCTCGGACGATCTGGCGCGGATGCGGCAATTGTTCGATGAACTGGAAAGCAAGGACGGACTGCTCGAACTGCTCGGCGACGCCGAAAGCGCGCAGGGCGTGCGCATCTTTATCGGCTCGGAAAACAAGCTGTTTTCGCTTTCGGGATCATCGGTGATCTTGTCGCCGTACAAGGACGCCAACGACAAGGTGGTCGGAGTGCTGGGGGTGATCGGGCCGACGCGATTGAACTATGCGCGCATAGTGCCCGTTGTGGATTACACCGCCCACGTGATCAGCGCGATGCTGGCACGGAAATAACCATGAGACAGAGGTTCGTTCTGGGCCTCCTGTATCTCGCGCTTTTGGGCGGACTTGGACTTTTCTTTAGCGGATCGCTGCCGCGTTTCGGGGGCGAAGATCGATTTCAGAATGCAATTCGAACTGCGGATTTATCCAATAGGCAACTTGGCTGGACCAAGCGGGATGTGACCGAGAAAATTTGCAACGATTTCGATGCAGACGCGCTGGACAAGGCTGGTAGTGAAAAAACCAACAATAGCGGTGTTCAGGGTTGGATGCTTATGGAAGAAAAGGGGATTTTCGCAGCATGCTGGGACCATACGCAGCGCTATTTGCGGGTCTATATCAACACAGCAACTAACGCTTGCAAGGCGACGGTAGGGCTAATGCCAGTTTGCGATCCGTAGCGAGGGCGTTGCACTGTTAGGCTTGAAATCGGCGCCGCATTGGCCGATATGCGGGGCAAATCTTTCAATTTGCGGATCAAAACCATGATCGACGAAAATCCGACGCCAGAGCAGGACCCTGAGATCGAGGCGGTAACGCCGGAAATCGATCCGGCGGACGCGCTGCGCGCCGAGAACGCCGACCTCAAGGATCGGGTGCTACGGGTGCACGCCGAAATGGAAAACCTGCGCAAACGCACCGAGCGTGAAGTTGCCGATACGCGCAGCTATGCCATTGCCGGCTTTGCCCGCGACATGCTGAGCGCCACCGATGCACTGAGCCGGGCGCTGATGGTGCTGCCGGCGGAAGCGCGCAACAATGGCGACGCCACCACCAAGTCCTTGATCGACGGCATCGAAATGACTGAGCGCGAAATGCAGCGCCTGCTGGCCAAGCATGGCGTCAAGCCGATCGAAGCGGAAGGGCAGAAGTTCGATCCACATCGCCATCAGGCCATGTTCGAAGTGCCCGATCCGACGCGCCCCGAAGGCACCGTGGTGCAGGTGGTGCAGGCGGGCTTTGCCATTGGTGACCGGGTATTGCGTCCCGCGATGGTGGGGGTGGCCAAGGGTGGCCCGAGCCATGTCGGGGGTGCAGAGGCGGTGGACAAGAGCGTCTGAGCTGGCCCGGCTTCCCCATGCGAAGGGCGCCTGCGGGCGCCCTTTTCTTGGCGGCTGCAGATGCCGATCAGAACCAGAGGTCCGCAACCCGTCTTCCATCACGCGGCAAGTCGTCGAAGCTGTGCAGGCCGTCGAATTGCTGGACGGGAATGGTGGCAACGGCCTCAGGCTCGGCGAGGCGCACATTGACGGCGAGGCGACGACGGCCATCCGGTCCCGTATCCACGGCGCGCCAATAGGCCATGCCACCGCAATTGGGGCAAAAATGAAAGCCCAGCACCATGTGGCCGCGGCGATAGGCTTGGGTCTCGCCGGAAACGAAAACATCTTCGTCCTGCCAGCCGTAGATCCAGAGGGCGCCATAGCGCCGGCACGCGGTGCAGTTGCAGGCGGTGGCGGCGTCCGGTTCGCTCTCGAAACGCCAGCGCACCTGGCCACAGTGACACGCGCCCTCGATCATCCCAAAATATCCTTGCTCATCACCCGCTTCACCCCCGCTTCGGCCATATCGGCCCAGGCCCGCGCCAGACTGCCGGCATTGTCGATGGCGCCTGTCGCGTCTTCGATCACCGTAACGTCGAATCCGGCTGCAACGCCGTCGAGGGCGGTCCAGCCGACACAATAGTCGGTGGCGAGGCCAACCACGAACAACCGGCCCAAGCCGCGTTCGCGCAAATAGCCGGTTAGACCGGTCCTGGTGTGGCGATCGGCTTCCTGAAACCCGGAATAGCTGTCGACCGACTGGTGATAGCCTTTGCGGATGATCAGCTGGCCGTGCGGGATTGCAAGGTCGGCGGAAAGTTCGGCGCCTTCGCTGTCCCATACGCAATGATCGGGCCACAGCACCTGCTGGCCATAGGGCAGGTCGATGACCTCGAACGGCGCCCGGCCCGGATGATTGCTGGCAAAGGAGATGTGGTCGGCGGGGTGCCAGTCCTGGGTCAGCACCACATTGGTGAATTTTTGCGCCAGCCGATTGATCAGTGGGATGATGGCATCGCCATCGACCACGGCAAGGCTGCCGCCGGGCAGGAAATCGTATTGCACGTCCACCACGATCAGCACATCGGTGGGAGTGATCGTCAGGGTCATGATCTGTCCTATTCCGTCCGCACCCAGCGCGCCCGCATCAGGCCGCGGACCGAGTTGCCAAGGTAGATTTTCGAGGTCTGCTGCAAATCTTCAAGCGTCAGCCGCGCTTCGACGGTGATGCCGCGCGCAATCAGGTCGGCGCGCAAGGTACCGGGCAGCAGGCCCGATTCAAGCCACGGCGTCAGCAGGATACCATTGCGTTCCACGAACAGGTTGGTGATCGAGCCTTCGGTCAGCTCGCCCTTTTCGTTGAGAAACACCACTTCATCGACGCCGAAGTTTTTGACGGCTGCCTCGCGCGGCTCGTCGTAGAAGGCGCGGTTGGTGGTTTTGTGCGCCAGCCAGATGCTGGAAGAATCCACCCGCTCCGGCGCGATCATGAACTTGAACACTGGCGGATTGGCGGTGAGCGCCGCTGCAGTGATTGAAGCACCTTCGCGCTCATCGAGCAGCAGGCGGACCCGCATTTCGGGCACGGTGAAACCGGCAGGCTGCTGATCGAGCAGGTCCTCGATCTGGGCCCGATCGAACGGGATCTGGAAGTAAGAGGCCGATGCTGCCATCCGGTCCAGATGCCGATCGAGCAGCACATAGCCGCCCTGGCGTTTCCACTGCAGGGTTTCGATCAGCGCCACGGGCGTCGCCGGGTCGGTAAAGAATTTCATTTTGAGCAGGGCCTCGTCATACTCAGCATCGACAAGGCTATCAGCAACGATGCCGCCGCCAATACCGATTTCGCCATTGCCGTACGGATCGATGACGGCGGTGCGGATGGCGACGTTGAGGCAGAAATCGCCGCCGGGGGCGAAATAGCCGATGGCGCCGGTGTAAAGTCCGCGCGGCGCGGCTTCGACTTGATGGATGATTTCCATGGCGCGGAGTTTTGGCGCGCCGGTGATCGAGCCGCAGGGGAACAGGTTTTGGATGATATCGGTGGTGCTTAGACCCGGTTTGAGCCGGGCGGTGATGCCCGAGGTCATGGTGTGCAGGCTGCGATAGGTTTCCACTGAAAACAGGTCGGTGACCTTGACTGAGCCGATTTCGGCGATGCGGCCGAGGTCGTTGCGCAGCAGGTCGGTGATCATCAGATTTTCGGCGCGGTTCTTGGCGTCCGCCGCCAAAGCTGCGCGTCCGGTCGCGTCCTCGGCCAGGGTGCGGCCGCGCTTCAGCGTGCCCTTCATTGGTCGCGCCGATAGCTGGCCTTTGACATTGCGCACGAACAGCTCCGGCGAGCGCGACAGCACGGTGTGCTCGCCGGTGGCCAGCAGCGCGCCATAGGACACCGGCTGCTTGGCGACCAGATCGCGATACAGCGCCGCCGGTTCGCCCTTGAGCGCAAACCGCGCCTTGAACGTCAGATTGACCTGATAGACGTCGCCTGCTGCGATATAGGATTTTATGGCATCGAACGCCTGGCCATAGGTCGCTCGGTCGATCACCGGTTCCACGTCCACCGCTTCGGCGGTACCGCCATTGGCCAGCGCCTCGATATATCGTTGAACATCGGGCGCGGTGAGATGCTGCGGACCATCATACAGCCCCAGCCACAGCAAGGGGATCTCCGAGCGGCCCGGCAGCAGATGGAACAGTCGTTCTTCGAAGACCAAACCCAGCTCGTAACTGAGGAACCCCGCCGCCCACAGGCCCTCGGCCTGCGCCGCCTCAAGCTCTGCCAGGGCCGCTTTTGCCTCTTGGGCCGTGTAGGCAACCAGTACCCGGACCGGCTCGACGAACAGCAGGTTTTGTCCGTCCGGATCGATGGTGTCGTGGAGCAGCACTGTGCCGGGGGCAATCATGGCGCTGTTCTAGTATGCGCCGCGGGCATTGGAAAGAATGAGAAGGGCGCCGAAACCGCGTTCAGAATTCGTTCAGACCCGTGGCGATAATGTGTCGGCGCTTACATGTCGGAGCAGGACGCATCCGGCCATTGGGGGACAATCAACAATGCACAAATTCATCATGGGTGGCATCGCCGCCCTCGGTCTGGCGATCTCGGCGGCGCCGGCAATGGCCGAAACCGTACAGTTCACACTGATCAACAACAGCTCCTATGACGTGCAGTATTTTTACACTACGCCCTCCAACGAAACCAGCTGGGGCGGCGACCTGCTGGGCTCCGATGGCATTCTGAGCTCGGGCACGCAGGGCACGGTGACCATCGGCGATGGCAGCGACCAGTGCGTCTATGACTTCAAGTTCGTCGTCGATGGCGGCGCCGAAACGGTGATCAACCAGGTCAATATCTGCCAGCTCAACAGCTACACGCTGAACGATTAGGCAGCCGCGCCCGTTCGCATTATCCTGTCAGGCGCCGCACCTGTTGTGTGGCGCCTGGTTGTTTTGAGAGATGCATGGATCAGCCTGTTCTGCACACGCCCTATGTCAGCAGCAACGCCGTCGGCACAGCACGCCCGTTCACCATCGGTCTGTCCAAACTCGAACCGCGAGACTGGATCGAGGTGGATGATCTGCTCGGGGTCTATCTGGCTGAAAAGGACCGGGTGACGGCCGCGTTTGCCGACAGGGTGTTCATGGCGGAGCCGGACAGCGCAAAAGCTCAGGCTGAACTGCTCAAACTGCTGGCCGAGCATCTGCCGGCGCGGTTTCCGCAGATTTATCGACGGGTCGGACAAAGCATCGAAATCCTGCCGCTGGGTCGCTCAGTGGCCCTTGATGGTCCCAATACCCCGCCTTTGCAGATTGCAGCCGGGCTGGTGCAGGAAGACCTGGTGCTGATGCGCGGGGGCGAGGCTGGCTGGCGGCTGGGCGCCGGTTCGCTGTCGTTTCCGTCGTCGTGGCGGCTGACGGAAAAGTTCGGCAAGGTGATGCACGACATCCACGCCCCGGTGCCCGGTTTTGGCGAAGGCAGCCGCAATGCGCAGCTGATCGATCGGATGTTCGACAATCTGCGCCCCGATCATTCGGTGCTGCGCTGGAACTGGGGCATTTACGAAGACGCGGCGCTGTATCACCCGGCTTCGAGCGAGGATATGCGCCGGTTTGGCGACGAGGCGGACATATTCATCCGCGTCGAGCGGCAGACCCTGCGCAAGCTGCCGGTCAGCGGCGATATCGTGTTTTCGATCCGCATTCACCTGAACGCGCTGACACTGCTGGCCCAACAACCCAACGGAGGCGAACTGGCCGCCGGCCTTGGAGAACAGATCGGTGCGCTTTCGGACACTGAGCTGGCCTATAAGGGCCTGCTCGACGGGCGGGACCGGCTGTTGGCGCTGCTGGCGGCGATCCGATAGCCGCCTTTCCGGGCGGGCGAGCGAATTGCGCGACCGGCCCCTTGAACCGGGCCCAAACACACCCAGATTCTGCGCCGGACGCGACCCCAAAGCCCCGGCAGACGCGGCGATTGTGCGACAAGACTGCTTGAAGCGATGTGCAGGCGTCCTTATATAGCCCCCAAGCCCTTGAGCAGGGCACAATCTAGGAATAGGAACCCGGCCACACGCTGGCCAAGAGACTGCTTCCACAGAGGGGTTTCGAACGGGTTTGCTAAAAGAGAGGCATAGTAATGGCTAAAGTTATCGGTATCGACCTTGGCACCACCAATAGCTGCGTTGCAGTGATGGATGGCTCCAATCCCAAAGTGATCGAAAACGCCGAAGGCGCGCGCACCACGCCGTCGATGGTGGCATTTTCCAAGGATGGTGAGCGCCTCGTGGGCCAGCCGGCCAAGCGTCAGGCCGTGACCAACCCCGAAGGCACGCTGTTTGCCGTCAAGCGCCTGATCGGGCGCCGTTACGACGACAAGGTGGTGGGCAAGGACAAGAACCTGGTTCCGTTCAAGATCGTCCCGGCCGACAATGGCGATGCATGGGTGGAAGCCTCGGGTGAAAAGTATTCGCCCTCGCAGGTTTCGGCCATGATCCTGCAGAAGATGAAGGAAACCGCCGAGAGCTACCTCGGCGAGACCATCACCCAGGCGGTGATCACTGTTCCGGCCTACTTCAATGACAGCCAGCGCCAGGCAACCAAGGATGCGGGCAAGATCGCCGGTCTGGAAGTGCTGCGCATCATCAACGAGCCAACCGCTGCGGCGCTGGCTTATGGCCTCGACAAGAAGGCCGCTGGCACCATTGCCGTGTACGACCTTGGCGGCGGGACCTTTGACGTGTCGGTGCTGGAAATCGGCGACGGCGTGTTTGAAGTCAAATCCACCAATGGCGATACGTTCCTGGGTGGCGAAGACTTCGACATGCGTCTGGTCGATTATTTTGCCGACGAGTTCAAGAAAGAACAGGGCATCGACCTGCGCAGCGACAAGCTGGCCCTGCAGCGCCTCAAGGAAGCTGCCGAAAAGGCCAAGATCGAACTGTCGGCCTCGACCCAGACCGAAATCAACCTGCCGTTCATCACCGCTGATGCGTCTGGTCCGAAGCACCTGACCTTGAAGCTGAGCCGCTCCAAGTTCGAATCGCTGGTCGACGATCTGGTCCAGAAGACCATCGAGCCCTGCAAGCAGGCGCTCAAGGATGCCGGCGTTACTGCCGCGCAGATCGACGAAGTGGTCTTGGTCGGCGGCATGAGCCGCATGCCCAAGGTGCAGGAAGTCGTCAAGCAACTGTTCGGCAAGGAACCCCACAAGGGTGTGAACCCGGACGAAGTGGTGGCTTTGGGTGCTGCCATTCAGGCCGGCGTGCTGCAGGGCGACGTCAAGGACGTGCTGCTGCTCGACGTCACCCCGTTGTCGCTGGGTATTGAGACCCTTGGTGGCGTGTTTACCCGGCTTATTGATCGCAACACGACCATTCCGACCAAGAAGAGCCAGACGTTCTCGACCGCGGAAGACAGCCAGTCTGCGGTGACCATTCGCGTGTTCCAGGGCGAACGCGAAATGGCCGCGAACAACAAGCTGCTGGGCAATTTCGACCTCTCCGGTATTCCGCCCGCACCTCGCGGCGTGCCGCAGATCGAAGTGACCTTCGATATCGACGCCAACGGCATCGTCAACGTTTCGGCCAAGGACAAGGGCACCGGCAAGGAGCAGGTGATCCGCATCCAGGCCTCGGGCGGTCTGTCTGACGCCGATATCGAAAAGATGGTCAAGGAAGCCGAGCAGAACGCAGACGCCGACAAGAAGAAGCGCGAAGCCGTCGAAGCCAAGAACCAGGGCGAAAGCCTGATCCACTCGACCGAGAAGTCGGTCAAGGAATATGGCGACAAGGTCGGCGCTGGCGAACTTGCGGCGATCGAAACGGCGATCACCGCCCTCAAGGCCGTGCTTGATGGCGACGATGCCGACCTGATCAAGGAAAAGACCAGCGCGCTGGCCGAAGCCTCGATGAAGCTGGGCGAGGCCATGTACAAGGCATCGCAGGCCGAAGCTGAAGCCAAGGCCAATGGCAGCGCCGACGAGGATGAAGACGATGACGTCGTCGACGCCGACTTCGAAGAGGTCAAGGACGACGAAAAGCGCGCCTAAGCCTGGTTGAGTGAATTCAGGAGGGCCCGGTGGCAACACCGGGCCCTTTTGTTTGCCATGGCGCCAGATGGCCGGTCCCGTCATCGCCTTGACATCACACCGATTCGCGAATTCCGCCTTTGTCCTAGGTCTTTGGGCCAAACTGTCCTATGATGGCCCATGAACATTCCAGACCCCCAGACATTCACCGATCCCGAAAAGCTGCGCAAGTTGATGGCTAATGCTGTCCGCCTGGGCCATCCGGACCTCGCTTTCAATTGCCAGCTGCGCATTGCCCAGCTGGTTGGCGCCGGCCACGAAAAGGGGCTCGAACGCGAGTTCTGGACCGCGCTCGCCGCTGCCGAAGAATTCAAGACTGCCGCCAATGGCAAGACCACGCGTCTGGCCAAGCTGCGCACCAAGCACAAGCGCGTCGGCGCGCAGCGGATGCTGGGCGACATGGCCATGGAGCCAACCGTTTCCGAAGGTTTTGACGTGCTGGTGGCGCACGGCCGCAGCGATCTGACCGGCGAAGCCATCGTGCTGCGCAACGAGGACGAGTTCTCGGTGGACGAAGTCAATGCCGCGCGCAAGAAGCTGATGGAGCATGGCGTCAATAGCGCCGAGGGCGTCGGGGCCTAAAGCCTGAACGTTCGTGCCATTCGAGACTAGCTCTCGTGGCCTCTGACCCTAAATCGCTCCACTGGAGCGATTTGCCCAAAGGGCAGGGTCAGAGTTTCACGTGAATCACCCGCCCGGCCTTCGCGCCGGGCTTTTTCTTGCCGTGGTGGCATGGCTGTCCAGCCCGCGCAGAGCATTGATCCAGCCGCTTCACCTTGCTATGAGCGGTTCAATAAGCTTTGCGGATGCGCAAACCCCATCTTCCCTTGCGGAACGTGGGGTTGATTGCCATCTAGGGGACAGAGTTTTGGCGCCTCGGCGCTGTTGTTTGATTTGACCTCATAGGCGCGCCGTGATTCGGCTGGAGCGCCCGGAGACCGGTTACTTGGCCAAACGTGATTTCTATGAAGTGCTGGGCGTTCAAAAGGGCGCCGACGAAGCGGCGCTGAAAAGTGCCTACCGCAAGCTTGCCATGCAGCACCACCCGGACAAGAACCCGGGCAATTCGGAATCGGAAGCCAAGTTCAAGGAAATCAGCGAGGCCTATGATACGCTCAAGGACGGCCAGAAGCGCGCCGCCTATGACCGGTTTGGCCATGCCGCGTTTGAAAATGGCGGCGGTGGGCAGCGCCCGGGCGCCGGTTTCGGACCGGATTTTGCGTCCTCGATGTCCGATATTTTTGAAGACATCTTTGGCGATTTCGTTGGCGGCCAGCGGCGCGGTACCGGCGGTGGAGCGGCCAAGCTGCGCGGCTCGGACCTGCGCTATAACCTTGAAATTTCGCTCGAGGAAAGCTTCCTCGGCCGCACTGTCGAGATCGACGTTCCCACTTTGGTTGGCTGTACCACCTGCGAGGGCTCGGGCGCCAAGCCGGGCACCGGCAAGCATACCTGCCGCCAGTGCAATGGCCATGGCAAGGTGCGGGCGGCACAGGGCTTTTTTACCATTGAACGCACCTGCCCGGTCTGCCAGGGGCGCGGCGAAATGATGGACGAACCCTGCACCGATTGCGGTGGCCAGGGGCGCCGCCAGGAAAACCGCAAGCTCAGCGTTTCCATTCCCAAGGGCATTGAGGACGGCACCCGCATTCGCCTGGCCAATGAGGGCGAAGCCGGGCTGCGCGGTGGCCCGCCGGGCGATCTGTATATCTTTATCTCGATTCGGCCCCATGAGCTGTTCCAGCGCGACGGGGCCGATCTTTATGCCCGCGTGCCAATTGCCATGGCCACGGCAGCTTTGGGCGGTGAATTCGAAGTACCGACGCTCGAAGGCACGCGCGCCAAGGTCAAGGTCGTCGCCGGCACCCAGCCGGGCCAGCAAGTGCGGCTCAAGGGCAAGGGCATGCCGGTGCTGCGCGCCAAGGATATGGGCGACCTCTATGTGCAGCTCGATATCGAAACGCCTCAAAACCTCTCCAAGCGTCAGCGTGAATTGCTGGAAGAGTTCCAGAACCTGACGACGCGCGAGACCAATCCGACCTCGGACGGGTTCTTCTCCAAGCTCAAGAAGATGTTTGAGGCTTAAGCTTTCATCGCGCCTCCTTCGACAAGCTCAGGATGAGGGTGGTTCGAGGGCATGGCACTGCGATGCTGGGACTGCTTGCGGCGCTGACACGTCACGGGCATTGTCACGCCGCAGATCAAGCAGGAACGATCATTGATGACTACCGCTCTCACGCTTTCCGGTTCGATCCGGGCCGGATCGGAAAACCGCAAACTGCAACAAATCGTCGGGCGCAAGCTGGCGCAGGCGGGCGTGACCGTCACCGAAATCAGCCTCGCCGATTTCGATATGCCGCTGTTCAACGAAGATCTGGAGCCGGACAATGTGCCCGAAGCTGCGGCGCGGTTGGCAGGGCTGTTTCGCAACCATGACATCGTGTTCATCGCCAGCCCGGAATATAATGGCGGACTAACTCCGCTCACCGTCAATACCGTTGCCTGGCTCAGCCGGCAGAAGCCCAGCCCGTTCCGCCACGCGGTGTTTGGCATTGGCGGCATCAGCTCGGGCAAATACGGCACTATCTGGGGGCTCAGCCATCTGCGCGAATCGCTGACCAAGATCGGTGCCCTGGTGGTGCCGACGCTGTTGGGGATTGGCCCTGCGGCCGAAGCCTTTGATGCCGAGGGCAATTTTTCCGAACCGGCGATCGTCCGCAAGGTCGACACGATTGTCGAAGAACTGACGCATTTTTCGCGTGGAGCCGGCAAATGAGACTGTGCCTCTATCTCAGCCATCCCCAGGTCAAGATCGATCCGGGCGTGCCCGTGCCGCAATGGGATTTGTCGGCCGAAGGGCTGGCCCGGGCCAAAGCCTTTGCGGCACGTGACCTGATCGGCCGGGGCACGCCGATCTTTACCAGCGCTGAACCCAAGGCCAAGCAGTTTGCCGCCGAACTGGCAAAAGTCTCGCGCTCGCCGATTATCACCCATGAGAGCTTTGGCGAGAATGACCGTTCGGCTACCGGCTTTCTACCGCCGGAAGAGTTTGAACGACACGCCGACGCATTCTTTGCCCAGCCCGACCAGAGCGTTGGCGGTTGGGAAACTGCCAATGCGGCGCTGGCACGCATTGTCGCTGCGGTGCGTGATGGCCTGAAACAGGTCCCGCCCAGCCAGCGCGTGGTGTTCTGCGGCCATGGCGCGGTTGGCACGCTGCTCAAATGCTATCTGGGGCGACGGCCGGTGGCCCGCACGGAAGACCAGATTGGCGCGGGCCTGACGGGCGGTGGCAATGGCTTTGCCTTTGATTTCGAGGGGCGCAGACTGTTGGGCGAATGGACCCCGATGGAGCAACTGGCGCGCGTGAGCAGCTAGCGCCACATTGCCTCGCTGTCCCGGTTGTGCGATTGAACCGTTGAACCCCGGAGAATCAAGCCATGAGCGGACAACTGATCGTTGGCCTCGATGTCGACACGCGCGGTGAAGCTGAGGCCATCATCGAGGCACTGGGCGATACCGTCAATTTCTACAAGATCGGCTACCAGTGCTTTTACGGCGCCGATGGCTACGCGCTGGGCAAGGCGCTGATCGCCGCGGGCAAGCAGGTGTTTTTTGACCTCAAGCTACTCGATATCGACAACACCGTCGAAAAGGGCGTTGCCGCGATTGCCGCGACCGGCGCTGCCATGCTCACTGTCCATGCCTATCCGCAGTGCATGCGCGCCGCCGTGCGGGGCGCGGCTGGCTCGGGCCTGATCGTGCTGGGCGTTTCGGTTTTGACCTCGATGGACGACACCGACGTGGCCGAGGCCGGCTTTGCCCGCGACACTGCCGGGCTGGTGGCGCTGCGCGCCCAGCAAGCGCATGACGCCGGGATCGGCGGCCTGGTCTGCGCCCCGCATGAAGCGACGATGGTCCGGCAGATCATCGGCTCGACAATGGCCATCGTCACCCCCGGCATTCGACCATCGGGCGCCGCCCATGGTGACCAGAAGCGGGTGATGAGCCCGCGCGAAGCCCTTGATGCCGGTTCGACCCATCTGGTGGTGGCCCGCCCGATCGTGCAGGCACCGGATCCGGCGGCGGCTGCTCGGGTGATCCTTGCCGAAATGGCTGGTGGAACGCGATTGGCGTAAGGGGCTGGCGCTGCTAGAGCAGATGCAGACGGGGAGTTGAGCAGATGGCCGATTTGAAGGTGGTGATTGCCGGGGCAGGCGGGCGCATGGGCGCGGCCAATATTCGGTCCGTCGCGGCGCTTTCGGGCCTCAAACTGCATGGCGCCGTTGCCGGCACCGGCCTCACGCTGCACGCCGCCGTCGATCGTCCGGGCACACCGGCCATCGGCCAGGATGCGGGGATTTTCGCTGGCATCGGCGCACTGGGCGTCATCATCACCGACGATCTGGAAGTGGCGCTCAAGGGGGCTGACGCAGTCATCGATTTCACCGCTCCCGCTGCCAGCGTGGCGCTGGCCAAGCGCGCCGCCGCGCTCGGCCTGGTCCATGTCATTGGCACTACGGGCTGCTCGGTCGCGGAAGACGCTGAAATCGCCGCCGCCGCCAAGGCCGGCGCAAAAATCGTCAAATCCGGCAATTACTCGATGGGCATCGCGGTGCTCGCCAGCCTGGTGCGGCAGGCCGCAGCGCTACTGGCGGACTACGATATCGAGGTGCTCGAAATGCACCATAACAAGAAGGTCGATGCGCCTTCAGGCACAGCATTGATGCTGGGCAAGGCCGCTGCCGATGGCCGCGACGTAGCGCTGGCCGACAAGGCCGTGCGCGTGCGGGATGGCCATACCGGCGCACGCGAGCCGGGCAGTATTGGTTTTGCCACGCTGCGTGGTGGCGCAGTGGTGGGCGATCATACGGTGATGTTTGCCGGCCCGGCCGAACGGATCGAATTGAGCCATAAGGCCCAGGACCGCTCGATGTTCGCCGATGGTGCCGCACGCGCGGCGCTGTGGGCTGCGGGACAGGCGCCAGGGCTTTACGACATGAACGACGTGCTTGGCCTGAAATAGACCAACGCAATTTTGGAGAGAGTTATGACCGGCACCCTGATCCTCGTGCGCCACGGCGAGAGCGAGTGGAACCTCAAAAACCTGTTCACCGGCTGGCGCAATCCGGATTTGACCGAGAAGGGCCAGGGCGAAGCCCGCGGCACCGGCAAGCTGCTCAAGGCCAAGGGCTTTGTGCCGGACCTCTATTATACTTCCAGCCTGCGCCGCGCCCAGCATACGCTGGACCTGATGCTTGAGGAAATGGGCATCCTGAACCTGACCATCACCCGCAATACCGCGCTCAACGAGCGCGACTATGGTGATCTGTCGGGTCTCAACAAGGACGATGCCCGCGCCAAGTGGGGCGAGGAGCAGGTGCTGATCTGGCGCCGGTCGTTCGATGTGCCCCCGCCTGGCGGCGAGAGCCTGAAGGATACTGCAGCGCGGACGCTGCCCTACTTTGCGGCGGAAATTCGACCCAAGGTCGCTGCCGGCAAATCGGTGCTGATCGCCGCCCACGGCAATTCGCTGCGGGCGCTGGTGATGGCCATTGAGGGCCTGACGCCAGAGCAGATCCTGAAACGCGAAATCGCCACCGGCCAGCCGACGATTTATCAGCTGAAAGATGATGGTTCGCTCGATCATCGGGTAGAGATTTAAGTTTCACGTGAATCCCTTTCTATCCTCTCCCTCAAGAGAGAGGCACCGCAATTCCGCGTTCAGCAGAATTGCAGGGTGAGGGGTTGTGCGCGCTCCCATGCCTGGTGACGAGAAAAGAACCCCCCATCCGCCCTTCGGGCCCCTTCTCCCTCGAGGGAGAAGGAAGACGGAGCCTAGCGCCCCGAAACCACTCCGACTTCCCAGCCCATGATGGCTCGTTTGCGGGGAACGCCCCAGTGGTAGCCGGTCAACGCGCCGGATGTACCGACGACGCGATGGCAGGGCACCACGAAGGAAATCGGGTTCTTGCCTACTGCGGCGCCGACGGCGCGCGAGGCTGACGGCCGGCCGATATGGCTGGCGACTTCACCATAGGTGGTGGCGCAGCCAACCGGGATCTTGAGCAATGTTTCCCAGACCTTGACCTCGAAATCGGTGCCGATCAGCACCACCCGCACTGGCCGATCGGCGGCCCAGCGGGTTGGATCGAACACTTCCGCCGAGAGCGGCGCGACCCGCGCATCGTCTCGGCTGAAGCGGGCATTGGGCCAACGCTGCGCCAGATCCTGAAACGCCTGCTCCACGGTCACGGACCCATCGGCGAAGCCAAGGCCGGAAATGCCGTAATCGGTAGCGGTGATTACCGCGGTGCCGAATGGGGAGGGTGCGACGCCCCAGATCATGTCCATGCCTTCGCCCTTGGCGCGGAACGCGCCGGGCGGCATGGCTTCATAGGCGACGAATAGGTCGTGTAGCCGCGAAGTCGAGGACATGCCCACTTCATAGGTGGTGTCGAGGACGCTGGCTTTTTCCCGCAGCAATGACTTGGCATGATCGAGCGCCACGGCCTGGGCAAAGGATTTGGGGCTGAGCCCGCACCAGCGCCGGAACAGATCGCTCAACTGCCGCTCGTTCAGCCCCAGGGCGCGCGCAAAACAGGGCAAATCGAGTTCATCCGGGCCGTTTTCGCTCAGATAGCGAATTGCCGACTGGATGGTTTCGTAATCGTTTTGAGTGGTGGGCAGAGCGTGTGTGTTCATGGCCATAGCAATAGGCCCGCGATGTGGGATTTACGACCCGGTTTTGACGGGGGTAATGCGGGCCTTTTTCAGCGCAGTGCCGAACACTTTGCCGAAGCTGGACTTGTCGTCATTGTTGAGGAATTCGCCGATCTCCAGATCGCCATCGCCGCTGCGCAGCCGCAGGCGAGTGGTCTGTTCGTCGAAATCACGATCGATGATCAATCGTACGGCCCGGGGATTGAACTGGCGTCGGCGCACGGCGCCCTTGATGTCGAACTGATCCACATCGAGCCGATCCGACCACAAGGTGATCCGCTCGTGACGCTTGCCTTCGGCATTAGAAAATTTCAATGCGATGGCCATGCCGGCGACCGCAATGGCAATGAAAACCGCAATCGGCCAGGCGCCTGCAGACAGCGAAATCAGGCCCGGAATGGCGCCAAGCAGGCTGGCCAATCCAACCACAGCCCAGCGCTCCCGCGCGCCCATCAAGCGGTGTGGGGTCAGGTCGGCGGAAAACAGCGGTTTTGTGGTTGTGTCTTGCATTGGGTTTCGACTCGCCCGACGAGTATAAACCCAGAAACACGGACGAGAGAATGCCCGGATCGAGAAAAGTGAAGAGCCTGCCCAAGGCCGATATCGAGGCGATCTTTGCCCGGTTCGAGGCGATGGACCCCGAGCCGAAGGGCGAACTGGATTATGTGAACGCCTATACGCTGCTGGTTGCCGTCGTGCTGTCAGCGCAAGCGACAGACGTCAGCGTCAACAAGGCCACCAAGGCCCTGTTCGCGGCCGCCTCAACGCCGGAGGCAATGGTCGCCCTGGGGCTGGAGCAGATTGAGGCCGATGTCAAAACCATCGGGCTTTATCGCACCAAAGCCAAGAACGTGCTGGCGCTGAGCCAATTGCTGATCGAGCGGCATGACTCACAGGTGCCGGACAATCGCGAGGCCTTGGAAGCGCTGCCTGGCGTCGGGCGCAAGACCGCCAATGTGGTGCTCAATATTTTCTTCAAGCAGCCGACCATTGCGGTAGACACCCATCTGTTCCGCGTCGGCAATCGCACCGGGATGGCCAGTGGCGCCACGCCGCTGGCGGTGGAGCTCAAACTGCTCAAGGCGGTGCCGGAGCGTTACATGCTGCATGCCCATCACTGGCTGATCCTGCATGGCCGCTATGTCTGCAAGGCCCGCACGCCGGAATGCTATCGCTGTATCATCGCCGAGTGGTGCCGGTTTGAACCCAAGACGCCATTGCCCAAGGTCAGGTAGATCAGACTCCATAACCCCGCGCCATGGCGGCGGCGAACAGCGGGATAAACACCAGCAGCGCGATTTCACCGTGCAGAAAATTGCGCGAGCGTTTCACTTCGGCATCCGTCGGCACGAAGCCGGGATTGGTTTTGAGCGTCTTACGCCAGCGCAGGATGGCAAGCGTCGGCTGGATCGATAGCAGCCCCACACCAAGGAAGGCTGCCATCTTGAGCCCAAACACCCAGTTGTGCGCGTAATAGTTTATGCCAGAGGCGCCGAAGAACACCCGGAGCACCCCGGCCACCAGCACCAGGCCGGCAACTGCGCCATAGGCGCCATCGATCATGCCGAGGCGCGACAACTGCGCACCGGCAATGCCGGGCCGCAGCAGAGCGAATTCGGCGGCTACAATGCCGACCAATGTAAACACCGCTAAGTGATGCAAGCAGGCCAATAGCAAATCGATATCCATAGCTTTGCTCCCGGATCAGGCTATGTTAACAATGCTCACATACGTGCAGGACAAAGTAAACAATGTCAACATCGACGAACTCGCCGCCCTATCATCATGGCGATCTGCGCCGTGCCCTGGTCGATGCAGCGCTGGTCATGCTCGAGCGTGAGGGCGAGGCCGGCCTGGGTCTTCGCGATCTGGCGCGGGCGGTCGGCGTTTCCCCGGCAGCGCCATACCGGCACTTCGACAGCCGGATTGCCCTGCTGGAAACACTGGCGGTGATCGGCTTTCAAAAGTTCACGCGGATGATGGCATCGCTGCAGGAGACAACACCCGACCAGAAGCTGAGCGCCATGGGGCGAGCCTATGTGCTGTTTGCGCTGGATAACGCCAATCTGTTCCGGCTGATGTTTTCGGCCCAACTCAAGCGCGAAGGGCGGCCGGGGTTGAAAATGGCCGCCGATGCCGCCTTTGAGACGCTGCAACTGGTTTCGGGCGAAGGCAGCGGCGGGCGGGTCGCGGCGCTGGCGGCCTGGGCCAAGGTGCATGGACTGGCCGTGTTGCTACTGGATGGCCAGATCGCCATCCGTGCCGGCGACGATACCGAAGCGCTGATCGTGGAAATCCTTGGGCGCAATCCGTAGCGCTCTCGTTTGGTCGCGCTTCCGGAACGCAAAAGTGGTGGCCACTTTTGCTGGAAGCGCCCCATGCCAAAGATTGCGCCTGAGCTTTACATCCTCTACATCGCTTGGGTCATTCTCAAAGAGCTCGGACCCATGGCCCAGACCCGCTTCGACGTCCTTACCATCGGCAACGCCATTGTCGATGTCATCGCGCCACTGGCGCCAGGATTTCTCGACGCCGAGGGGATGAGCGAAGGCATCATGCATCTGATCGATACCGATCGGGCCGCCTACCTTTATGGCAAGATGCCCGCCGACAAGCGGCAGATTTCCGGCGGCAGCGCTGCCAATACAGCGGCGGGCGTGGCTTCGCTCGGCGGACGCGCCGCCTTCGTGGGCAAGGTCGCCAACGATCCGCTGGGCGACGTTTTCGAAACCGACCTGAAATCGATCGGCGTGCATTACGACACCAGCCGGCTAATCCATGGCGCGCTCACCGCGCGCTCGATGATCTTCCTGTCGCCCGATGGCGAGCGCACCATGAACACCTATCTGGGCGCCTGCCATCAGCTGACCGAAGCCGATATCAAGGAAGACGAAATCGGCGGCGCGGCGGTGACCTATATGGAAGGTTTCCTGTGGGACCCGCAGGAAGCCAAGAAAGCCTTTGTCCTCGCCGCCCACTATGCGCACAAGCATGAGCGTGCCGCTGCCTTTACGCTGAGCGATCCATTCTGCGTCGACCGCTTCCGCGATGAATTTTTGGACCTGATCAAATCCAAGACCATCGACTATGTGTTTGCCAATGTGCACGAACTGAAGTCGCTGTATCAAACCGACGATCTTGCCAGTGCGGTGCGCGAAATCGCCAAGGATGCGGAAATGGCGGCGATCACCATGGGTGCCGAAGGCGCCATGGCGATCCACAATGGCGAGATCGTTTCGGTGCCGGCGTTCCCGGTCGCCAAGGTCGAGGACGCCACCGGTGCCGGTGACCTGTTTGCCTCGGGGTTCCTGTTGGCCATCGCCCGCGGACAGACGCTGGAATCGGCGCTCAAGACCGGGTGCCTGGCAGCGTCCGAGGTGATTTCGCATATTGGCGCGCGCCCGGTGCTGGATCTGCAGGCGATGGCGCAGCACCACGGACTGGTCGGCTAGATTCGACTGGCATTGGCGATCTGATCCGCGTCTAGATAGGCGCGTTCTGGGAGGAAGACCGATGTTTGCAAAACGCGCGCTGCCCTTGCTCGCCGCCATCACTCTGGTGGCGCCTAGCGTCGCCCAGGAAGTGGAGCCACCCGCGCCGTGGGCGCAGATGACTGGCAAGAACGCCGGCGCGGCCGGCACCTGTGCGGGGCTCGATGGCAGTGATACCGACTTTGATTGCTACATGGTGCGCTGCGACGCCGGCCAACTAGTCTTCGTCTTCCAGCCCGACATGGATGCAGACAAGGTGCATGGCATGAACGTCACCATCGGCAACGGCTATGCGGAAAAAATCATGTTCGATCACATGGGCCATGGCGAAAGCACCATCGATCTCGCCAGTCATCCCAGGTTCCTTGCCGCCATGGTCGCGGCCAAGCCAGGCGACTGGGCCAATTGGGAAACCGTGGACGCCGAGTTCGAATATACCACCTTCTTCGAGCTGACCGACGCGGGCAAGCGCATCAAGGACGTGCAGAAGACCTGCAAGCGTTGAGCACCGGGACGTGGCAGCCTAGACCCGCCGCAGGCGAACTTCCTCGATCATGTGGCTTTGACCCTTCTTGAGGATCAGGTCGGCGCGGCCTCGCGTCGGCAACACATTGTCCAAAAGGTTGGGCAGGTTGATAGTTTCCCAGACCATCTTGCCCAGTGCACCGGCTTGCGCCTCGCTCATCTGGCTGAAGCGATGGAAGAACGAGGTTGGGTCCTGGAATGCGGTTTCGCGCAGGCGGAAGAAGCGCTCCATGAACCAGTCGCGCAGGTCGGCCTCATCGGCGTCGATATAGATCGAGAAATCCAGAAAATCCGAGGCGAACAGGATCGGCTTGCCGGTGCGCGGCAATTCGCCCGGCTGCAGGATGTTGAGACCCTCCACGATCAGGATATCGGGGCGGTCGATGACCACCTCTTCGCCCGGCACCACGTCATAGACCAGATGCGAATAGACCGGCACCGCAACGTGCGCCTTGCCTGATTTGATGTCGGACAGGAAGGACACAAAGCGGCTGCGGTCATAGCTTTCGGGAAAGCCCTTGCGCTCCATCAGGCCGCGTTCCTTGAGCACCGCATTAGGATGGAGGAAGCCATCGGTGGTCACCAGATCGACCTTGGGGCTGGATTTCCAACGCTGCAGCAGCGCCCGCAGGATACGGGCGGTCGTGGATTTACCCACCGCCACCGACCCGGCGACGCCGATGATGAACGGCACCTTCTGGTCCGGCGTATCGAGAAACCGCGTCGAGACGTTGTGCAGGCCCTGCACCGCTTCGACATAAAACGACAGCAGACGGGTCAGCGGCAGATAGATTTCCTCCGCTTCTTCGAGTGAGATCGGATCGGAAAGTGTGCGCAGGCGCTTGATGTCCTCACGGGTCAGCGTCATCGGTTCGTCCGCGCGCAGGGCCGACCACTGGGTCTTGGTGAAGTGATGGTAGGGGGCGCTGGGCTTGTTGCGCTTGCTCATCAGTCGGGCTTCCGCCCGGCTTTTTCGGCAAGACCGGATTGGACCTGCCGCGCTTCGAGCTCCATCATCACCGCCAGCAGCGGCACATCGGCGGCGCGCAGCAACACCAGCAGGTGGAACAGCACGTCGCCGGCCTCCTTGGCCAGTTCGGTCTTGTCGCGCGCCACAGCGGCGATCACCGCTTCGGTGGCTTCTTCGCCCAGCTTTTGCGCGCACTTTTCCACGCCGCGCGACAGCAGCTTGGCGGTGTAGCTTTCGTCAGGCGAAGCAGCAGCCCGGCTGGCAACGCGGGCGTCGAGGTCTTCGAGGGTAAAGCTCATGTTTTTATCACCGGGAGGAACTATGGCGCGGCGCGATCCATGCGCACGGCAATACCATGATCGTGCAGATATTGCTTGGCCTGGGGAATGGTGAAGGTGCCAAAGTGGAAAATCGAGGCCGCCAGCACGGCGCTGGCATGGCCCTCGGTGACGCCTTCGACAAGATGATCGAGCGTGCCGACGCCGCCGGAGGCAACCACCGGTACATTGACGGCATCGGTGATGGCGCGGACCAGCTTCAGATCGAACCCGGACTTGGTGCCATCGCGGTCCATCGAGGTCACCAGCAATTCGCCGGCGCCGCGCTCGACCATACGGGCGGCAAACTCTACTGCGTCTAACCCGGTGGCATTGCGGCCGCCATGGGTGAAGATTTCCCACTCCGAGCGATTGTCGCCACCCACTGTCTGGGTCAGGCGCTGGCGGGCATCGACCGAAACCACGATGCACTGGTCACCGAACTTGTCGGCAGCGCGGGAGATGAAATCTGGATCGTTCACCGCTGCCGAATTGATCGAGACCTTGTCAGCGCCCGAGAGCAGCAGCTTGCGGATATCTTCGATGCTGCGGATACCGCCTCCGACTGTGACCGGCATGAAACAATGTTCGGCCGTGCGGGCGACGACATCGAAAATGGTGTCGCGGCCTTCATGGCTGGCAGTGATGTCCAGGAAGCACAATTCATCGGCGCCGGCGGCGTCATAGGCGATAGCGGCTTCCACCGGATCGCCGGCATCGCGCAGATCGACGAACTGCACGCCCTTGACCACACGGCCATCCTTGACGTCGAGGCAGGGGATCAGGCGGGTTTTGAGGGTCATTTGCGGGAACTCCGGTGCCGCTTGGTCCAGATGGCATAGTGAATAGCCAGAACGATCATCAACAGCGCTGCGGCGCCACCAAGGAAGGGCAGGGTCAACAGCAGGAACCAGTCCAATATGCCTCCGAAATGGGGCATCTGGCTCCACTCGCAAGCCCAGATCATGCAGGGATTTATGTCAGCGGTATCGATCGGCAGACCGCTAGGCGCCATCAAGGTGCCCAGCAGCCCGATAGCGACAAGCTGCAACACCGCGAAAACAACCACGCCTGCCAGCACAAACCAATAGGAACGGCCCGGAAACTTGCCCGGCATTGGGGTCATTGCCCAGCATCCTTGTTCGTCCGGGCCAGCGCGATCAGCGCGAAAAGCAGCGAAAACAGCCACATGAAGAAGGCAAAAAACGAGATCACCGCAACCCAGGACGGAAACACGCCGCTGCCGCCGAGATAGAACAAAGCGACGATCACGACCAGCGCTGGCACGTACCAGAGCAGGTTGACCTGCGAGAGCAGAATGCGCTTGGGCTGATTGGTCATGCCGAACTCCGCTGGCGCCTGAGCCAGACACTGTGATGAATGATCAATGCGATGGCCCAGATCATCGAGAGCCCCGCCGCCAGTGGAAAGGTCAGGAGCATGAACCAGCCCATAACGCCCATCGCGTAAAGCGCCTCACCCCAATCTGACCCCATGATGATGCATGGATGCACGCTCCCCTCATCGACCAAGCACCCATGGGCCTCGGCAAGGCTCGACGTCACCAGCACCGAAAGCAGCGGCCAAATGCCCAGCAGCACGATCGCGGCAAAGCTCCATGCATAGAGTTTGGACGGGAACTTCCTGAGCGCTGCGACCTCCGCGCTCACGCCGCGATCGCCTTCAAGCGCGCCAATGCTTCACGTGAATCAATTCGCCCATCATAGAGTGCGCGGCCGGAAATGGCGCCTTCGAGCACCTGGGTGTCGGCTTGGGTCATCCGTTCGATATCGTCCATCGATGCGAGGCCGCCAGAGGCAATCACGGGGATCGACGTGGCATTGGCCAGCGCGATGGTCGAGGGCCAGTTGATGCCGGCCAGCACGCCATCGCGGTCGATATCGGTATAGATGATCGCCGCCACGCCAGCGCCCTCGAAGCGCCGGGCTAGCTCGATCACATCGAGTTCCGAAGTTTCGGCCCAGCCCTCGACCGCCACCTTGCCGCCGCGCGCATCGATGCCGACGGCGATCTGGCCGGGATACTTTTTGGCCGCAGCCTTGACCAGCGCCGGATCGCGCACCGCCACGGTGCCGAGGATGACACGGGCGAGGCCCTTGTCGAGCCAGGCCGAGATATGATCGAGTGTGCGGATGCCGCCGCCCAGCTGCACCGGAAACTTTACGGTACGCAGGATATCCTCGACCGCCTCGCCATTGACGCTCTCGCCGGCAAAGGCGCCGTTGAGGTCGACGACGTGCAGGTATTCAAAGCCCTGATCCTCGAAGGCCTTGGCCTGATTGGCCGGACTGTCGTTGAATACGGTGGCCTGGTTCATGTCGCCCAGCTTGAGGCGCACGCATTGGCCGTCCTTGAGGTCGATGGCGGGGAAGAGGATCATGTCGTCTTACCTTCTTTCCCTCTCCCCTTGTGGGAGAGGGTGGATCGGGCAAAGCCCGACACGGGGGAGGGGTGAATACCACCGACGTACGGGGAGAAAAACCCCCTCATCCGCCCCTGCGGGGCACCTTCTCCCACAAGGGGAAAAGGAAGACAGAAGGGTTGGACCTGTTTCACGGCGCCCACTGCAGGAAATTGCCGATCAGGGTCAGGCCGAGCGCCTGGCTCTTTTCGGGGTGGAACTGGGTGCCGAAGATGTTGTCGCGGCCGACCGCAGCGGTGACCGTGCCGCCGTACTGGGCGGTGGCGATCATTGTGTCGGGCGCATCGGTCTTGAGATGATAGGAGTGGACGAAATAGGCGTGCAGGCCGTTGTCGCCATCGGGGATATTGGCCAGCAGCTTGTGCGGCTTGATGATCGATAGCGTGTTCCAGCCCATATGGGGAATCTTGAGCGCCGGGTCATTGACCGCCAGCTTGACGACCGCGCCGGGAATCCAGCCCAGACCCTGGGTAATCGCCTTTTCGCGGCCTTCGGTGGCGAGCAATTGCATGCCGACGCAGATGCCGAGGAACGGCGTGCCGCCCTTGAGCACCCGTTCGTTGAGCACTTCGACCATGCCGGTGACGGCATCGAGCCCGGAGCGGCAATCGGCAAAAGCGCCGACGCCCGGCAGCACGACGCGGTCGGCGCGCCGCACGACTTCCGGATCGGCAGTGACAACGATTTCAGGGGGATGATCGAGCAGGCCCGCCTGGTGCTCGAAGGCCTTGGCGGCGGAGCGCAGATTGCCCGAGCCGTAATCGATGATGGTAACCAGGGTCATGGACGGTCCAGAAAGGTCAGTGCGGCAAGGTCGGCATTGGGAGCGATGATATCGTCGCGGTGTCGCCAGCCCGTGCGGGTCAACTTGGCCCGCAGCACGCCCGGCGCGGCGAAACCGAGCCACAGGGCCAGGACCGCGTAAAGCCAGAACGCGGCGCTGCCGCCGATATAGGGTTTGAGCAACCCCAGCGCCACGAGCGTCAGCGCATAGGCGCCAAGCTCCAGCCACAGGCCATGGCGCAGTGCGAAAACTGGCGGCAGCAGGAAGGCAAACCACGAAAAGGTTTCGGGCACGGCGATGGGAACCGAGTTGGTGGGGCGTTCGAAGATCGCAAAAAGGGTCATCAGACACTCCACAATCCCGATGTCATTCCGGGGAAGGCCGGAATCCATCTTGAGATTTCAGGCTGGGCCCCGGCCGGGGTGACACCGCGTTTCGGGGTGATTTAGTGCAAAAGCCCTGAAAGCGAAAGCCTTACAGCGTGCCCTTGGTCGATGGCACCCGGTCGGCCTGACGCGGATCGATCTCTACCGCGTCGCGCAGGGCGCGCGCGACGGCCTTGAACATCGACTCCGCCAGATGGTGGTTATTGTCGGTGTAGAAGTTTTCGATGTGCAGGGTGATGCCAGCATTCATGGCCAGCGCCTGGAAGAATTCGCGGAACAGTTCGGTATCCATTTCGCCGACCTTGGGGGCGGAGAACTGCGCCTTCCAGACGAGGAATGGCCGGCCGGACACGTCCAACGCGGCGCGGGTCAGCGTGCCGTCCATCGGCAGGTCGCAACTGGCATAGCGGCGGATGCCCTTCTTATCGCCCAGCGCCTTGCTGATGGCCTGGCCGATGGCAATACCGACATCTTCGGCGGTGTGGTGAAAATCGATGTGCAGGTCGCCCCTGGCGCTCACATCCATATCGATCAGCGAGTGGCGAGACAGCTGGTCCAGCATGTGATCAAAAAAACCGATGCCGGTGGACATGGCGTGCGCGCCGGTGCCGTCGAGGTTCAGCGTGACGCCGATTTCAGTCTCGTTGGTCTTGCGGGAAATGGTGGCGGTACGCATGGCAGTCTCCGGAATGCGCGGGTTCCCTAGCATGTAGCGCGGTTTGGATAAAGATTGGGTTGAGGGATGGCCCGCCGAACCGCGCAGTGAGGTGCGGCGCATTGCATTCGGGCCAGCCCCACCTAAATATCACTCAACAATTCTGGAGTATCTCCCCATGAGTGATAGTGCATTCCCCGGCTGGCACGGCACGACGATCGTTGCCGTCCGCAAGGGCAACAAGGTGGTGATTGCCGGTGATGGCCAGGTTTCGGTCGGCGCCACGGTGATGAAGCACCACGCCAAAAAAGTGCGGCGGCTGGCCGGTGGCAAGGTGATCGGCGGTTTTGCTGGCGCTACCGCCGATGCCTTTACGCTGTTCGAGCGGCTCGAAGCCAAGCTCGAGCAATATCCCGATCAGCTGATGCGGGCCTCGGTCGAATTGGCCAAGGACTGGCGCACCGATCGCTACCTGCGCAAGCTCGAAGCCATGATGATCGTCGCCGACAAGAGCGATACGCTGGTGCTGACCGGCACCGGCGATGTGCTGACCCCCGACCATGGCGTCATCGCCATTGGCTCGGGCGGCAATTATGCGCAGTCGGCGGCTTTGGCGCTGGCACAGAATACCGACCTGGACGCCGAGGACATTGCCCGCAAGGCGATGAAAATCGCCGAAGAGATCTGTATCTACACCAATGGCAATGTGACGCTGGAAAGCATCGAAAGTTGAGCTACTCGATCCGCACCCTGACCCCGACCGACGCCGCGGTCTATCGCGCGGTGCGGCTGGAAGCCCTGCAGAACCATCCCGAGTCGTTTGGCGCCACGTATGACAATGCGGTGCGCCGGCCCGATAAGGATTGGGCCGATACGTTAAGCGCACTGACCATGTTCGGAGCGTTTGACGCGGACGGTGAGATGGTGGGGCTGGTCGGGTTTATGCCGAGCACTGGTGACAAGGACCGTCATCGCGGCTGGCTGATCCAGATGTATGTGCAGCCACAAATGCGCGGCACCGGCTGTGCGCTGGCGCTGGTTCAAACCGTTCTGGCACACGCGCAGGGCAAGGTCCTGCAGGTGCACCTCGGCGTCTGGGATGAAAACCCGGTCGCCATCCGCTTTTACCAAAAGGCGGGCTTTACAATCTATGCCAGCGACCCCCGGGCCTATCATTTGGACGGGCGGTTTTATGGCGATCATTTGATGGTGCGCTACCTCGATGAGGCACCAGGAAAGACAGACCATGACCGAGACTAATTTTTCCCCCCGCGAGATCGTTTCCGAGCTCGACCGCAATATCGTGGGCCAGCATGACGCCAAGCGCGCCGTTGCCGTGGCCCTGCGCAATCGCTGGCGGCGCCAGCAGCTGTCGCCGGACATGCGCCGCGAGGTGACGCCGAAGAATATTTTGATGATCGGACCGACCGGCGTCGGCAAGACCGAGATCGCGCGCCGTCTGGCACGTCTGGCCCAGGCGCCGTTCATCAAGGTGGAAGCCACCAAGTTCACCGAAGTGGGCTATGTCGGTCGTGACGTCGAACAGATCGTGCGCGATCTGGTGGAGGCGGGTATCTCGCTGCTACGCGACAAGCGCCGTGCCGATGTGCAGGCGCAGGCCCATCACAATGCCGAAGAGCGCGTGCTCGACGCGCTGGTGGGCACCTCATCGACGCCGTCGACCCGCGACACGTTCCGCAAGAAGCTGCGCGACAACGAGCTCGACGACAAGGAAATCGAGATCGAAATGCAGCCCTCGCCGAACACCGGCGGCTTTGAAATTCCCGGCATGCCCAATGGCGGCATCGGCATGATCAACCTTTCCGACATGTTCAAATCGGCGATGGGCGGGCGCGGCGTCAAGCGCAAGCTGCGGGTCAAGGACGCCTATGAGCCGCTGATCGCCGAAGAGGCCGACAAGCTGCTCGACCAGGAACAGCTCAAGACCGAGGCCATCGATCTGGTAGAGAACCACGGCATTGTCTTTATCGACGAGATCGACAAGGTCGCGGCCCGCGAGGGTGGCGTCTCGGGCGGTCCATCGCGCGAAGGCGTGCAGCGCGATCTGTTGCCGCTGATCGAAGGCACCACAGTGTCGACCAAGTATGGCCCGGTCAAAACCGACCATATCCTGTTCATCGCTTCGGGTGCTTTCCACGTTTCAAAGCCTTCGGATCTGCTGCCGGAATTGCAGGGCCGCCTGCCGATCCGGGTAGAACTGAAAGCCCTGACCCGTGAGGATTTCATCCGCATCCTCAGCGACACCGACAATAGCCTGGTCAAGCAGTATGTGGCGCTGATGGGCACTGAGGGGGTGATCCTGAACTTCACCGCCGACGCCATCGAGGCTATTGCCGACGCGGCGGTGAAGGTCAATTCCAGCGTCGAAAATATCGGCGCGCGCCGGTTGCAGACCGTGCTGGAACGGCTGGTCGAGGACATTTCGTTCGAAGCCCCGGACAAGCAGGGGCAGACCATCGAGATCAACCGGGCGTTCGTTGCCGAAAAGGTCGGCGTGCTGGCGGCCGACGTCGATCTCAGCCGGTTCGTGCTATAACCCCAATCCAACTTATCCCCGGACCATTGGCCGGGGGTTATGCTGATCAAGCCGTCCGGTGTCCCTCCCGCCGGGCGGTATCTTTTCAGGGTTTGGTCTTGCCCGAACGGCGCATCACTTCGTTGCGCAGGAAGACCAGATCTTCGACCTCGAGCTTGGCGATGTCGGCAGCCAGTCGATTGGTCAGTTCCGTCGCCTCGGGCGCCAGGCCGCCGGTGTCGATACTCACCTTGGGATCACTCATTTCGGCAAGGCGTTGCAGCTCTTCAGCCTCGTCCCAGATGACGTTGAAATAGGCGATGATACGATGCAGCAGAAAGCCGGTCGGCGTGCCGCGGCGACCGTGCTCAAGCGCCGAAAGATAAGCGCTCGAAACATTCAACGCCGCTGCCATTTGCTTGAGCGAAATGCCGCGTTCGTCACGCATCGCCCGCAATTTCGCGCCGAGAGGGGTCATAGCCGGCGCAACCTCACATAATAGGCGCCTTCGCCACCATGGCCCTGCGCCGCAAAATTCCAGCCCGCGATCATCGGCGCAATGCCGGGCTCGGACAGCCACGTCGGCAGCATGGCGCGCAGAATGCCGCGTTCGAGAAAGCTGGTTTCAAAATCGTCCAGCTTGGCCCGACCACCTTTGCCGGTGATCACCAGCAGGGTCCGATCGCCCCGCGCGACGCGGGCATTGATGAAGCGATGCAGCGCCTGATGGGCTTCGGCCTGGCGCATGCCGTGCAGATCAATGGTGCCATCGATCTCGATACGGCCGCGCGCCACCTTGCGGTTAAGGCGCGGCTCGATGCCATGTCCGGGCTCTGCCTTGCCATTGTGCCTGGCCTGGTAGGACGGCATGGTCGAGGCCGGCTTGGCGGCCTTTTTCTTCAACGGCGCCGGAGGCGATGGTCGTTTGTCCACTGGCTCGGGCAGTGGCAGCGGGCCAATGGCCAGCTTCATCAACCGTTTGGGACGCAGCGGATCAACGGTTTCTGCGACCGCCGTCCACAAGTGAAAATCGTGCAGGCGCCTGGGGTCGCGCTTGGACATGACCGGAACCTGCCGCGACGATCAGCTCAGTTGGCTAGTGGCCACCACTTTCCAGTTCGGATCGCGCGACTTGGGGCTGCGGGCGAAGGTCCATTCATCGGCGATCGACTGCACCTGATCGGCATTGCCTTCGACGAGATTGCCATCCTTGTCGCGGGTGGCCGAAACCACTTCGGCATGGAAGCGGACGGTGACCGTGACGTTCTTCTTGTCGTATTCAGCGTCCGATATCTCAATCTTGGGCAGGCCGACAAAGGTGAAATCCACCTTGTGCTTGAGTGCCTCACGTTCGGCAATGGCGGTCTGGAAGCCCTCGAACACGTCCTTTTCGATCAGATTGCGCAGCGTGGCACGGTCGCCAGCGGCAAAGCCGGTGACGATCATCTCGTAGGCCTGCTTGGCCCCTTCAAGGAAGGACTTCGGGGTAAAGGTCGGGTCGGCCTCGGCCACGGCCTTGAGGCCGGCGGCCAGATCTGGATTGCCCTTGGTCATCTGCTCGATTTCGGCATCGATCTTGCGGGAGCGGCGCTCGTCATCCAGATCCGGGTTGCCCGCGCCGCGCGGGCGCATCGGCACGACTGTGTCCTCAACCGGTGTTTCGGCGACGGGCGCTTTGCTGCGTTCCACGGGCGGGCGTTCATTGCCGGTGCGGGTGCCGAGCACCGAACGCAGACGGAACAGAATGACAATCGCCAGCCCGATGACGATAAGAGTGGGGATGTCGAAAAATTCGTCCATTGGCCTGATACCTGTCAGAATGCGGCAATTGCCGCAGGGCGCTCGCAGCGCAGCTATGTGTTCGTATATATAGGCAATGCTTCACCCTGAAACCAGTTCACGATTGGGCGAATTGTCACTGTTGTCCGCTGAACTGGCTAATAAATTGGATTGAACCGTGGTCCGCTTCGTCATTTTGGGATTTTTGCTGCTGCCGATCTTCGAGATTGCCCTGTTCATCAAGGTTGGACAGGCCATTGGTCTGTTCCCGACGCTGGCGCTGGTGATCCTGGCGGCTGTCGCCGGTGCGATGCTGCTGCGCCATCAGGGGCTGGCAGTGCTCAACCAGCTCCGCTCCAACGTCAACAGCGGCCGCATGCCGGCGCGCACGGTCGCCGACGCGATGATGATCGGGTTGGCGGCGCTGTTCCTGGTGCTGCCGGGGTTCTTTTCGGATGCGGTGGCCATCCTGCTGCTGCTGCCGCCGGTGCGCGGCTGGATCTATCAGGGACTGGCCAGCCGGGTGGTGGTTCGCACCACCAGCGGCGGCGGGACGATGGAGCGGGAAAGCCCACGCGTGACGCCACCGGGAACCATTGATCTGGACAAGGACGACTACGAAGCCCGTTAAGCCTGGCACTGCCGACAATCTTGTCGCGTGATCGCAAAGGTGCTAGCCAGCGCCCCAGCTTTTGCGCAAAGGACAAGACAATGGCTGACGATAACCAGGCCGCCACCGCAGCCAATGCCCCATCGATGAACATGGTCGGGCAGTACACGCGCGATCTTTCGTTTGAAAACCCGGATGCGCCCGGCTCGATCATGCTTGGCGGCACTCAGCCTGCCTTCAACGTCTCGATCAATGTGGGCGTGCGCAAGCAGTCCGAGGAAATCTATGCGGTCGAGTTGACCCTGATCGCCAAAGCGACCCGCGAAACCAAGATCCTGTTCAATGTCGAGCTGATCTATGGCGGCGTGTTCCGGCTGCAGAACATTCCCGAAGCCCAGCTCACCCAGCTGTTGATGATCGAATGCCCGCGGCTGATTTTCCCGTTTGCTCGGCAGGTGCTGGCCAATGTGACCCAGCAGGGCGGCTTCCCGCCGCTGATGATGGAACCAGTGGATTTTGCCGCCATCTATCGCCAGAACCTGGCCCAGCTCGCCGCGCAGCAGGCCGAGGCCGCCAGACCGAACTAAAGCCTTACGACAGATATTGATTCCACACCGCATCCGCACCGAGCGCCTTGACCAGCGCCTGGTGCGCTGCTTTTTCTGCCTCGCTCAACCGCGATGCCAGTGCCGCCGGGCGTTGGGCGGCTACGGCGATATTGGCGACAGCTTCGGCGGCTGAAACCCGGTTTTCAGCAACCAGCGCGAAGCCGACCTGCCGCCCACCCTTGAGCTCGAGATAGACCTCGGCCAGAATCTCGCTATCGAGCAGCGCCCCATGCAGGGTTCGGCGCGCGTTGTCGATGCCATAATGCTTGCACAGCGCATCGAGACTGACGCGGGCGCCGGGGTGGACCTGGCGAGCCAGCATGACAGTATCGATCACCGTATTGGTCAGCTTCGGGCGCTTGACCCGCTCCAGCTCGGCATTGAGAAATCCCATGTCAAACGGGGCATTGTGGATCACCAGCGTGCCATCACCGATAAAGCTCAGAAACTCATTGGCCACTTCGGCAAACAGCGGTTTGTCCGATAAAAAATCCGCCGACAGGCCATGGACGCGAAACGCCTCTTCGGGCATGTCGCGCTGCGGATTGATATATTGGTGATAGGTGCGCCCGGTGGGCAGGTGATTGACCAGCTCGACGCAGCCGATTTCAACCAGCCGGTCACCCGTTGTCGGTGACAGGCCAGTGGTTTCGGTATCGAGGACGATTTCGCGGTTCATCAGCTTCCCTGTCGCACCTTGATCCCGTCCACCAGGGCCGCCACCATTTCAAGGGTTGGCTTGAGGCCATGGCCGGTATCGAACAGATAGGTGGCGCGCGCCCTCTTTTCGGCCTGTGGCAGCTGGCGGGCAAGGATGGCGTTAAGTTTTTCCACGGTCATGCCCGGACGGGCCAGCGCCCGCTGACGCTGAATGGCATCGTCGACGACGGTGACGCCGATGGCATCAAAGCCATAGTCATACCCGCTCTCGAACAATAGCGGCACCTCGACCACCGCCAGCGCCGCGCCAGACTGTTGGGCTTCATCCATGAAATTGCTGATCCGCGCCCGCACCAGCGGATGCACAATGGCTTCAAGACGCTGAAAGCCTGCAGGATTTGCCGCGAGCTTTTGGGACAGCAGGACTTTATCTATGGCGCCATTGACGGAACTGCCCGGAAACGCCGCTTCCACTGGCGCTACAGCCTCACCCGCATAGAGTTCCGCAACGGCCGCGTCAGCGGAAAACACTGGCACACCAAGAGCCTTGAAGGCATCAAGCACCGTAGATTTGCCGGTGGCAATTGATCCGGTCATGCCGATCCGCCACATGCTCAATGCTCCAGCGTCGCTTCGATCCTGGCGCGCAGCGCCGCCGTGACGGTCGGACGTACGCCAAACCAGGCTTCAAAGCCAGGGACCGCCTGATGCAGCAACATGCCCAAGCCATCGACGGTTTTAAGCCCCAGCGCCTGCGCATCGGCCAATAGCGGGGTCAATTGCGGAGTATAGACGATATCGGTGACCAGCGCGGTTTTGGGCAGCAACGACAGATCGAGATCGTCAAAACGGGTGCCGTGCATGCCGATCGAGGTGGTATTGACCACCAGACCGGCGCCCGGGGCCAACCGGGCGAAGGCGCTCATTTCATGGGTCTGGAATGGACCAGGAATTTCGGCGACCAGTTTTTGCGCGTTGGGCAGGGTGCGATTGAGCAGATGCACGGTGCCGATGCCACGACTGGCGAGCGCGACCAGCACCGCCCGCGCCGCGCCACCGGCACCCAGAACGATAGCCTGGGGTAGGTTATCCGACCAACCCGGCGCCAGCGCATCAAGATTGCCCAGAAATCCCAGGTAGTCGGTATTGGTGCCGTGAACACGATTGTCGTCGACCACCAGGGTATTGACCGCACCAATGCTGCGCGCCAGCGGATCGACGCTGTCGCAGAGGGCAAACACGGCTTCCTTATGCGGGATCGTCACATTGCCGCCGGCAAATTCGCCCGAGCGCAGCCGGTCGAAAAATTGCGGCAGCTCTACGGGCGCGACGTCAATGGCAGTGTAGCTGCCGTCGATCTGATGCTCGCTAAGCCAGTCGCCATGGATCAGCGGCGAGCGTGAATGGTTGATCGGATGGCCGATGACGAAGGCTTTGCGGGTCAAACCTGACGCACTCCGGCTAAAAGTTCGGGAGCGAACTGTCGCAACGCTGCCAACAAAGGCAGCAACGGCAGGCCCAGAATGGTAAAATAGTCGCCGATGACGGTTTCAAACAGCCGTATCGACGGCCCTTCGAGCCGATACCCACCCACCGAGCCCAACACGGCTTCGCCTTCGAGGTCGAGCACGGCATCGCGTTCGCCAGCATCAAAGCTGCGCATCGTCAGTTCGGCGGTCTCAACACTGGACCAGACCAGCAGATCGTCGCGCACCAGGGCAATGCCGGCATGCAGGCGATGGGTTTTGCCAGCGAGGCGGTCGAGCTGCAGCGCAGCATCGGCGCGATCGGTGGGCTTGTGTAAAAGCTCCGTGCCAAGGGCCAAAGTCTGGTCGGCGCCGATTACCAAAGCGCCAGGATGGATGGCAGCGATAGCGGCGGCCTTGGATTTTGCCAGCAGCGCGGCGATATCCCGGGCATCGGCGCCATTGGCCAAAGCTTGGGTTTCCAGCGCGCGTTCGTCGACGCTGGCGGGCGCGGTGGAAAAGACCAGACCGGCCTGTTGCAGCAGGGTTTTTCGCGTGGCGCTTTGCGAGGCAAGGATCAACATGACGACAGGTTTTCCACACTGTCATCCCCAGCTCAAGGCCAGATTGTGCGTAACGGGCATGGATTTGGCTTTGGTGCAGACTTGTTCGACCAGCTTCATAATTCGTTAACAATTGAGCCCGATGGGGGTCGTTCGATTTGGCTGGGACAGCTCTGGGGATAAGTGTCCCGGCGCGGGTTCAAGCTGAAGGCGATTATGCACAGGCTTGTCGACTCCCGCATTGGACGAGAAATTGCCGTTAACACTTCGTTAATGTCCGTCAATCCGGCGGCCGTATGCACATCACGAGCGCCGCCTGTTAACACCCTATTTACCATGATGCTGCGCCGTTGTGCCGCGAAGCAGGCCGATTGTGGACGGCCATGAATTGGGGCAAAACACTGCCATGATAAAGAAGATACTAAGACTAAGAGTCCTTTTGGGTTGGAAAGAGCAGGCGCGATGAGCGCTCACAAACCCTTGCTGGCAACCGTGCTGGGCCAACGCCAGGAGCGACCGCCGATCTGGATCATGCGCCAGGCCGGCCGCTATTTGCCCGAGTATCGAGAAACGCGCGCTCGCTCCAAAGGTTTCCTCGATCTGTGCTACACCCCAGATTTGGCCGTCGAAGTCAGCCTGCAGCCCCTGCGCCGCTTCGAGCTCGATGCAGCGATCCTATTCTCGGACATCCTGGTGATACCGGACGCTCTGGGCCAGTCGGTGCGCTTTACCGAAGGCGAAGGTCCAGTGCTGGAGCCGTTGACCGTCCAAACCATCGCGACGCTGAAACCGGAACGGGCTTTAGATCATCTGGCACCGGTGTTCGAGACGCTCAAGCGGTTGCGAGCAGCCATTGCGCCAGAACAGGCGCTGATCGGCTTCTGTGGGTCTCCCTGGACAGTGGCGACCTATATGCTGGGCGGCAAGGGATCGTCGGACCAGGCTGCGGCCCGTCTGTTCGCCTTGCAGCACCCGCAGGCCTTTTCGGCCTTGATCGATATTCTGGTTGAAACCAGCATTGATTATCTGGCCGCCCAGTTTGCGGCGGGCGCCGATGTGGTGCAGCTGTTTGAAAGCTGGGCATTGAATTTGGACGAGGTGGCCTTTGCCGCCCAGGTGATCGAACCCAATCGGCGGATCGTTGAAGGTCTGCGTAAAAAGGTCCCGAATGCGCCGGTCATCGGTTTTCCACGCGGCGCCGCTGGAATGATCCGGGCCTATGCCGATGCGACCCAGGTCAACATGGTTGGCCTCGATTATGCAACTCCGCTGAATTTTGCCAAATCTAACCTATCCCCATTGCTTGGGGTCCAAGGTAATCTTGACCCATTGCGGTTGGTGGCAGGGGGCGAGCAGATGGAAGACCGGGCGCGAGACATCATCGCGGCTTTTGCCGATCGGCCGCATGTTTTCAATCTGGGGCACGGCATCGTGCCGCAAACGCCGATCGAGCATGTGGCGCGCCTCGTCGAGCTGGTGAAGGAGGGCTGATCATGCTGGAATGGATCAAGGCGCTGCATGTGATTTCGGTTATCGCCTGGATGGCCGGAATGCTCTATCTGCCGCGGCTGTTCGTGTATCACGCTGATGCTGAAAAGGGCTCGGTGCAGTCGGAAACCTTCAAGGTGATGGAGCGTCGGCTGCTGCGTGGGATCATCAATCCGGCAATGATCGGGACCCTGATCTTTGGTATCGGCATGCTGAGCATGGGTGTGGTCGACTGGCATCAGGCCTGGCCCTGGATCAAGGCGGCGTTTGTCATCGTTTTGCTTGGTTTTCATGGCGTGCTGACTCGGCACTTCAAGGCGTTTGCCAGCGATTCGAACGACAAGTCGTCTAAATATTTCCGGATGATCAACGAAATTCCCACTGTGGTGATGATCGTCATTGTCATCATGGTGATCGTGAAGCCGTTCTAATGGGCTGTTTCACGTGAATCTGTTCTGTCTGGCCTGTGCCTAACCGTTTCAATCTTGAAACTGGGCCGGGTTCGCGCTATTTGAAGCCATCGCATCCACTGAGTTCGACCAAGCTGGTCGCCGCCGCGGTGCGTCCCTCCCCAAATTTCCCTCCCGCCTCTCTGATTTCCCTAAAGGGTCATCCTCCACATGCAGAATATGAAGCTCAGCGAGCTCAAGGCCAAAACTCCAGCAGAGCTTTTGGTGTTCGCCGAAGAACACGAGGTCGAGAACGCCTCGACCATGCGCAAACAGGAATTGATGTTTGCCATTTTGAAAGAACTTGCCGCCAAGGACGTGGACATTACCGGCGAAGGCGTCGTTGAAGTCCTGCCGGACGGTTTTGGTTTCCTGCGCTCGCCCGACGCAAACTATCTTCCAGGCCCCGACGACATCTATGTTTCGCCGTCGCAGATCCGGCGGTTTTCGCTGCGCACCGGCGATACGGTTGAGGGCCAGATTCGCTCTCCCAAGGAAGGCGAACGCTACTTTGCGCTGCTCAAGGTCAATACGATCAATTTCGAAGACCCCGAGAATGTGCGTCACAAGATCAACTTCGATAACCTGACGCCGCTTTATCCCGAAGAACGGCTCCGGATGGAATTGCCCGATCCCACCATCAAGGATCGCTCAGCGCGTATTCTTGATCTGGTGACCCCACTCGGCAAGGGCCAGCGCGCCTTGATTGTTGCACCTCCACGTACCGGTAAAACGGTACTGTTGCAGAATATCGCACAATCGATCGCCACCAACCATCCCGAATGCTACCTCATCGTGCTGCTGATCGATGAACGTCCAGAAGAAGTGACGGACATGCAACGCTCGGTGAAGGGCGAAGTCATCTCTTCGACCTTTGATGAGCCAGCATCGCGCCACGTCCAGGTCGCCGAAATGGTGATCGAAAAGGCCAAGCGCCTGGTCGAACACAAGCGTGACGTGGTGATCCTGCTCGATTCGATTACCCGTCTCGGTCGCGCTTACAACACTGTCGTGCCCTCGTCGGGCAAAGTTTTGACCGGCGGCGTGGACGCCAATGCGCTGCAGCGGCCGAAACGCTTCTTCGGTGCGGCCCGCAATATCGAGGATGGTGGGTCGCTGACGATCATTTCGACTGCACTGATCGATACCGGCTCGCGTATGGACGAAGTGATCTTTGAAGAATTCAAGGGCACCGGTAACTCGGAAATCATTCTTGATCGCAAGGTTGCGGACAAACGCATCTTCCCAGCCCTCGACATCACCAAGTCTGGTACCCGCAAGGAAGAACTGCTGGTCGAACCTGATATCTTAAAGAAGATGTACGTCCTGCGCCGCATCCTGACCCCAATGGGCACGATCGACGCGATGGAATTCCTGACCGACAAGATCCGTCAGACCAAAACGAATTCCGACTTCTTCGATTCCATGAATACCTAAATCGCAGATGCGCGACGGCGACACCATCGTCGCGCTCTCTTCGGGCGCCTTGCCGTCCGGCGTGGCGGTAGTCCGGATTTCAGGGCCGCAGGTTCGCGCGATTGTGGACAATGTTGCTGGCGGGGTTCCCGAGCCCCGCCGCCTGACGCTCCGGCCCATTGGCACCGATAGCCTGCTCGATCGCGGCTTGGTTGCCTACTTCCCCGCACCCAATAGCTTTACCGGCGAAGACTGCGCTGAGTTGCAGGTTCATGGGTCCCCGGCCGGCGTCCGCGCGATCTTGCGGATGATCACAGCACAAGGCGCGCGCCTAGCTGAAGCCGGCGAGTTTACCCGCCGCGCGTTCATCAATGGCAAGCTTGACCTGGTCGAAATCGAAGGGCTTGGGGATCTGCTCGAAGCTGAAACCGAAAATCAGCACCGGCAGGCCTTGTCACGCTTTGAAGGTCGGCTGACTGCGCAAGTGGACGGCTGGCGCGATCAATTGCTCGATTTGCGGGCCGAAATCGAAGCGCAGCTGGACTTTTCCGATGAAGGCGACGTTGGGGAACTGCCCGACAGCTTTGCCGACGGCGTCTTGTCGCTGCATGCTGAATTATTGGATGCGCTCACCTCGGTGGAGCGAGGGCGCATTACCCGCGAGGGCCTCCGTGTTGCATTGGCCGGTGCGCCCAATGCCGGGAAGTCCAGCCTCCTCAACGCGCTGGCCAAGTCGGATATTGCCATTGTAACCGATGAGCCAGGGACGACCCGCGACGTGCGGGAGGTTCCGATCGATATCGGCGGGCAGTTGATTACGCTGCTCGATCTGGCAGGCATCCGTGAGACCGAAAGCAAAGCCGAGGCCGAGGGAGTTCGGCGCGCCCTGCAGGAAATCGAACGCGCCGATCTGGTGTTGTGGTTGTCGGCGATCGATGGCGAGGGCGCCAAACCGCTTCCGGGAGAAACGCCGATCTGGCTCGTCGGCACCAAGTCTGACCTGGGTGTAGTGCCAGACGGGGTAGATCTGGCGATCTCTGTAACCACCGGGCAAGGCATTGCACAACTCACCGAGCGTCTCGCTGAGTTTGCGGCGAGCATCATTGGCGCCGGCGAACCAGTTTTGCTTAGTCGGGAACGGGACCGGGTCGCTCTGTCGCATGCGGTCAAGGCTACCGAGGCGGCTCTGGCTCAGGTGGATAGCCCCGAGCTTGCGGCGGAAGCGTTGCGCATCGCCTCGCAGTCGCTTGAGCGGCTGATCGGGCGTATCGATGCGGAGCGCGTTCTTGACCGGCTGTTTGCGAGCTTCTGCATCGGAAAATGATTCACGTGAAACACGGTCGGGCCTGCCCGAGGTTGATTCACGTGAAACATTGGCCTAAACGAGCCGATCATAGGAAATTGCCATGAGCGATTATGCTGTTATTGTCGTTGGCGGAGGCCATGCCGGTTGCGAGGCCGCGGCCGCATCAGCGCGCCTGGGTGTGCCGACGGCGTTGATTACGCACAAGTTTGCGACCATTGGTGAAATGAGCTGCAACCCGGCGATCGGTGGTCTGGGCAAGGGTCACCTAGTGCGTGAGATCGACGCGCTCGATGGCCTGATGGGCGTGGTCGCCGATGCTGCTGGAATCCAGTTCCGCGTCCTCAACCGCCGGAAAGGCCCTGCTGTTCGCGGACCCCGCGCCCAGGCCGATCGCAAGCTCTATCGTCAGGCCATGCAGGCGGCGATCACCGCCCAGCCCAACCTTGATGTGATTGAAGGTGAGGTTGACGACATCACGGTGGTCGGTGGCCAGGTCTGCGGCGTGGTACTGCTGGATGGCCGTGCCTTCGGCGCGCAATCTGTCGTCCTGACCACTGGGACTTTTCTTCGCGGACTTATTCATCGCGGCGAAGAGACGACGCCGGCTGGGCGCGTTGGCGAAAAGCCAGTGCTTGGTCTGTCGACCCGGCTTGAAGCCATGGGGTTGCGGCTTGGCCGTCTCAAGACTGGCACCCCCGCACGGCTTGATGGTCGTACGATTGATTTCTCGACTCTGGAGGAGCAGGCGGGCGAGACGCCGCCCGAGCCGTTCTCGGCTTTGACGGCGACGATCACCACGCCGCAGATCAGCTGCTTTGTGACGCGCACCACTGCCGAGACTCACAAGATCATTGCCGATAATATCCATCGTTCGGCAATGTATTCGGGCCGTATCCAGAGCCGCGGTCCACGATATTGCCCCTCGATCGAGGACAAGATCGTCCGCTTCGCAGATCGGGATAGTCACCAGATCTTTCTTGAGCCCGAAGGGCTTGATGATCCGACCATCTACCCGAACGGACTGTCGACTTCGCTGCCAGCCGATGTGCAGGAAGCCTTTTTGCGGTCTATGCCTGGCCTGGAAAATGTTCAGATCATTCGACCGGGCTATGCGATCGAGTATGATCACGTCGACCCTCGGGAGCTGCGTGCCACGTTGGAACTGAAGAGTCTGCCGGGCATGTTCTTTGCCGGGCAGATTAACGGCACCACTGGCTATGAGGAGGCCGCAGCCCAAGGCCTTCTCGCTGGCGCCAATGCTGCCTTGCGCGCCAGGGGCGCTGCGCCACTGGTCCTGTCGCGCACCGAGAGCTATCTGGGTGTGATGGTGGATGACCTGGTGACGCGCGGCATCAGCGAACCATATCGCATGTTCACGTCGCGTGCGGAGTTTCGCCTGCATCTGCGTGCCGACAATGCGGACCAACGGTTGACCGCTGTCGGTGTGGACACTGGCCTTGTTGGTGATCGCCGAGCCGATCTGTTTGCTTCCAAGGCCCGAAAGCTTTCCGAAGGTCGCTCGCTCTTGACCCATCTAAGCATCACACCCAACGGGGCAAACAAGCGCGGTCTGGCGATCAATGAAGACGGCAAGCGCCGCACGGCGTTTGAGCTTCTCTCTTATCCCGGCATGGAGCCGGCCTCGGTGATCAAGATCTGGCCGGAAATTGGCGAGATCGACCCGCCAGTCCTGGAGCAGCTTGTGGTGGACGCACAATACGCTGTCTATCTCGACCGCCAGAAGGCCGATATTGAAGCGGTGCGCCGTGATGAAGCCAAAGACATTCCGGAATGGTTGGACTTCGACATTATTCCTGGCCTGTCCATGGAACTACGCCTTAAGCTCAAAGCGCGAGCACCACAGACCATCGCCCAGGCCCAGTCGATCGAGGGGATGACACCGGCGGCAATTACCCTACTGCTCGCAGTGATCCGCCGTGGCGGGTTGCGCAAGGCCAGTTGATGGCCCAATCCAGCCAGTTGAGCTCTATAGCGCCGTATGCGCAATGGATGGCCCGGCCTGTTGAGGCCGTTGCAGCCGATCTGGAATCATTTTCTGTGCTGCTCAAGAGGTGGCAGCGGGTGCAGAATCTTGTTTCACGTGAAACATTGGATTCGCTGTGGACAAGGCATTTCGCCGATAGCCTGCAGATTTTGAAACTAACCAACGCGGCCGACGTGCTCTTTCTTGATCTGGGTAGCGGCGGGGGATTTCCAGCACTGCCTTTGGCCATAGCGCTCAAAGGTTCACCGGCACGTTTTGTGCTGGTGGAGCCAAACAGCCGCAAGGTCAGCTTCCTTCGGACTGTGGCGCGTGAAATTGGGCTTGCGGTCACCGTTGAAGGCGTGCGCAGCGACCAGATTGATTCACGTGAAACACTGGCTGTCGATGTCATTACCTCCCGCGCCCTGGCGAGTCTGCCCGACCTGTGCGGCATGTTGGCGCCTTTTTTTCGGCCGAAAACCCGGGCTTTGCTGCACAAAGGTCGGGAACATGTTGAAGAACTGGCGGAAAGCCGTGCGCAATGGGACTACGACGTGCTATTAACATCAAGCGACACCAGCGAAGATGGTGTGCTGATCGAGCTCAGGAATTTGCGCTCGAAAACAGTTCGTTAGCGGCAAACACCCTTGGAGGCCAATTTGGCTCCGCGCATCTTGACGCTCGCCAACCAAAAGGGTGGCGTGGGCAAAACCACTACTGCGATCAACCTGGCCACTGCTCTTGCTGCGGTGGGTGAACGAGTATTGATCATCGACCTGGACCCGCAGGGTAACGCATCCACCGGGCTGGGCATTTCGCGCCACGATCGCGAGATTTCGGCCTATGACCTGTTGCTGGGTGAAGCCCGGGTGGCGCAGGCTGCGGTGATGACCAGCGTGCCCAACGTGGCGATTGTCCCATCGACCATGGATTTGCTTGGGGTTGAGCTGACCATTGCCAACCAGGCCGATCGTGCCTTCAAGCTGCGCAATGCCTTCAAGGCAATCAATGAGCTGACCATCAATGAAAAGCCGGTCAGCTACGTGCTGATCGACTGCCCGCCATCTTTGAACCTGCTGACGGTCAACTCGCTGGTGGCGGCCGATGCCGTGCTGGTGCCGCTGCAATGCGAGTTTTTTGCGCTCGAAGGTTTGAGCCAACTTCTTCAAACCATTGAGCAAATTCGCTCGACATTGAATCCGCGGCTATCCATCCAGGGCGTGGTGATGACCATGTTCGACAAGCGCAACAGCCTCAGCGAACAGGTGTTGCAGGATGTGCGCAATGAAATGGGCGATCTGGTTTATGAAACCGTGATCCCGCGCAATGTGCGGCTGGCCGAGGCGCCGTCCTATGGCAAGCCGGCTTTGCTCTACGATCTTAAAAGTGCCGGAAGCCAGGCGTATTTGCGTCTGGCAACCGAAGTAATTCGCCGCGAGCGGCAATTGGCAGCGGCGTGAGGACTGAACGATGAATGAAAAACCATCCCGTTTGGGGCGAGGCCTGGCGGCACTGATTGGTGACATGGCGACGATGGACGGCGCCCGGTTCGCCGAGAACAGCAACGGGCTCAAGCGCCTGCCTGTCGAGTTCATTATTGCCAATCGCGCCAATCCGCGCCGCGTGTTCAACGCGGAACAGTTGGAAGAGCTGACCAGCTCGATCCGCGAGAAGGGCGTGATGCAGCCTTTGCTGGTGCGGCCAAGCAATGATCCGAATATCTTTGAGATTATCGCTGGCGAACGCCGCTGGCGCGCCGCGCAAAAGGCGGGCCTGCATGAAGTTCCGGTGATCGTCCGCGAAGTGGACGACAAGGAAGCGCTTGAGCTGGCCATCATCGAAAACGTCCAGCGCGCTGATCTTAACCCGCTCGAAGAAGCCATGGGCTATGGCCAGCTCATCGAGCAGTTCGAATATACCCAGCAAGATCTGGCGCAGGTGATCGGCAAGAGCCGCTCGCATGTGGCCAATACCTTGCGGCTATTGCGCTTGCCTGAAGATGTGCGGGATATGGTGTCCAGTGGTGAATTGACGGCCGGCCATGCGCGCACGCTGATAACGGCTGAAGATCCAGGCGCTTTGGCGCGCCAGATCGTTGGTAGTGGCCTGTCGGTGCGCGAAGCCGAAGCGTTGAGTCAGCAGCGGGATGTCGGTGCGCCGCGCAAGAAGGCGGCCGATACCGAACGCGACGCCGATACTGTGGCGCTGGAACGGCGGCTGTCGGACGCCCTAGGCCTGTCAGTGGTCCTGTCGCATGGCGATAACGGCGGCAAGCTGGAAATTCGCTATCGTACGCTGGAACAGCTCGACGGCATCTGTGTAAAGCTGACCGGGCATAACTGATAACGTTTCACGTGAAACGCCGCAGTTAATGCGCCGCTGCCGTCATACACAGTGACAGCAGTACGCGCCGCGTCGTCGCTTCGGCGAGAGCGGGGCGACGGCGTGTTTCCAAAGTCGCCTGATGGAGCCGGTCACAACCAGTTGCGATGGCGCCGTCTGACCATAGCCTAAGCTGCTGTTCCAGAACGCTCGTTCTGGAAAAATGTGGTTTGGGACGGGCGCCGCCAAGCACGTCGCGGATGGACTTGCCCGCATCAACCTGGGTACGCCATTGCCGCAGCTCGGCGAAATGCAGCGCTGCGACCCGCAAGACCCGTTGAACATCGATGCCGGAGTTCAGTGCGCGGTTGAGCGCCAGCTCCAGCTTTTCGGGATGTCCGGTGCCGACGGCGTCAATGATGGTATTGGTGATCTGCGCGCCATTGTCCGAACACAGCGTGAGCACGTCATCGCGCGTCAGAACTTTGCTTTGCGCCGCGAACAGCGTCAGCTTTTCCAGCTCCCGGCGGGTGATCTCGCGATCATTGCCAAAAATCTCACGCATGGTCTGGATAACGTCGGCATCGGCGCGAATGCCCTCCTTGGCGAAGGTCTCGCGAAACAGTGCCGACAGGGTTTCGTCGCTATCGGGAAAGCAGGGCAGGGCGCGGCCGCGTCTGGCCGCCTCGACAAAGGCCCGCAGCGCGTCCTTGGGCAACAGATTGCCGGCCTCCAGAATAATAACGGCGCCGGCGGGATCGTCGGCCAGCTCGGTCAAGGTCATCACCAGGCTTTTGCCAGCATTGCGGACGCGGATGATGCGCTTGCCGCCAAACAGCGAGATGGTTTTGGCTTCAATAGCCAGAATTGACGGATCGGCGTCGATTTCCGCCCCGTCCAGCGTCACGGCGCCAGACGCTTGCGGATCGTCGGCGGAAAAATACCTGATTAGCCGCTGGCTAGTTTCCCGCACCATGCCAGGATCGGTGCCATAGGCGAGGAAAATGCCTTCGTCCAGATCTGGATGCGCCAGAAATCGCGCAACCTCATGGGCTTTCAGCGCTGTCATCGCCTAGCGAGACATCGTGGCCAGCACCGCGAGGCGCAGCGATTCGGCCAGCGCATGCGCCGCCTGTTCCGTCGCACCAATTTCAGCGGATGCGTCGGCCCCAACCTGACCGTTCTGGGTATAGCTGGCCGTGGCGCGGCGGATGAGGGTGATGGGCTCAGCGTTTGATCCGTCACGGACGGTAAGCGTCAATGTTCCGGTGAGCGTGACGTCATAGGGCTTATTGGGATTGACCGTGGTCGATGCTGCCACGGCACGAATGCTGCTCACGACGGAAACCGACGCTAAAACAGCGGTTTCCGAATCGCTGCCGCCCAAGCGGAAAGCCAAATCCTGATAGACAATCTGCTCGAGCCGATTGACCGGTTGGGCATAGGCCAGCTGCAGGTTCGCCTTCGCGGCGCTGTTTTCACTATAGACCGGCGTCAGCGTGCAGGCCACCAGCAACGGGGCAACAAGAACGAACAGACCCCGAAAACTCAATGACAGCAGGCGCTTAGATAACGACATTGACGATCCTGTCCGGAACGATGACCAATTTCTTGGGCGGGTTGCCGTCCAGCATGCGGGCAATCACCTCCATAGACAAGACCTGGCGCTCGATCTCGGCTACAGGTGTCCCCTTGGGCACGGTGATCTCGCCGCGTCGCTTGCCGTTGACCTGGATGGGGATGATGACCTCGTCATCGACCAGCATGGCTGGATCAACCGAAGGCCATGGCGCATCGGCCACCAGACCGGATTTGCCCAGCGCCTGCCAGCAGGTCTCGGCCAGATGGGGCATCATCGGCGCGAGCAACTGGATCAGGCGCTCCACACCATCGGTGAGGGCTGCGATCCGCGAGGCCGGAGCAGCCGCAGCGATCCCGGCCGTCCGCACCAGTGCGTTGGTCAACTCGTAGATCTGGGCTACGGCACGGTTAAAGCGCAGGCCCTCGATGTCGCCGGAAATCTGGTGTACCGCGCGGTGAGCGACCTTGCGCAGCGCAACGGCCTCACTGTCGTCTGAAACAACCGCAATTGCGGCAGATTGTTTGACAATCTCGATCGTTTCACCGACCAGCCGCCAGATGCGCTGCTGGAACCGGCTGGCGCCTTCGACACCGGATTCGGTCCATTGCACGTCGCGTTCCGGGGGTGAGTCCGAGAGCATGAACCAGCGGGCGGTATCGGCGCCGTAAGTGGCGACGATTTCGTCCGGATCGACGACGTTCTTCTTGGACTTGCTCATCTTTTCGACCGAGCCGATGGTGATCGGCTGGCCGGTTTTGAAGTGCTTGGCGCGCCGGCCTTCGCCAAAAGTCTCCAGCACGATGTCAGTTGGCGGCACCCAGTCGCCTTCGGCGGACTTGTAGGTCTCGTGGGTCACCATGCCTTGGGTGAACAGGCCTTTGAACGGCTCGTTCATGGCAACATGGCCAGTTGCCTTCATGGCGCGGGTGAAGAAGCGCGAATAGAGCAGGTGCAGAATCGCGTGCTCGACGCCGCCGATATACTGATCCACCGGCAGCCATTCATTGGCGGCTTTCGGATCGGTCGGGGTCTTGGCATTGGGCGCGGTAAAGCGAGCGAAATACCAGGAGCTGTCGACGAAGGTATCCATGGTGTCGGTTTCGCGCGTCGCGGCGCCGCCGCACTGATGGCAATTGACGTGCTTCCAGGTCGGGTGATGGTCAAGTGCGTTGCCGGGCCTATCAAAGCTCACGTCCTCGGGCAGGACGACCGGCAAGTCTTTCTTGGGCACGGCAATGGTGCCGCAGACTTCGCAATGGATGACCGGGATCGGGCAGCCCCAATAGCGCTGGCGCGAAATGCCCCAGTCGCGCAGGCGGTAGTTGACTTCGACCTTGCCCTGCGCCTGGCCGTCGACCCGGCGTGCACCGAAATACTCGGCGACCTGTTGTTTGGCGGCGTCGATGGTGAGGCCGGTCAGGAAGCCCGAATTGAAAATGGTGCCGCCATCCACATAGGCGTCGTTGGTCACGGTAAAAGTGTCGGCATCGACGCCAGGCGGCAAAACAACAGGCACCACAGGCAGATCGTACTTGCGGGCAAAATCCAGGTCGCGCTGGTCATGGGCGGGGCAGCCGAAAATGGCACCGGTGCCGTATTCCATCAACACGAAGTTGGCGACGTAAACCGGCAGGGTCGCGCCCTCGATCACCGGATGTTTCACGTGAAGACCGGTGAACAGCCCCTTCTTCTCCGCCTTTTCCAGGGCTTCGGTGGCGGTGCCAAGCTGGTGGCATTCGGCAACGAAGGCGGTCAAAGCCGGATTGTTCAGCGCCAGTTCGCCGGTCAATTGATGGTCTGGGGACAGCGCAATGAATGACGCGCCGAAAATGGTATCGGGGCGGGTGGTGAACACATCAATGCTGGTCGCGCTGGTCTGTTGCGCGCCGGTCAATTCAAACAGCAGGCGCATGCCTTCGGACTTGCCGATCCAGTTGCGCTGCATCAGCCGCACTTTTTCCGGCCATTCGGTCAGTCCGTCCAGCCCGTCGAGCAGATCCTCGGCATAGTCGGAAATCTTGAAGAACCATTGGGTCAGCTCGCGCTGCTCAACCGGGGCACCGGAGCGCCAGCCCTTGCCGTCGATGACCTGTTCATTGGCCAGAACGGTCATGTCGACCGGGTCCCAGTTCACCTTGGACTTCTTGCGGGTGATCAGGTCGGCGGCCAGCATGTCGATGAACAGCGCCTGCTGGTGCTGGTAATATTCCGGCTCGCAGGTGGCGATTTCACGGGTCCAGTCGATGGCCAGCCCCATGGATTTGAGCTGGGCCTTCATCGCGCCGATGTTCTGGCGGGTCCAGGTGCCCGGATGGGTCTTGCGCTCGATGGCGGCGTTTTCAGCGGGCAGGCCGAAGGCGTCCCAGCCCATGGGATGCAGCACATTCTTGCCGCGGGCGCGGTGATAGCGCGCCACGACGTCGCCCATCGAATAATTGCGGACGTGCCCCATATGGATGCGGCCCGAGGGATAGGGAAACATTTCAAGCACATAATAGCGCTCGCGCGGATCGTCATTGGAGCTGACGAAGGACTGGTTCTGGTCCCAGACCTTTTGCCAATGCGGTTCCATTTCACGCGGATTGTAGCGTTCAGCGCTCACTGCTCTTATTCCTTGAAGCCATGCAATAAGGGGCGGAACGGGCGGCTCGGAGCGCCGCGTTTGCTTGCCTTTTACCGGGATTTTGGTTACCGGACCATCATCAGAAAACCCCTTTAAGGTCAACAGGAACAGGTCAAAACCGTGGTGCAGCCGCCAAACGAGCCAGCAGAACGCCTCGATGCCGTCCGCCAGAGCATCGCGCGGGCGCAGCAGCGGTTTGGCCCGCCGGCTGAAGCGGTGCGGCTGGTGGCCGTCTCCAAAACCGTTCCGACTGAGGCGTTGCGGCCATTTCTGGTCGCGGGGCAGCGCGTCTTCGGAGAAAACCGGGTGCAGGAGGCCAAGGACAAGTGGCCGAGCCTGCGGGAACAGTTCGACGGCATCGAGCTGCATCTGATCGGACCATTGCAGACCAACAAGGCGCGCGAGGCCATCGCGCTGTTCGACTGCATCCAGACCCTGGACCGGGAAAAGCTCGCTGCGGTATTGCGCGACGAGATGGACAGGGCGGGACGGGAACTACCCTGCTTTGTGCAGGTCAATATCGGCGGAGAGGCTCAAAAGAGCGGTATTGCGATCGGTGAAGCGGTGAGCTTTGTCAACCACTGCCGCGACCAGCACCGCCTCGATATCGTTGGCCTGATGTGCATCCCGCCCGACGGGCAACCGGCTGGGCCATACTTTGCGCTGCTGGCAGTGTTGGCAAAGCAGGCGGGTGTGGAACGCTTGTCCATGGGGATGAGCGGCGATTACGAAACTGCCATCGCCATGGGAGCAACTGACGTGCGCGTTGGGTCGGCAATTTTTGGTCAGCGCGCCGCAATTGTTTGAACGCATGCAACTTTCTGCGCCGCTGCTCCGTTGCTGAAGCAATAACGCGGTTGTGATGGGGTAACCCAAAACCGGTCGCAATAGTGTGATCGGAACAACGGCAGCCCTAGCGTCCGGAGAGAACAATGAACAAGCGTCGTATTCTGCTGGTCGATGATGATGCCGACCTGCGCCAGACCTTGGTCGATCAGCTCAAACAGGAACGCGAATTCGAGATTGTGGAAGCTGGGAGCGCCAATGATGCGCTCAAGGCGGTCCGATCCAGCCACATCGACCTGATGATTCTCGACGTTGGCCTGCCCGATATGGACGGCCGCGAGGCGGTTAAAGTCTTGCGTGGAGAGGGTTTCAAGAGCCCGATCCTGATGCTGACTGGCCATGACAGCGATGCCGACGAGATCAAGGGCCTCGAATCAGGCGCCAATGACTATCTGACCAAGCCATTCCGCTATCCCGTGTTGCTGGCACGGATCAATGCGGCGTTGCGCCAGCATGATCAGAGCGAGGACGTGGTCTTTACCATCGGCCATTACGCCTTCCAGCCAGCCGCCAAGCTGATGGAAGCCAATGATGGCGGCAAGGTGCGGTTGACCGACAAGGAAACCTCGATCCTCAAATACCTGTATCGCCAGGGGCCTAAGACCATCACCCGCGACGTGTTGCTCAAGGAAGTCTGGGGCTACAACAACCGCGTCACCACCCATACGCTGGAAACCCACATCTACCGCCTGCGCCAGAAAATTGAGCGCGATCCGTCCAATGCCCGTCTTCTGGTGACGGAAGAGGGTGGATATCGGCTCGTTCCCTGATCGGCCGACGAAATTTCCGTTCAGTCCGGGCTAACAAATGCCCTATAGAATGACGGGCGTGGCATAAGCTGCGCTCTTCTGGTGTGGGGCCGAATGCGGTTAGACGATGCGGCTGCGGTACTCTCGTATGCCGAGTTCTTCACGATCTGCGATGACGAGCAAAAACGCCTGCTGGCGTTTTCCAGCGAGCGGCGTCGCTTTGACCCCGATGACATCATCTATAAGGCGGGTGATCCGCCGCTGGGTGCCCATGTGCTGATCGCCGGCACGCTCAAGGTCAAGCCAAACGACAAGGCGAGTAAATCTGCGGCGATCAGTGAACCTGGCAGCGTCGTCTCTGCGATCTCGCTGATCCTGTCCAAACCGCGGCCCATCACCATTACCGCGGTGATTGATTGCGAGACGCTGTTCGTGCCCCGCGCGGCCTTTCTCAAGCTTTGCCAGCAATCTCCAGATCTTGCCGAACGCGCGGCGGCGCGCATCCAGACCGAGCTCGAAACCTACCTTGGCGCGCTGGAGCCGGTTCGCGGCAAGATGCGGCTCTAGACCTCAAACCGCACGATCACCGGGACGTGGTCGGAGGGTTTCTCGGTCCAACCGCGGGCGGGTTTGATGATTTCAGCCCCTGAACTGAATTGGCCAATGCCGCTGGTGGACCAGATGTGGTCGAGGCGTCGACCCTTATTGGCGCTTTCCCAATCGGCGCTGCGATAGCTCCACCAGGAATACAGCTTCTGATCGTTCGGGATATGCTTGCGCACCAGATCAACCCAACCGCGCCCGCCCGCCAGCAGTGCGTTGAGGGCCTCGGTTTCAACCGGGGTATGGCTGACAATCTTGAGCAATTGCTTGTGGCTCCAGACGTCGTTTTCATGCGGGGCGACGTTGAAATCGCCGGCGATCAGATGGTCGCCGGTGAAGTCGGGATGGGCAAACCAGTCGGTGAGTTCGGCGAGGAACCCCAGCTTGTGCTTGAATTTGGGGTTGATCTCCGGATCGGGTTCGTCGCCACCGGCCGGGATATAGAAATTATGCACCGTGAGCGGACCACGGCCGAAATCGAGCAGCGCCGAGACGTGGCGTGATTCGGGAATTTCGCAGAACACGCGGCTGGAAATATCGGTCAGCGGGAATTTGCTGACGATTGCCACCCCATGATAGCCCTTCTGGCCGTGGACGGCCTGATAGGGGTAGCCAGCGTCCCGGAAATCATTGGTGGGGAACTGATCGTTGGTGCATTTGATTTCCTGCAGCATCAGCACATCGGGGCTGAATTTGGTCAGGAAATCCAGCACCATGGGCAGGCGCAGGCGAACCGAATTGATATTCCAGGTGGCAAACGAAACGGACATGAATTGGCCTGAACGTCGGAGGGACGTTCTTTATGGCCGAGGTTGCGCCATGGCGTAAAGCCGGAAATAGCGCGTCGCGTCGCCCATCTAACTGGGCGTTTTGACCGACTCGTAGGTGGCGTCGATACCGAAGAAGGCGGGTGGTATGGCCACGCCTTTTTCCACGTCATAGAGCGAGAAGGTCAGCTCCTGGCCATTGGGCTGCACCAAGCTCCATTGCGCCAGATCCTTGGTGGCAATGTCGAACGCCAGCGACACTTCAACGGTGCCGGCCACGGTTTCGTCAGTGATGGTGATGGTCAGATAGCTATCGGACGAGACCACATCGATGACGTTGGTCTTGTTGAAATCGATCTGGTCGCCCAGAAACTGGCGCAGCGGGATCGAGTCCTGCGGATAGGCATAATAGGTCTTCTCGGCCCGATCGAGCACGTAAAAGCCCTTGCCGTTGGAGACAATTTCTTCGTGGCTGGGTGGATTGTAGCGGAAGCGGATCTTGTTGGGCCGTTCGAGATAGAAGGTGCCTTCGATCCTTGTGCCTTCCGTATCGATTTGTAGGAAGCGACCGACCATGGTGCGGATGGCGGAATTGTAGGTGCTGATATCCAGGATCAGCTGCTGTTCCTGCGGGGTCAGGGCACGGTCGAGCGCAAAGCCGGATGTGGCGCTGGCAAACAGGGCAGTCAGGCCCAACAAAACGGCATCGCGGCGAATCATGGGCTGTGGTCCCTGGCTGTGTCGTCTGGTGCAAACTAACCTAGAAACGAATTGCGGCAACAGCAGGTTGCATCGCCGCGCGAGACGATTGGCAGGATGGGGGATTTTCTGCCAGATGAGTGCGATAGGGGAATTACAATGCGTCTGGTTTTTGCCGTCGCCGTGCTTGCTGCTCTCTCCGCAACCCCAGCAATGGCGCTGATGGCGCCGCAATACGAGCGGTTGGCAGAGCTGGAGGCAATTCTAAACGATGGCCGGATTGTCGAGGCGTTCGGCTTTGCTAACCCGATCGACAAGCTCGAATACGTCGGCAAAGACCTGTACCGCGTGACTGGCGGTTCCTGCCACATTGATGTGACGCTGGCGGACGCCAATACTGCCCACGAGGCTGGCTGGGCCGGGCCGCGGGAATTTGTCCTGCAGCCCGGGAAGTTGATTTGTAACTAGTCGTTGCCGACCAGGATTTCGCGTTTGCCGGCATGATTGGCCTGCGAGATGACGCCTTCCTGTTCCATGCGCTCGATCAGGGTGGCGGCCTTGTTGTAGCCGATCGCCAGGCGGCGCTGGATATAGGAGGTCGAAACCTTCTTGTCCTGCAGCACCACATTGACGGCCTTGTCGTAAAGCTCGTCCCCGGACCCGGAATAGTCGTCGCCCGGCATCGCGGCTTCCCCGCCTTCGTCGTCTTCCTCGGTGATCGAATCGAGATAGTCAGGCGAGCCCTGGGTCTTGAGATGGGCGACCACGGCTTCCACTTCGGCATCGGACACGAAGGGGCCGTGCAGGCGCTTGGTGCGCCCGCCGCTGGCCATGTAGAGCATGTCGCCGTTGCCGAGCAGCTGTTCGGCGCCCTGCTCGCCCAGAATGGTGCGGCTGTCGATCTTGGATGTGACCATGAACGAGATACGGGTGGGGAAGTTGGCCTTGATGGTGCCGGTGATGACGTCGACCGACGGGCGCTGGGTGGCGGTGATGATGTGGATGCCGGCGGCGCGGGCCATCTGCGCGAGGCGCTGGATGGCGCCTTCGATGTCCTTGCCGGCAACCATCATCAGGTCGGCCATTTCGTCGACGATGACGACGATATAGGGCAGCGGCTCGAGGTGGAATTCTTCGCTTTCAAAGATTGCTTCGCCGGTTTCGCGGTTGAAGCCGGTTTGCACCGTGCGGGTGATGATCTTGCCTTCGGCCTTGGATTCGGTGACGCGCTGGTTGAAGCCGTCAATATTGCGGACGCCGATCTTGCTCATCTTGCGATAGCGATCTTCCATCTCGCGCACCGCCCATTTGAGCGCCACGACGGCCTTTTGCGGGTCGGTCACAACCGGGGTGAGCAGATGCGGGATGCCATCATAGATGCTGAGCTCGAGCATCTTGGGATCGATCATGATCATGCGGCACTGCTCTGGGGTCATCTGGTAGAGCAGGCTGAGGATGAAGGTATTGATACCCACGGATTTACCCGAGCCCGTGGTGCCGGCGATCAGCAGATGCGGCATGCGTGCCAGATCGGCGATCACGGGTTCGCCGCCAATGGTCTTGCCAAGGCAGATTGGCAGCTTGCCCTTCATCTTCTCGAAATCGGAGGAAGCCAGCATTTCGCGGAAATACACGGTTTCGCGGTTTTCGTTGGGCAGTTCGATACCGATGGCATTGCGCCCGGGCACGACGGCGACACGAGCAGAAATCGCGCTCATCGAGCGGGCAATATCGTCGGCCAGTGAAATCACGCGGCTGGATTTGATGCCGGGGGCCGGCTCCAGTTCATAAAGGGTGACGACCGGGCCGGGGCGGACGTTGATAATGTCACCCTTGACGCCAAAGTCTTCCAGCACGCCTTCAAGGCGACGGGCCATTTCCTCGAGATGTTCGGGGCGATGCTCGTGCGAAACACCGCGGGGCTTGGGCTCTGCCAGCAGCGCCAGCGACGGCAATTCGAAGCCACCTGGTTCATCGAGCAGCGAGCCCTGGGCTTCGCGAATCACACGGGTTCCTTGCACCGGGCGTGGCGCGGGGGCAGAAACCCGGGGCGTTACGCCGCGCGGCTCGGGATTGAAGCGCGAATCGCCCTGCTGGCGATGATTGGTGGGCGCTGGCGGCGTCGGATCAGCGACAAATGGAATGTCATCATATTCCGGCTCTTCGGGATAATCGATTTCGGCATCGTCATAGTCGGGCTCAGCCGTCTGCTCGGGCCGTGGAGCGACATTGATCCGGCGCGGTGTGGGGGTCAGCGCCGGTTCGCGGCGGCTGTCGAGTTCGGGCTCAAAGTCATTGTGGATTGGGGCCGCCTCGGCAGCGCGTTTTTCGCGATAGCTGGAAAAACCGCGTCGAATGGCGGTGCGCAGCGAATAGCCCATATGGACCACCGCGCCGATGGCGATATCAAGGATCGGGTTGGTCTCGGGCTCAGCCATATCTTCGGCTTCGCGGGCGACGCGCTTTTTGGCTTGAGCGGGTGTCTCGGGAACTACGGAAATGGTCGAACCAAGCCCGAGCGCCAGCCAGTACAGCGCCAAAGCCGGCGCCGCGATGATGATGGCAAATAGCACTGCTGTAACGGCCTGTGGGCTGGAGCCGGTGATCATCCCAGCCAGATTGGTGAACAGTGACCCGGTGAGGCCGCCAAGGCCGGTGGGCAATGGCCAGGTAGCCGGCATGGCAATGAAGGACAGGACGCCGGTGGCCAGCACGGTCGAGGCCAGCCAGGCGAGGAACCGGAAACCGATGGCGGTGGGCACGCGGCGGCGGGCGAGGGCCCAGCCCCAGACGGCGGGCGGCAACAGCAGCGCCAGGCTGCCCAGACCAAACAGCTGGAACAGCAGATCGGCGATAGCTGAGCCCGGAAAGCCCAGCCAATTGGCCGGAATCTTGGCCGTCGCATAGGAAAAGCTTGGATCATCGACCGACCATGAAGCCAGCGCTGCCAGGCAGATGGCTACCGCACCCAGCAACACCATGCCGACCAGGCGCAACGGAATGCGGATAGCGATGGTGGTGCTGGCAGTCCCCGGGTTGGCAGCTTTGGGCTTACCGGCAATGAAAGGCCGGGCAGCGCGGGCCGGAGCGGAGCGCACTTCGTCGAGGACGGGCGTGGGATGTGTCGGCATGGATGCAACAAATCTTTGGCAGGGGCCTCGGGGATCGCAGGCCCAATTTGTCTCCATGCTAAAAGGGTGGGGTTAATCTGGTGCTAACCATCGGTAAGACGACGATAAAAAGGCCCACCGGGGAAGCGGTGGGCCTTGGGTATTCTAACGCTCTGGCGCGTTGGATGTGGGGTGCAGCCCATGCGGTTTGCGAGTGGGAAGCCTCTGTGGCGGGCCAAGAGGAACACGAGCTGCACGCGACGACCAACCGGCTGTCGAGAGACCGGACGGCGAGGGAGGCTCGCCGTCCGGGAACTTGGATTTAGTTGTAGGCGCGCTCGCCATGGGTCGCGAGGTCGAGACCATCGCTTTCGGCGCTTTCGGTGACCCGCAGACCGCCAAACACTGCCTTGACGATCATCAGGGCAACGAAGGTAACCACGCCCGACCAGACCACGGCGATGACCACTGCCTGCAGCTGGATCAGGAACTGGCTACCGATCGAGTAGGCAGCCGGATCGCCCAGGGCGAAGCCGCCAAGCGAGGGAGCCGCCACGATGGCAGTCCCCAGGGCGCCGACGATACCGCCAACGCCGTGTACGCCGAACACGTCAAGCGAGTCGTCATACTTGAACATCGGCTTGAGGGTCACGACGGCCCACAGGCAGACCAGGCCAGCGACGGCGCCAAGCACGATGGCACCCATGGAGCCGGCAAAGCCTGCTGCCGGGGTGATGGCGACGAGGCCGGCAACAGCACCCGAAGCTGCGCCGAGGAGCGAAGCATGACCACGGGTGAACTTTTCAGCGATTGCCCAGGCAATGGCTGCCGCAGCAGGAGCAGTGATGGTGTTGAGGAAAGCCTGGGCCGTCAAACCGTTGGCTTCAAGATTGGAGCCAGCGTTGAAACCGAACCAGCCGAACCACAGCAGGCAGGCGCCGATATAGGTGAAGGTCAGATTATGTGGCGGGATCGGTTCCTTCATGAAGCCGATGCGCGGCCCCAGAACGATGGCAGCAACAAGACCAGCAACACCGGCATTGATATGCACAACGGTACCGCCAGCAAAGTCATAGGCGCCGAGCTTGAACAGATAGCCGCCGCTGTACCAGACCATGTGGGCGATCGGCAGGTAGGAGAAGGTGAACCACAGCGCGATGAACAGCATCACGGCGCCGAACTTCATGCGTTCGGCAATGGCGCCAACAATCAGCGCCGGGGTGATGGCGGCGAAGGTGAGCTGGAAGATGACGAATGTCAGCTCCGGGATTTTCACGCCAGCCGTGAAGGTCGCGGCAAGCGTACTGGGATCGACACCTACCAGGAACAGCCGGGAGAAATCGCCGATGAATGCGGAAATGCCGCCTTCGGTGGCGCCGTTGAATGCCAGGCTATAGCCGTAGATGACCCAGAGCAGCGCGATCATCGAAAAACCGGACAGCACCTGCATCAGCACCGACAGCATGTTCTTGCCGCGGACCAGGCCGCCGTAGAACAGAGCCAGGCCCGGAATGGTCATGACGATGACCAGAGCGGTCGAAACCAGCATCCAGGCGGTGTCGCCTTTATTGACGGTGTCGACCACGGCGGCGGCAGCATCGGCCGCCGGGGCAGCGGCATCTTGGGCAAAGGCTGGCAGCGCCAGCGCCAGGGACGCGAGCAGCGCACCACCCACTATTTTTGACGTCTTTAGACCTGTCATTTTGTATCTCCGATTGGGGATGCGCGCTTACAGAGCGGCTGCGCCGGTTTCACCGGTGCGAATGCGGGTGACGGCGAGCAGATCAAGGATAAAGATCTTGCCATCGCCGATGCGGCCTGTCTGGGCACTGTCGCGAATAGCTGTTGCCACGGCGTCGCTCAAGGAGTCGTCCACGGCGATTTCCACCTTCAGCTTGGGCAGAAAGTGTACGGCATACTCGGTGCCGCGATAAATTTCAGAATGCCCCTTTTGGCGGCCGTAGCCCTTTACCTCAGTCACGGTCATGCCGTGAACATCGAGGGAATTAAGTGCCTGGCGAACCTCTTCGAGGCGTGACGGCTTGATAATCGCTATCACCAGTTTCATGTTTGCCCCTTTGCGACTTTGCGCATTGCTCTGGAATGCCCATTTTAGACTCAAGAGCCGTGCCAACTGTGACGGGGGCTAAATTATGCCTTGAAAACAAGGTTTTAACAAATTCTCACCGATTGCCGCTAAACAGTCGAACAAAATATGCACATAATTTGTGCAAAACCGACCTCGTTTGGACAAATTAACGGCATTATTCGGCGCGACGTTTGGCGCCCTTGCCAAGGTGTCGGCAAGCGCTGAAATGGGCGGTGGAGGAGCATTGCCGATGACAGCCAATCCAGACCGGTTCGACGTGTTGATCGTAGGTGGCGGGCCGGCGGGGCTGACGATGGCGCTGAGCTTGACGCGATTCGCTCACGGTATCCGGATCGGGCTGGTCGATCGGCGACCCATGAGCGTGCCCCAGGATAGCCGTGCCTCGGCGCTGGCGGCCGGTGTGCGCCGGGTCTTTGAGGCTCTGGATGTGTGGAATGCCATGGCGGACGAGGCTCAGCCGATCCGGGCGATGAAGCTTACGGATTCGGGGATGGGTGATATTGCCCGCCCGCTGTTTCTGAAATTCGAGGGTGACGTGGTGCCCGGCGAAGCCTTTGCCCATATGGTGCCCAACCGCGCGATGACCCAGGCACTGCTCGATGCGGTGACCGGCAAGATTGAGGTCATTGCGCCTGTCGAGATCGTCGGCTTTTCCGGTGAGGGCGCCCAGGCGACCCTGACGCTCAAGGATGGGCGTCGCTTGACCGCCGGATTGGTCGTCGCTGCCGATGGGGCGCAATCGAGCCTGCGCGGCATGGCGGGCATTGGCGTGGTTGGCCACGATTACCGGCAGAGCGGCATTGTCACCACCATTGCTCATCAACTGCCCCATGACGGGGCGGCCTACGAACATTTCCGGCCGGCCGGACCATTTGCCAGCTTGCCCCTGAAGGGCAACCGATCTTCTCTGGTCTGGACTGAAAGCACGCTCGAGGCGGCGCGTCTGGTTGGCCTGGCGCCAGAGGCGCTGGCGCTGGAAATCGAAGCGGTGATGGGCTCCACCCTCGGGGCAGTGCAGATCGAGGAAAAAGTTCAGAGCTTTCCGCTGCGGCTGCAGATTGCTCGCGATCTGGTGGGACCACGGCTGGCGCTGATCGGAGACGCTGCGCATGTGGTGCATCCGATTGCCGGCCAGGGTCTCAATCTGGGTCTGAAGGACGTTGCTGCGCTCAGCGAAGTGGTGATCGGCATGATCCGGCTGGGGCTCGATCATGGCAGCGCCGATGTGCTGGCGCGCTATCAGGCCTGGCGGCGACTTGATACCAGCATGATGGCCATGGTCACCGATGGGATGAACCGGCTGTTTTCCAACGATGTGGCGCCGGTTCGGGCACTGCGCGACATCGGCTTGGGGTTGGTCGACCGATCCGGCCCGGTCAAGGACTTCATGATTCGCAGCGCGGCAGGGCTATCCGGAAACGGGCCGCGTCTATTGAGTGGTTTGCCGATCTAGGCTCGCGCCAGCTCAAAGATTGCGATCCGGCATCCGCGCCTGCAGCTCGGGCAGTCGCTTCAGCTCATCAGGCTCCACCGGGCGGGCTTCCTCGAGGCTGAGCAAGGGCACACCCTTGATGATCGGAAAGGCCAGCCGCCCGGCAATCGAGATCAGCTCGGATTTGTCGGCGGACAGGGTCAGCCGGGTCTTGGTCAACGGACAGACCAGCATTTCGAGCGTTTTGACGTCGAGAATGTAGCGTGGTTCGGTCATCAGTTGAGCGGGGATGGGTGGCCTTCGCCGCCGCGCGCCATTTCCACCTCGGTCATGGCGATCAGGGTTTCGGCGCGTTCCTCCAGTGTCTGGGCCTCCAGCAGCACCTGCTTTTCGGCTGCTCCGTAGGGCGAGACCATGCAGCAGAAGTTGATCAGGTCTGCGGTGCCAGTCCGCTCGATTTCGTCCCAGTTCAGCTCGAAATTGGCAAACTCGGCATAGTCGCGCATCATTTTGACGAAGCGGTCGCGGTCGACCTTTTCTTCGCCATAGGTGCGCTGAAAATCCGAGGAAAAATCCTCGGCGGAAATCAGGCACTGGCGATAAGGCGTCATCACGGTCAGTTCAGAGGTCAGCCGGAAACGGGTTATGCCTTCCAGGATGATGAAATAGCGCCCCTCGCTGTTTTCCTCGAAATGGCTCAGCCGGCCGACACAGCCAATCCTTTGCAGCGGACTGCGACCCTTGGGCGATTCCTCGGCAGTGTCTTCAGGCTGGATCAGACCGATCAACCGGTTGGTGCGCAACGCGGCATCGACCATCTCAATGTAGCGCGGCTCGAAGATATTGAGCGGGCGATGTGAAAACGGCAGCAGGAGCGCTCCGGTCAAGGGAAAGACCGGAACGGATTTGGGCAGGTCGGCAGGTGACGTGGGGCGCTGGAGCATCATGGCCTCCTCAGGAGAACAAAACCGCCGAAAGCAGGCGGCGGCCCTTGATGGTTGCAGGGTCCTTCGGACCCCAGGCGTCGAACAGTTCGATCAGTTTCTTGCGGGCACCATCATCATTCCAGGCGCGGTCGCGTTTCATCAAGGCCACGAGGGCTTCGGCGGCCTCGACCTTTTCCCCCTCGGCATTGAGCACGACAGCCAGATCGAAACGGGCCTGATGGTCGTCGGGATTGGTGTCCAGCGCGGCGCGCAGGGTGTCGGTTTCCGAAAGGCCGGCGGCTTCGGTCAGCAGACGGATGGAGCTGAGGGTCGCCGTGTAATCGACGCCCTTGCGCTCGGCCTCCGGTATCAGGTCGAGTGTCGTCGATGCCTGTTCGACTTCGCCGGCGGCCAGATAGACCTTGGTCAGCCCGAGCAGGGACACGACATTTTCCGGTTCGTGCTGCAGCACCATGCCAAAAATCTGCGCGGCGCGACCCAGATCGCCAGCGGTCAACGCTTCGTGCGCGGCAGCGATTGCATTGCCGATCTGGGCTTCCATCGAATCGGTTTCCGGCGCGGCGGCAGGTACACCGGCAATCACCTTGTCGGCAAAGCGGCGCACTTCACCTTCAGGCATGGCGCCCATGAAGCCATCGACCGGACGACCGCCAGAGAAGGCGAACACGGCCGGGATCGACTGAATGCCAAGCTGGCCGGCAATCTGGGGGTTTTCGTCGATGTTGATCTTGATCAGGCGGATCTTGCCGGCCTTTTCATTGACCACTTTTTCCAAAGCAGGGGTCAGCGCGCGGCAGGGACCACACCAGGGGGCCCAGAAATCCACCAGAACCGGGGTTTCCAGCGAAGCGTCGATCACATCTGTCTTGAAACCCTGGTCTGAAGAATCCTTGATCAAGGCGCCAACAGGAACTGCGGCAGGAGATGGGGTGGCGGCGCCATTCAATTCAAAAGTCATAAAGCAGGCCCTTGAGGCTGGTTATCCGAGGAATTGCGGGCTCTTTCTGCGCCCCAAACAGGCGCGGTGACAAGCCCTTGCGGGTGTATCGAAAACAGGTTGCGGATTTTGGGTTGCAATCATGTCAGTGATTAGGCATATAGGCGCGCGTCGCAGCGGTGCCAAGGCATCGGTGGCGGACATGGAGTGCGGGTGTAGCTCAGGGGTAGAGCATAACCTTGCCAAGGTTAGGGTCGAGGGTTCGAATCCCTTCGCCCGCTCCAAAATCTCCCTACCCAGGGAATACCGACCAAAGGGTCAGGCAATCGCCTGGCCCTTTGTCGTTTCGGCAGGGCAGGTGGGCAGTGCCGACGCGCCCGGATTTGCCCGACAAGCCATGGTCAAGCAAGAGTAAGGCTGCCGTTTTGTGTCCAATATTGGACATTGGGCGGTCACCGGCCGCATCCTGACGCAGAGATCGCGCGAGCAGGCCAGGTGGAACCCTGGACGAGTGGTCCTGTTGATGCCGTTCGTCGCGCTTCTGGCCGGTTCGAAGGGCGAACGGTGGACCTTTGCGACGCTGTTTGGGCGCTAGTCGGCCATGCCGTTGTATCGGTAGGGCTTCCAGGTATCGACAACGGACTCCCGATGCTGCTGCATTATCGCTGGTAGAACCGTATCGATCATGGCTGCCGCCAGGGCCTCGGCGCCGGTCAACGGCCGCTGCATTTCTGCAGCGATTTCGGCCATTACCCCGTCGCGGTCGATGCCAGTGACCCGACCGTTGGCCACCACCTGCCTTCCGGCGACGAAGACGTCTCGTACCGCGCCGCTTTTGGCCCGCATCAGGAGGGTATCGACGAGGGGCGTGCGCGGATCGACCGCTGGCCTTTCGACTTCGGCACGATCGAGCAGGACGATATCGGCGGCGCGGCCGACGTCGAGCCGCCCGATACGATCGCCGAAGCCGGCGGTCATGGCGCCGTGCTCGGTGGCCATCCGCAGAATTTGTGGCGCCGACGCGCGCTGGTTCCACAGGCCGGTTTCGCGATGCAGCGCCCAGACCAGCTTGATCTCGGCCAGCATGTCACGATCATCGTTGATGCCGGACTGGTCGATGCCCAGCGCAACACGAAGACCGCGTTCCAGCATGCTGTTGATGGGCGCGATGCCGCTGCCCAGCCGCAGGCCGGAACTAGCATTGTGGCAGATGGTGCAATGATGCTCGGCCAGCAGGTCCATGTCATCACGGCTCAGCCAGTTGCCATGGCCCAATGTGACGTTGGGGCCAAGGCAACCCAGATGATGGAGATGGGCGACGGCGCTGCTTCCGGTGCGTGCCAATGCGAATTGCGCCTGCCGCTCCGTTTCGAGCAGATGCATGTGGATCTGGGCGCCGGCGGTGCGGGCGGTGTCAAAGATCAGGCCCAACGCTTCGTCGCTGCACCAGTGCAGGTTGGCGGGCGCCAGGTTTAGCCGGATCAGATCCGAGCCGCCCCAGCGTCTGGAAAGATCTGAGTAGAACGCCATGAGTTCGGTTACCGGGATGGCCTCGGCGCGCAATTGCGCGCCCAGCCATTCGGCCGCGTCGCTGGGGAGCGCCGCCAGCAGGGTGGCATCGTCCTCATAGGTCAAGCGGTTACGGTCACGGATCATGAAGGAAAAACCGGCGCGCATGCCGATTTCGCCGTAGGCCGAGAGCACGCTGTCAGCAGTCTGGTTCCAGCTTTCTCGAGGTCCTGAAACGCCGCCATGGATGTGATGGACGGTCGTCGTGCCGCTCTCGAGCATTTCAATTGCGGAGTAGAGCGTATCGAGGCGGAGCGGCACACGGCGCTGGGTCCGAAAGCGCGGCAACCAAAATTCGAGCGGCGCAAAGGGCACGCCATGCATCAGCGGGGTGATGCCGGAATGATGGTGACCATTGACCATGCCAGGCATGGCGATCATGCCCGGGCCGCCGTAACACGGCAGGCCCGGGTAGTGCGCGCGCAGGGCGGTCCCGCTGCCGATCTCGGCGATGCTGCCGTCGGCTACGCGGATGGTGCAATCGCTGAGGGTGGCGAAATCACCTCCCGCATCGACGCCGGTGAGAATGGCGCCGGCTTCGATCAGGCAATCGGCGCCAATGCTCATGGGTCAGTCTCCGATCGCCGGCGCGCCGCTGGCTCCCGTCAGGTAGCGCTCTTCCCACCAGGTAAACACGATATCACGCAGGGCCTGGGCGTCATCGTCGCCATACTGGGGAAGTTTGACGGCGTCGAACAGGGCCGCTTCTTCGGCGCTCAAGTCGATGGCAATGGGCTGATGGATGATCGGCACATTGGTGAACTGGGGACGATAGGCGGTGTCGCGCCGCAGTTCGCGGTCGGCCTTGATCGTCGGTTGGCGGAAATCGGCGGGCGTGCGCTGGCTCCTGAGGATGGGCGTCTTCGGCACGGCGTCGAGATCCTCGGCAGTCGCCTCGAAGATGGTGATCTGGATCGGCTTTAGCCCGAAATTGGACGTGCGCATGATGTCGGCACCGCACACATTGGGTACGGCCAGGGTATCGACCAGGGCCAGCAGGTCGATATAGTCGCCTGCCTGGCTGGTCTGGCGCGTGATCGTAGCGCGGCCATCCATGCTCACTTCGGTATTCATGAACAGGTTGAAGCTGTCATGAACGTCGTCGGGCGTCAGCCCATATTCGCGCTGCGCCTCGGCCTGGATATCGTGGCAATTGGTATGCGCGTCAAAACCATAGGCGCTCTCGTAGAGGTAGCCCGAGCAGCGCGGAAACAGCACGTCGTTGCGACCATAGGTGTCCGCAAGAATGTAGAGCATCGCCCGCTCGCGCGGCGGCTGTGACCAGAGGAACATGCCTTGGCTGGGATTGAAGCCATGCACCGTGCGAGTGCGGCCGCAATGCATGAATTCTTTGTAGTCGTGCAAGTTGAAAGCGTTGAAATCGACGCACTGCCCGCCTTCGACCTGCTCGATACGCAGGATTTGGCCAGCAAGCAGTTCGATGGCCTTGCCGGTGCCCGGCTCGAGCCTGCGTTCGGTAAGAACCGTCCTCATTTGCCGTGCCTTTCTGCATATTCGCGCAAGGCGAGCTTGATCAAGCTGACCCGATCAGGAGCAGCACCGCCGCCAATGGTACGATCAAGGAGTTCGAGTTGTTGTTGGTTGAGCTTGAGCACAACGGTGCGTGTCGGCATCGCCAGCCTCCGTATTGGATACATAAATTGTATACATGAATGGCGAGTCGAGGAGGCAAAAACCTGCATGCCAGCTATGCAACAGGCGTGGTTTGACGTAAGGCGCTGCGAAATATGAATATTTTCGGGGGCTTTCGGACTATTTGGCCACTTGCTTCCTAAATTCTTGTATGCATCAATGTGTACAACAAAGCTGAGGCTTGCATGTCCAGACCGTCTCCCCGTATCGAGATCGCCCATGAAGCGCTGAAGCAGGCGATTCTCGAGCGCGCGCTCCAGCCCGGCACCAGGCTGCCTGAGGACGAGATCGGCGCCCATTTTTCGATGAGCCGGACCCTGGTACGAGCAGTTCTGGCCCGCTTGCAATCGGAGGGGCTGGTCGATGCCCAGCCCAAGCGCACCGCGACGGTCGCGCTGCCGACGCTCGCCGAGGCCCGCGACGTGTTCGAGACAAGGCGGGCGCTGGAAGCCGAGGTGGTGCGCTTGGTAATCAAGCGTTGGAAGCCCGCATTCGGCGCCGAGCTTGAAGGTCTGGTGCGCGAAGAAGATGCGGCGCGCGAGCGCGGCGAAGAGCATGTGTGGGGACGACTGGCCGGTGAGTTCCATATTCGCCTCGCCAAGCTCAGCGGCAATGCGGTGATCGAAAAATACATGGCCGAACTGGTGACCCGGTGTTCGCTGATCCTGGCCGTGTTCGGTCGGCCACATCAGCATGATGGTGGCGCCGATGAGCATGCCCACATTATCGCTGCGTTGCGGTCCGGCGACGCCGACAGGGCCGTGGCCATCATGGCCCATCACATGGGTGCAGTCGAAGCCCGCGCCATCACCGGCCAGGATGAGGATAACCGCCCGGCCCTTGGCGACGTGCTGGCCCGCTATGCTGGGGCCATCACCGCCCGCGAGACCGCAATTCCGCTGACCCGCAAGGTGCGCGGCAAATGAGCGGCCACGCCCATTTCAATTTCGCTGACCTGACTGCCAAGCAGCGCTACAAGCTGCTGATCGGCACGGTGATCCCGCGGCCGATCGCCTTCATCACCACACTGAGCAAGGATGGCCAACGCAATGCCGGGCCGTTCAGCTTCTTCAACGTGCTGACGCACGACCCGGCGATCGTTGCCATCGGGGTCGAGAATTACGAAGACGGGCGGATGAAGGACACCTCGCGCAATATCCGCGACACCGGGGAGTTCACCGTCCACATCGTTGACGATGCGCTGGCGGCCCAGATGGAAATCTGTGCCATCAAGTTCGGGCCCGGGGTGGACGAACTGGCGGAGGCCGACCTCGAAACGGTGCCCGGGCGGGCCGTCAAAAGCCCGCGTATTGTTTCAGCACCGGCGGCGCTGGAATGCCGGCGCTACATGACGCTCGAAGTGGGCAAGGCCCGCGAGATCATCCTGGGCGAGGTGCTCGGCATTCATATCCGGGCGGATCTGGTCAACCCCGAAACCCTTCATGTCGACCAACACGGCATGGACGCCATTGGGCGCCTCGGGGGCCACAGTTATGCGCGTACGCGCGACCAATTCGACATCAAGACCATGAGCGTCGAGCAATGGGAGGGCCGTAAGCAAAGCGCGTCCCTCGCTGAAACCGCGGGCTAGGGCGTCCGCATCCGGCCAACTGGCTGGCGTTATCCTGATCTGCCGTCGCGGCGTCCATTGGGCGCCGATCGAACCGGGTTTCGCCATGGCGGTTCCCGTACTGCAAATTTGTGTCCGATTGGCGGGCACGGACAAAAGGGGTGCAACCATGTCCAGACTTTCTATCTCTCGCCGAACCTTCCTTGGCGGCGCTGCCGCCGGGTCACTGCTGCTGGCCAGCGGGATGAAAGCGCAGGCTGCCGGTCCGCTGACCATCGGCATGATCTATGTCGGTCCAGTCGGCGATTTTGGCTGGAACCAGTCGCATGCCGTTGGTGCCGCCGCGCTCAAGGCGCTGCCCGACGTAACCGTGGTCGAAGAGGAAAACGTTCCCGAAACCGACGCCGTCGCCCAGACGATGGAATCGATGATCAACCTGGACGGGGCAAGCCTGCTGTTCCCGACGTCGTTCGGCTATTTCAACCCCTTCATGATCGAAGCGGCCAAAAAGCACCCCGAGGTGCAGTTCCGCCACCCGACCTCGTTGTGGAACAAGGATACCGACCCGATCAATCTGGGCGGCTATTTTTGCTACCTGGACCAGGGCCACTACATCAACGGCATTGCCGCCGGGCTTTCCACCACGACCAACAAGATCGGGTTCATTGCCGCCAAGCCGATTGCCCTGGTGCTGCGCAACGTCAATGCCTTCACAGTCGGCGTGAAAAAGGTCAATCCAGCCGCCGAAGTGCGATTGATCATCACCGGCGAATGGAGCCTGCCGGTCCGCGAGGCAGAGGCCGCCAACGCGCTGATCGATGCCGGTTGCGACGTCATCGCCTGCCATGTCGATAGCCCCAAAGTGATCGTCGAGACTGCGGAGGCGCGCGGCATCAAGACCTGTGGCCACAATGCCGATCAATCGGGTTTGGCGCCCAAGGGTTTCATCACCGGCGCCGAACTGAAATGGGGCACGGTCTATACCCAATATGCCAAACTGATCGCGGCGGGTGAGCCACTGCCCAACGTCAATGAGGGTGGCTACGACAAGGACATGGTTGGCTCTACGGCCTTTGGGGCCGGCGCTACCGAGGCAGCGATCGCTGCCGCAACCGCCGCCATTGCCGAAACCAAGGCGGGCGCACCAATCTTTGTTGGCCCGATCAAGGACAATAAAGGCAAGGTAGTGATCGAAGGCACGCTCGGCCTTTATGACGGCGCGCTCTGGGGCACCGACTATCTTGTCGAAGGCGTCATCGGCTCGATCACCTAAGCACGATGCGGATCGCCGGTTTATGCCGGCGATCCGCCTTGCATGATGGGCCTGAACTCGATGCCGCAGGCGTCTGATGATGCCATGGGCCTGGTCATGGCGCCGACCCTTCCACACCCCGCAAAACCCGGTTCTGGCCTCGATGGGCCAGCGCCATCATGGGGCGCTTATCGATAATCTCGACACGGAGATTTCCAGCAGTGTTGGCGATCTACCGGTCACCCGGAACGATGGCACTGCGCCAACCTGTTACCTCTGCTGTCAGCGGACGGCGTCGGGGTGGCCCGGGGCGCCTCCTCTGTGGTTGCCATTTGGCGCAAATCGGCATCCCATCGCGCCAGTTTTACCCATTGCGTCGAGTGAGATTTGCCATGCAATTTTCCGCCTGTATTGAAATGCTGTTCGTTGCCGAAAGCCCCAATTTTGTGCGGCGCATCGGCATGGCGCGCGATGCCGGGGTGGCGGCGTTCGAATTCTGGCGCTGGATCGACAAGGATGTCGACGCCATCGAGATTGCTATCAAGGCCACGGGACTGCCGCTGTCGGGGCTGGTTGCCGAACCGATGGTGCCGCTGACTGATCCGGCGCGGCATTCAGGGTTTCTGGAGGGGCTGGAAAAGAGCATCAAGGTGGCCCAGCGGCTGGGCGCCAAGGTGTTGATTGCGCAGGCAGGCGACGACCTGCCGGGGCGCAGCCGCGCGGAGCAGCGGGCAGCCATCGAATCGTGCCTCGGTCGCGCCGCCGATGTGCTGCGCGGAAGCGGCGTCAAGCTGGCGCTGGAGCCGCTCAACACGCTCGTCGATCACCAGGGCTATTATCTGCACTCGACCGTCGAGGCTCTCGACATTATCGATGCGGTCAATCGGCCCGATGAAATCGCCATTTTGTACGACCTTTATCATTCCATGGTGATGGGCGAGAAAACCCAGGACGTGCTGGCAGGCCGAGTTGATCGGGTGGCTCATATCCATGTGGCCGACCACCCCGGCCGGCATCAGCCCGGCACTGGCGAGCTGCCGCTGGCCGAGGCGCTGGAATGGCTGTTTGCCAATGGCTATTCGGGCCGCGTCGGGCTGGAATATGTGCCGGTGGGGCCAACACTTGCCAGTCTTGAGCAGACGCGGCGCGAGTTGGTGCGCTAGCGCCTGAAGGTCGAGGCAATCTCGATATGGGTGGAGTGGACGAACTGGTCCACGGCCCGCAGGTCGGCGAGCGTATAGCCGCCAGCGATGAGGATGGCGGCGTCGCGGGCGAAAGTCCGGGCGTCGCAGGCGATCATGGCCACGGTCTTGACTTTGGAGGCGGCCAGCTCTTTGACTTGGGCCTCAGCACCGGCACGGGGCGGGTCGAGCACCACGGCGTCGTAATCGGCCAGTTCGTAGCGCGTCAGTGGTTCGCGGAACAGGTCGCGGTATTGGGCAGTGAGTTGCTTGAGGCCCGAGGTGTGGCGGCGGGCCTTGTCGAGCGCCAGAATGCCGGCCTTGTCGCTGTCGACTGCATAGACCTTGGCCTGCTCGGCTAGCCTCAGCGCAAACGGGCCGACGCCGCAGAACAGGTCGGCGACAGTTTTGGCGCCCTTGAGCGCTTCGGCGACGTAATCCGCCAACAGGTTTTGCGCCGCGTCCGTGGCTTGCAGAAAGCTGCCCATCGGCAGCTCGACCCTGGCTTTGCCCATGCCGGCGACCGGGGGCTGGGCCTGCAGGATCAGTTCACCATTGAGCGCCAGCCGGGCCAGGCGGAAGCGGCCGACCAGCGGTTCGAGCCGCTTGGCACTGGCCCGGGCCTTTTCGGTGCGTACCCCGACATCGAGGCCGGTGATGGTGGCGGTAAAGCTGACATCGGCTTCGCCAATGGCTTCATGGATGGCGCGGGTTATTTCTGGCGCTCGGGCAAGCGCCGGAACCAGGATCGGGCAATGATCGATATCATGCACCTGATGGCTGCGCAGCCGCATATAGCCGGCGCCTTCCTTGCGGGCATGCAGCGTGGCACGCCGACGGCCAGCGCCACCGGCATCGATGAACTGGGTGATTTCGGTATCGATATTGGCAAAGCGCAGTGGGGTTTGCACCAGAGCGGTCTTGAACGCCTCATAGGTGGGGCGATCCATATGCTGGGTCTGGCAACCGCCGCACTGGCCAAAATGCGGACAAAATGGCGCGATGCGGTTGGGGCTGGGTTCAAGCACCGACAGCAGCGTGCCGCGATCGCCTTCGGCCTCGATCTCCACCACTTCACCCGGCAAAGCGAGCGGCACGAAGACGCGCACGCCGTCGATTTCGGCGACGCCCTCGGCGCGCTGGCCGAGGCTGGTGATGGTGGTGGTGGTGGTCATGCAATTTCCGGGGGCTTGCTGAAGGGTCAGTAGCCTTTATCGGATGGCGACCGCAAGGGCAGTATGCCCCAGCGGCGCGGTGCGGAATTAGTTGGTCAGTGGCCGGCTGACAAACTCCAGCAAACTCGCCAGCGAGACGAAGGGCACACCGGCATGTTCGGACAGGCCCGAGGCGCAGGTGGAGACGGTCGAGACGCCAATGGTGCAATCGGCCGGGATGTCGGTTTTGACGAAGCGGGTGGCGTGGGCGTTGAGTTCGGGGGTGAACAGCCCCTTGTCCCCGGCATAGCCGCAGCAGGTGACCGAGGTCAGCACGGCGACCTTGGTGGCGCAGGCCTTGGCAATGGCCTCGGTGGCGCCCTGTTCCTTGAGGCGCTGGGCCGAGCAATTGTGGTGGACGGCCACCACTGGCACCGGCCGGGTGATGGCGAGTTTGGGCAGGATATTGGCGAGGATGAATTCGGCGCTATCGGCGACCGGAGCGTCGCCGGGAAATTCGCGCAAATGCTTGGCGCAAGTCGAGGCATCGGTGACAATCTGCAGATTGCCCGCATCCGAGAGAGTTGAGAGTTCGGCCTTGAGCTTGCCCCCGACCCGCGCCGCTTCCTCGGGAAAGCCCTTGGACTGGAACGGCTGGCCGCAGCATTGGCCGTTCAAATGTTCGGGCATCACCACATCGAACCCGGCACGGGCCAGCAGAGCCAGCATCGCGGAGGGCGTGTCGAGCAGGTCCATAGCGGTTTTTGGCGCGCCGAACATCCGTGAGGGACAGGCGGGGAAATAGACGATCTTCTGGCGCCCGGACAGGGCGATGGGCACTGGAAAGCCGGTGGTCAGCGGATTGTCGCGCGAAATGGTCGGCGGCGCTTTTGGCGCGCCCGGACCGGAGTGCAGCGCTTCGGCAATCCGTGGCACGTGGCGGCCACTGAGACGTCGAGCCGTATCGGTGATGGCGGTGACCGCCGGTGCCCCGATCACGGCCTTGCCGAAATCGGCGAAGGCGACGCCGCCACGCATCACCGTTTCGATGCTGCCGGTATGGCCGGCGGCGGCGTGCGCAACGGAGCGGGCGAAGTCGCTGCGCCTTTCGGTGCGCTGGCCAATGATCATGGTGCCGGTTTCGATGCCGACCGGGCAGCGCAGCGAGCAGAGATTACAGGCCGCACAGGTATCGAGGCCGGCATATTGGAAATCCTGGTCGAGCCGTTCGAGGCGCTCGGCGTTCTCGCCGGTCTGGCGCAGGCGGGCGCGTTCGCGAGTGACGGCAATACGCTGGCGCGGCGATAGCGTCATCTGGTGGCTGGGGCAGGCCGGTTCGCAAAAGCCGCATTCGATGCAGAGGTCGACCACCGGATCGGCCAGCGGCATCAGCTTGAGGTTCTTGATGTGAATATCCGGATCGGCGTTGAGCAGCACCCCTGGATTGAGCAGCATTTCGGGGTCGAACAGCGCCTTGATCTGATGCATCAGCGCATAGGCTTTCGGGCCCCACTCGGCTTCGACGAACGGGGCGATGGCCCGGCCGGTGCCGTGTTCGGCCTTGAGTGAGCCGCCATATTGCACCGAAACCAGCTGTGAGAGCGCCTTGGAGAAAACGTCGAACTTTTCGGCAGCGCCAGGCTGGGCGAAGTTGTCGCTCATCTGGAAATGCAGGTTTCCAGCCAGCGCGTGGCCGAAAATGATGGCGTCGTCATAGCCATGCGCATCGAGCAGCGTGCGCATGTCGATGACGAAATCGGCCAGCCGGTCGATGGGGGCGGCAACGTCCTCGGTCAACATCGACGTGCCCTTGGGTCGCGCGGCGCCGCCCGAGGCGAAGAAGCCCTTGCGGATATCCCACAGGGCGTGGCTGCGATGTTCATCGGTGGAAAAATCGATGTGGGTGGCGCCTTGGCCGGCAAGAATGGCGATGGCCTTTTGCACCTCGCTGTCGAGTTCGGCGGCGCTGGGCGCGGTGACGTCGATCAGTACCGCTGGCGATGTTTCGGTCAGGTAAGGCACCAGCGGCTGCATGGCATCGAGATGAATGACCGTCTGCAGCGCCCGGCGCTCGATATATTCGGCGGCGGTCACCCCGGTGGTGACCTGCACGCCGCCATTGGCAAGGATCGAAATCGCCCGCGCGCAGGAATGCGGATCGGGGAAGGGCACCAAAGCGGTGGATTTGAACGGGTGATCCGGGACAGTGTTGTAGGTGACCTCGGAAACGAAGCCGAGCGTGCCCTCGGAGCCGACGATCAGGTGGATCAGGATATCGAGCGGGTCGTGATAGTCGACCAGCGCGTTGATCGAATAGCCGACGGTGTTCTTGATGCGGTATTTGTGGCGGATCAGGGCGACCAGTTCGGTATCGGCCATCACCTGATGATGCAGGGCGTGCAGGCCATCGAGCAGGTCCGGGCGCTTGGCGCGGAAGGCGGCGCGCGAGGCTTCGTCGCCGCTGTCGAGCATGGTGCCGTCGGTCAGAACGATCCTTAGCCGGTCCATGGTGTGATAGGTGTTCTGGGCGACGCCGCAGCACATGCCGGAGGAGTTGTTATTGACCACGCCGCCGATCTTGCAGGTGGCTTGCGACGCCGGATCAGGGCCGATCTTCTTGTTGTAGGGCTTCAAGGCGGTGTTGGCATTGGCCACTATGATCGACGGCCCGAGCACGATTTTTGCGCCGTCGTCAATGATGCGCAGCTTGCGCCAGCCATCGCCGAGCACGGCGAGGACGCCATCGGTCACGGCCTGGCCGGACAGCGAGGTGCCGGCGGCGCGAAATGTCACCGGCAGGTGCTCGGCGCGGGCGGCCTCGAAAATGGCGCGCACCTGATCTTCGGTATCGATGATGGCGACAACGGCGGGGACCAGCCGGTAAGAGCTGGCATCGCCCGACCAGGCATAGGTCATCAGCGGATCGGTCATCAGCTTATTGGGCGCGATCAACTGTTTGAGCCGCGCCGCCACGCGGCGGCCGGCAGCCTGGCGATCGGCGGTAATCGGGGTCATCTCGTTCACGGCGCGCTCCTCAACAGTACTAACATGTTAGCAGCTTTTGCACTGTTGGGCAGCCAATTTTGGGCATCGAGTGAAAGCGCTAAAGCCCGATCAGGTCGCGCGGCGGGCCTGGGAATTTGGAAAACTCGGCCAGATGGGCTTTGTCGCCCAGCAGTTCGCTGATGGCGCGCCCGGCCTGGTCCATGGCGGAATGGGCATAGGCATAGGCGCCGGCATCGGAATTGGCGATGACAATGCGCCCCCAGCCTTTGCGCGAGGCCTCGATCGGCAGCGGACCATCAGGCCAGTAGGTGTCCCAGGGCCGCATATATTCAAGCGCGTAGCCGTGGCTCCAGCGATTGCAGGTAATCCCCTCGATGTCGCGGGCGGCATCGAACCCCCCGCCACCAAGCGCCCGTTGCAGCATGTCGCGGATTTCGCGCTCCATGTCGGCAAAGCTCATTTCCATCAGCGCATAGCGGCCGCCAGTGGCCTGGTCGCGGGCGCTGAGCCCCGGCTCGGGCGTGACCACCACCTTGGAAATATGCAGGAGCACCGGGTCTTCCGGCTTGTCGGCAAATTTATAGGCGCCCATCGACACTGGCATGTCGATATTGGCGCCATCCCAGAACCCTGATGGGCATTCGAAGCTGGAGATGCCCAGCTTGGCGAAAGCCTGCCAGTTGCGCAGTTGCACATTGGTATAGATCAGCGGCACCTTGACCTGATCGTTGAGCGCTTCCACCTGCGCGTCGGGAACTTCGCTGCTGATGTGGGGAATGACGCGGTGCCAGCAGGCCAGCACGACGTTGCTGGCACTGACCGTCTTCAGTTTGCCCTGATCTACATAGGTCAGAATAACGCTGGTGGCGCTATCGACCGGACCATCGTGGGCGACACGAACGACCGAGGCGTTGAGCCGCAGGCGGTTCGGATTGGTTTTCAGGTCCAGCGCGGTGTAGTCCACCTCGGCGCTCACCAGGTCTTCCATGGTGGTGCCGGGCACTGCCGATGGCACCAGAGCGCGCACCAGCGCGCGGGCGACGCCGCCATTGCCGTCGGGGAAATGATAAATATAGGGGTCCGGATCGGTCAGCACCAGGCGGCCGGACGGGCTCATGGTCTTGTGGGGCTGATCGCCCAGATCCATGGCGGTAAAACCGGGATTATAGTTGCCCCAGGCATCGAGTGCGGTTGTCGCATCCACGCCAACGCCGAAATAAGCGCGAGTGCTGGCGGCGAAGTAATTGATCAGCTGCGGGTCGTAGCCACAAATTTTGGTCAGAAAGTCCGCATAGGTGGTGGTGGCGAGGATGTCGAATTTCTCGGCGCGGGTCTTGCCGGGCAGGTAGTCGCGGGGCGCGTCCATCAGCTCGATCAGATCGGCCTTGGCCTTGTCGTTGAGCGGGGTTTTGGGCACCCAGTCGGCGGCCAGTTCGGCGGTCTTGACCATGGCGTCGGTGCCGAAGGTTTCCTTGCGGAACAGCACCGCTTCGCCCAGCTGACGATCCTCCGACCAGGTCTGGTTGTAATAGGTGTTGAACTTTTCGGTATCGATGCCGATGTCGAGCAGCAGCTGTTTGACCAGCGGCGAAAAATAGCTCGGCGTCTGCAACGATTCCGAGCCGCCATAGCCGATCAGCTTTTTGCCGTTGGAGGCGGTAAATTCGTTGCGGCGCGCGTGGCCGCCAAAATCGTCGTTGTTTTCGAGGATCAGGATTTTGGCCTCGGCGCCAACCTGCTGACGGTAGAGCACGGCAGCGGCAAGGCCGGAAATGCCGCCGCCAACCACGACCAGATCATAGTGCTCGCCAGTGTCTTCAGGCTTGGGTGCGGTATCCCAGAACGTGCCGTCGCGCACAGCATGCATGATCGACATGGCCTGTTCGCTATGGCCGCGCAGTCCAGTCTGGGCGGCGGGATAATTGGCTGGCGGGCTGGCGCTGGCCATGCCGGGGAGCAGGGTGGTCTCGGCAATGCCTGCCACCGAAAGCGCCACACCGTTGAGAAAGTCGCGGCGGCTGATCGGCCGATCCATCCCCAGCGCAATATCACGGTCGGACAGGATCATGCAGGCTCTCCCTCAACGAAAACCACCGCTGCTCTGCAGCAACGGTGGTCAGCATGACGGGTATTAATGCCCATGACAATCAGGGCATTGGCTCAGATGTCGATGTCGTCGCTGGACTGGCGGGCGATGTCTTCGGCAGCGCGGCGCAGGATTTCGGCGGTTTTACGCTGCACGTCCTCGCCTTTGCCAATGGCGTCGCGCAGCGCGTCCTTGAGGGCGCGGCGGGCGTCGTTGACCTCGGGCAGGACGTCGGCGATGTCGCGATCCGGCGGGCCGCCGAAGCGCCAGCCTCCCGGGCCGCCGTGGCGGCCGGGGCCGCCGTGGCGCGGACCGCGATGACCGCCGCCGTGGCGGCCGCGCGGGTCTTCGCCTTCCGGCGGAGTTTCGCCGTTGCCAAAGCTCCAGTCGCGGAACTGCTGCATCCGTTCGCCGGCCTTGGCGAGGAAATTGAGCGTGCGCTCGATGGCTTCGCGGTTGTCGTTGAGGTGGGCGCGGCCGGCGTCGGAAATGGTGTAGATTTTCTTGTTGGCCTCGCTTTGCGAGGTCACGAACCCGGCTTCTTCAAGGTAGGTCAGGGCCGGATAGATCATGCCGGGGCCGGGCGAATAAAACCCGTGCGAGCGGTCTTCGATTGCCTTGATCAGGTCATAGCCGTGGCGGGGTTGCTGTTCGATCAGGAACAGCGCCACCAGGCGCACATCGCCGGCGGCCAACATGCGGCCCATGCGGAAGTTGCTGCCCAAGTTCTCATTGCCCTCGCTCATGCTGCCGGTCAGCCGGTCGAAGCCGCGGCGGGCCATGGCCTCGAACCGGCGCCACTGGGCACCCATATCGTCATCATCGTTCTTCATGTGTCGTCTCCATAATTTGCATGAAGCAAAAGTAGGAACGGCTCATGAGTGCGTCAAGATATATCTTACGATTATTTTTGAAGATATTTTGACAACAAAAAACCCGGCCTTGCGACCGGGTTCTTCAAATCGATGATGAGCGATGAGGCTTACTCGGCCTTGGGCTCTGCAGCGGCTTCCGCCGCGGCGGCAGCTGCGGCAGCCGCAGCCTCTGCGTCCTTGGCTGCAGCTTCAGCGGCGAAGGCCTCGGCAGCAGCAATCTTTTCGGCTTCGCGGGCGTTCTTGGCTTCGAGCGCTGCGGTGCGTTCGGTGGCTTCGATCTTCTTGGTGCGCGAATTGGTCGATTCAAAAATACGGGCCGATTTACCGCGACGATCGCGCAGGTAGTACAGCTTGGCGCGACGGACCTTGCCGCGCTTGAGCACTTCAACGCTGGCCACGTTGGGCGAGTAGAACGGGAACACGCGTTCCACGCCTTCGCCGTAGGAAATCTTGCGCACGGTGAACGAGGCAGTGATGCCGCCGCCATTGAGGGCGATCACGACGCCTTCATAGGCCTGCAGGCGTTCTTTTTCGCCTTCACGGATTTTGACCCATACCTTGATGGTATCGCCATGGGTGAAGTCTGGCAGTTCGCGCTTGGCCGAAAGAGCGTCGACCTGCTCCTGGTTCAGCTGCTGGATGATATTCATTACGTCGATCCGTTCTGATCTTTTCAATGGGGCGTTGGCTCGAAACCTGAGTTCCGATCGCCCGGTCTTGGTTACACGGAGTGTTTTATTATCGCGCCAGGTAGGCCCTGGCAGCACTTTAGTGGCCGCGCTATAGGGGAAAAATGGCGCAGAGTCCATGCCCTGCGGGCATTTTTTGTGGCTAGGGCTTGGCCAAAAGATCGGGTCGCCTTGCAGCGGTAATCGCCTCACTCTCCGCCCGCCGCCATCTGGCGATCTTGCCATGGTCGCCCGAAGTCAGGATGGCGGGAATCTCGATGCCTTCAAAGCTCTGCGGGCGGGTGTAGTGCGGATATTCCAGCAGCCCGTTTTCAAAGCTCTCGTCGGCATGGCTTTCCGGCGCCCCGAGCACGCCCGGGATCAGCCGAACGATAGCTTCGAGCAGCACCATGGCCGCCACTTCACCGCCGGCCAGCACATAATCGCCGATGGAGATTTCCTCGAGCTGGCGCGCATCGATGACGCGCTGATCGACGCCCTCGAACCGGCCGCAGATGATGACGACGCCGGGGCCAAGCGCCAGCTCGCGGGCGCGTTGCTGGGTCAGCGGCTTGCCGCGCGGCGACATCAGGATGCGGGGGCGCGGATCACTGGCCGGAGCGACATGGTCGATGGCGGCAGCCAGAATATCGGGCTTGAGCACCATTCCCGCCCCGCCGCCGGAGGGGGTATCATCGACGGTGCGATGGCGGTCGGTGGCAAAATCTCGCAATTGCGTTGTTTGCAGCGACCACAGCCCATCAGCCAGCCCGCGCCCCAGCACCGAAGCGCCAAGCGGACCCGGGAACAGGTCGGGAAACAGCGTGATGATAGCGGCGGAAAAGCTCAATTGGGCTCTTCTTCCTCACCGAAATCCACTTCGGTGGGCACCACAATGGTAATGAAGCCATCGGCGATGCGCACATGGGGCACCACGACCTTGGTAAACGGATACAAATAAGTATCCCCGTTCTGGCCGTTGCGGATTTCGATCAGGTCGCCAGCGCCGAAATTTGGCAGGGCGATGACCTGGCCGATCACCGTGCCGTCTTCCAGTCGGGCTTCGAGGCCCATCAGGTCGGCGTGGTAGAAATCGTCCTCGTCGTCATGCTCGGGCAGCAGGTCGCGGTCGAGATAGAGTTCGACGCCATTGAGCTTTTCGGCCGCATCGCGATCCTTGATGCCGCGGATCTTGGCCACGACTACGGTTTTTTGCACGCGCAGATCATCGATAACGATGGTCAGGCCGGGCCGGTTGGTCTGCAGCGGACCATAGGCGCCAATGTCTTCGGCATATTGGGTGAATGGGGCAATGCGCACCTGGCCCTTGATGCCGTGCGGCGCGCCGATCTTGCCCATCAGCAGGGGTTTGGATGTTTCGGCCATGAGCAAGGACGCCTTTCCGGCTCGATGTCATACCGGCGCAGGCCGGTATCCATCTTGCGATCTCAGGATGGGCCCCGGCCTTCGCCGGGGTGATACAGTGGAGGTCGACAGATCAGGCCAGTCAAGACGCGAAAGGCCCCGACACTGACGTATCGAGGCCCAATGCAAACGCGCAGCGCCGATTATTCAGCGGCTGGAGCTTCTTCAGCCGGAGCAGCAGCGGCTTCAGCCGCAGCGATCTTGGCGGCTTCGATGGCAGCCTTGCGGTCTTCTTCGGCCTTGATCTTGGCAGCGGCGAGATCAGCAACGGCCTTTTCCTTGGCAGCGACGCGTTCGGTCGCCTTGGTGCCGGGAACAGCCTTTTCCGGGTTGTTGCGGGCTTCGCGCTTCAACAGGCCAGCAGCGTCGAGGAAACGCAGCACGCGGTCGGTCGGCTGGGCGCCAACCGAAACCCAATGCTTGGCGCGTTCGACGTCGAGCACGATGCGCTTTTCATTGTCCTTGGCCAGCAGGGGATTGAAGGTGCCGATATTTTCGATGAAACGGCCATCGCGCGGCGAGCGGGCATCGGCAATAACGATCTGGTAGAATGGGCGCTTCTTGGTGCCGCCACGGGCGAGACGAATCTTGAGAGACATGGTGTGATCCTTACGAAGGGTTGAAAGACTTACTTTTTCTTGCCCAGGCCGGGGAGGCCAGGGAAACGGGGAGCGCCACCCAGGCCGGGCAGGCCGGGGGCGGATTTGAACAGCGCGCCGACATCGGTCGGCAGTTTGTCGGCCAGTTGTGGCTGGGTGGGCGCGCCCATGCCTTGCTGGAGTTGCCTGGGGTCGATGCCGGCCTGACGGGCCATGGCTTCGAGCTGCTTGGGGTCCATCTTGGAGAGATCGGGCATGCCGCCCATCCCACCCATCATCGAGCCCATCTTGCCGCCCAACATGCCGGCAAGGCTGCCCATGCCGCCCTTGGCGACCTTTTTCATCATGTCCGCCATCTGGCGGTGCTGCTTGATCAGCTTGTTGATTTCGGAGACTTCAACGCCCGCACCGCCAGCAATGCGCTTGCGGCGGCTAGCATTGAGCAGATCCGGATCGGCGCGTTCTTTTTTGGTCATCGAGCCGATGATGGCGATCTGGCGATCGAACACCTTCTCGTCGATATTGGCTCCGGCCATGGCTTTTTTCATCTGGCCGACGCCGGGCATCATGCTCATCAACCCGCCCATGCCGCCCATCTTTTTCATCTGCAGCAGTTGCCCGCGCAGATCGTCGAGGTCGAACGAGCCCTTCTTGAGCTTTTGCGCCATTTTCTGCGCATCGGCGGCAGAAACATGCTCGGCGGCTTTTTCCACGAGCGAGACGATGTCGCCCATGCCCAGGATGCGGTCGGCGATGCGCGAGGGATGGAAATCTTCCAGCGCATCCATCTTTTCGCCGACGCCGATGAGCTTGATCGGCTTTCCGGTGGCAGCACGCAACGACAGCGCGGCGCCGCCACGGCCATCGCCGTCAACGCGGGTCAGCACCAGGCCGGTGATATCGAGGCGGCTATCGAAGGAGCGGGCGACGTTGATGGCGTCCTGGCCGGTCAGCGCATCGACGACCAGCAGGATTTCATGCGGATTGGCGACGGCCTTGATCTCGGCCGTTTCGGCCATCAGCTCTTCGTCGATATGGGTGCGGCCGGCGGTATCGAGCAGCAGGATATCAAAGCCGCCCAGCTTGCCTTCGCGGGCAGCGCGGCGGGCAATCTGCACCGGGGTTTCGCCGGCAACGATGGGCAGGGTGGCAACGCCGACCTGTTCGCCCAAAACCCGCAACTGCTCCATGGCCGCCGGACGGCGGGTATCGAGCGAGGCGAGCAGGACTTTCTTGTTCTGCTTGTCGGTGAAGCGCTTGGCGATCTTGGCGGTGGTCGTGGTCTTGCCCGAGCCTTGCAGGCCAACCATCAGGATGGTCACCGGGGCGACGGCATTGAGGCTGATCGGCACCGCGGCATCGCCGAGCACATCGACCAGCTGGTCATGCACGATCTTGACGACCTGCTGGCCGGGGGTGACCGAGCGGGTGACTTCGGCGCCGATGGCGCGTTCGCGCACCTGTTCCATAAAGGCGCGGACGACTTCGAGCGAGACGTCGGCCTCGATCAGGGCGCGGCGAATTTCGCGCATGGCCGCATCGACGTCCGCAACGCTGAGGGCGCCACGGCCACGCAGGCCATCAAAGATTTTGCCAAGCCGGTCGGAAAGGCTATCGAACATGTTTATTCCCTGGTCTCGAAGCAATTGCTCCGAGATATGGTGCTTGCGGGCCAAAACCAAAAAGCACCCGTGGGCGCAACGCGCTGGCGGGTGGGGACCGTTTCTCTCCTGGAGAAACCAGTGACTCGGGTTTCGGCACTCAAGTGGTAACTTGGCGGCTTATACTTACAGCGATGCGCGGAGTCAAATCGGCCAGCGTTTGTCGACGTATCGCAGCTTACTGCAAGCTTGCCGGCAGATGACAGAGTGGTGCCAATCATGACCAAACCCTCACTTGAGGCAGCGGTCGATACCAGCAATTATTTGCGTCATGGGGCAATCGATGTGGGTATCGATTGCGAGGGAGACGTAAAAATGACCGATCTGCGCAAATTCGCGCTGGCGCTGCCACTGTTGCTGGTGCCGGGCGTCGCCATGGCGGCGTCGACGGCCGAGCAGGTGCTCAACGATCCAAACCGTCCCGTCGCTGCGGTGGCGGCTGAACTGGAGATCACCCCGATGCAATTTGCCGAATGCTTTGCGGGGGTGACGCCAGCCAGAACCGCATCGGAACTCGATGGCGCCAGGGAGCAGGGCAACAAGGCAATCCTGTTGCCATGCCTGCAACAGGCCAATCCGGCGATCAGCAATGAGCGGCTCGATGCGGTGATGGATAAATATCGCGGCGCAGCGCCGCGATAATTGTCAGAGGCTGCGGCCCGAGGCCTTCATCAGCGCGCCACGCAGCCCCTTGGGCATGCGCAGCACCGCCTGCTTGAACAGTGGGCGCAGAGTGCGATCCCACAGCCGCAGCACCAATTGGCCGAGCGGGGTGACCGGCAGGGCATAGTCGGTGACTTCGATGACATTGGTGGCCCAGGTCAGCTTATAGGGCATCACCGGCACCATCAGGTCGGCGCCGACGAGGCCACGTTCGGAACAGGCGTGGATGACTTCGCCCAGATGCAGCTTGCCGGGGCTTTCGTCGCTATTGCCAAAATCGCGGCTGGCGACGAAGGCGTAGTAGCGGTTGTTGTGAACAAAGCCCCACTGCTCGGCGATCGGCTTGCCATTGTGCCGCAGCGACATGGCGAGCAGTTCGAGGCCGGACTGGCCGGGTAGGCCCATGCAGAAATCCAGGAATGCCCCATCGCGGAACGCCCGCGAGGTCAGGCCCTGATCCTTGAGTCGTTCAGCGCGGCCTTCGAGCGTGCGCCCGATGATGCCGAGGGTTTGCGCATGATCGGCCGCGACATGATGCTCGACCGGGCCATCGCGTTCGAGCCGATTACGATCATTGCGCATGTTCTTGCGCGTCTTGGGCTTGATGGTGGCAAAATAGGCCTGGTAGTCGGCAAAATCGGACAGCGCCACATAGGGCGCGCCCTGGACCGAGCCGGTGACCAGATGATTTTTCGGCATGCCGGCGGCCAGCGTGCTGTCGCTGCGGACCTTGAGAAAGCTGACGGCATCGCAGGGGGCGGCGTTGATTGCCGATTTCAGCATTTTGGCGATGGCGGTGCGCGGATCAAGATCAGGCGCCACCAGCACGTCGGAATATTGGGCAAAGGCATGACCAAGTGGCATCAGCACGGTACGGCCCTTGGCGCGGACGCGCTCGAGCGGCAGCACCGCCTTGAGCTGGCCGTGTTCGGCCAGCGTCGCGATTACCGGATCGAATTTGGGATTGGCGCGCGCCGCTTCGAATTCGAATACCGCGCGACACCAATTGGTGCCTTGAAACAGGATAGCACCGCTATTGTACTGTTCCAGCGCCTGCCAATCGGCGGCAATTGCCTCAAAATCCTGCCGCGTCCGCACGATGGCGGATGTCAGTACCAAGCCGATGCGGGCAGCGTGCCGGCTGGCAAGGCTCTGGATTTCTTCCGATTGGGCGGTGGCGCCAAAACTGGTCATTTCGAGAAGCTATACCCTTCGATATCGCGCACGCCTTCTGGCGCCTTGGGATCGACCTGGAAATCGACCTTGTAGACCTTCTGCTTTTGCGGATTGAGCGGGGTAAACTTGACGGCCGCCGCTGTTGCCAGTTTGGCCAGATAGGAGGCACCGGTGACCTGCTGGCTGAGCTTGTTCATGCCCAGTTTGGAGCGCAGGAAGCCATTGGCATAGTTGACCGCGTAGTGCTTGCGCAGCTCGTTGGTCCAGTGCTCGGTGGTGAAGCTGACATTGAGCATGTTCTCATTGACCACGCGATGCGGTCCGTTGAGCGGCCAATGCAGCATCTTGCCGGCTTCGAGCATATGCACCTGGGCGTAGTCATCGTACCACGGCTCATAGGGCATGTCGGTTTCACGCAACTGGCCCAGGATCAGCTTTTCCAGCGCCGGCTGGGAAATGAACGGCTTGGACGCCGGATAGACATAGAGCTTCTTGGTACCGCGCACCTGCCACAGGCTCTGACCGGGCACGTCGGAGTGATACTTCACCGAAACGTTGGGCGAGGAGATCAGGATCGTCAGGTTGCGCTTGTAGGATTTGAAGCCCGGCACGCGTTCCTCAAACTCGGCATAGATGGTGTCGAGCAGGTCGCCATAGGCGCTATCGACCTTGGCCGGGGCGGTGATGTTGACCCAGATATTGCCGTTGCGCACCGTATCGAGCACTTCGAGGCCCGACAGACCCTTGATCTCGCCTTCGCGGCGCTTGGGCGGATTGCCCGGTGTCTTTTGCGAATAATTGACATGATAGCCCTCGCGCGGGCTTTTTTCGATCAGGCGCGCCAGGGCTTCGTCGGTGAACAGGCTCGAGGCCGCCAGATTGTGAGTCAGCGCCAGCGAATGGTTGCCGAACAGGGACGGGTAATGGGGCTTCCAGTCGGTGATAATCTGGTTGGTGATCAAATTCATGTTCATGGCCGGTGAACTCCGCGCAATGGTGCCAATGGTGCTATTTTCTCAACTGTGGCGACGATAGCGCGAAAGAGCGCAGAATTGGTGCAAGAGCTGTGGGGCTGGTTAAGCATCGGTGAAGGCTAAAACCCTTACAAAACCTTACAATTTTGAACATTGGCACCTGGGAAAAGCCGGTCTGCTTTGGCTGCTCTGGCAATTTGGCGGGCTTTGCGCCATATAGAGCCGACAACCACCTCCAAGACCATTGCAAGAGGCTGACGTGAGCGGCGTACCGTTTCTGAAGATGAACGGTTTGGGCAACGAGATCATCGTTGCCGACATGCGTGGGCGTACCGACCGCGTCACTGCGGCGGCCGCTATTGCCATCAATGCCGACCCGGCGACCAAGTTCGACCAGATCATGGCGATCCATGATCCGCGCACCACCGGAACCGCCAATTATATCCAGATCATCAATTCCGACGGCTCGCTGGCGCAGGCCTGCGGCAATGGCATGCGCTGCGTGGTACAGGCTCTGGCGGCCGAAACCGGGCAGAAGAGTTTCGTGTTCGAAACCATTGCCGGCATCCTGACCGCCGATGAGCATGCCGATGGGACGATCTCGGTCGATATGGGCACGCCCAGGTTTGCCTGGTTCGAAATTCCGCTCAGCGAAGAATTTGCCGATACCCGCAAGATCGAACTGCAGATCGGGCCGATCGATGCGCCGGTGCTGCATTCGCCCTCGGTGATGTCGATCGGCAATCCCCACGCCACCTTCTGGGTCAAGGACGATGTCTGGGGGTATGCGCTGGACCGCTTCGGGCCGATGCTGGAAAACCATCCGGTCTTTCCCGAACGCGCCAATATCTCGATTGCCGAAGTCACCTCGCCATCCAGCATCATCCTGCGCACCTGGGAACGGGGCGCCGGGCTGACCAAGGCCTGTGGCACCGCCGCTTGTGCCGCAGCCGTCAATGGTGCGCGCACCAAGCGCACCGGGCGCAAGGTGACCGTCACTGTGCCCGGCGGCGACCTGCTGATCGAATGGCTGGACAATGACCATGTGATGATGACCGGTCCGGCGGAACTGGAATTCCGCGGCACGGTCGATCCGGCTACCGGCGGCTGGTCGCGTGAACAGAACGTGGCCTGATGAGTATCGAAACGTTAACGTTTGGTTGCCGTCTCAACGCCTATGAGAGCCAAGTGATAACGGCTGAGGCGAACAAAGCCGGCCTCACCGATGCCATCATCATCAACACCTGCGCCGTCACTGCCGAGGCCGTCACCCAGGCCAAACGCGCCGTGCGCAAGGCCAGGCGCGACCATCCAGAGCGCCGCATCATCGTCACCGGCTGCGCCGCCCAGACCGAAGCCCGCACCTTCGGCGACATGCCCGAAGTCGACCTGGTGATCGGCAATGCTGACAAGCTGAAAGCTCAAAGCTACCGGCCGCTGGTGTTCGGCCTGACCCTGAACGACAAGGTTCAGGTCAATGATATCATGAGCATACGCGAAACCGCCGGTCATCTGATCGAAGGCATGGATGGCCGCGCCAGGGCGTTCGTCCAGGTGCAGAACGGCTGCGATCACCGCTGCACCTTCTGCATTATCCCGTTCGGGCGTGGCCCCTCCCGCTCGGTGCCGATGGGCGCCGTCATCGATCAGATCAAAAAGCTCGTCGACAACGGTTATGGCGAAGTGGTGCTGACTGGAGTGGATATCACCTCCTATGGTGGCGACCTGCCGGGCCTGCCGAGCCTGGGCAAGCTGATTCAATCGATCTTGAAGCACGTTCCGGCACTGAAGCGGCTGCGGATTTCCTCGATCGATTCCATCGAGGCCGACGAGGCGCTCTATGATGCGGTGGCCTCGGATCAGCGGCTGATGCCGCATCTGCATTTGTCGCTGCAGTCGGGTGACGACCTGATCCTGAAGCGGATGAAGCGTCGCCACAGCCGCAGTGACGCGTTGGATATCGTGGCCAAGCTGCGGGCGCTGCGCCCCGAAATGGTATTTGGCGCTGATATCATTACCGGCTTCCCGACCGAAACCGACGCGATGTTTGCCAATACGCTGGCAATTGTGGCTGAGGCAGAACTGACCTATCTGCATGTCTTCCCCTATTCGCTGCGGGACGGCACACCGGCGGCGCGGATGCCGCAGGTGGATATGCGGGTGGCGCGGCAGCGTGCCGGCGTGCTGCGGGCAGCGGGCGAGCGGCAGTTTGCAAAACTTTGCGCCGCGCGGGTCGGACAGATTGAAAGCGTGTTGGTTGAACATGGCGGCGTGGGGCGGACGGAACAGTTCGTGCCGGTTGCCGTTCCCGGTGCAGTGGTCGGATCGATCCTTTCGATGCGGGTGACTGGTGTTTCGGCGGATGGTTTGGTGGCCGAGGCTTTGCGCGACGCGGCCTAAGCCACCCGGAAAAATGGCGCCGGCAACGGCTGCTGATGTGAAGGCGAACGGATGACTGAGAAAAAGCCGGGATTTTTCAAGCGGCTGTTTACGCCCGAAGGTCCGGCGCCGGACCCGGTGCGGCCGGTGCCGGTTGCGTCACAGGTTGTGGAAGTGCCACCACCGCCCGGCCCGCCTGAGACGACGCCGGCTTATGTGGAAGAGGTCGTTTCACCACCCGCGCCCGTATTGCCGACACCCGTTGCCGACAGTGTGCCGGAGCGGCAGCTGGGCTGGTTTGCCCGCCTCAGCACTGGGCTGCGCCGTTCATCGGACCAGTTGACCGGCTCGATCACCTCGGTGTTCACCAAGAAAAAACTCGACGCAGCGACGCTGGATGAGCTGGAAGATGTGTTGATCCAGGCCGATCTGGGGCTGGAGACGGCGCTGGCCATCACCGAAACGCTGCGCCGGGACCGGTTCGACCGCGATGTGTCGAGCGAGGACGTGCGCGCCGTTTTGGCCGCGGAAGTGGAAAAGGTGCTGGGTCCGGTGGCGCGCCCATTGGTGATCGATACGGCCTACAGGCCGTTTGTGATCCTGATGATCGGGGTCAACGGTTCGGGCAAAACCACCACGATCGGCAAGCTGAGCCAGCGGTTTGCCGCCGAAGGCAAATCCGTCCTGCTGGCCGCCGGCGATACGTTCCGCGCGGCGGCGATCGAGCAATTGCAGATCTGGGGCCAGCGCACTGGCGCACCAGTGGTTACAGCGCCGGCTGGCTCGGACGCCTCGGGGCTGGCATTTGATGCGGTGACCCGCGCCAAGGCCGAAAACCGCGATGTGCTGATCATCGACACGGCAGGCCGGTTGCAGAACCGTGACGAGTTGATGAGCGAACTGGAAAAAATCATTCGCGTCATCAAGAAGGTTGACCCGACTGCGCCCCACGCCACCATTCTGACGCTGGACGCCACAACCGGGCAAAATGCGCTGCGGCAGGTGGAAATCTTTGGCAAGCGCGCTGGCGTAACCGGTTTGGTGATGACCAAGCTAGACGGCACGGCGCGGGGCGGTATTCTGGTGGCAATTGCCAGGACGTTCGGGCTGCCGGTGCATTTTATCGGCGTCGGCGAGGGCGTGGACGATCTGGAAGCGTTTGAAGCGGCCGATTTTGCGCAGGCCATTGCCGGCAACCCGGCCGGTTAGCCGTATTTGCACCATTGTGCGGCCCTATCAGGCCCCGAACATGAACGAGTTCCGAGCCAAATGAACGACATCAACAAGCCGGCCGAGCCTGAACTGAACTGGGACGAACTTCGCCCGCAATTGATCAAGTTCTCGCTCGAACTGGGGCCGTTGCTGGTGTTTTTTCTCGGCAATCTGTTCGGCGAGCGATTGAACAAGTCGCTGTTGGCGTTTGCCGGGTTTGACGATCCGATCTATCCGGCGACCATCCTGTTCATGATTGCCATGGTGGCGGCGATTGCGCTGAGTGCGATCTTTTTGCGCAAGGTGGCGGTGATGCCGCTGGTGACCGCCGTGATCGTGTTGATCTTTGGCGGGCTGACCATTGCCTTCCACGATCCGATGTTCATCAAGATCAAGCCGACTATCACCAACAGCTTTTTCGGACTGGTGCTGCTTGGCGGGCTGCTGTTCAAGCAGTCGCTGCTCAAATTCGTGTTCGGTGACGTCTACAAATTGCAGCCGCAGGGCTGGTTTATCCTGACCGTGCGCTGGGGACTTTTCTTCCTGCTGCTCGCGGTGATCAATGAAGTGCTATGGCGCAATTTTTCGGCCGACGTCTGGCTGGCATTCAAGGTGTGGGGCGTGATGCCGCTCACCATCCTGTTCTCGATCGCGCAATTGCCGGTGTTGAGCAAATATGCGCCGCCTGCTGAGCCGGCGCATATTCCCCCGATCGTGGTCGACCTTTAGGCGACGACCGGCGCTACGACGCCGCCGAACAGGCCGATCACCAGGCCCTGAATGGCCAATACGCCGAGCAGATGGCCGCTATCGATGATGGTGAGCGCCCAGCTCATGCCTTCGTAGCGGTGGTTCATGATCAGCGTGGTGGCGACAAACCCCACCCAGGCTATGACGCCAACTGTGATGCCGGTGGCAATGGTGATACCGCCGGGCAGATTGCCGAGCAGCACGGCCAGCACATAGGCCATGATCAGTTCGACCACGACCGACCAGATGAAGGGCGTAAAGCCCACATTGAGCTGTTCGCGGGTCTTGCCCAAGGCAGCGAGCCACTGTTTGGACAGCGTGGTGTACCAGACCGCGCCAAAGGCGAAGGCGGCGACAGTCGCCACGACGACAGCCAACCAGTTAACAGAAAATGACATGTTTTATCCCCCCGGAGGCGAGGCGCCTCCCGGGGTCAGGCTAGCATTGCGGCGCGGCGGCCTCTAGAGCCCGCCCATCGTGCAGATGATTTTCCATTCTTCGGCAGTCACTGGCGACACTGACAGGCGCGAGAGCTTGACCAGCGCGATATTGGCCAGGCTTTCGGTGTGCTTGATGGTTTCCAGCGTCACCGGCCTAGGCAGCGGTTTGACCGCTTCCACATCAACGCATTCCCAGACCACTTCCCCCCTGGCATTGAGTTCGGCGGTCGAGTCGGGATGCGCCAGGGCGATGACCTTGACGATGCCGACGATCTCCTTGCCGATATTGGAGTGGTAGAAGAACGCTTCGTCGCCCAGCGCCATGGCCTTCATGTTGTTGCGCGCCGCATAGCTGCGCACACCATGCCATTGCTCGGGCTCACCGCGCCTGGTCTTGGCCTGCATATCTTCGAAGGAGAAGACATTGGGCTCGGACTTCATGAGCCAATAGGCCATCGGTCAGGCTCCCTTGACCATATTGTTGATGGCGACGCGCCAGGCTTTAATCTCGTAGCTGGCAAAGATACCGGCGGAAATGAAGGGATCGCGTTCAAACGCCGCGGTCGCCGCTTCCAGCGTCTCGGCCTCGAGCACCATCAGCGAGCCTTCGGGCGCGCCGGCCTCGTTCAGCAGTGCCCCGGCGAGGACCAGCTTGTCGCCGAGTGAATGCAGATGCTCCAGATGCACCGGGCGCGTCGACGTGCGCAGCTCGCCGGTGCCGGGCTTGTCCTTGGCGGTCATCGCATAAAGCATTTTATTCCTCGCGTTTGAGCGGGCGGGACATCAGGCCCGCCACAATGGTTTTGATATCGGCCTCGCCATCGAGCAGGTGATTGACGGCAGCAATCAATGGCGCATCGACCTTGAGCGAGGCGGCCAATGCCAGCGCCACCGGCGTCGTTGCCACGCCCTCGGCCAGTTTGGCGCCGCCCGCCAGGATATCGCGCGCCGTTTCGCCGCGCCCCAGCGCAATGCCGAACCGGTAATTGCGCGACTGGGTCGAAGTGCAGGAGAGGGTCAGATCCCCCAGCCCGGCAAGGCCAGTGAGCGTGGTGGCGGAGCCGCCCATGGCGGTGACCATCCGGGCCATTTCGGCATAGGCGCGCGCCAGCAGCGCCGAACGCGCCGAGGCGCCAAGCCCGGCCCCTTCAACGGCGCCGCAGGCCAGCGCATAGACATTCTTCAAGGCGCCAGCGACTTCGACGCCGATGCGATCATCGGCGGCATAGGGGCGAAAGCTCGGACCCGCCAATGCGGCAGCCAGTTGCGAAGTCTGATCGGCGTCGTCTCCGGCCAGGGTTACCGCCGTGGGGCGACCGGCTGCCACGTCTGCGGCAAAGCTGGGGCCGGAAAGCACATAGGGAATGGCAGCGGGGGCCATATCGGCGAGAATTTCGCTTTGCCGATCGAGCGTGCCAGTTTCCAGCCCCTTGGCAGAGAGGATGACCGGCTTGCCGGCGAACAGCGCGGGATCAAGGCCACTAAGGGCGGCGCGGGTGGCCTGAGCCGGAACGGCGAGAATGAAGATGTCGGACGATCCGGCAATGGTGGCGGCCGAAATATTGACCAGTAGTTTTTGTGCGCCGAGCACGGCGCTGTGGGTGTGGTTGGAGGTGATTTCGTCGGCGACGGCGTCGCTGCGCACCACCAGCGTGACACGGCGGCCGGCCATGGCAGCGGCCTGGGCCAAGGCGGTACCCCAGGCACCGGCGCCAATGACGGTGACGGTTTCAGGCGCCATGGTTCACCTGCATGTCGGGAGTATCGAGCGGCCAGCGTGCCTTGGCGATGTAATCAAGCGGATCGATGGCGCCCAGAGCAAAGCGTTCAGCTCCCGCCCAGGCGATCATGGCGCCGTTATCGGTACAGAGCGCAATCGGTGGCACGATGAGCGTGGCGCCGGCTGCGTCGGCGGCACTTTGCAGCGCGGCAGCAATGGTGCGGTTGGCGGCGACGCCACCGGCAACCACCAGCCGGACCGGCGCGCCGGGCAAGTCGGCGGCGAACTTTTGCAACGCCGAACGAGCGCGGGTACCGACGATCTCAGCCACGGCGGCCTGAAAGCTCGCGGCGATATCGGCCACGTCCTGATCGCCGAGCGGGGCGATGGCTTCGGCCTGCAAGCGCACGGCGGTCTTGAGGCCGGAGAACGAGAAATCCAGCCGGTCTTCGCGCAACAGGGGGCGAGGAAATTTGAAGCGCCTGGGATCGCCAAGTTTGGCGATGGCCTCGACGGCGGGGCCGCCGGGATGGCCGAGGCTCAGGAGCTTGGCCACCTTATCGAAGGCTTCGCCCAAGGCGTCGTCGATGGTGGTGCCCCAGCGCTGATAATCGCCGACGCCGCGCACCAGCACGAACTGGCTGTGGCCGCCGGAGACCAGCAGCATCAGATAGGGGAATTGCACGCCATCGGTCAGTCTGGCGGTGAGCGCGTGGCCTTCGAGATGGTTGACGGCGATCAGTGGCTTGTCGAGCGCGGCGGCCAGCGCCTTCGCGGTGGTGAGCCCAACCAACACGCCACCGATCAGCCCGGGCCCGGCGGTGGCTGCAACGGCATCAACATCGGCCAGCGCCACGCCGGCCTCGCGGCAGGCCTGGGCGATGATGTGATCGAGAAAGGTGACATGGGCGCGGGCCGCCAGTTCGGGTACGACGCCGCCGAAGGCTGCGTGTTCATCGAGCTGGCTGCGCACCACATTGGAGCGGATGGTGGCGCTGCCATCGGCACCGCGCACGACAATGGCGGCGGCGGTTTCGTCGCAGCTGGTCTCGATGCCCAATATGGTAGCTTTGCCTTGCCCGGTCATGACGATCTGGTCTACTCCCTCAAGGGTGCTTTTGCCTACTATAGGACGCCACGAGATTGCAATCGCCCATCCCCTTTGTCCGGATCGGAACGCGCGGCTCGCCGCTGGCTTTGGCGCAGGCGCGGCTGGTTCGTTCGCTGCTGGCACGACAGCACGGCGTTGCTGAAACGGAAATCGAAATCGTGCCGATTTCGACCGGTGGCGATCGCTCGCAACACTCCAATGCCAGTTTGAGTGAAATCGGCGGCAAGGGCCTGTTCACCAAGGAAATCGACACAGCGCTGCTCGACGGTTCGGTCGATATCGCCGTGCATTCGTCCAAGGATGTGGCAACAATATTGCCGGCCGGAATTGCCATGCCGGTTTATCTTGAACGCGAAGATGCGCGCGACGCCTTCATTTCCTATTCGGTGCAGGGCATGGATTATCTGCCGGAATATGCCAGGTTCGGTACCTCCTCAATCCGGCGCGCGGCGCAGGTGCTGCGGGCGCGGCCGGACCTGAAGATCGTGCCGTTTCGCGGCAATGTGGATACGCGGCTGCAAAAGCTGGCCGATGGGGTGGCTGATGCCACCATGCTGGCTGTCGCCGGACTCAATCGGCTGGGTCAGGGGCACAAGATTACCGCCATGCTCGATCCAGAACTGTTCATGCCGGCTCCGGCGCAAGGCGCCATCGGCATTGCCGCCCGCGCTGGCGATCCGCGGGCGCTGGCGCTGATTACCCCGCTGGATCATGGAGAAACCCATGGCGCCATTGCGGCGGAGCGGGCGATGCTGCGCGTGCTGGATGGGTCATGCCGCACCCCGGTGGGCGCATTGACGGTGTTGAATGGCTCAACCATGACGCTGAAGGGCGAAATTTTGAGCCTTGACGGGCGCGAGTTCTTTGCCGACGCGGTTTCCGGCCCGATGCAGGATGCAGAAGCCTTGGGCGACGCGCTGGGACAGCAATTGCTCAAGCTGGCCGGCACCCGGTTTTTGGCGCAATGGGCCGAACATTGATGAGCATCCTGGTGACAAGGCCGGAGCCGGATGCAACGGGGACCGTGTCGCGGCTCTGGGCGATGGACGTCGATGCCATTGCGGTGCCGCTCCTGGTGCGGCAGGTGCTCGACACCGCCTTGCCCGAAGCGGGCGACTTTGCCGCCATGGTGGTGACCAGCGGCAATGCCCTGCGGACGCTGTCGGAGCGGAGCGGCGTCGAGCAATATCGGAGCCTGCCGATTTTTACCGTTGGCGAGGTGACCGGCATCGAAGCCCAGACGCTGGGCTTTGGTACGGTGCAGAGTGCGGCAGGCGGGCTGGCTGAACTGGCGGACCTGCTGAAACGGTCCGGGATTGCCGGCCCGGTGTTTTATCCTGCGGCCAGCGAGCGCAATGGCGACCTGGCGGCTTTGGTGGCCCCGTTCGGGCTGACGCTGGTGACCACGCCGCTCTATCGCATGGTGCCGGTGACCCGGGTTCCCGAATCAGTGGTGGCAGAGCTGGCCAGTGGCGCAATCGAGGCGGCGCTGTTTTATTCGCGGCGGACAGCGCAAAGCTTTGTCGCCGCCATGGCGGATCGCTTGACCGCGGCGCAACGCCAGCACTTGGCGGTTTTGTGCCTGTCCAATGCGGTGGCCGAGCCGTTGCGGGCGGCAGGCTATGGCAATGCCGCAATTGCCAGACACCCCAATGAAGAAACCATGATGTCGCTGGCACTGGCTTTTGTGCGGGAGCGAAACACGCCATGATGGCAGGCGCGAACAAGGAGCCAGACCATGGCTGATGCAAAGAGCGGACCGGTAAAGCCTCCCGTAATCGACCTGACGGCGCGCGACACCACGGCGGCCAGGGCGTCCGAGACCAAGGCGGCGCCGACCGCGTCCGAGAGCAAGCCCGAACCCAGGCCGACTCCAGCACCGCGTCCGGCGGCGACCAAAGTTGTTGATGACAGCGAATCAGGTGGATTTGGTTTTGGTGCGATGCTGGCTGGCGCCGTGCTGGGGCTGGGCGCGGCCTATGGCTTGGCCTGGGCTGGTTATTGGCCATCGGCGGCGGTGAAAGTCGATCCGCGCCTGGCGCAATATGACAAGGCCCTGCCGGAGTTGCGGACCGAGGCGCAGACCACGCAGGCGGAATTGGCGACGCTGACGCAACGGGTCAAGGCGCTGGAGACGGCGCCGGCACCCGCGGCCGGTACGACCGCTGCGGCGGCGCCGGTTGATCTCAGCGCCATCGAGGCCGAGATCGCCGATCTCAAAAAGCAGGTCGCGGCGGTTCCGGCGGCGGCAGCGCCAGCGGTGGATATTTCCGGCGTCACCGGCGATGTGGCAACGCTCAAGACCGGGGTGACTGACCTGAGCACGCGGCTGACAGCGGCCGAAGCCGGGCTGACCAAACTGGGCGGCAGTGTCGATGCCACTGCTGCGGCGCTGGCCAAGCAACCCGCCGACATCAATTCGGTGCTGCAACTGCCGCTGATCCTGTCGGGGCTGGAAACCGCCTTTGCCAGCGGCAGGCCCTATGAAATCGAACTGGCGGCGCTGCGGGCGGGAATGCCTGATGCCACTGTGCCAACGGAGATTGCCAATGCCGCCAAGACCGGGCTGGTGCGGGGCGATGTGATCGCCCAGCGCTTTGCCGAGCTGTTGCCCGATATTCTGGCCGGCCGTCCGGCCAATCCCGATGCCAGTTGGCAGGACGGAACGCTGGACTGGTTCCGTTCGATCATCGCGCTGCGCCCGACCGGCGCGGTGGAGGGCGACGATCCGGAAGCGGTGGTATCGCGGCTGGAGGCGGCGATCGGGCGGCGTGATTTTGTCGCGGCGCAGGCGCTATTGGCCAAATTGCCGGCCCCGATGGTGACCGCCGCCGCTGAAGTACCCGCCCAGATCGCGGCGCAAGCCACGGCGGCGCAGTTGCTCGTTACATTGCGCGATACGGTTCTGGGCGAGGCTGGCAAATGACCCGACTCGCCTCCTGGATCATCGGCAGCCTGATCGTTACCGGGCTGATCGCCTGGATGATTTCGCTACCCGGTACGCTGACACTGGAAGTGGCCAATTACCGCATGCAGCCAAGGCTGGGTGCGGCGGTGTTCATGCTGCTGGTGATCGCGGCGATCGTCATCCTGATCTGGGCGGTGGTGCGGCGCATTCTGGCGGCGCCCAAGTTCATGGCCCGGCGCAATCGCGAAAAGCGCCGCGAGCAGGGGGTCGAGGCTTTGTCCGATGCCTTTATCGCCCTGCAGGCTGGCGATCCAGGCCGGGCGCGATCCTTGGCCAAGGAGGCACAGGCCCGGCTACCCAGCAATGCGGCGGCGCGGTTGCTGGAGGCACGGGCCGATCTGGCGCTGGGCGATATGACGGCGGCGCGCGAGCATTATCGGGCGCTGATTTCCTCGGACAAGACGGCGATGGCCGCATTGTCAGGCCTTTACGAGCAGGCGCGGACCCAGCATCGGCCTGACGCCGCGCTGACCTTTGCGCGCAAGGCGCTGAGCCTGTCACCGCAATCGGGCTGGGCGGCCGATGCGGTATTTGCCGATCTGGTGCGGCAGGGTTCGTGGGCGCAGGCGGTAGCCATGGTCAATGTCGAACAGGCCGTGACCCGCGAAGCGCGGGCAGCCAAACGGCGCAAGCAGGCGGTGATCGAAACCGCGCGGGCGCGCGAAGCTGAAACCAGAGATCCGCTGGCGGCGCTCGATCATGGGCTGACGGCGCTGAAGCTGTTGCCCGATTTCGTGCCGGCGGCCTTGATCGCGGCGCGCGTCCATATCAATCGGGGCGAAACCCGCAAGGCACTGAGCCTGCTGCGGCGGATCTGGCGCGCCACCGGCCATCCCGATATCGGCAAGCTCTATGCCCATGCCCAGCCGGGTGCTTCCGCCGTCGATCGGCTGAAGCGCACCAGCGAGCTGATTGCCTTGCCTGCCGCCAATCGGGCCGCGGCGCTGGTTTTGGCGCGGGCGGCGGTCGATGCCTATGACTGGAGTTTGGCCCGCGAAGCCTTGCTGCCCTATGTCGGTGGCGAGGTCAGCGAAGGTGTCGCCAGCCTGATGGCGGAAATCGAAGAAGGCCAGTCGGGCGATCAGGGCAAGGCTCGCGAGTGGCTGAGCCGCGCCGTGCGGGCGCCGCGGGAGCCGGCCTGGACCGCCGATGGCCTGGTCAGCGACGAATGGGAGCCGGTCTCGCCGGTCAGCGGCAAGCTCGACGGCTTTGAATGGAAGGTGCCGGTGGGGGTCTCCACGGCTAAACCTGTCGCACCCGCCTCAACCGCCGTGGCCACACTGGCGGAACCAGGCGACGTGTTGCCTCTTGCACGGGTCAGTAACCCCCAGTAAAAGGACGCGCATCGACTGGCCCAACGCCCGCCGATCCATGGCATGCCGCATTAGCTCAGTTGGTAGAGCACATCATTCGTAATGATGGGGTCAGGTGTTCGAGTCACCTATGCGGCACCACATTAAACCTCTATAAATGCTGGTCTTTCCTTGTTGATAGGGTCGCCACGGCCAGGAGTATCCTGATATCGGTTACGACCCGGCCTCGGCATGAGATAGGATAACGAGGCTTGGATATCGAATAATAGGTAGCTAGCCCTTTGGCGCATTTGCAGAAGGAAGGCTCGCCAAGAGGAGGTCTCGGCCGCTTCCAACGGCCCCCACGGTGAGTGGCTCGCATGCTCGGTCACTGCCAAGCACAAACCTTTGCCCTCTCGTTCACCCAGCATGCGCCCTGCCGATGGAGTTCGCCGAGTGGATCATGGGCGTGCATAGCGCCTTCGCCCCCATTCCAAACACCATTCGTTGGTTCGTCATTCTGGTTCACATAAACATAAGCGAATGTCTGAGGCTCGGCTTTCTCGACGACTTCGAAGCTGGCGTAGCCCTTCTCGAAGGCATCAAATTCGCAGGGCCCATCTGCCCAAATAGTGCCGTCAACCTCGATCAGGCATCGGGTGATGTCCCGCGCCGACGTGGCGTATGTGCTGCTCAGCAGCGCGGCTATGATCAGAATTGTTCGCATGGTGTCGTCCCAATTTCGCCGCGTGGTGGACAAGAGCATTACGAAATCGCCGGGTGCTCCGCTATCTCGATCATCTCGAAGACGATCACCTCTTCACCACCGTCTGCATCGCCTCGGTCACGCGGCGATTGACCCTGGAGAACTAGGCGGCTAGCCATCGCGCAGCAAAGGAAGTTTAGATGGGCAAATTGCTTCGCTTGGCTCTTATCGTCTTGGTGGCCGTTGGAGCTGTGTTCGGGGGCTTCTGGTACCGATACGTCAGCAACACCGTCACCCCGTATGACGAGATCGGCATCGAGCTTAATAGCAGGATGCCTGAGCCGATCCGTAAATGGGGATGCGATAAACTGCAGGCCACGTTCGTAGGAGCAATTCCGCCGTACGGTTGCAGCACTGGCAACGGCACGACCTGGATGTAACAAACAGGGATAATCCGGATTGGGCGAGATCAGCGCGGGCGGGATATGGACTCGTGTGCCATTTCGTTGGCCAGTGCGAGAGACCGGAAAAATCGCACTGTTTCCCGTGCCGCCTTGTCCGGTTGACGCGCGCTGATCTCGGACAAATACAATGAGCTAGCGGGCCCTCGGGTTGCGGTCCGCAAGCGCACGAAGCAATGCCTGCCCGATGGGCCCGATCCAAATCCATTTTATCGGTTTCCGCCGAGTTATCCTCGCGGCTCGATTACCCACTCGATTTCCGGCGTTATCCTGGCATCGACAGTAGTGTCATTGGTCATTTCGACGGCATGCTCGATCAATGGTTTTCGGGCGTAATCAGCGTGCGCTTTCGGCCGCTGGTCTATTTCGCCGCGGAACCCGAGCACGGCTTCAAGTTGCTTGGTGCCTGGCGTGCTAGCCCGCAACAAAGTCCTTGCCGGCGTTGCCATCTTCCCAGGCGGCATCCCAAATAGCTTCATCTTCGCTGCGTTGGCCGCGATAGGGATTGCTGGTCTTGGGGTGCTCCGAGGCGCCGGCGGACCAGCCTTCGATGCGCACTTTTTCGTCGTGCTTCTTGTCGTTGGACATGCCGGCGCTCCCGGTTAACAACGGCGCCGCCAACCGACGTCCGGTTCAGCGACCAAGCCGAGGTCGGATCAGAATGCGGCGGGCAGGCGCGTGGCGGCGAACAGCACGCAGGCGATGCCGATCGACCAGATGGCGATGCCCAGGATCGAGGCGTAGTAGAGGGTGTTGATGGCGCCCTGATCCGGATTGGGTTCGTCCCAGATGGGGCTCTCGGTGTTCTGGCTCATCTTTGGTCTCCGGCGCGTGATTTGCTTTGGCCGCATTGAGTGGACAAAGCCCCCGCTTGTCAATTCGTTCCAGCGATCTTCAGGCCTTGAGGGTCTCAATCAGCTGCAACCGATGGGCTATGCGGGCGGTCGGCGCGATGGCCGAGACCGGGCGATTGGCGGGGCCGAACAGGTTTTCGCGTTCCTCGGCGGTGGACATGAAGAACGGATAGCGCTCCAGCGTGCGCGGATACATGGTGGGCAGATAGGAGGCATAGAGGCAGACCGGGAAGGTCAGCTCGCCCCAATAGCCTTCGCCGGCCAGCTGTTCGGACCCGAAGACGCGCTTGTAGAAGGCGGCATGTTCGGGACGAACCGAAGAGATGCAATAGCGCGCTTCAAAATGCTTGCAGGCCATCACCGCCACCCGCAGCGTCAGATAAGGCAGCGCCGGGAAGGCCAGCGACGCCTCATGGTCGGCAGTGAAGCGGCTGGGGTCGATATAGGTGCCGCCGTCGTCCAAGATCTTGCCGAGCACATCGGGCCAGATCGCACGGCTGGGCGAGGTTGGATTATCCGCCGTGACGATATGCAGGCGCACCGAGCTGACCAATTGCTCATCGATATAGACGCCATAGCAGTAGCAATTGGCCGCATCGTCATAGGCATCGCGGGTGATCTGCTGGGAATTGACTGGGATGAAATCCTCGCGCCGGTACGCTTCATAGCGCAGGGCATAGACCGGATCGAGCTGATCGGCAGGCGAGACACGACGATATTGTACCCGATCCAGCAGATCGATCAGCGTGGTGGCAAAGCGCGACGAAGCGCTGCCGGACGAACTGGTTGCCGCACTCATGGAACAAACCCCAACCTTGGGGCTACATGTTAATTATTTGTTGACCATGACAATCGGCATTTTTCACTGCACACGGGCGCGTGGCGTGGCCTGGAGCGAAAATTGCTAACTCTGCCAAGAGGTTAACGTAAATTAACCATGCTTGCGGATTGCCGGACGCTTCGGTTCGGCGTTAAAGCGCGTGATCAGTTCGGCAATATCACGCGGGGGCAGCGGACGGGCGAACAGATAGCCCTGCACCTGGCCGACCCTGGTATGGGAGAGCAGGGCCTGGAGCTGGTCTTCGGTTTCGATGCCTTCGGCGGTGACGGTCAGGCCGAGGTCGCGACCAAGCCGGGCGACGTTGGCCAGAAGTTTCAGCGAGCGCGGGTTGGTGGCGACATCGGCCACGAAGCTGCGGTCGATCTTGAGCTTGTTGAAGGGCAGGGTGTTGAGATAGCTCAGCGACGAATAGCCGGTGCCGAAATCGTCGAGGGCAATGGAAATGCCCTGCGCTGCCAGTGCCTTGAGCACGGTCATGGCGATATCGCGTTCTTCGATCAGTGCGGTTTCGGTGACTTCCACCTCGAGCCGGGACGGAGGCAGGCCCGAGGCTAGAAGCGCCCGCGCCACCATGCCGCCAATGTCACCACCACGGAAATCGCGTGCCGAAATATTGACCGCGACGCCGATATCACCTGGCCAGGCGGTGCACTGGGTTGTCGCTGCTTCCAGGACGAAGGCGGTAATTTCTGAAATCAGGCCGATTTCCTCGGCCAGCGGGATGAAGACCATGGGCGGAATGGCGCCCAGCGTTGGATGCTGCCAGCGGGCCAGAGCCTCGCAACTGACGACGCGGCGGGTGGCGATATCGACCTGCGGCTGGAATACCAGCGACAGGCTGCGCGAGCGAATGGCCTCACGCAGATCGGTCTTGAGCCGCTGCCGGTAGAGATAATCGGTGTCCATCTGCGCGTGGAACAGCTGGCTGCGGCCCTTGCCATTGCCCTTGGCGATATAGAGCGCCAGATCGGCCTTGGTCATCAACGCATCAAGCTGATCGGACGGCGCGTCACTGATCACCAGCCCGATGCTGACATTGGCAGCCAGGATTATCTCGTTGAGCGTGAATGAGGCATGGAAGGCGTTGATGATGGTATCGGCGACGTGCTGCACCTTGGCCGGATCGGTGGCGGCGTTAAGATAGACGATGAACTCGTCGCCGCCCAGGCGTGCCAGAATGGCTTCTGGGGGCGCAGCGGCGCGCAGGCGCTGGGCCACGTCGGCCAGCAATTGATCGCCGACCATGTGACCGAGGGTGTCGTTGACGTGCTTGAAGTCGTCGAGATCGACGATCATCAGGGCGATCGGACGGGTCGGCCCGATTTCGGTATCGCGCAAAGCCAGGTCTTCGGCGATCATTTCACCGAAATAGCCACGATTGGGCAGGCCGGTCAGCGGGTCATGGCGGGCGATGAAGTTGATCCGTTCTTCGGCCGCGACGCGATCACTGATATTTTCGAACAGCAGCACGCTGCGCTCCTGGCGCGAGCTGACCGTGACTTCGTAATACTGGGCTTGAGGCAGGCAGAGCAGCACCTTGCCTGAGGCGCGCTTGGCCAGCATGTCGAGCAGCCGGTCGACGGCGGTATTGGGCAATTGGCCACCGCTGCCTAACTCCTCCAGTACCTTGAGGAACTGGCGGCCAATCAGATTGGGGATTTCCAGTTGGGCAAAGGCCCGGACGGCCCGTTCGTTGGCGACGGTGACAATGCCCCGTTCGTCGAGCATGCACAGGCCGTGCTGCATGGTGCCCATGGCCATATCCAGTTCGGCGGCGAGGCGTGACGCCTCATGCCGACCGTGGACGGCGCTGAGCAGAATATTGCGGATATCGCCGGCCAGCTTGCGGAAGCTGGAGAGCATAATGAGCAGCAGCGCTGCCAGGATCACATGGTAGACATCCCCATGCAGGGCATAACCGGCCGAGAGCGGCACGATGACGCCAACCATCTGGATGGTGACCAGCCGATCGAGACCGAAATTGCGGCCGCAGACCCCAACCATGGCGGCGATGGTCAACGAGGCGCTGGCAAGTTCGGCAAACGGGTCCTTGACCACGGCCATGCTGAACAGGCACCAGACGCCAAAGACCACGGCCAGCAGGCCGCCGGTGACGACAGCGCGGTTTTCCCAGAGTTCGGCGGCATCGGCATCGTCGCTATCGATGGCAGCGCGCCAGAATGCCCGCATATCGACATAACGCAGCAGGCCAATCAGCAAAAACCCCGCCGTGACCAGATAAAGCAGGGCCGAGCCCGTTTTGAAAGCAGTGAGGAGAGCGGTCAGGGAACTGGCAAAAGTGCCAGCAAGCATTGCCCGCCGGTCACCATAGACCGAACGGACCATCGACACATATTCCAGCGTCGGCATCGATTTGCGGGCCGAAGTCAGCACCGGGGCGCGCTCCTGTTCATCCGACAAGAACTGCGCGTTCTGGGTTAAGATGAAGTTTCTGCACAATATTTTGTTCGTCTTCAGCGCGAAATTCGCAGCTCAAGGTGAACACCACTTTAATAAAACCCGGCGTCGCCCGGCCGGATGGCGGCTAACCCGGTAACGCTGCAAAGCCAGCACGGAGCGCGGCGACAGCGTCGGCCGAACTCATGTCCGGGGTGTTCCAAAACTTGAAGGCGACGCCCCAGACGGCGGCGATCCAGGCGGCGGAGGCGGTGGTATTGGGGGTATTGACGGCAAAGCCGGGAGTATTGAGGCCGGTCAGCACCTGAGCCGAACAGCTATCGACTGCAGATTGAGCAACATCGAGCCGCACCGGCGTCGAGCCCTTGGCGGCGGCAAAGGCCGCCTGAATTTTCGGATCAACGACCATGGCGGCGAAATCGAGTTCGGCCTGTTCGGTTTCGGGCGGGGCGCCACCGAGCAGGCCCCAGCCGTCGATGGAGACGGCCATGGCCTTGCTGGCCGGAATGCCACGGCAGCCGAAATCGACATTGTTGGTCTTGCCGGCGGCGTGCCATTCGCCCTTCATCCAGTCGCCCTGCAATTGCAACAGCGCCTTGCCGGAAATAACCATGCTGGTGGCGACATTCCAGTCACGTCCATTGGCGGCAGGATCGGCCTGCTGGCGGATTTTGCGGATCGCGTCAAACACCTGCAGCAGGGCTGGGTCGTCAAAACCGACGGCGTCGGGGTGGGCGCTGTAGAGCTGGCGGTAGAGTTTGGCGCCGCCAATCGAAGCGACCAGGGCGTGCGTCAAATAGCCGACCTGCCATTCCTGCCCCCCGATGGCCATCGGCAGGTAACCGGCGGCCCGCACTCTGGCAAAATCGGCGAACATGGCGTCAAGCGAGGTCCAGCGCTGCGGGTCAACGCCAGAAGCAGTGGCCACGGCGCGACTATAATAGATCATTCCATCGGCATGGATGGTGTTGGGTACTTTCATGATCTGGCCATCAATGGTGATGGCGTCGATCACTGCCTGTGGAAAATTGGCCAGTGCGCCGATGGATTTGAACAGAGGACCGGGGGAGAGCGTATGACCCTGCTCGCGCAGTTGACGATAGATCTGCGGATTGGGTTCCATGAAGATATTGGGCGAATTGCCGCCGGCAATCAGGTCGATGACGTTGACCTTGACGCCGTTATCGTGCGGTATCGCCAGATTGATCCAGCTATGCCCCTTGGCCTCGAGGCCGCTTCTGAGCACGTTGAGCGCGGCGAGCTCGGCAGGCGAGGACCAGCCGTGCAGCACCAGCAATTGCGCGCCGGGGGTTTGTGACACACTGAGTGCCAGCACGGTGAGCAGGGCAGTCATCACTCGTAACAGCATCGCCAATCCTCCCGATTGCGACCCATTGTTTTCAGCTTAATGTGCTAAAGGCCTCCGCGCCGGATTGACCGGGTGACATGCTTTATGGTCGGTTAGCCGACTCTGACCAGGTCATCATACCCCCATTCTTGCCGGTGCCGGGTTAATTATATCGTTACCGGGCAACCGCCTTTGTGCGGTTGCATTGTGACGCTAGTCGATTGGCAACGGTGGAGCTGTACGATGATGGACAAATTGAGCGATAGCGAACGCGAAGCGAGCCTGCGCGGCATCAACGGCTGGGTCTATGACGAGGCCTCCGACAGCATCAGCCACGCGTTCAAGTTTACCGGGTTTTCCGAGGCCTTCGGCTTCATGACGCGGGTGGCACTGGCGGCGCAATCGGCCGGCCATCACCCCGACTGGTCCAACAGCTATAACAAGGTGGCCATTGTGCTATCGAGCCATGATGCGGGTGGCCTGACGCAAAAAGACATCGATCTGGCCACGGCGATCGACGCCATCCTCGCCTGAGTGTGGCTGACAAGCCGCATTGCCGCTCAAGACTGCGCGAGGCCGGCATTGTGCCATTGAGAGCCAGGGGCGCCGCCGCTAGACATTGGAGGCACGCTGGCCGGTGGAGCCCCCATGTTCGACGCATTGACGCGCCTGTTCGCCAAGTCCGACCCTCGTCTGTCCAGCCAGGACCCCAAATTGGCGGTTGCCGCATTGCTGGTGCATCTGGCGGCGGTGGATGGGCAGATCAAGGAAGAAGAGCGCCGCGCCGTCAGAGCCGTGCTGCAGGATCAATATGGCCTGGGCGAAGCAGCAGTCGAGGCGCTGATCAAGCAGGCTACTGCCAGCGACGCCGATTCCGTCGATCTTTACCGCTTTACCTCAGCGCTTTCCGGCCTTGAAAGCCAGGAGCGGATCGACATCATCCGGATGATGTGGCTGGTGGTGTTTGCCGACAAGAAAAACCACGAGCTGGAAGACAATATGGTCTGGCGGATTGCCGAGCTGATCGGCGTTTCGGCGCGCGATCGCACTATCCTGCGCAACCAGATCGGCAAGAGCCAAGGCGTCTAAAGCGCGTCGCGTTCAACCAACTTCACAAGCCGCGCTTTAGGTCTTTGTGTTGCCCATGTCCTTGCCCCAAAACCGGGGCCACTTTGGCAGACAGGTTTTAGTTGTCCCAGGCGGTGAATTTCTTGCTGAATTGAATGGCGTCGTTCTGGCAATCGAACGTGCCGGATTTATCGGCGATGGCGCGCGCCTGCTCATTGGCATCGGCATTGGCCAGGGCATCGATATAGGCGATGTGGCAGGTATTGCCCGAGACCAATTGGGTCACCACCAGGACCTGTCCCTTGATGGTGGGGCCGCTGCCATCCCATTCGGTCAGGTAGCGGACAATGGTGGCGATCGGCTTGAAACCGCCCGAGGCGTTGGATAGCCGCCACTCGATCTTGGGCCCCAGCGTATTGAACGGTGGCGGGGTCTGTTGCGCGGCCATTTCGGTTTGCGCGCCAAAGCCATAGCTGACGAACATGCGCAGATCGCCTTCGGCGACATAGACCGGATAGCCCTTGTAGCCGGGGCAGGCCCAGCTGGAGCCAAAGTCATCGGCCGTGGCCACCGAGCATTCATCGAGATTGATGTCGGTATAGGCGCTGTCGAAACCTGCGGCCTGGGCGGGGGCCGCCATGGTCAGCAGGGCGAGAACCGGGACTATGAATTTGAGTGCCATCGGTAGACAATCTCCGCAGGTGCATATCTGCATGGTGCCGTTATGGCTTGCTTTTGAGGGCCTTGCTAGGCAGAACGCCTGCACATTGTCGCCATCGAGTTGAACGAGACCTGAACGATCATGAACATCGACGCCATCCCTACCGGGAAGAACCCACCCGACGATCTCAATGTCATCATCGAAGTGCCGATGGGCGGCGAGCCGATCAAGTATGAAATCGACAAGGCCAGCGGCGCGCTGTTCGTCGACCGGTTCCTCTACACGCCGATGCGCTATCCGGGCAATTATGGCTTCGTGCCCCACACATTGTGCGGCGACGGCGATCCGCTCGACGTGATCGTGATGAATTCGCGGCCGCTGGTGCCTGGCGCGGTGGTGCGCTGCCGCCCGTTCGGCGTGCTGTTCATGGAAGACGATGGCGGGCAGGACGAAAAGATCCTGGCCGTGCCGGTGAGCAAGCTGACCGCCATGTACGACCATATCCGCGACCTCAGCGACATGCAGGCGATCCAGGTCGAGCGGGTGAAACACTTCTTCACCCACTACAAGGATCTCGAACCCGGCAAATGGGCCAAGATTTCCCATGTGGGTGGCTATGAGGACGCCAAGAAGGTGATCCTTGCGTCCATCGAAATGGCCAACAAGGCCAAATAATCGACCATGAGCGCGCCGGGGCGGATCGTGATCCTCAACGGCGCGCCGCGTTCGGGCAAGTCCTCGATTGCCCGCGCCATGCAGGACAGTCTTCCGGCATCTGGCTCAATCTGGGGGTCGATGTGTTCATGGCCGCGACCCCAGCGGCGCTGGTCCCCGGTATCGGGCTGCGCGTCGATAGCAGCCGAGTTTCACCCCCCCAGATCGCCGCGTTGATCGGGGCCGGGCTGGCGGCCGGCATGGTCGGGCCAAGCGCATTCGAGAAACTGCGGAAGCAGTGAGCCAGTCGTGATTTGCCGGCATCATAGCCCCGGCGCATCCTGCCGGGGATAAGGGAGATGCGTTGTGAAAATTGCCGGAAATATCGTGGGCGTCGTGCTGTTGCTGATGGGTGTTCTGTGGTCGCTGCAGGGCGCCAATGTGATTGGCGGCAGCATGATGTCGGGCCAGAGCCAATGGCTGGTGATCGGGGTGATCCTGCTGTTTGTCGGCCTGGGCGTGCTGTATTGGGCCAACATGTACAAGAAGCCGCGGCCCTAGGACCGGTGCCGGCAGCGCCACCACGCCGGTGGCGCTGCCAGAGCAATTTTTCCGCTAGGCGCGCAGGGCGTAGGTCAGCAGCATATTGCCCTTGGAGGTGCGCTCGGACTTGAGCAGGTCGAGGCGCGTGGTGGGATCATCGGGCTCGAACAGGTGGCGGCCAGCGCCCGAAATCACCGGATGGGTGATCAGGGTCAATTCATCGAGCAGGCCGGCAAACAGCAGTTCGCGAACCAGCGAAATGCCGCCCATCAGCGAAATCTCGCCGCCTTCGGTGTTTTTCAGGGCGCGGATATAACTGAGCAGATCGCCCTGGATCAGCGTCGAATTGGCCCAGGCCAGCGGCCCGGCCAGGGTGCGCGAGGCGACGTGCTTGGGTACATTGGTGATGAATTTGGCGAACTCGTCATCCTGCTGGGCGGTGGGCCAATAGCCGGCCCATTCCTGGTAGCCGACGCGACCGAGCACCACGGCATCGACCTTGCCCATGATGGCGCCCAGGCTGGCGCCAAGTTCGGCATCGAAGCTGTCGAACTGGAATTTGTAGGGCGCTTCAACCACGCCATCGATGGAATGAAACAGGCCGGCGGTGAGTTTGCGCATGCTGGGCTCCTGGATTTGGCGACCGGTGTGGACGCCCTTCACTAGCACAACGAGCGGGCAAACCGGGAATCGACAAGCTGCGTGAGATTTTTTGCGCGCCGAAGCGCCGCGTGGCAATTACCGGCGGTTTGATCGAACGGCGATGGCGAGACCGGGGCCTCGGGGGGTAGTTAGTGTAGAGATGAAGCTCAAGTCTCGCCATCGCGCCGGGATTTTGTACGGGTTCGGAGTGAGCCAGCTGTCTTCCCCAGCGTTGAGCTTCCGAATGGACCGCCTGAGATGAGCGACCCCATCCCCCCGACTGTCATCCCCACTCCTTC
>NZ_JBDSUA010000058.1:0-45567 GCF_039927955.1 Devosia sp. | reverse complement strand
AGGTTCATCATCGCGTCGGTCATCGGTGGTCCTTCAGGTAAAGGGTTGGTGTAAGCAACCAGACCCTACCGGAAAGCGCCGATGACTACCGCGCTACTCAGCTACACCACGTCCCGGGACACGACCGGTTGCGGCGTTTCGACACAAACGGCAACCCGCTTGGTGACGTTATCGAAGTGACCGAGATGTTGCAGGCAAAAGATACCCATCGACTGGATAAGGATTGGACCGAAGTAGTCCTGCTGGGGAACCACGCCGACCAGAATACCGCATTAGATCCGTATGATGGAGACCCAGCCCAAAAAGGATTTTGGCTGGCCACTTACCTCTACCATCGCTTTTACCGCTTACCTGAGAATGTAGAGGTGCGGTTACTCGAAGGTACTCATGCTCGAAAAGACGGCTCTCGTCGCTTCGACACGATCTCAGCTCGTCGGACAAAAGGCGTGTTCGCACAGCACGAAACTGTCGAACTACCCAATGGAATTAGGCTTCATTACATCTATGACGAACCGATGGCTGATACGTCGCACAACAGATCGGTGAGCGGCTCAATTGCATCGAATCTTAGTACCTGCGCCGTCGTTTTTCAGGGTGAAATGTACGGTGTATTAACAGGTCGTTCTTGGACGATCGAAGCACCATCATTCGGTATTCCTTTCGGTGCCCGGCACATCTCAGTCCACATCGAACTATCGGATGATTACCCCGTTCTTCCAGAAGGCTATCGCCAGTTTCTCCGTTATGCTGATGGTGAACAGGATCAGGTAGAAGCCAAGGACTTCGCCCTGCAAGTGCTCGAGAACCGGCCCGAATGGCTTGTGGACTTGATTCATTCCATGGCTCCGAACTCAGGGGACTCAAGCGATGAGATCAGGAGCAGGTTGCAAGATTTACTAAACAAGCTCCGTGTCCGAGCAACATCTCCCCGTGTTGACGATGAGGGCGATCTCGACGTTGACCTAGGGTCCGGTCGAGGGTCCGTAGAGGGAGGAACAAGTCGAAACGGAGGCAACGGGGGCGACGGTCGCCACAAGCCAGACGACCTTACTGTCGTTCAGACGGGGGCGCAAATGGCCCGAATGGCGCAAAATATGGAGCGCGCACCAAAGCTTATCCCGCTCGACGACGCCTTGGAGATCGAAGAGAAACAAATCATCGGTCGCGCAGGCCGCTACTACCCCGCCTCCGGGGAACTTTTCATCAATATGACTTATCCCGCTGTTCCCCTGATGCAGGAGCAACTGGGTCGAGAGTACTCTCAAGCTCCCGACCCTGAGGTCATGCGTCAGATGGCTAGGGGACTATCGCGTAACTCCATGATCAATCGCGTCGGTCTGGCTGTGGTGTTCGCACTCGCCAAACGCATAAACAGAGAATGGGATGAAGAGGCCATGGGTAAGGCGCTTCAGCCCGAGAGTCTAAGCTTGGCAGCGGACAACTACTTCGACTCCCTCCAAGATGCGCGACGTATGCTCGGTAAAACGCTCAAACTGAAGCGGACTGACGGGCAGGAAGAAGAACAGGAGAGCGCGATAGCCTGACTAGATACGGATTGGGCTAAAGCCATGCGAAGCCCATCCATCTTCCCCGCACGAAAAACTTATCCCCACCCCCAAAACCCATGGCATCATCCACCCATCCCCGTCACACACGCGGCCCCAACGCAGGGTCGGGCGGGGAGATCGTGGGATGGGGGCGCCTGTCCAGCTCGGGTGAAAGTCGGCGCGTGCGTCTGCAATAATGGTGCACACGAACCGGACCCTTGCATAAAAGCGGATCGTGACGGGCGGCCATTGGGCCACTTTATTTGTTTCGGAAGGTCCAATGGCCGCCCGTTACCGTATAACCGCGACGCCCTCGGGCCGGGCGGCAATTTCTGCTGTCCAGGGCAACGGCAATCAGGCTCGGGCATCGAACCCCCGCCTGCCTGCGACGCCCTGCGCCTTGCCTCTGCCATGCCCGCGGGCTCATATGCGCCCAACACGGAGCCCACCCATGACCGCCAGCACCATCAATGACGCCGAAGTCGCCAAGTTCACCGCGATGGCCGAGGAATGGTGGGACCCCAAGGGCAAGTTCAGGCCGATCCATAAATTCAATCCGGTGCGGTTGACCTATATCCGCGAAGCGGTGCTTGAACATTTTGCCCGGGACGGCTCATCCATGCTTCCGTTTGAGGGGCTGCGGGTGATCGACGTCGGTTGCGGCGGCGGCCTGCTGAGCGAACCGATGGCCAGGCTCGGCGCCACCGTGGTCGGCATCGACGCCGCCGAACGCAATATCAGGATCGCCACCCTGCACGCCCAACAGTCCGGCCTCAGCGTCGATTATCGCGCCACCACCAGCGAAGCACTTGCCGCAGCAGGCGAAAAATTCGATCTGGTGCTCAACATGGAAGTGGTCGAGCACGTCGATAACGTGCCCCTCTACATGAAAAGCTGCGCCGATCTGGTCGCCCCCGGCGGGCTGATGCTCACCGCCACGCTCAACCGCACCGCCCGCGCCTATGCGCTGGCCGTCCTTGGCGCCGAATACGTGTTGGGCTGGCTGCCCAAAGGCACCCATGACTGGAAGAAGTTCCTCACCCCCGATGAGATCAAGACCCTGATTACCCGCAATGGCTTACGGGTCACAGCCGAAACCGGCGTGGTCTATCACCCGCTGGCCGACGAGTGGCGCAAGTCGCCCGACATGGCGATCAACTACATGGTGCTGGCCGAAAAGCCCAAGGCGTCCTAGGTCCGACGACCGGTGACCCGCACATAATAGCCGTCCGGATCGATCACCCGGAAATCGCGCAGACCCCATGGCTGGCTCGTCAGTTCGCAGCCCGGTTGCAATGACTGGGCCCGGGCAAAGTCCGCTTCGACATCATCGACTTCCAGCACGATCTCGACGCCGCGTCCCAGCCGTTCGCCGCTCATCGCCTGCACCGGATGGTCGGCCGGCAATTGCGCCCGGTCATTGAGCGACAGCGTGATGCCACCCCTGGTCATCGCCACATAGCCGCCGCTCGCCGCGCCGCTGGCGGTAAAGCCCAGCGCGCTCTGATAGAAATCGCGTGACCGGGCGATATCGTTGACGAACAATTCCAGCCGCAGACCAGCCTGTGCCCCGCCGCCACCCAGCTGCTGGACCGCATTGGTCAGCGCCAGCACTTCCTTTTCGCGCAGGGCATCGAGCTTGGTGTGCAGCAATTCGATCTTTTCGTGCAGCAGTTCGATCTCGAGCTCGGCCTTCACGTTGATCTTGTAGTCATTAGCCGCATGCAGCCGGTCGATATCCTGCTGCCGGTTCTGGCTCATCATGATGAAAGGGGCCGCATAGGCCGCCTGGAACGACAGCGCCAGATTGAGCAGGATGAACGGGTACGGGTCCCAATGCTGGATGAGGCCCAGCACGTTCAGCCCAATCCAGATGAACAGGATCGTGGTCTGGATGATGATGAAGCGCCACGAACCCATGGTTGCGGCAACCATGTCGGCGATCCGCTGGCCACGGGTCAGGCTCTTGGCCGGATCGGACGGCTCGCGGCGCTGCCGGCGGCGCACTATGCGCAACTCGCGCAGCAATTTTGCTTCGGCGTCGCGGGTCTGCTGGTTGGCCTGTTTGGTGTCGTTCATCGGTCGTAGCCTCTTGGGGTCGGCAGCGGGCGGCGGGGCAAACAGGTCGAATTCAGGACGTTTTAACCCTGCATGGAGGCGTGTTTGGCGCACACACAACCATTCGCCCATTATGACAACTCAATGACGCCCTTCTTCTACTCGGGCAATTGCTGGAGCAATGCTAGGACAAGTTTAATTCTAGCGTGCAACCATGCCTGCGTGACTGGAAATTTGACAATGCTGACTGCCAATTCCCTAGCGCAGGACCTGCCCGACTATCTGGCGGCCAGCGAAGCGGCGCGCTTGCGCGGTGATTATCAGCAAGGCGCCCTCCTCGCCCAACAGGCCGCCGACGCGGCCGCAGCGGCAGACCTTCCAGCAGCGGAAGCGACCGCGCTCTGCCTGATGGCCAATCAGCTGATCCGAATTGGAGCCCACGAGCGGGCTGCCGAAGCCTGTGGCCGCGCTGGCAAACTGGAACAGGCGATCGGTCACGACGTCGGGGTGGCGCAGGCCCTGACCATGCAGGCCATGGCCTATATGGAACTGGGTCTGCAGGAGGAAGCGCTGCAGGTGCTGACCACCAGCCTGGAAATCGCCCAGCGTCTGCGCGAACCCAGCCTGCTGTTCTGGGCCTATAACCGCATCGGCAATGCCCAGGGCTATCTCGGCAATCACCTGGAATCGCGCGGTTTCCTGCTGCGCGCCCTGCCGTTTTCCACGGGCCTGGGTGCGGAAGCCAAGTTCTGCATTCTCAATAATCTGGCCAGCAACGGCGTTGATCTGGCCACATGGGCGCTGGAGCAAGGCAATGCCAATCTGGTCGCTGAAACCATTGCCGCAGGTCTGAGCCAGGCCCGTACGGCGCTGGATATGGCCCGCGCTGCCGAACATCCGTATCGGGAGGCGATCTGCCTGGGCAATTTCGGCATGCTGCTGGCGCTAAACGGCCAGGAAGAGCCAGCACTGCAGGCCATCACCCGTTCCCATGCAATAGCCACCGACAAGGGTTACACCTCGCTGCGGCTCGACGCAGGCTATAGTCTGGCGCGGATCGCCGAACTATTCGGCAATCCCGATCAGGCGATCGACCGCTTCGAGACCGTGTTGCCCGAGCTGATGGCAAACGACGAAAAGCCCAAAATGCTGCAGGTGCATCAACGCCTGTCCGATCTCTATCAGCACACCGACCGACCGGTGGAAGCCCTCTCCCACTACAAAAAGTTTCATGCGCTCGAAAGCAGCACGCGCAGCGCCATTGCCGACACCCGCGCCCGCATGGCCACCAGCATGATCGAACTGAGCACCGCGCTGCTGGAAGCGGAACGCGCCAAACTGGAAACCCGGCTGCACCAGATGCAACTGGCGGAACTGGAAACCGAAAAACGTGACCTGTTGATCCGGGCGAGCGATCTGGACCGCAAGGCCCATGAAGACGACCTGACCGGCCTGAAAAACCGGCGCTACGCCTATAGTGCCCTGAACGACCTGATCGCCACCAGCGCTGCTGGGCAGACCATCTTTGTCGGCATTGTCGATGCCGACCACTTCAAGAAGGTCAATGACCGATTTGGCCACGCCATTGGCGATGACGTGTTGCGGCGGTTGGCTGCCATCCTGTCTGCCGCCACCGCTATCCCCGGCAGCTTTGCCGCAAGACTGGGTGGGGAAGAATTTCTGCTCGTCTTCAGCAACCTCAGCGCAGCTGATGCACTGGACGCCTGCGAAACGCTCTGCCGTGCCATTGCTGACGAACCCTGGGACGCCATTGCCCTATCGCTGCGCGCCACCGCCAGCATCGGGCTGACACTGACGCGGGGGCACGAGGACATCACCCAGGTGCTGTCGCGGGCGGACGCAGCGCTCTACCGCTCCAAGAGTGGCGGCCGCAATCGGGTTAGCGCCGACCTTTAGGGCAGAAACCTTGTCCATTGCTGGATCAGAACGTGGCCGAGCGCACCTCGCTATGCGGATCAAAGCGAGAGTACCGTACCGTACGGTACGCATTTTTCTTGCGCGCCATCTGGAATGGGTCTAAACCTTTTTTCAACATCGACCGCCAGAAGCGGCCTTCAGTATTGAGGATCTGCCATGCCCGCCTATCGTTCACGCACCACCACTCATGGCCGCAACATGGCCGGTGCCCGCAGCCTGTGGCGCGCGACGGGCATGAAGGATGGCGATTTCGGCAAGCCGATCATTGCCGTGGTCAATTCCTTCACCCAGTTCGTGCCCGGTCACGTGCATTTGAAGGACTTGGGCCAACTGGTCGCCCGCGAGATCGAAGCGGCGGGCGGCGTCGCCAAGGAATTCAACACCATCGCGGTCGATGACGGTATCGCCATGGGCCATGACGGCATGCTGTATTCGCTGCCATCACGCGACCTGATCGCCGACAGCGTCGAATACATGGTCAATGCCCATTGTGCCGACGCCATGGTCTGCATTTCCAACTGCGACAAGATCACCCCCGGCATGCTGATGGCCGCGATGCGCATCAACATCCCGGTGGTGTTCGTCTCCGGCGGGCCGATGGAAGCGGGCAAGACCATGCTCAAGGGCAAGCTGCAGGCGCTCGACTTGGTCGACGCCATGGTAATGGCTGCAGATGATCATTATTCCGACGCCGAAGTCGCCAGCATTGAAGAAGCCGCCTGCCCCACCTGCGGGTCGTGCTCGGGCATGTTTACCGCCAATTCGATGAACTGTTTGACCGAAGCGCTCGGCCTGAGCCTGCCAGGCAATGGCTCGACGCTGGCCACGCACTCGGATCGCAAGCGCCTGTTCCAAGAAGCCGGCCATCTGGTCGTTGACCTCGCCCGCCGCTGGTATGAGCAGGACGATGCATCGGTGCTGCCGCGGTCCATCGCCACCAAGCAGGCATTTGAAAACGCCATGGCGCTCGATATCGCGATGGGCGGCTCGACCAATACCGTGCTGCATATCCTGGCCGCCGCCCATGAAGGCGGCGTCGATTTCACCATGGACGATATCGACAAGCTCAGCCGCAAGGTGCCGGTTCTGTCCAAGGTGGCGCCGGCCAAGAACGACGTTCATATGGAAGACGTGCATCGCGCCGGTGGCATCTTTGCGATTTTGGGCCAGCTTGATCGCGCCAACCTGATCAACCGCAAAGAACCCACGGTGCATGCGGCAACCATGGGCGATGCCATCGACAAGTGGGATATTTCGCGCACCAATTCCGAAAGCGTGCGCAATTTCTACATGGCAGCGCCCGGCGGCGTGCGCACCACGCAGGCGTTTTCGCAATCCAATCGTTGGGCCGAACTCGATCTGGACCGCAAGGACGGCGCCATCCGCTCCCCCGAGAACCCGTTCTCCAAGGATGGAGGCCTCGCTGTGCTCAAGGGCAATGTCGCCATCGACGGGTGCATCGTCAAAACTGCGGGCGTCGACGACTCGATCCTGAAATTCACCGGCCCGGCCCGGGTGTTCGAAAGCCAGGACGATACCGTCAAGGCGATCCTGGCCAACCAGATCAAGGAAGGCGACGTGCTCGTCATCCGCTACGAAGGTCCACGCGGCGGCCCCGGCATGCAGGAAATGCTGTATCCAACCAGCTATTTGAAGTCCAAGGGCCTGGGCAAAGCCTGTGCGCTGCTGACCGACGGACGGTTCTCCGGCGGCACCTCAGGCCTCTCCATCGGCCACGTTTCCCCAGAAGCGGCCGAAGGCGGCACCATCGGTCTGGTGCGCGAAGGCGATACCATCGAGATCGATATCCCCAACCGCAGCATTACGCTGCTGGTCAGCGATGACGAACTGGTGCAGCGCCGCCACGATCAGGATCGCCTCGGCTGGAAGCCGGCGCATCCGCGCAAGCGCAATGTCACCCAGGCGCTCAAGGCCTATGCCGCCTTTGCCACCTCGGCAGCGCGCGGGGCCGTGCGCGATCTGGGCGATCTGGAGAATTTGTTCTAGGACGGCACCAGACGACATTTTCGTGACAACTGCTTTCAAGCTGTGCTAGAGCCACGATCAGCCGCAGGCGGTCTGCCAAGACTGCTTGTTGGTCAGGTTCGATAGTGGGGATTCCACCCTCCCTATCGAACCGACCTAATCCCTCAGCATTTATTGAGCAGGAACACCCGATCATCGCTTTTGGCGAGATCGGGCGAAAAGTCTTCGCCCTCCAGTTCCAGAAAATCCCCGACGCTCAGCTTGATACCCTTGCCGCTTTTAGCGATGGCAAAGGTGCCGCCATCGCCTTCGAGCGAACAAGTGCCACTGGCGGTGCAATAGGCATCGGCGCCATAGACGTGGCCGTTGCGCAGCGTGAATTCGAAATACAGCGTCGTGCGATTGTCGAACGCCTGGTCGGGCGATAGTTCGAGATTGACCTGCATCACCAACTGCTTCGGGTGCGCCGCCAGATGGGTCGCGTCATAGTTGCGGATGTAGCACCCGCCGCCATGGACGAAGTCGTCTTCGATAATGCCGGCAAAGGCCGGCACAACAGGGGCCACCGTCAGCACGGTGGCAATGACCAGCAATGATCCGCGCATGAAAAAGCCTCCGCCAGTGATGACGGAGGCTCGCACGGAGCCATCAGGCTGACAAGCGCCTAGCCCTTGCGGCCGATGCGGTCGAGCGTCTTGAAATCATCATCGGACAGCGTGATCGCGGCGGCCGCGACATTTTCTTCCAGATGCTTGACCTTGCCGGTGCCGGGGATGGGCAGCATGACCGGCGAGCGCTTCAGCATCCAGGCCAACGCCAACTGGCCCGGTGTGGCGCTGTGTTTTTCCAGCAATGCGCGGAATTCGGCGCTGCCGGCTTCGAGGTTCCCTCCGTCGATCGGACGCCATGGAATGAAGCCGATATTGTTCTGCTCGCAATAGTCCAGCACGTCCTCGGACTGGCGCGTCACCAGATTGTAAAGGTTCTGGACCGTGGTAACCTTGAAGTACTTCTGCGCTTCCTTGATATCGGCAACGCTGACTTCGCTGAGGCCGACATGGCGGATCAACCCGTCTTTTTGCATCTGGGCAATGGCGCCAAACTGATCGGGGCGTGGCGTGCCGCTCTCGATGCGGTGCAACTGCCAGAGGTCAATGGCATCGAGCTTGAGCCGGCGCAGACTCTGGGTCACGGCCTGGCGCAGGAATTCCGGGCGCGCCAGTTGATGCCACTGATCCGGCCCGGTGCGGGTGAGGCCGCTCTTGGTGGCGATTATTGTGCCCTTGGCATAGGGCGCCAGCACTTCGCCGATCAGCTCTTCACTGACATAGGGGCCATAGCTTTCTGCGGTATCGACGAAATCCACGTTCAGCTCGGGCAGGCGGCGCAGCGTCGCCTTGGCTTCCTCGGGATTTTCCGGCGGACCCCAGATGCCTTTGCCGGTGATGCGCATGGCGCCAAACCCGAGACGGTTGACCTTTAGGTCGCCGCCGATGGCAAAAGTGCCCGAAAGGGCTGCGTTGAGTTCTGTCACAATGAATTCTCCTGTGAGCCGGGCAAAAGGGTTCGCAGAGCGAAGCGGCCCGGACATGGCACGAACGTGCCGGTTTGATATTGGTCGCACCGCGCAGGCACACAACCCGCGGCGGCAGATTTAGTTGTGGTCGTCCGGCAGATCCGGCAACGGCATGAATTCGATGCCTTCTTCGATCAGATCCGCAACTTCCTCGCGGCTGGCCTGCCCATAGATGCCGCGCGCCGGGGCGTCGTCATAATGAATGTTGCGGGCTTCCTGGGCGAATTTGTCGCCGACATTTTCGGCCTCGCTGACCACCTTGTCGCGCATGGCACGCAGCGCGGCCCGGATTTGGGCGTCATTGATGGGCTGGTTCGAGACGACGATCTTGCCTGAGCCCGAACGGGCCACTGCTGGCGCCATCAGCGCCTTTTCCACATGGGCCGAGCCGCAGGCAGGGCAGGAGACGGCACCGCGTCCCTGCTGCTCATCATAGGCTGCAGCACTTCTGAACCAGGCATCGAACGGATGCTGTTTGTCGCAGATCAGCGAATAATGGATCACGACCAATTCCTTCCACCGGCCTGTTTCGGGCCGGCTCTGCACTCATTTTAGCGCGAATGGCCGCGCATTGGCCAGCGCCGGGATGCGCCGGCGCGCCTCGGTCACGGCATCGATGCTAATCTCGGCGGTGATGATGCCGGGTTCATCGCCCTCGATCCGGGCAATGATCTTGCCCCACGGATCGATGATCATCGAATGCCCATAGGTAGCGCGGCCATTTTCGTGGTGTCCGCCCTGTGCCGCAGCAATCACATAGGAGCCGGTCTCGATAGCCCGGGCCCGCAACAGCACCTCCCAATGCGCTTGGCCAGTCGGCACCGTGAAAGCCGCCGGCATTGACAGCAGGTTGGCCCCGGCACTGGCAAGTCCATTGAACAGCGCCGGAAAGCGCATGTCGTAGCAAATCGCCAGACCCAGGGTGAAGTCGCCGACCGGGGCGGTCACCGCGCGATCGCCACCGCGATAGGTGTCGCTTTCGCGATAGTCATTGGCACCGGCAACGCTGGCATCGAACAGGTGGATCTTGTCGTAAAGCGCCACCACCGCGCCATCGGGGGCAAACAGTACGGAACGATTGGCAAAGCGCCCATCTGGCAATGCGACCGCCAGCGAACCGATATGCAGATGGATTGCATGCCTTTTGGCCAGCGCAGCAACGCGCGCCAGATAGGGATTGTTTTCATAAGGCCCCGCGACCTGTTCCAGCGCCCCACGATTGGCGGTAAACGCCATGGTCACTTCCGGGGTCAGCACATAGCCGGCACCAACCTTGGCGGCTTCGGCCACCGCGATCTCGACGGCAACGATGTTGACCTCTGGATCGGGGGTCGAACGCATCTGGACGGCGGCGATTTTCATGGATTCACCCAACACTCGATATCACCCGGGCCTTCGCCCGAATGCCATCGCACCAATGCAAGGCTGGGGATCAGGCGTTCAGCAAGGAATCAAGGCCGCCCTGCCGATCCAGCGCCGCCATGTCGTCATAACCGCCGACATGGGTTTCACCGATGAAAATCTGCGGCACCGTACGGCGGCCATGGGCGCGCTGGGTCATTGCCGCGCGCAGTTCGGGGTCGAGCACGGTGATTTCGGTGTAGTCGGCGCCCTTGTCAGCCAGCAGCGATTTGGCGGCGTGGCAGTAAGGACAGGTCGGGGTGGTGTAGATTTCGATCTTGGGCATGTCACGCTCCAGAACACATTGACAGTTTATATGGGTATTTGTTCACCGCTGACAACGCGGGCGAAGCTCAAAACCTCGATCTGGTCGATACCGCCGCGTTTGAGTGCCCGTGTAGCAGCCTTGACGGTGGCGCCGGTGGTAAACACGTCATCGATCAACACCACGCTTTTGCCCTTGCTGCGCAGCGCGGCGTCAGCATTGGCCGCAAACGCCCCCGCCATATTGCGATCCCGCCCTTCGGCCGAGAGCCCCACCTGCTGGCGGGTGCGCTTGACGCGGCGCACCAGATACGGATCGAGCTTCAGGCCGGTTAATTTTGACAGGGCGCGGGCCAATTCCAGCGACTGATTATAGCGCCGCTGGAACTGGCGCATCGGATGCAATGGCACCGGCACCAGGATCGGCGCATTGGCCCAGAATTCGTGACCAGCCGACGCCATCAGCCGGGCACAGAACCGCGCCAGTTCAGGCCGGTCGCCATATTTGAGCCGGGACACCAGCAGCGCCGCCTGATCATTGTAGATCACCGCGGCGCGGGAGCGTGCAAAGGGCGGCGGATCGGCAATCGCCTCGGGTGAAAGCGCGCCCTCCCCCGGCGACACCGCAAACGGCACGCCCAGCACCGGACACAGGGGCGCAGTGATCGGGCGCAATTGCACAAAGCACGCTCCACACAGCGTGTCATGGGTCGCCGTCGGCTCGGCGCAGATCAGGCAGGCCGGCGGATAAAGCTGGTCGAGCAGGCCGCGCGCCAGATGCTGCCCGGCGCCGACCAGGCGCTGTGGCATGCTCAAGGTTTTGACAAGCGCTTCATCGCTCTGCATAAGGCGGATAGTGCCAGCACCAATCCAGGCTGTCGTCCCCCAATGCAGATGCCACCCAAAATCTTTGATCGAGCGCTGATCGCCCGCCATCTGGCGCGCCGCACGCCGGACGCTGACGATTTTGTCACCCGGCTGGTGTTGGGTGATCTCGATGAACGACTGGCTACGCTGCTGCGCAGTTTTGGCAAGGCACTGATCCTGGGACCCGATGCCGAGGCGCTGCCCTCGACCGGCCGCACCGCCAACGCGGAGTTCGCTTTCGAACGTGTCTCGACCCTGGCCAGCGATGGCGAATTGCCCAAGCTGCCCGGTGCCGGCTATGACCTGATCGTGTCCATTCTCGATCTGCAAGTCGTCAATGACGTGCCCGGCTATCTCAGCCAACTGGCGCGGCAGCTGGCGCCGGACGGATTGTTTCTAGCGGCGGCCCTGGGTGGCGCAACGCTGTCCGAACTGCGCGAGGCATTCCTGGTCGCCGACAGCCAGCTTTCCGGCGGCGCCTTCGCCCGCGTCGCCCCGTTCATTCAGGTGCGCGACGGCGGTGGTCTGTTGCAGCGGGCCGGGCTGGCGCTGCCGGTGGCGGATGTGGAAACCCATGTCGTGCGCTACGCTCACCCGCTAACGCTGATGGCTGAGATCAAGTCACTCGGCGCCGCCAATCCGCTGTTTGACCGACCCCGGGGGCTGGCAACCCCGCGCCTTCTGGCACTAGCTGCCGAGGCCTATGCTCAACGCGACAGCGATCCCGACGGGCGCATCCGCGCCACGCTGGAAATCCTGTGGTTCAGCGGCTGGGCGCCACACGCCAGCCAGCAGAAACCGCTGGCCCCCGGCAGCGCCAGGGTGAGCCTGAAATCGGTTCTGGAAAAACCGAAGTCCTAAGGGATACTGGTGGACGCTGCGGCAATGGTATTGCCGGCATTGCCGCCAAACATGTTGGCCAGATTATTGCCAACCACCGCAAAGGTTGCGGCCAGTGCGACCGCGATAATCGTGCCCAATAGCGCATATTCGATGGCCGTTGCCCCGGCATCATCGACCATAAAACGTCTCAAAACATTCCGCATGGTTGCCCCGACTTTCTGTCGCCCATTGCATTAAAGCAGATCGCATAATCCTGCGATCAGTGGTTCATCGGCAGGTGGCATGGGATAATCGCGCAAGGCCTGTGGACGCACCCATTTGAGGGCAACATGTTCCTTTGGCCGCGGCGTTCCCTGCCACTTCCGGCAGGCGTAAAGTGGCATTAACAGGTGAAAAGTTTCGTAAGAGTGGCTGGCGAAACTGACCGGCGCCAGACATGCCGTCTGGGTTGAAATCCCCAGTTCTTCATCCAGTTCGCGGATCAGCGCGGCCTCGGGCGTTTCCCCAGGCTCTACCTTGCCTCCAGGAAATTCCCATAGCCCTGCCATGGACTTACCTTCCGGACGCTGGGCAATCAGCACCCGCCGATCGGCATCAATCAGGGCGCAGGCAACAACCAGGAGCAGGCTCATTTCGGCGCCTGCCGGTATTGGTATTGGTACTGTTCGGTAAAGCCCAGGGAGGAGTAGAGCCCCACCGCGCGCGCATTGTCGGCCTGCACCTGCAGGGCGGCAGTGGTCGCCCCCTGCTGTCCGGCCCAGTTCAGTCCGGCATGCATGATCGCCCTGCCATAGCCCAGCCCGCGCATATCCTCGTCGACCACCACGTTGAGCAGGAACGCGATGCCGTCGGCATTGACCACCAGGTTTGCCGCCACCGGCTTGATGTCCTGATTATAAGCAATGAAGGCCCGCGCCGGCACCTTGATCAGCGCCAGAGTGGCCTGAAGCGCCTCAAGCCCCTCCCGCTTGCCAGCCATGGTGGTTTGCAGCACCGCCCAATCCAGGTCGGTATGGGCAAAGCCCTGCGTCAGCGCCGCCACCGGACGCATGGATTTGCGCAAGGGCATCGCCATCACCAGGTTGCGGTCGTCCACGCTCCAACCCTGCTTGTCGAGCGCTGCCAGCGTATTGGGCCCGGCCAGCGGGGTAATGCGGAAACAGGCCGGCAGACCATGCGCGGCATAGCGCGCCCGAGCCGCATCAAGCCGGGCTTCGGCGTTGCTGTCATCGGCCGGGTCCATCGACTGCACGGAATTGGAACGCCGCGAATAGCCGCGCGAAAACCGCGACAGCCAGGCGCCATCGCGCTCTTCTTCCAGCGCCGGCCACGACACGAGAGCACCGGTTTCGATTTCGGCTATGGAGGGGAAAGTGGTCATTTTATTTCCTTCCCTTCTCCCCTTGTGGGAGAAGGTGGCGCGCAGCGCCGGATGAGGGGCTGCGATGATTGAAAATACCCCTCACCCGCCCTTGGGGCACCTTCTCCCACAAGGGGAGAGGGAAGATCAGGGGTTCGTCACCTAGCTTCGGTAATCACCATTGATGGTGATGTAACCATGGGTCAGATCGCAGGTGTAAACCGTGGCGCGGCCTTCACCCAGGCCCAGCGAGACGGTCAGTTCCAGGTCTTCGCCCTTCATGTAGGCGCTGGTGGCTTTCTCGTCGTAGCCCGCAGCGCGTTCGCCGTTCCTGGCGACCAGCAGGTCACCGAAGCGGATCGACAGCCGGTCGCGGTCAGCCGGTTCGCCCGCCTTGCCCACGGCCATCACCACGCGACCCCAATTGGCGTCTTCGCCGGCAATCGCCGTCTTGACCAGCGGGCTATCGGCAATCGATTTGGCGATGCGGAAGGCGCTCTCGTCGGAGGTCGCGCCCTCGACATGGATCGACACTTGCTTGGTGGCGCCTTCGCCATCGCGCACCACCTGGATAGCCAGATCGAACAGCACATCGCGCAGCGCTTCACCGAAGATTTCGGCGCGCGGATCATCGAGATCGGCGATCGGAGCGACAGCGGCCTTGCCGGTGGCAAAGGCCAGCAGCGTATCGGAGGTCGAGGTATCGCTATCGACCGTCACCGCATTGAAGCTGGTTTTGACGTGCTGGCTGACCAGCGCCTGCAACGCCGTGGCGCTGATCGGCATGTCGGTGAACACGAAGCTCAGCATCGTTGCCATGTCCGGCGCGATCATCCCCGAGCCCTTGGCAATACCGTTGATCTTGACTTCGACACCGTCGATCTCGACCGTGGCGGCCGAGAGCTTGGGGAAGGTATCGGTGGTCATGATCGCCTTGGCCGGGTCCATCCACGGGCCATCGGTGAGGCGAGTGGCCATGGTGTCGAGCACGCCTTCAAACTTGGAGGCATCGAGCGGCTCGCCGATCACTCCGGTCGAGGCGAGGAACACTTCCGAGGTCTTGCAGCCCATCACCCTGGCGGCGAGTTCGGCGGTCGCCTGCACGCTCTGCTTGCCCTTGAGGCCGGTAAAGGCATTAGCATTGCCCGAATTGACCACCAATGCGCGGGCAACGCCGCCCGGCAGGCCGGCCTTGCACCAATCCACCGCCGCCGACGAGCACTTCGAACGCGTCAGCACGCCGCCGACCACCGTGCCTTCATCGAACGATACCAGCAGCACGTCGGTGCGGTTCTTGTACTTGATCCCGGCTTCCGCCGTGGCAAAGCGCACGCCGGCAATGACGGGCAGTTCGGGATAGGATTTGGGTGCAAGCGGGGAAACCGGATGTGCGGCCATGGGGCAAGCCTTGGTTGATTTTTTGGTCCCGTCGATGTGCCCGAAAGATACGGCATTCGCAAGACAGAACCGGGCAACGACAAATGCCGCATGGCGCGAACCACGTGGGCAAAGCTGCGGCATGCGGCGAGAGGCGCCTCATAGGTGGGATAGATAAAACGAGGCACGTCTCACCGCAGGCACCGGGATTTTTCACGGGTCCGGTTCATGTGGGCCATTATTGCAGGCCCACGTGCCGAATTTCCCCCGCCGAGATCGGACGACTCCAATCTCCCCGGCTCCCCCGCCGACCGTTCGTCGCGACCGCGCAGTAATGCGAGGGGATGGGTGGATTGTACTGGAGGTTTTGGGGGCGGGGATAAGGGGGATTGGTGCTCAATATTGGCGGTAGTGGACGCGGACGCAAATATCCGCAACAAGTTGAGCTGGGGCAAATTTACAGCGGCGTTCTTACTGCAATGTCTGGCATCCACAGAGACGACAGACCAGCGCTTATAGCACTTGGACTAATTCTGGCTGCCCTATGCTTTTGTGTGGCTTTAACTGCTTATCAGCCAAGCGCAGAAAGCGATAAGAAACAGCCCAGCAGCCTAACCAACGCAGAGGGCAGCGCTCCTGCGATTGCGCCTGATTCCCAATCCATCGAACAGATCCAAAGCACGGAATACGAGAACCCATGCGGGCAAGGAGAGGACAATCGTAAGTCCGATCTTTGCGCCCAGTGGAAGGCCGCGGACGCCGCTAGCTATGCTGCATTGTGGGGGATGATCTCTGCCATAGTCGGGGGCCTTGGCGTCGTTAGCGTTGCAGTTTCCCTTTACTACACCAGACAGGCTTTGTTGATTGCGGTCGCCGGTACTAAAGCCGCCAGAAAAGGCAACAAGATTGCAAGCCGCATCGGTCGTTCCCAAACGCGCGCTTACCTTAGTTGCACGAGTGCAAGATACCGTCTGATCAACCAGACTTGTGTTCTGACCTTTACAGTCAAAAATTTCGGCCAATCCCCCGCTAATAGGTGCACCCTTAGCGCCAAAGTCATCGCTATTAATATCGATAGCACCGGGACTGATGACCAGTTGCTCTACTCCCAAAGCCGGGAGACTGAGATTTTCTTCCTCCCCTCTCAGATGGAGGACGATAGCGCTACTCTGATTTTTCCACTCCAATTCAGCCGGTCTATTATTGATAGCTTCAACGAATCTCACATGCTGATTTCCGCTGAATGTAAAATCGTTTGGGATGATGTTTTTATAGACAGCCAGACGGCAAATTTCTTTGTCGTAGAATCCGATACAGAAATTGTTGATGACGGCGTCTTTCCGCGTAGGCGACAGGGAAGCATGCGCGTCGGCAATAGTCGCCCAGACGCATAAGAAGCACACCGCCTTGGTGCTTTTGATACATAAGGCCGGATTGATGGACACCGCCGCCTCGACATCAAATTTGTCGCTCAAAATCGACGCACACCTTCGTACTAGCGGTGGGCCCCCGCGTTCCCACTGGCTTGACCCGTGGGGAGCTGGTCGCGCGTGCCGTGTTGGGAGAGGCCCTCGGGTCAGGCCAGAGGGAACGCGGTGAGTGGGGTGAGATATGCCCCGAACAAAATAAAACCCGCGCTGTTGGAGCAGCGCGGGTCAATTGCAAAGTCCGGAACCTTACTGCGCGGCGGGCGCTGCCGGCTCGGCTGGCGGGTTCATCTGGGCGTCGATCTTGGCCTTGAGGTCGGCATCGGGGATGTCGATGGTGGCCTTGGCGCGCAGGTCATTGCTGACCTTGACGAAGGCGTCGTTGACCACCTGCTGCTGCAACTGCTGGCCGACCTTGTCCAGTTCTGGCGCAGCGCTCTTGCGGCGTTCGTCGAGCTTGATCACATGCCAGCCGAACTGCGACTTCACCGGCGCCGAAATGTCGCCGATATTGGCCAGCGCAAAAGCGGCCTGTTCGAACTCGGGCACCATCTGGCCCTTGCCGAAGAAACCGAGGTCGCCGCCATTGGCCGCACCGGGATCGATCGACTTGGCCTTGGCGATGTCGGCGAAGACGCCGCCATTCTTGAGTTCTTCCTCGACGGCCTTGGCCTCTTCTTCGGTCTTGACCAGGATGTGGCTGGCACGGATTTCGTCGGTCGGCACGAACTTGGCGACGAACTCGTCATACTTGGTCTTGACGGTTTCCGGGGTCACCAGCTTGGCCAGCTCTTCGATGTAATAGGCGCTCCGCAGCGCCTGGGCATCGAGATAGGCCAGGCGCTGCTTGAACACATCGGTCTGGTCGAGCTTGGCAGCGATTGCCGCCTTGCCGGAGAGCTTCATGTCGATCAAAACGCTGACGACATAGGCGGTGCGCTGTTCTGGCGGCATCTGTGCCATGTCCTGGGCCAGATCGCGCGAGGCGAAGTCCACATCCGCCTGGGTGATCTTTTCGCCATCGACCGTGGCGATCACGGTATCGGGAGCAACTGCATTGGCAATGGCCGGAGCGGCCGGCGCTGCGTCCTGCGCCATAACGGCGGGGGCTGCGGCAAAGGCGGCCAGCGTCAGCGCCAAGACGCTGACGGTCTGCGCAAGGCGTTTGGAAGCAAGCAACATCGGCGAAATCTCCTCAGTCGGCGCATTCCCGGGCGCCGCCGCTGGTTGTGGCGGGCCAAAGCGCGCCGGATTGAGCTGTGACGGGCGCAAGCTGCCCGTTTCGGCGAACGGCCTGTCATGTGATCAGGGCCAAAATGTGCCGTGTTGGAAAAATTGCGCCGCGATCCGGCAACCCGTCCAGCAATGGTACATTTTCAAAGGCGGCGCTGGTGTCGCCGATTTCGTCAGCGTTGACAATAGAGGGGTGCGCTCTTACATCTCCAGCGCTTTTCAAGAGTATGATCGGGGAAAGCGGAACACTGTTTCCGGCAAGATCATGCGACAAACAATTCCGGAGCCGATGGCGGCTTCCACATCGCAAGGACGAGGCAAAAACTGGGTATTTCTCGCCCAATGACCATATATGGCCCTGCCCCCTCTGCTGATGACCAATAAAAGGATCTGACACTATGGCTCTTGCTGCGCTCGCCCGGCGGATCTTCGGCTCAACGTCGGATCGGCACGTCAAGCGGTACATGCCCAATGTTGCAGCGATCAATGCGCTGGAACCTGAGCTGGAAAAGCTTTCCGATGAGGCGCTGCGCGCCCGCACCGCCGAGTTTAAGGCGCAGCTCGCCAATGGCACCAAGCTCGACGATCTGATCGTCCCCGCCTTCGCAACTGTTCGTGAAGCATCCAAGCGCGTGCTCGGCATGCGCCACTTCGACGTGCAGCTGATCGGCGGCATGGTGATGAACGAGCGCGGCATCGCCGAAATGCGCACCGGCGAGGGCAAGACGCTGGTCGCGACACTGGCGATGTATCTCAACGCCTTGACCGGCGAAGGCGCACATCTGGTGACGGTCAACGACTATCTGGTGCGCCGCGACGCCGCCTGGATGGGCCAGATCTACAATTTTCTTGGCCTGACCACCGGTATCATCGTGCATGGCCTGACCGATGCCGAGCGCAAGGCCTCCTATGCGGCCGACATCACCTACGGCACCAATAACGAATTCGGCTTCGACTATCTGCGCGACAACATGAAATATACCCGCGACCAGATGGTGCAGCGCGGCCATGCCTTCGCCATCGTCGACGAAGTTGACTCCATCCTGATCGACGAAGCCCGCACGCCGCTGATCATTTCAGGCCCCTCCGACGACCGCTCGGACCTCTACGTCAAGATCGACAGCCTGATGCCGCTGATCGGCGAAGGCGATTTCGAGCTGGAAGAAAAGCACCGCTCCGCCACCTTTACCGATCAGGGCATCGAAAAGCTCGAGGCAGCACTGACCGATAGCGGATTGATGAAGTCGGTCTCGCTCTACGACATCGAAAACGTCGCGCTGGTCCACCACGCCAATTCGGCGCTGCGCGCCCACAAGCTGTTCTCGATCAACAAGGACTACATCGTCCGCAACGACGAAGTGGTGATCATCGACGAATTCTCCGGTCGCATGATGCCGGGCCGCCGCTATTCGGAAGGTCTGCACCAGGCGCTGGAAGCCAAGGAACGGGTCAAGATCCAGCCCGAAAACCAGACCATGGCGTCGATCACCTTCCAGAACTATTTCCGCCTCTACAAGAAGCTGGCCGGCATGACCGGCACGGCCGCGACCGAAGCGGAAGAATTTGCCGACATCTATAAGCTCGACGTGGTCACTGTACCCACCAACGTCGCCGTGCAGCGCGCCGACGACGAAGACGCGATTTTCCGTACCGCCGCCGAAAAGTTCGACGCCATCGCCGACCTGATCAAGCAGTGCCAGGAGCGCGGCCAGCCCGTGCTGGTGGGCACCACCTCGATCGAAAAATCCGAAATGCTGGCCGACCTGCTGCGCAAGAAGAACGTCGGCGAGATGAACGTGCTCAATGCGCGCCATCACGAGCAGGAAGCCTTTATCGTGGCCGATGCCGGCCTGCCCGGCGCCATCACCATTGCCACCAACATGGCCGGTCGCGGCACCGACATCCAGCTCGGCGGCAACCTTGAAATGCGCATCGAGCGCGAGGCCGGCGGCCTTGAAGGCGCCGAACGCGACGCCAAGATCGCCGATATCAAGAAAACCATCGCCGCCGACAAGGCCAAGGCCATCGCTGCCGGTGGCCTGATGGTGATCGGCACCGAACGCCACGAAAGCCGGCGCATCGACAACCAGTTGCGTGGCCGTTCCGGCCGCCAGGGCGACCCCGGCCATTCGGCCTTCTTCCTGAGCCTGCAGGACGACCTGATGCGCATCTTCCCGGTCGACAGCATGGATTCCATGCTCGGCAAGCTGGGCCTGGAACAGGGTGAAAGCATCACCCATCCATGGGTCACCAAGGCCATCGAACGCGCCCAGGGCAAGGTCGAAAGCCGCAACTTCGACATCCGCAAGAACATCCTGAAATACGATGACGTGATGAACGATCAGCGCAAGGTGATCTTCGAGCAGCGCATCGAAATGATGGATGCCGAGGACGTGACCGAGACCGTCACCGACATGCGCCACGATGTGGTCAATGCCGTGGTCTCCAAGGCCATCCCGCCCCGTTCCTACCCCGAACAGTGGAATATCGAGCAGCTTGAAGCGGCCGCCAAAACCTATCTGAACGTTGACGCGCCGATCAAAGCCTGGGCCGAAGAAGAAGGCATCGAGCACGAGACGGTCGAAGAGCGCCTGCGCGATCTGGCCGATGCAAAAGCTGCCGCCAAGGTCGCCAGGTACTCGCCCGAGATCATGCGCCAGGTGGAGAAATCGGTGCTGTTGCAGTCCATCGACGGGCTGTGGCGCGACCATCTGGTCACGCTCGATCACCTGTCCAAGGTGGTCGGCTGGCGTGGCATTGCCCAGCGCGATCCGCTGACCGAATACAAGCAGGAAGCCTATGAGCTGTTCCAGGCGCTGCTGACCAACCTGCGCGAACTGGTGACCACCCAGCTCAGCCATATCGAACTGCAGATGCGCCAGCCCGAACCGGCTCCCGAGCCCGACCTGTCGCGGCTGAGCGAAATCCACATCGACCCGCTGACCGGCGAGAACGACGCCGAAGAGGTCAACATCATGGGCGCGCTGGCCGGTGCCGGCGTGGCTTTGGGCTCCTCGCTCAAAATGACCACGCCCGGCGACGAAGCGCTGCTGCCGATCGATCCCAAACTACTGGTCGGCGTCTCGCGCAACGCGCCCTGCCCCTGCGGATCGGGCAAGAAGTTCAAGCACTGCCACGGCGCGTTCTAGGCACTGATGGTTCTGACATGCAAAAGCCCGGCAGCGATGCCGGGCTTTTTGGTTTTTGGGGGTCCCCAATCACCTCTAGCTCCCTTCTCCCCTTGAGGGAGAAGGTGCCCGAAGGGCGGATGAGGGTCTCTTATTTGGCGGGGTGTATGCGGCAACAACCCCTCACCCTGATTTTCTGCTGAACGCAGAAAATCTGTCCCTCTCCCTCAAGGGGCGAGGGAAGAAGATTTAGACCCCGCGCATCTCGTTCAAATAATCCGCCACCGCTTTGGCATCGACGTTCTTTTCAATGAACGCCTGGCCGATGCCGTGGGTCAGGATGAAGGTCAGCGCGCCGCGCGAGACTTTCTTGTCCTGGGCGATGGCGGCCATCAGCGCGTCGGTGGAACCGAGCGTGCCGGGAATGTCGGCAAGCCGCGTCGGCAGGCCGGACTTCTGCAAATGCGCCATGATGCGGCCGGTATCCTGCGAGGGGGCAAGGCCGAGTTTGGCGGAAAAGCCGTGTGCCAGGACCATACCGATCGAAACGCCTTCGCCATGCAGCAGGCGGTCTGAATAGCCGGTGTCCTTTTCCAGCGCATGCCCAAAGGTATGACCAAGATTGAGCAGCGCCCGCACGCCGAGTTCTTTTTCGTCCTCGATCACCACCCGCGCCTTGGCGGCGCAGCAGCGGGCGATAGCTTCGCCGCGGGCGGGGCCGCCGGCAAAGATTTCCGGCTGGTTGGCTTCGAGCCAGAAGAAGAACTCTTCGTCGTCGATCAGGCCATATTTGACCACTTCGGCATAGCCGGCAGCGAACTGGCGGGGCGGCAGCGTGTTCAGGGTCGACAGGTCCGCCAGCACCAGCCTGGGCTGGTGAAACGCCCCGATCAGGTTCTTGCCATGCGGCGAATTGATCCCGGTTTTGCCGCCCACCGAGCTATCGACCTGCGCCAGCAGCGAAGTCGGCATCTGGATGAAATCCATGCCCCGGCGCGCAATCGAGGCGGCAAACCCCGCCAGATCGCCGATCACGCCTCCGCCCAGCGCGATCACCAGATCGCCCCGCTCCAGCCGTGCCGCCAGCAGACCTTCGACGGCGGTTTGCAGATGGGCGAAGGACTTGGTGCTCTCGCCGGCCGGCAGGATGATTTCGGCGTGGCTGAGCCCGGCAGCGTCGAGCGATTGCAGCAGGCGCGGCAATTGCGCGACGGCCACGTTCTCATCGGTGATGATGCCATAACGGCGCCCGGGGAACCGCTCGGCCAGGATGGCGCCGGCATCGTCGAGCAGCGTATCGCCGATCAGGATGTCATAGGCGCGCTTACCCAAAGCGACGTGGACGGTGTGCGTAGCGCTAGTCATGCTTGAGCGTCTCCAGATGCGTGATCACCGCCTCGATCAGATCGGTCGCTACGGTATCCTGTGGCACATCGCGCGACACCACGGTCACATCGGCCTCGGCATAGATCGGATAGCGATCATCGATCAGCTTTTGCAGGGTGGCGCGCGGATTATCGGTCTTGAGCAGGGGGCGGTTGGAGCGACGGGAGACGCGGGAGAACAGCAGTTCAAAATCCGCCTTGATAAACACCGAAACCGACTCGGCCATGATCAGCGTCCGGGTTTCGGCATTGACAAAAGCCCCGCCGCCGGTGGCCAGGACCATATCAGCCTCCTTGAGCACCCGGGAAATCACCCGCGTTTCTCCGGCGCGGAATTCGGCTTCGCCCCTGGTCCGGAAGATTTCCGGAATATCCATATGCGCGGCTTTTTCGATTTCCTCGTCGCTGTCACGAAAGGCCCGACCCAGCCGCGTCGCCAGGCGCCGACCCACAGTGGTCTTACCGGCACCCATCATGCCCACCAGCACCAGTGGCCTTCCGGCCAGCAGCGTCAGCAGGTGAGTTGCGCGCTCGCTGCGCTGCGGTGCATCCGGTCGGGTCAATCAACGCTCCCATTGACGTGCGCGTATCAAGCGGTCGGACGCGCCGATGTCAAGAAGCTGTGGCAAGAACTGAGGGTTGTGGGGCACGAGAAAACTGGCGCACACTGGATTGCCTACCAGATGGAAACCATTTGCTGGCACAGTGTGTGTACTTCGATGTCCGACCGGATCCGGCAATGCCAACCCTTATTCGCCTCGTCATTACCTTGTTGTTTCTCGCCGGGCTGGTTTATGGCGGCATGATTGCGCTGGTCGCCTATGTGCAGCCCAAGCAAAAAGAAGTGACCATCCGCATTCCGGCCAGCGAATTGTTGAAATCGAGCGCCCCGGCCACCCCGCAGGTCATCGGGCCAAAACCGACCGCCGCAGCACCGGCCGCCGAGCCGATTGCCCCCGGCGCCAATAGCGACACGCCAGAATGAGCGGCGATGGCTATCTGATCGAGTCGTTTCTCGAAATGATGAGCGCCGAACGCGGCGCCGCCAAAAACACCATCGATGCCTATCGCCGCGACCTGGTGGATTACCGCGCGTACCTGGCGGGCAAGAAGATGGACTTTTCCAGCTGCGACCGCCACGCCGTGGCGGGCTATCTCGATGGGCTCAAGAGCGAGGGCCTGTCGGCGGCGTCCAGCGCCCGCCATCTGTCGGCCATTCGCCAGTTCCATAAATTTCTCTGCGCCGATGGGATTCGCGGCGACGATCCCACCCGCATCATCGCCAGCCCACGGGCGCGCCGGGCGCTGCCCAAGGTGCTGTCGATTGCCGAAATCGACAAATTGCTGACCTTGGCGGAAACCGAAGCCAACGCCGAGGTTTCCGAACAGAAGCAGGCCGCTGCGCTGCGGCTCTATGTGCTTTTGGAACTGGTCTATGCCACCGGCATGCGCGTGTCCGAACTGGTCGGGCTGAAGCGCTCGGCGGTGATGCGCGACGCCAGCTATCTGACGGTAATCGGCAAGGGCAACAAGGAGCGCATCGTGCCGGTCAATGACCGCACCCGCGATGCGGTGCGCGCCTATGTCAAAACCCTCGAACCCGGCCCATTCCTGTTTCCCGCCTCCGGCGAAGACGGGCATCTGTCCCGGCAGGTGTTCGGGCGTGATCTGAAGAGCCTGGCGGCCCGCGCCGGTATCAGTTCGGCCCGCATGAGCCCGCATGTGCTGCGCCATGCCTTTGCCAGCCATCTGCTGGCAGGCGGCGCCGATCTGCGCATCGTGCAGACGCTTTTGGGCCACGCCGACATCTCGACCACCCAGATTTACACCCACGTGCTCGACGAAAAACTGCGAACTCTGGTGGAAAGCCACCATCCTTTGGCCGATACCAGCCCTGCACCGGGCGATCCGTCTTGACACATGGTTGCGCCATCGCCACTTTCCGGCCACTTTAAGACGCATAGAGAGCGGCCACTATTGTGGGTCGCGTATAAAGACCCCTAACGGGCGGGTGGGATGCAGACTTATCTGGATTTTGAAAAGCCGGTGGCCGATCTCGAAGGCAAGATCGCCGAGCTGAAGTCCCTTGCCGCCACCGATCAGGCCGTGAGCATCGACGAAGAAGTCAATCGCCTGTCCAGCCGCGCCGATGAGGCGCTGGTGGAAATCTACAAGCGACTGACGCCATGGCAAAAGACCCAGGTGGCGCGTCATCCGCAGCGCCCGCATTTTTCCGACTACATCAAGGGCCTGATCACCGAATGGTCGCCTTTGGCAGGTGATCGCAAATTCGCCGAAGATCCCGCCATCCAGGCCGGCCTCGGGCGGTTCAATGGCGTGCCGGTTGCCATTCTCGGGCAGGAAAAGGGCAATTCGACCGAAACCCGCCTCAAGCACAATTTCGGCATGGCCCGCCCTGAAGGCTATCGCAAGGCCGTGCGCATCATGGACATGGCCGACCGTTTCAACCTGCCGGTGATTTCGCTGGTCGATACCGCCGGCGCCTATCCCGGCATCGGCGCCGAAGAGCGCGGTCAGGCCGAAGCCATCGCGCGCTCGACCGAAAAGAGCCTGGAACTGGGCGTGCCGAACCTGGCCATCGTCATCGGCGAAGGTGGTTCTGGCGGCGCCATCGCCATTGCCACGGCCAACCGCGTGCTGATGCTCGAACACGCGATTTATTCGGTGATCTCGCCTGAAGGCGGCGCCTCGATCCTGTGGCGTGATGCCGCCAAGGCGCAGGAAGCGGCGACCAACATGAAGATCACCTCTTCGGACCTGCTCGGCTTCGGCATTATCGATGGCATCATTCCTGAACCAACCGGCGGCGCGCATCGCCATCCGGAGCAGACCATGGCCAATGCCCGCGCCGCTATTGCCACCTTCCTTGGTGATTTCGCTGGCAAGAGCCGCCTCGATATCCGCGAACATCGGCGCGAGAAGTTTTTGGCGATCGGGACATCGCTGGGGTGAGATTGGTTTGAGCTGAAGCCGCCGCAGCCGCCGGCTGGCACCTCCCCTTGATGGGGAAGGCTGAGGGGTGATGAAAGCCCCAATATTGCGGCTCTCCCACCCTTGATCCCTCCCCACAATGGGAGGGTGTTCACTAATAATTCAGGTCGACCTCACAGACGTCTTCAACAGCAACCTTCCGTGATTTGACTCCGAATTGCCCGGCGTCTCGTGGCCTGTTAAGAGTTCGTTCACCGCGTGCTTCCACGATACGGTAACCAAAGCGGGCTAGTGCTGGCCCATTCCATTGCCCGGATACCGCCCAAGTGACTTTAGCGCTGCTCAAAAAACTCTGCTCGTTTCTGGTTTTGACCTGGATTGCCGTCAGCCTTGCCGCCTGCGGCAACTTTCTGCCGGGCGACAATAAATCCAACCAGCCGCTGTCGGGCTCGCTGCAGTCGGCCCTGCGCAGCATCGGCTCCACCCCGGGCGATCCGATGGTGGTGCGCATCTTCAAGGAAGATAAAACGCTCGAAGTCTGGAAGCGCACCAATACCGGCGCCTTCAAGATGCTCAAGAGCTACGAGATCTGCGCCTTTTCCGGCGATTTCGGTCCCAAGATCAAGGAAGGCGACCGCCAGAGTCCTGAGGGCTTCTACAATATCACCCCCGGCCTGCTGAACCCGAAGTCCAGCTACTATCTGTCATTCAACACCGGCTTTCCCAACAAGTTCGATCGCTCCTGGGGCCGTACCGGTTCCGAGCTGATGGTGCACGGCGATTGCTCGTCGCGCGGCTGCTACGCCATGACCGATGAGGGCATTGCCGAAATTTACGCGCTGGCTCGCGAAACCTTCAAGGGCGGCAATCCGACCTTCCAGCTGCAGATTTTTCCGTTCCACATGACCGCGGCCAAGCTGGCCAAGGAAAATACCAGCACCAATCTGGCATTCTGGAAAAACATCAAGGAGGGCTACGATCTGTTTGAATTGAACAAGACGCCGGCCGCCTGGGACGTTTGCGAGCGCAAATATGTGTTCAACGTCAATTCGGCTGCACCACTCGACGCGGTGGGCGCCTGCCCGGTGATCGCCAAGGACCAGACCCTGCTGGCCAAGCAGGCCGCCGATGAGGCAGCGTTTGCCTCGCAGGTCGAAGGTATCCAGAAAGACGAAGCCCGCGCTGCGGCGGACGCAGCGCAAAAGGTCGCTGACGATGCAGCGGCCAAGGCGCGTGGCGAAGCGATCAATAGCACCGTGAACAATGTGTTCGGTGGCATTGGCGGCCTCTTCGGCAAGCACGAAGACGTGGCTCCAGTGATGTCGGGCAAACCGGCGCCCATGCCGATGCCACCCTTGAACCGCACCTGAACCGCGCCATCTAAGGCCAGGCGCCTTGCTGATGGCACGATCCACCTCGCGGGTAGCCGGGATCGATTTGCTGCCATGCACATGCCGGGCGAGAACGGCGGTCCGATATGCGCTATGATGGAGGTCGGGTTGGCGCCCGGGCTCTGGCGCGGAGACGGACGGCCAGCACTTCGGTTTGGAGACCAGCACCTTGGATCAGGATTGGACGCTGCCGGGGGTAACCAAGACCGACGTCGGAACCCATGAGGCAACAAAGCCTGCGCGGACATCCATAGTGGCACGCGTGTTCACCCTGCTGGTGGGCCTGCTCGCCGTGGTGGCGATTGCTGCCGCCGGCTGGATCTATACCGACACCAAGCGCGACATGCTGCGCCTCTCCACCGATATCGCCCAACTGCGGGTGAGCCTTGATCTTTATGGTCGGCAACAGCCCACCGCGACAAACGGCGCTGCGGCGACCGCGGCACCTGCCAACGACGAAATTCTCGACCTGAAAAACCGGCTGGCCATCCTGGAAAACAGCTGGCGCAGCCAGACCCCGGCAGGGACCGGGCTTGCCGCCGTGCCGGCTTTGCCGGGCGAAACGGCACCCGCAGCCGCCGGCGGCGCCCAGGGCGATTGCATGCCGCCCAGCACCCGCATGCTGGTCACCACCGGCGACAGCTACCCGGTCTGCGGCACCAGCGCCGTGGTCAATGTCGCCGTTGTCAGCCCGGGTGGGGTCAACCTCACCGATGGAACGCTCATTCCCACCGGCGGCAACTCGATTTTGAAGGGCACCAGATGCACTTTGGCTGTCATGTCCTCCGGCGAAGACGGCATGGACGGCTATGCTGAAGTGCGGGTGAATTGCTAGACCCGGTCGGGCAGCGTAAACGGGCCTTCAGGGGGCAGCACTTCGATAGCAAGCGCGTGAACCCGCCCTTTCAATTCGGCGTCCAGCACCGACATGATATCCCGGTGTTGCGCAATGCGGGCCTTGCCGTCAAAATGCCGGGTCGCGATTCTGACCCGGAAGTGAGTTTCGCCACCTTCGCGCCATCCGGCGTGGCCAAAATGCTTGTTTGACTCGTCAATCACTTCGAGATGGGCGGGCGCAAACGAAGCAGAAAGCTTTTCTATGATGGTGTCGCGTACGGACATCGCTGAAGGGCCTGTCGTTGAATTGATGTTTTTTAGTTAGGCGCAATGAAATTGGATTCCAAGCTCTTCGATACCATCCGCATTCGCCCCCGCCGCGAAGAAAAACCCGCGCCGATCGAAATCGTCTGCGATTGGGAAGGCTGCGAGAAGGCTGGCACGCACCGCGCGCCCAAGGGCCATCGCAGCGAAGGGCAGTACCATAATTTCTGCCTTGAGCACGTCCGTCACTACAATACCGCCTTCAACTTCTTTGCCGGCATGGACAAGGATGACCTGGACGAAGCGCTGCACGCCCCGCCCAAGCCTGAAACCCGCTCCACCTTTGCCACCGGCAAGATGGACGCGCGCACGGCGCGCACCGCCAAGAATGCCGCCCTGGGCGACAAATATGGCGACCCTTTCGGCGTGTTTGCCCGCTACAAGCATCGCCAGTCCCAGACGCCTGCCGCGGAGCGGGTCAAACCGTTGCACGAGCAGGACCGGCGGGCGCTCGAGGCGCTCGGCATTCTGGGCCACGCCAAGTCCGACGAGATCAAAAAGGCCTACAAGGCCCTGGTCAAAATCCACCATCCCGACGCCAACGGCGGCGACAAATCCTCCGAAGATCGCCTGCGCGCCATCATCGCTGCCTATTCGCACCTGAAGAAGGCTGGCTTTGTAACGCGTTAAGCCGCGTTAACCTGCCGCCTACCCGCCCGCGCGCAATGCTGCTATAGAGCGCGCGACATATTTTGAACGCCCAGATTTTTATCGCTGCGAGCCCACCGAAATGACCGAATTCACCAATCTGCCGGATAAGGATTACCAGGCCCGCGAGCTGTTCGGGATCGATACCGATATGGTCGTGCGTGGCTACGCCGAACGCACTTCGCATGTGCCCCCGATCGATCCGGACTACCTGTTCGATCGCAACACCACGCTGGCCATACTTGCAGGCTTTGCCTTCAATCGCCGCGTCATGGTGCAGGGCTATCACGGCACCGGCAAATCCACCCATATCGAGCAGATCGCAGCCCGCCTGAACTGGCCGCTGGTGCGCGTCAACCTTGATTCGCACGTGTCCCGTATCGACCTGGTCGGTAAGGACGCCATTGTGCTCAAGGACGGCAAGCAGATCACCGAATTCCGCGACGGCATCCTGCCATGGGCCGTGCAGAACAATGTTGCCCTGGTTTTTGACGAATATGACGCCGGTCGTCCGGACGTGATGTTCGTGATCCAGCGCGTGCTCGAAGTTGCGGGCCGCTTGACCCTGCTCGACCAGAACCGTGTGATCACGCCCCACCCGGCCTTCCGCCTGTTCTCCACCACCAACACCATTGGTCTGGGCGACACCTCGGGCCTCTATCACGGCACCCAGCAGATCAACCAGGGTCAGATGGACCGCTGGAGCCTGGTGACGACGCTGAACTATCTGCCCCACGACAAGGAAGTCGGCATCGTTCTGGCCAAGAACAAGGCCTATGCCACCAACGACAAGGGCAAAAAGACCGTTTCCAACATGGTGCGACTGGCTGACCTCACCCGTTCGGCCTTCATCAATGGCGACCTGTCGACCGTGATGAGCCCGCGTACGGTGATCACCTGGGCCGAAAACGCCGTGATTTTCGGTGGCGACCTCGGCTTTGCCTTCCGCCTGACCTTCCTGAACAAATGCGACGAACTCGAACGGCCGGTGGTCGCAGAGTTCTACCAGCGCGTGTTTGGCGAAGACCTGCCGGAAAGCTCAGCCAACCTGGCTGTAACGGCTTAATTTCAAGGCCCTCTCACCCGGCCCTTCGGGCCGACCTCTCCCCCAAGGGAGAGGTGCGGGGGCCAGGTGTTTCTCACCTCTCCCTTGGGGGAGAGGTCGCCGCGCAAGCGGCGGGCGAGGGGGCCTTTCCCCACCGGCGAGCATTTGATGGCACAACCACCGCGCAGCAAAGCCAATCGACCCGACCAGACCCAGGCGTTCAAAACCGCCATGGGCGCGACCGTGCGCGCTATTGGCGGCAAGCCTGATCTGGAAGTCACCTTCACCGCCGATCGGCCGCTGCTGACCTCGGACAAGGCGCGGCTGGCCAACCTGCCGCGCCTGCCGACGCGGCGTGACATTGCCATTGCCCGTGGCCAGGGCGATGCCATGGCCATGCGGCTGGCCAGCCACGATCCCGATACCCATCGCAAGCGCGCGCCGATCGATCCAATGGCCCGCGCGGCTTTCGATGCGCTCGAACAGGCCCGCGTCGAGGCGCTGGGCTGCGTGCGCATGCCCGGCATGGTCGGCAATATCACCGAAATGCTGGAAGACCGGCTGTTCCGCGCCAATTTCGCCGAAGTCTCGGATCGTGGTGACGCCCCGATTGCCGAGGCATTGGGGCTGTTGTTGCGCGAAAAGCTGGCCGGCGTTCCCGTGCCGCCGTCCGGTCACGCCCTGGTTGAGCTGTGGCGCGCCGAAATCGAGGCCAAGGGCGGCGTGTCGCTCGACAAGCTGCTAACCCGTTTTGAAGATCAGGACGAGTTTTCCAAGGCCGCCAAGGCGCTGTTGCGCGATCTCAATCTCGTGCCCGAAAGCGAGATGGAAGACCCCGACGCCAGCGACGAGGACAATGGCGACGACCAGGAGCCCGACAATGCCGACGGCACCGACCAGAACCCTGAACAGGGCGAAGGCGAGAACGACCAGCAGGACGCCGAAAGCGACGAAAGCGCCGGCGACAGCGAGGAGACCGGTGATGTCGACGGCATGGAAAGCGACATGGCCGACAGCGACGAAGACGCTGCGTCCGATGCCGGTGATGATGCCCCCATGCCCCCGCCCGCCAAGGATGGCGGCACGCAGCTTTCCAATCAGTTCAACTACAAGATTTTCACCACCAAGTTTGACGAGATCGTCAAGGCGGCGGACCTCTGCCCGCCCGAAGAGCTGGACCAGCTCCGCGCTTTGCTCGACAAGCAGCTGGAAAATCTGGCCGGCGCCGTGGCCCGGCTAGCCAACAAGCTGCAGCGTCGCCTGATGGCCAAGCAGAGCCGCTCCTGGCAGTTTGACCTGGAGGAAGGCCTGCTCGACACGGCGCGCCTGACCCGCGTCGTCACCGACCCGATGCAGGCCTTGTCGTTCAAGGTGGAAAACGACACCGACTTCCGCGACACCATCGTGACGCTGTTGATCGACAATTCCGGCTCGATGCGCGGCCGCCCGATCACCATCGCGGCGATCTGCGGTGATATCCTGGCGCGCACGCTGGAGCGCTGCGGCGTCAAGGTCGAGATCCTGGGCTTTACCACGCGCGCCTGGAAGGGTGGCAAGAGCCGCGAAGCCTGGCTCGAAGCCAATCGCCCGCCCAGCCCCGGCCGTGTCAACGACGTCCGCCATATCATCTACAAGGCCGCCGATGAGCCGTGGCGCCATGCTCGGCGCAATCTCGGGCTGATGATGCGCGAGGGCTTGCTCAAGGAAAACATCGACGGCGAAGCGCTCGAATGGGCCCGCAAGCGGCTGATGGCGCGACCGGAAAGCCGGCGCATCCTGATGGTGATTTCCGATGGTGCCCCGGTCGATGACTCGACGCAAAGCGTCAACGCCGGCAATTACCTCGAAGCTCATTTGCGGCAGGTGATTGAGGACATCGAAACCCGCTCGCCCATCCAGTTGGTGGCGGTGGGCATCGGCCATGACGTGACCCGCTATTATCGCCGCGCCGTGACCCTGCTCGACGCCGAAGAACTGGGCGGGGCGCTCACCGACGAGTTGGCGGCGCTGTTTGACGAAGAAACCCCCGTGATGGGACGGCGGAGCCGGCGGTGATGAGGGGGACCACGCTTGCGGCAAGCCTTGTGGCGCTGCTGGCGATCCCTGCCGCACAGGCCGCCGAACTGACCGTCGGTGCGGTGCAGATCACCCAATTCAAGGGCGCCCAGCTTGATCAGCCGGTCGACAAGCTGATCTGGCGGGGCGGCATTGGCATGGTCAGCCAGATCGACACCTTCGGCGGCCTATCCGGCATCGCCTTTACCGGCGCGGACCAGCATGTGGCGTTCGTTTCCGACCGTGGCAATTTCATTTCCGGCCAGTTGATCTACGACGATGCCGCCCGGCTGCTGGGCTTTATCGGCGCCACTATCGAGCCGATCCAGAATTCCAAAGGCGCGCCCCTGCCCCGGCAATACAGTCGCGACGCGGAAGCCATCGCCGTCGCTACGCATGCCGGCAAACCGGTCGCGGTGCGCGTCGGTTTCGAGCATTTGACGCGCGTCGCCGATTTTGCGCTCACCAATGACATTCCGGGCGGCGCGGCCCGCGAAGTCACCATTCCGGATTTTTTGAGCAATACCCGCACCAATGAATCGCTGGAGGCAGTGTGCGTTGCCCCCGACACCTCGCCGATCGCCGGCTCGACGCTGCTGCTGACCGAAGGGGTGATCGATGGCGATGGCCAGCATGTCGCCTGGCTATTGGGCCAGAACGACAAGGGCGCGCTGAGTTATCATTCGGACAGCGACACCAATCCATCCGACTGCGCCTTTTTGCCCAATGGCGACCTGCTGGTGCTGGAGCGCGGCATTTCGTTCCTGAGCTTCACCATGACCCTGCGCAGGGTAAAGGCCGCCGATGTTCGGCCCGGCAACCTGATGACCGGTGAAGTGCTGCTACAGGCCAGTGGCGGGGATATCGACAATATGGAGCAGGTTGGCGTTCATACCGCGCCCAATGGCGAAACGCGGATCGTGCTCGGCTCGGATAACAATTTCAACGACTGGGAGCGCAACCTGCTGCTGGAGTTCACGCTGCCGGAGGATCAACATTGAACGCTCTCCCTTCTCCCCTTGCGGGAGAAGGTGCCCCTAAGGGGCGGATGAGGGGGTTCTTCAAACTCCGCGCATGCGGCGGCAACCCCTCACCCTGATTTTCTGCTGAACGCAGAAAATCTGTCCCTCTCCCGCAAGGGGAGAGGGTAGGAAGAAAGTCAGGCCGCAACCGCCGCGCGCTGCGCCAGCGAACCCATCAGCAACCGATAGGGCACCAGCAGCAGCAAAGCGCAGAGCAGCTTGACGCTGAAATCGCCGGAGGCCAACGAGGTCCAGAGCGGCACCTCGCCACCAATACCAAGCCAGGGTGCCGGGAACCCCAGCGAGCCATCGGCATGACCGGTGATCGCATCAATTCCGGCAAACACCGGCGCAAAGGCCAGCGAGAAAAAGATCAGCGTATCGAGCGCCGAACCGATCAGCGAGCCAACCAGCGGCGGCAGATACCAGCGCCAGGTGCGCAGGCGCTGAAACACCGAAATGTCGAGCAACTGGCCAACCAGGAACGCCATACCCGAAGCAAAGGCGATCCGTGGCGTCGACAGATAGGCCGAGATGCCCAGCGCAATCACGAAGCCGACCAGCACGACGATCCGTGCCACCTGCGGCCCCTGCTGGCGATTGGTGAGATCCGAGACCAAGAAGGCGAATGGGTAAGTAAAGGCGCCCCAGGTCAGCAGGTCAGCCAGATTGATCGGGCCAAGCTGGGCCTGGACCGGAAATTGCACGAGAAAATTGGAGGCCGTGACCACAACGATCATGGCAAGCACGGCCGCGCCAAAGCGGGCCGTCATCAGGCGAGCAAGCATCAGAATGCACCTCAGTTACGCTGACCGGCATCAGACCGGGGCGGTTGTATTGTTCTTCATGTGATGCCGACCTGCAAGCCGCCATTTCCTCCGCTTCCGGTGCTCCCGTACCTTTGGGTACGCTCCGCTCCGGTTCTCGGAAACAACGCCTTTCGGTCCGGCCTGACATGAAGCCCAACACAACCGTGCCAACAACATGCCAGAAACAAATCCGCGCGATCCCTGGGGACCGCGCGGATCAATTCAGTTCAAAAAATTCGCTTAGGCGGCGAGGGCCGCGCGAATTTCCTTCTTCAGGCCCTGGGCCAGCGTGCTCATGTCGGCATCATCCTGCTTGAGCAGGAAAGCGTCGAGGCCGCCACGGTGTTCCACGGTGCGCAGCGCATTAGCGCAGATCCGCAACTTGACCGAGCGGTTCAGCGCGTCCGAGATGAGAGTTACATTCAAAAGGTTCGGCAAGAACCGACGACGGGTGCGGTTGAGCGCGTGGCTCACATTGTTCCCGGTCATAACGCCCTTGCCGGTCAATTCACAACGCCGTGCCATGGTCTAAATCCTCTTTGCATAAACGGGCCATTTGCGGGGATCGAGCCCCGCATTGGGCCAGTCGTGTCCTGAAATCTGCGCGGTAAATAGACAAAACCCCCGCTCCCGTCAAGCTCAAGCGCGCCTCAAACGGCCGCGAGCGCCTTGCATGGGCCGGTTTGTCACGGCACTTTTGTCCCAATCGTGATTCGCTTGGGCCACGAATGCCCTTTGTGCTGAAAGTTCCCGTCCCGTGATGCTTGCCCGCTCCCTTCGCGCTTTAGGCCTTGCTGCTGTTATTTCGGTGTCCAGCGTGGCCTTGGCCGCCGCTGCAGATGTCGATGCAACGGCCAAATATGTGGTCACCCTGGGCGGCCTCAACGTTGCCAATATTTCGGTGGAACTCAAGGACGACGGCCAGAAATTCGGGCTCGACCTCAAGGCCAACGTCGCCGGCCTCGCCAATATGGTGGCCAGCGGCAGCGCCACTGTCAGCGCCAGCGGCCGTTCGACCAGCTCGACACTGCGCCCGGAAGAGTTCGATCTGATGACTCACGCCAATGGCGAGGATTTCAGCGTCGACGTGTCCTATGCGGGTGGCGATGTTTCGGCGTTCAAGGTCGATCCGCCGCTGGTGGACAACTACAATCGCGTGCCGATCGAACGCCGTCACCTGACCGATGTCACCGATATGCTGTCATCCTTCGTGTTCAAGGGCGGCAAGCTGGACAAGACCCTATGCCAGCACAAGATGCAGATCTTTACCGGTGTCGAGCGCTTCAATATCGGCCTGACCTATACCAGCGCCGACGAGGCCACTTCCCCGCGCACCGGCTATCAAGGGCCGGTAATCCTTTGTAATATCAAGTACACTCCGGTTTCCGGACATTTTACGACCTCGGAAATGACCACCTATCTGGCCGATAGCGACCGCATCCTGATCTGGTATGCCCCGCTCGGCGAAACTGGCTATTTCATCCCCTATCGGCTGCTGCTGACCACCAGCGTCGGCGATCTGTCGATGGTGCTGACCCAGATGCAGCCCTGATTTTTTTGGTCTGCAGAATTTATGGTTTACCAATCGTTGCCGAAAAACCTGTCCCGCCATGGGACGGTCAATGGGGTTTTTCCTCAATTTAGCGGCGCAGGATCCCTGCAAATGCAGGGACCACATCTCAAGCCATAAAATTGTTTGCCTGTGGGCGGCTTTACGGCGCGTTCATAAACGGCCGATTCGGTAGTCGAAATCACCAATATGAACGCATTTTTAACGAGTATGAACGGCTTCCCGATGCGATCGGGCGGGGCAGGCCATGTGCCTCGCGCACTAGTGGCAATGGCGACGCCAACCCACCAGCAGCAGTGGTGAACAAAGCCGCATTCACCCCCCGCGCTCGATTCGATCCGTGTTCGTTCCGGCTTTGGGCCAATGGTTAACGCGGCGTGGGAAATGCACGGAACATCGTGCCGGAATGGGGAAGTGGGTCGATGGATAGTGGCTTCCCACACCGCCTCCCAACCTCCCCCATCAAGCGGGAAGTGCCGGGCTGGTGGGTTCGACAAGGTTTTTGCCGCCAACGGGAAGCGCCACCATGCTCTTACGGGGTAGGTTGATGAGGAGGCGGACTGGCCCGGACCATCGTTTGGTGCGTGGCACCTCTGCGCCCAGTCAGAAAATTATGGTTAATCAAGCCTTTACAAAATCTCTGTGCCATTCTGGGGCGGTCAATCACTATTTCCTCAATTTAGCGCGCTCTGGCCGCCGCCGCCCGGAACAAAAGGCGTCAATCGCCAATAAATCTTTGCCTGCCAGCAGTTTACCTTCGGGTAACGAAGCGCGTTTGCAGCGTCCGAAGCGGGGTAATTTAAGGGTTTGGTAACCGAGTTGAATGGCCTTGCTCGTCCAGCGCGGCTTTCGCGGTCAAACTCAGGTGTCCTATGGCGTGTTCCAAGGCCACCCCACTACCGGCAGTAGTGAACAAAGCCAGATTCAGCCCGCCACGCCGATTCGATCTGATTTTGTTCGCTGTTCGTTTCATTGGTGAATTGCATCTTCAATTGAGCGTGCTAACTGTCCTGTCGCGGGACACTCGTATCCTGCCCCGGAACGCCCTACATAGGCGGCGATGAGTTTTAGTTCTTTCGGATCGCTCAAGGCGATTCTCGGCCCCACCAATACCGGCAAGACCTATTTTGCCATCGACCGCATGCTGGCGCACTCAACCGGCATGATCGGCCTGCCGCTGCGCCTGCTGGCGCGCGAGGTCTATCAGCGGGTAGTGGAGCGGGTCGGGGTGCAGGCGGTGGCGCTGATCACCGGCGAAGAACGGATCATCCCCGCCAAGCCGCGCTACTGGGTGTGTACCGTGGAATCGATGCCCACCGACATTCCGGTGGAATGCGTCGCCATCGACGAAATCCAGACCGCCGTGGATTTTGACCGCGGCCATGTGTTCACCAACCGCATCCTGCATGCACGAGGTCTCAGCGAAACCCTGTTGCTGGGCGCCGCCACGATGGCGCCGGTGATCCGCAAGCTGCTGCCCAATGCAGATATCATCGACCGGCCACGCTTTTCCGAACTGACCTATGCCGGCAGTCGCAAGATTTCCCGGCAACCCACGCGATCTGCCATTGTCGCGTTTTCGGCGGCGCAGGTTTACGCCATCGCCGAACTGATCCGCCGCGAACGCGGTGGCGCTGCGGTGGTGATGGGGGCGCTGAGCCCGCGCACCCGCAATGCCCAAGTCGAGCTCTATCAAAACGGCGACGTGGATTTTCTGGTGGCCACCGACGCCATCGGCATGGGTCTCAACCTTGATATCCACCACATTGCCTTTGCCGACGACACCAAGTTCGATGGCCACCAAAGCCGCCCGCTGACCCCGGCTGAACTGGGCCAGATCGCCGGGCGCGCCGGGCGCCACAGCCGCAACGGCACCTTTGGCGTCACCGGAGGAACCCCCGAGTTCGACGAAGAAATGATCGTGGCGCTCGAAAGCCACGACTTCGACCCCATAAAAGTGCTGCAATGGCGCAACAATGAGCTGGATTTTTCCTCGCTGATTGCCTTGCGCGATAGCCTCGAAAAGCCGCCCGAACACCGTAATTTGACGCGCGTACCGGTCGCCACCGACCAGCACGCCATGGAGTTCCTGGCCCGCAACGAGGCCGGAAAACTGGCGATTGGCCGCAAAAACGTGCAGCTTTTGTGGGAATGTTGCCAGACGCCGGACTATCGCGGCATCTCGCCGGCGGCCCATGGCGAGATCATCACCCGGGTCTATACCGATTTGCGCAAGCATGGCGTCGTCAACGCCGACTGGATTGCCGAGCAGGTGCGGTTCTGCGACAATAGCTCAGGTGATATTGATACCCTGTCGAACCGCATCAAGCAGATACGGACCTGGACATTTATCGCTAACCGTAAAAACTGGCTTGAAGACCCGTCCCATTGGCGCGAAAAGACCCGTGACATAGAAGACCGGCTGAGCGACGCCCTGCATGAGCGTCTGACCCAGCGGTTCGTCGATCGCCGCACCAGCGTGCTGCTCCGTCACCTGAAAGACAAACGTATGGCATCTCCTGAGATCAATGAACGTGGCGAAGTCCGGCTGGAAGGCCATCTCATCGGCACTCTCGAAGGCTTCCGCTTCACGCTGGCCCGCAACGATGGCGACGTCGATGTGAAAGGCCTGCGCACCGCTGCCGACCATGTGGTGGCGCCGGAAATTCACAACCGGGCCGACCGGCTGGCCGGGGCGCCGAACGAGGAATTCGTTCTGGCGACCGATGGCAAGCTGCGCTGGCGCGGCGATGTGGTGGCCGAACTGCTCGAAGGCGACGTGTTGCTGCGGCCGCGCATCCTGATGCTGGCCGATGAATCGCTGACCGGCACCGATCTGGATCGTGTGCAGGACCGGCTGAACCTGTGGCTGCGCCACCACATCAACACCGTGCTCGAACCCATCGTGACCCTGGCCGAACCAGCCGATCTCGACGGCGTCGCCCGCGGCATCGCCTATCAGTTGTCCGAACACCTTGGCTTGTTGCCCCGCGCTGCGGTCGGCGACGAGGTCAAGAACCTCGATCAGGACGTGCGCGGCAAGATGCGCAAGCATGGCATCAAGTTCGGCGCCTACCACATCTATCTGCCGCTGATGCTCAAGCCCGCGCCGCGCGAACTGGCGATCATCCTGTTTGCGCTCAAAAATGGCGGCATCCGCCAGCCCGGCGTCACCGACCTGCCCCATATCGTGCTCTCGGGGCGCACCTCGTTCACCACCGATCCCGAAGTGGCGCAGAACCTTTATGAAGTCGCCGGCTTCAAGGTGGCCGGCAAGCGCGCTGTGCGCGTCGATATCCTCGAACGCCTGGCCGATATCATCCGCCCGCTGATCGCGCTCGATCCAAAACGCCATGACGGCGCACTGCCTGCTGGCGCCGCCGATGGCAATGGCTTCAAGGTGACGGTCGAAATGACCTCGCTGCTTGGCTGTGCCGGCGAAGACTTCGCCTCGATCCTGACCTCGCTGGGCTATCGCCTGCGCCGCACGCCAAAGGTTGTCGCCGCGCCGGCACCCGCCGCCGAGGCCAGCGCCGAAGCACCGGCTCTGGAAGAAACCCTGACGGAAAATCCGTCGGCGGTTGAACCCGCTCCCGTGGCAGAACTCGACGCCGTGCCGGTTGAAGCCGTCACACCGGAACTCGATATTCCGGCCACCACGATCATCGAGGCCGCACCGGTGGAAATGGCTGCCGCTGCACCATCAGCCGACGCCACCGCCGCTGAGCCAGAATTTGACGAAATCTGGTCCCCCGGCGGTCGCCGCGATCATCATACGCCCAACAAGCGCCATGCCGCACCGCGCCGTCCTGAAGGGGAAACCCAGCAGAGCCGCCGTCGCCCCGAAGGCGAAGTGCAACAGGTGCGCACCCGCCCCGCCGCGGAAAAGCCGGCGCCCAAGCCGGTCAATCGCCGGCCGGAAGGCGAAGTGCAGGACCTGACCAAGGCCGCGCACCTTAATGGCAAGGCACGCTTTGAAAATCGCGCCAAGGCCGACAGCCGGACCGATGGCCGCCCGCCGCGTTCGGACAAGCCGCGCCACGATGCGCCCAAGTTCGAAATGCCCAAGCAGCCCGAACGCAAGGGCTTCGATCCCGATAGCCCATTTGCTAAACTGGCCGCCTTGCGCAACGCCAAGTCGGAATGAGCGGCAGCGCGAAAGAACGGCTCGACAAGTTCCTGTTCTTCTCGCGGGCCATCAAATCGCGCACCCTGGCGCAAAAGCTCATCGAAACTGGCGTGGTGCGCGTCAACGGCGAGCGCACCACGGCCACCGACCACAAGGTCGGCAGCGGCGATGTGCTGACCATGACCATCCATGAACGGATCGTGGTCTGGAAGATCGTCTCGCCCGGCACCAGACGCGGCCCGGCCACCGAAGCCGCCACGCTTTACCAAGACCTGTCCCCGCCGCCGCTCCCCCGCGAAGAACGCTCGGCGTTCGATATGGCGATTGGCAAGCGCGACGCTGGCGCCGGCCGCCCGACCAAGAAGGAACGGCGGGAAACCGATGGCTTGCGCGATGATCGGGACGATTAGGCGGCCGCTGGGTTCTGCATATCACCGGTCTCAAATTAGGGGAGGAGAAGCGGGACGGGCAGGCAACGTACAACCTCAACCACGCTCGAGGTCAAGCGCCAATCCCGTCGCTCTATAGATGACTAGTAAACTCATGTTTTCTGCGGGTTTGTGGCAGCCAACGTCATTTCGCCGCGCCTCGAAAAACAGCAATCTCGTGCCCGCCCGAACCCTTGCAGTGCCCGGGAAAAGAGTTTAGCACCGGACCGTTACCGCACGCCCCGGCGTCGGTGGCTACAATCGACTTTGCCAGAATTGCCCGCAGGATCGCCCGCCAGATGACTTATATCGTCACCGACAATTGCATTAAGTGCAAATACACGGATTGCGTCGAGGTATGCCCCGTCGATTGCTTCTACGAAGGCGAGAACATGCTCGTCATCCATCCGGACGAATGCATCGATTGCGGCGTGTGCGAACCTGAATGCCCGGCCGAGGCGATCAAGCCCGATACCGAAAGCGGTCTCGACAAGTGGCTCGAGATCAACACCAAGTTCGCCAATATCTGGCCGAACCTGAGCGAACGCCGCGATGCCCCGACCGACGCCAAGCAATTTGACGGCGAGACCGAAAAATTCGAGAAATATTTCTCGGAAGCTCCGGGCGAGGGCGACTGAGGTTTTCCACAAGCCCGCGGTGGCTTTTTCGGCGAACAGCCAGGGATTCCGGGCGTCTGCGGATTTCCACCTCATAAAACCGGACCGGTATCGGTTTTGTGGGTTCCGTTTACGGACAACTACCGGTTGATTCGCAGCTTTTGATTTTGCTGAATTTTTGTGCTATGGTCTGTCTACATGCAGCCAAGCCCGTCTTTCGCCATGTGCCATTCGGCACTCTTTTTTTGACAGGATCATCATATTTGATGCGCAGCGCGCCGGGAAAGCGGACCCGGACGGCTGTGAACTTGACTGCGCGCTGCTTTGTGAGCGGCGCAATCTGAAGAGTACGGAATGGACGGTCTGACCCGCGCAGAACTGTCCATCGGGGCGTCAACAAGGAGTTTCCGAATGGTAATCAAGAAGACACAGCAGCGGCTTGGGTTCAAAACCGGCGAGTTCGTGGTCTACCCGGCGCACGGCGTCGGCGTGATCGTCTCGATCGAAGAACAAGAAGTTGCCGGGTTGGTCCTTGAGTTGTTCGTCATCAGCTTCGAACAGGATAAGCTGACCCTGCGCGTTCCCGTCGCCAAGATCAAGTCTGTCGGCATGCGTCACCTTGCCGAAGAAGATCTGGTGAACCAGGCCCTGACCACCGTTACCGGCCGCGCCCGCGTCAAGCGGACCATGTGGTCGCGTCGCGCCCAGGAATATGAAGCCAAGATCAATTCGGGCGACCTGATCGCCATCTCCGAAGTCGTGCGCGATCTGTATCGCTCCGAAGAGCAGCCCGAGCAGTCCTATTCGGAACGCCAGCTGTTCGAGCAGGCGATGGACCGCATGAGCCGCGAAATCGGCGCCGTCAACAAGCTGACGCTGACCGAAGCCGTGCAGCTGATCGAAAAGAACCTCGCCAAGTCGCCCAAACGCACCAAGTCGGATGCGTCGGACGCCGAGGAAGCCGCAGCTTAGTTTTGTGGATTTGAATTGATGAAGGCCGGGGGTGACCCCGGCCTTTTTTGTTTGTTGCCAAAGCCCATCAGTCGTCCCCCCACCCCTTGAGGGAGAGGGGCAGTAATTTCTTCGTCCAGAAGAAATTACTGGGTGAGCGGTTCTATCCTCCCTACCCGAAGCAAGAAGGGACCCCTCATCCGCCCTTCGGGCACCTTCTCCCTCAAGGGGAGAAGGGAGGCAGAGGCGGGGCGAGGGGTGACGACCGAGAGCCCTGCTAAGGCTTCGCCCCCATAGCAGCGCCGATCACGGCAAAATCCGCAGCGGAAATCTCCACCAGTCCAAACCGGAACTTGCCGCCCCAGTGTTGCAGGCCACGGGTCAGCTCCAGCTGTTCGAGCAGCCCCCGGATTGACACCTCCTGCGTGTCGCCAGCCCAATCCACATCGCGGCGATTGGGCTGGAAATCGGCGCCCATATTGCCGGCATAGATTTCCCCGGGACGCACCACGCCAATCGCGGTGAACGCCTGCAACCCATCGCTTTTGCCGTATTCGGTGCTGGGCGAGTAATACACAATCCCGTCGCCCGGATGCAGGCGCTTGAGCGGGGCGGATTTACCGTGGCCGAGCTGCATGAAACCCCCGGCCCGGCCGCCTCGGACATGATCCGCCGAGGCGACACCAATCCAGTATCTGGTCATTTTAGCCCTCTGACGGGTGGAACACGCGCAGACGTTGACCATCGGGATCGACGGCGACGAAAGTATGCCCGAAATCCAGATCGACAGGACTTTGCAGCATCAGCACACCGCGCGCCGTCCAATCGGCAAAGCGCTCGTCGACCGCTGCATCGCTGTCCTGCTGCACAACGAGTTCAGCGCCGCCTGCCCGTGCAGTGCCATCCGGCTTGACGTCGTCGCGCTGCCAGAGGCCGAGCTTGGAGCCGCCATCGAGCACGAATAGCGCAAAGCCGGGCGACGCTTCGACTGCCTCGCGCTCGAACAGCTTGGCATAAAACGCAGCACTTTTGAGCGGGTCTGCGACATAGAGAATGGTGTAAAGGAACATGAGTGATCTCCTTGTTGTTGAGATCACCCTAGCGCGACACACTGTCAGTTTTTGGCAGCATCATTCCTGCGGACGAACGTTTTCCTGCTCGCGCCATTGCTTGAGCAAAACCTGTCGGCGCTTGGGATAACGCAGTTCGGTCAGCTGCAGCGCGCTCATTCGATCCAGCCGGAAGTGCCGGAACCCCTGCCGCAATTCGCACCAGGCCAGCAGCACCTGCACCTGATCAAAGAACCCCAGCGCGAACGGCCAGACCAGGCGCGATGTGCCCTGCCCGGTCGCGTCGGCGTAGGTGATGGAAACCTTGTGCTCGGCGCGGATCGCGTCACGCAGCGCCGCCACATCGACGCCCGATGGCGCCAGTGGCGAGCGCGCACCAACCAGCAGGCTTGAGCTTTCCAGATCCTCGCGCAATTCCGGGGGCAGCACGGCGGCGATCTTGGCGATCGCATCGCGCGCCGCCAGCCCCAGCCGATCATCGGCCCGTCGTGCCACCCAGCGCGAGCCGAGCACCAAGGCCTCGATCTCGTCCTCGGAAAACATCAGCGGCGGCAGCATGAAGCCCGGCTTGAGCACGTAGCCGACGCCCGGCTCGCCCTCGATCTGGGCACCCTGCGCCTGCAGGGTGGCAATGTCGCGATACAGCGTACGGATGGAAATGCCGGTCTGTTCGGCCAACACCTTGCCGCTGACCGGCCGGCGATGCCGACGCAGCGCCTGCAACAGTTCAAACAGGCGCTCGGAGCGGGACAGTTCACACCTCCGGGCGCAGGCTTTTATTGCAGCGTCACGATCTTGTATTTCTGCCCGGCTTCCAGCGGATCGCCAGGCAGCAGATCATTGATGATGTAGAACAGATCGTCGCCACGGGTCAGCCCGGCCATCTGCTTGGACAGGGCAGCGGCGCTATCGCCGGCTCTGGCCGTCACCACCTTGATCGCCACCTTGCGGATTTGCCCGAGGTCAGCCGCATCGGCGCGGCGGAAGCTCTTGAGGGTCGCCTGAGCGCCAGCGGCAAAGCGGGCGCTATCAGCCTTGGCGGCAAAGATGAAGCGATAAACGTCGCCATCAAAGCGCATCACCGAAACGCGGAAGAACCACTGTTCGGTCTGCGCCACGCCCGACGCCATTTCGATGCCGTTATAGCTGTCGGCGGTGACGGTTTCCGGCTTCAAGCCGGCAATCCAGCCCGATTTCAGATAGTCGCTCAAAGCCACGGTCGGCGGCACATCGGCGCTGTCGAAGCGCACCGCTTCGCCGTCACCCGCCACGCCAACCACGGCGCTCTGCGAGTTCTGCAGGGTATAGCCCTGCGGCACGCTGAAGGTGAACTTGTTGGCGGTATTGATGAACTTGCGACCAATGATCGAGCCCTGTGCTGGACTGTCACCAAAGGTCAGGCCCGCAACGGCGGCCATATAGCCCGGACGATCGGTTTCCCCGACACCGGGCGGACCGAACAGGCTGGTCGCCACGGCGATAGCTTTCTGGATGCGGTCAGGCGTCGACGGGTGCGAGGACAGGAAATCATCGCCGGTCTTGTCGCCCACCGAGAATTTGGCAAAGCGGCCCATGACGCCCAGGAAGCGCGCCGCGGCGTGCGGATCATAACCGGCCTTGCCGGCGATCTTGATGCCTTCGCGGTCAGCTTCCAGTTCCTGGCCCTGGCTGAACGCCGCCAGCGACTTGGCCCGATTGGCCCCTTCAGTGGCCGCATCCTGCCCCAGCACGCCACTGATGACACGTTCGACGATTTCGGTGGTGCGGGTGCGGTCGGTGCGCGCCCTGGCATGGCGCAAAATGATATGGGCCATTTCGTGCGCCAGCACGGCGGCAATTTCGCTCTTGTCGGAAGCCAGCGCCAGAATGCCGCGCGTCACATAGATATAGCCGCCGGGCAGCGCAAAGGCGTTGACCTCGGCGCTATCGAGAATGGTGATGGTGAACTGGGTATTGGGCTGGTTGGCCGCCGACATCAACCGGCCCACGATCTGGGCGATCATGATTTCCGCGGTGCGATCCGAATAGATGCCGCCATAGGCGGCGACGATGCGTGGATGCTCGCGCCGGCCAATCACCACGTCTTCGGGCTCGCCGCTTTGCGGCGCCACGGTGGGCGCAGGATTATCGCCAAGCGACGACACCGACACGTTGCTGCCGGTAAAGCTGCTGCACGCGCTCAGCGCCACCAGCGACAAAGCCAGTGCGCTCTTGGCGAGCAGGGTCTTGGTGGCCTGGAACATAATCATCGTGTGGCCAGAACCTCGATCTGTTCGGGATGGGTCACTGCGATGCGCGGACCATCCCGGTCGTCCACCCATCCCCTGATCCGTACCAATGCCCCCTCAAGCAGCAGCGGATCGCGTTTGGCTTCGGCAAACAGCTTGAGTGCCGAGGCGTCAATTACAGCGGTAAAGTCGTCTTTCCAGGACCGGCCAAAATTGAGATAGACGCGCCCGCTGGCCTCATCGGCCACCAGCACGCGTCCCTCGACCAGTTCGTAATGACCAACCCGGGCCAGAATCTCGCCTGGACGTTCCGCCGCGCGAAGGCTGTAATACGGGTCAGCCCAGATGCCAAGGCCCGCCGCGCGTGCCTGGCCCTCGGCACGGTAAAGTTCATCAAGACATTGGCGGTTGTCAGGGAAGGAATAAACCCGCGCCAGACCCTGCGCCACCATGGCCTGCTGCACCCAGATTTCATCATCACCAGCGGTGACGAACATCTGCGCCAGCGCCCGCTGGTAACGATCGATGGACTGGCCGCCATAGGCCAGGCGCACCGGCTTGTTCAAAGCCAGTTGTTCCAGCGCCGCCCTGGCCGCTTCGGCCTTGGGCCAGGTTTCAAAATTGTCGCGTCCCAGCGGCAGTTTAGGCGCTTGCGTGCCCACCAGCCGCACCACCAACCCGCTCTGGAGCACCACCGTATCGCCATCGGTGACCTGCATCACCACGCCGGTCGGCCCCGGTTGCAGCGTGTCACACCCCAGCGCGCCCATGGCAATGGACGACACGGCAGCGAACATGGCTGCGCCGGCAAGGGTGGACTTGAACAAATCGGGCCTCGGAAAAGACTTTGTTCACCATGCACCCGAATACGGCAAAAAATCCTTACCATGCCGAAAGGTCCGAAGATTTTCCGGGGCATTGGCGTTCCGGCAACAGTTGAGGGCTGGTTCCGACGCGTCACAACGCTCGATCCAGTCCCCTCCCCCATCAAGGGGAACTGTTTACCTACGATCCTTTTTGGATTCTTGTGCTGTGCAAGTGATTTGCTCAGGAGGATGGGATGGATTGTCCCCGGTGTGGTGGTGCGCATCTGATCAGGCG
>NZ_JBDSUA010000057.1:0-38839 GCF_039927955.1 Devosia sp. | reverse complement strand
TTATTGAGGCCGCGGAACAGGCCCTTGCCGGTGTGATGGATCTTGCTGGTTTTGCCATGCACCAGATGCGGCGCGCGGATCACATCGCCACCCATGGCCTGGCCGATGGCTTGATGCCCAAGGCACACGCCAAGCAGCGGCGTGGTCTCGGCAAAACGCTCGATCAGCGACAGGCAGATGCCCGCCTCGTTCGGCGTGCAGGGCCCGGGCGACAGCACGATCGCCTCAGGAGCCATCTCGGCGATTTCGTCCAGCGTGATCTTGTCATTGCGAAACACGGTGATGTCGGCGCCAAGTTCACCCAGAAAATGCACGAGGTTGTAGGTAAAGCTATCGTAGTTATCGATGATGAGGGTCTTGGTCATTGGCCGATCCTGGCTTCACCGGCATAGCGTAGCGCTTCCTCAGCGGCGCTGAAAAGAGCCCGCGCCTTGTTTTCGCATTCCATATGCTCAAGCTCGGGCCTGCTGTCGGCCACGATGCCCGCTCCGGCCTGCGCAAACAGCTTGCCATCCTTGACGATGGCCGTGCGCAGCACGATGCAGGTATCCATGGTTCCGTCGGCGCCGAAATAACCCACGCAGCCGCCATAGATGCCGCGGCGTGACTTCTCCAGTTCGTCGATGATCTCCATCGCCCGCACCTTTGGCGCCCCGGAAACCGTGCCCGCCGGAAAGCCTGCGCTCAGCGCATCGACAAAGTCATATTTCGGATCGAGCACGCCAACGACGTTCGAAACGATGTGCATCACGTGGGAATAGTATTCGAGAAAGAACTTGTCGGTGACCTTGACCGTACCGGTCTTGGCGACGCGGCCGACGTCGTTGCGGCCAAGATCGAGCAGCATCAGGTGCTCGGCCAGTTCCTTTGGATCGCTGAGCAGTTCAGCCGCCAGTTCCTGGTCGCGCGTTGGTGTCGAGCCACGCTTGCGGGTACCCGCGATGGGCCGGATGGTCACTTCGCCGTCCTGCACCCGCACCAGCACTTCCGGACTGGACCCGGCGACCGAAAAGCCACCAAAATCCAGAAAATACATATACGGCGACGGATTGGTGCGGCGCAGCGCCCGATACAGCGCCGTCGGGGGCAGGGTGAACTCCGCTTCAAAGCGCTGGCTCAACACCACCTGGAAGATGTCCCCGGCAGTGATGTAGTCCTTGGCCTTGGCGACCATGCCGAAATATTCGTCGCGACTGGTATTGCTGGTAATGGCGATCTTTTCCAGATCGGGCAGCGCCGGCGTCGTCGGCAATGTCCGGCCGAGCCGCGTCACCGCGTCGTCGATCCGCGCCTCTGCCGATTCATAAGCCTGCTTGGCGCTTACCCCAGCGCGCACGTAAACCGGAGCGGTCAGATACAGCTCGTCCTTGAGCGTATCGAAAATCGCCAGCAGCGATGGCCGCATCAGGATCGCTTCGGGCAGTTGCAGATCGTCCGGATTGCCGTTCGGCAGCACTTCCATATAGCGGACCATCTCGTAGCCGAGATAACCGTAGATCCCTGCCGACTGCGGCGGCAGTCCAGGAGGAACTTCGATCTTGGAATCCGCCACCAGATCGCGCAGCGCGTCGAGCGGCTTGGCCGTCACCGGCTCGAAGCGGTCGTCCGAAATGTGGGCCGAACGATTGATCGCTGCCTGTCCGTCCGCGACCTTGAGGATCACGTCCGGTTCCATGCCGATGATCGAATAGCGGCCGCGAATGGCCCCGTCCTGCACCGATTCCAGCAGGAAGGTGTTCTTGCGGTCCTGCGCCAGCTTCATATAGGTGCCGATGGGCGTTTCGAGGTCGGCTACGATGCGCCGCCAGACGATCTGGGATTTGCCAGCATCGTATTGCTCCGCGAACCGCCGATAAAACTCGTCACCCATGAAAGTCTTGCCCGATAGAGGGGTTGGCCGACCGTTACTGGCCGGTGTTGAGCGCCAGCGCCTGCGACAGCGCCTGCTGGTTGATGCGCAGCCCGGCATCGTCACGTATCCCGGTGATGAAATCACCATAGAGGTCGTTGCGCTGGTCAGTCGAAACGGAATCCAGCGCCTTGGCGTCCAGCGGGCCTTCGGCCGCCGTTACCTCGACCACATTGAATACGACATGCTCACCGGCCTGGCTGACAGCCGATCCGTGATGATCCGGGCCGCCAGCAAAGATCGCCGCAGTAACGGCAGCATCGAGCGGGGTGCTCGGTTCGCCAGCGCGACCGAGCGGCTGCGACAACTGCGGGAAGGTGCTCAGCGAGGACGCGACATCGGCAATGGCCGTGCCGGCGTCGAGGCTGGCAACCGCCTTGGCCGCCGCAGCGGTAATCGCCGCATCGACCTTTTCGTTGGTCCATGCCGTCGCCACCGCGTCATGCACTTCGGTCAGCGTCTGGTCGCGCGCAGCATCGATCTTGCTGAGGTCAAACCACAGATTGGTGCTGGCATCGAGCGCCACCGAAGGCGACAGCTTGCCTGCCTGGGCCTTGAACACGGCGTCGGCAACCTTGGTGCGGTTATTCTCTGGCAGCCCGTCGACTACCGACAATTCAGCGCCGGTTGCGGTCAATGCCACCTCATAGATCGGCAGTTTGAAGCGCGTGGCGATCTCGCTGAGCGGCTTGAAGGCGGCGCGCAGTTCCTCGATCTGGTCGAGCACATTGCCGTAATCGGCCTTGGCCGCGGTCAGCGCCAACGCCTCGGCAATCCCCGCCTTGGCGTCCGCCAAGGTCGGCAGCCCACCCGCAGTGATCACCGAAACATGCACCGCACGCTTGCCTGCAGCGCCGTCGATGATGGCAAAGTCGCCCTGTGCGAGGCCAAATGCAGCTTCGGCCAGCGCCGCATCGGTCACCGCTGGTTTGGCAAACGTGCCGACCTCGGTGACGGTCAGTCCCGCTTCCTTGACCAGATCGTCAAAGCTCTTGCCCGCAGTCTTGCCGGCGTTGAACGCGGCAATCTGCGCATCGTTGAGCACCACCTGCTGGATGGTGCGCGTCTCCGGCTTGGTCAGGCTGGCCTTGGTCTTTTCATATTCGGCGGCAACCTGCTCGTCGGTGACGGTCTGGGTTTTCGCCAGTGTCTGCGGCGACAGCGCCAAAATCTGTACGCTGCGCGTTTCCACAGTGCGGAACTCGGTCTGGTGCGCCTTGAGATAAGTCGCCAGCTCGTCCTCGGTCGGGGCCGGTGGCGTTTCCACGCTGGCCTGGTCGATGACGAAATAATCCACAGTCCGCTTGTCCCCGACATAGCGGTTGATCAGGTTTGCCGCCGTGGTCGGCAGGGCGGTATCGCCGAGCAGCGACAACACCAGTTGCTGGCGCTGCGATGACTTGGCCTGGGACTCGAAATAATCGGCTTCGGTGATACCGCTGCGCTTCAACACGTCCTTGAACACGGCAGGATCGAAATTGCCCAAGGTCCCGGAAAAATTATTGTCCTCGCGCAGCAGCTTGCCCAGCCTGTCGTCGGAAACGCCAAGCCCGTAGCTGGCGGCAACCTGATCCAGCGCCGCGTTCTGCGACAGCTCGCCAATCACCTGTGACGGCAGGCCGAGCTGGACGGCCTCGTCGGCTGTCGGCATCCGGCCAAACTGGTTGGCAACCTGATTGATGCGGTTCTGATAGGCTCGCAGGAATTCCTGCGTGGTGATTTCCTCGTTGCCGACGCGCGCCACGGTAGTGGTGCCCAGGCTGGTGATGACATTGTTGATGCCGAACCCTGCCAAACCAACGAGCAGCAGGCCGCCCATCGCCTTGCCGGGCCAGGATTTTGCAAAGTCACGCAAACTATCAAGCATGTCAGACGTTCCAATACGCGAGGTCTAGGCTTTACCGCCGAGGGGCGGAGATACTAGTAAAGCGCTTCGAGGGAAAGTGCATTCCACTTTTCACGGTAAGCGCGGCAGGCCGGCAGATCATTCAGGCACGCACGCAGAGGTCATTCCAGCGGCAATTTTGCGGCGGAAATGACGCAACCACGCCGGGTTAGGACAATCCTGATCCGGGTGCAAGAGGCAGGAGCTGACTGAGTGAGCAAGACCATCACGCCGTTGATCGCAGGCAATTGGAAAATGAACGGCGTCTCCGCCTCACTGGCCGAACTGACCGCCCTTGGCCAGGCGCTGACCGCCGGCCCGGCCCCGCGCGCCATCGTCGTTATTTGCCCTCCCGCAACGCTGCTTGCCGCGGCAAGCGCACACGGCGCTTCGTCCGGTATTCTGACCGGCGGGCAGGACTGTCATCCCGCCAAATCTGGTGCGCATACCGGCGACATCAGCGCCGCGATGCTGGCCGATGCAGGCGCCCAATATGTCATCGTTGGCCACAGCGAGCGCCGTGCCAATCATGGTGAAACCGATGAACTGGTCCGCGCTAAGGCCGAAGCCGGCTTCGCGGCCGGACTAAAACCCATCATCTGCGTGGGCGAAACCGAAGCCGAGCGCGATGCGGGGCAGGCTGAAACGGTGGTTGAACGTCAGCTTGCTGGTTCGATTCCTGATAGTGAAGCCACCTTCGTCGTCGCCTACGAGCCGGTCTGGGCCATCGGCACCGGCCGTACCCCCACCAATGCCGAGATCGCACAGATGCACGCCCGCATCCGTGGCGTGCTGACTGCTCGCTTTGGTGAACGCGGCGCAAGCGTCAACATTCTTTATGGCGGCTCGCTCAAGCCCTCCAATGCCCGGGAAATCCTGGCCATCGAACACGTCAATGGTGGGCTTGTCGGTGGCGCCAGCCTCTTGGCAAAAGACTTCGCGGCCATTATCTCCGCCGTGTAGCCGGATCGTTGCACGAAAGTCGCTGCAAAATCGGCGCGACCGACTGGCAATTGTCTGCTCGTGCGTGTATGACGCGCCAACATTTGACCGAAGTGGATCGATTGCGACGGCTTTGCCGGGCGAACGATCTGCCGTAATCCAAGACTGAGACAAGAATGGCAAACGTGCTGATTGTTGCCTATCTGCTGATTGTTCTGGCGCTGATTGCAGTGATCCTGCTGCAGCGCTCGGAAGGCGGCGCGCTGGGCATTGGCGGTGGCGGCGGCGGTGGTTTCATGACCGCCCGTGGCTCGGCCAACCTGTTGACCCGCACCACCGCGGTTCTCGCCGCCCTGTTCTTTGCCACCGCAATTGGCCTGACCATCCTCAGCCAGCTCGACCGCACCACCTCGACCATTCTGGACAAGGCTGTGCAGGGCGACGGCACAGCGGCGCCAACCACGGTGCTTGATGCGCTCGACAAGCTGCAGAGCCAGTCCGATCTGCCAGTACCGACCACGGATGCGACCGCTCCTGCTGCGGCAACGACTACTCCGGCCACAACCGCGCCAGCAGCGACGACGGCTCCGGCTGCCGATCTTCCGGTGCCCGCCACGACCGCTCCGGCAAACACAACGACGCCTGCTGCCAGCGACACGGCGCCTGCCGACACACCGGCTCAACCGGCAACCAAATAACCGCCTCGGGCGGAACCACAGAAGGGGATGGCAACATCCCCTTCTTCTTTTTGTGTAGAGCGCTTCAGGGGCTCTGCGAATCGATTTTGATCTGTTTAAGGTAATCGCCCATGGCTCGGTACGTTTTCATCACCGGAGGCGTGGTCTCCTCATTGGGTAAAGGTCTTGCATCGGCGGCGCTCGGCGCTGTCCTGCAAGCGCGCGGCTATAGTGTCCGCCTGCGTAAACTCGACCCCTATCTCAACGTCGATCCGGGCACCATGTCGCCCACCCAGCACGGCGAAGTCTTCGTCACCGACGATGGCGCCGAAACCGATCTGGATCTTGGCCACTACGAACGCTTCACCGGACGCGCGGCCAACAAGCGCGACAACATCACCACCGGCCGCATCTATTCCGACATCATCGCCAAGGAACGTCGCGGCGATTATCTCGGTGCCACCGTCCAGGTCATCCCGCACGTCACCGACGCGATCAAGAATTTCGTCATCGAAGGCAATGACGAGTTTGATTTCGTGCTGGTCGAAGTCGGCGGCACCGTCGGCGATATCGAAGGCCTGCCATTCTTCGAAGCCATCCGCCAGCTCGGCAACGATCTGCCGCGTCATCAGGCCATCTATGTCCACCTGACGCTGATGCCCTATATCCCCAGCGCCGGCGAACTCAAGACCAAGCCGACGCAGCACTCGGTGCGCGAACTGCGCTCCATCGGCATTGCGCCCGATATCCTGCTGGTGCGTTGTGATCGCCCGATCCCGGACGGCGAAAAGAAGAAGCTCTCGCTGTTCTGCAATGTGCGCGAAAGCGCCGTCATCCAGGGCCTCGATGTCGGCTCGATCTATGACGTGCCGCTGGCCTATCACAAGGAAGGCCTCGATACCGAAGTGCTGGCCGCGTTCGGCATCACCGATGCGCCCGCGCCGGATCTCTCGGCTTGGCAGGAGGTTTCGGCCCGCCTTCACAACCCCGAAGGCGAAGTCAACATCGCCATCGTCGGCAAATATACCGGCCTCAAGGACGCCTATAAATCGCTCAGCGAAGCGCTGGCGCATGGCGGCATCGCCAACAAGGTCAAGGTCAACCTGCAATGGATCGACAGCGAGGTCTTCGAGCGCGAAGACCCCGCGCCGTATCTTGAGCACGTCCATGGCATTCTGGTGCCCGGCGGGTTCGGCGAGCGCGGTTCCGCCGGCAAGATCCAGGCCGCCCGCTTCGCCCGTATCAAGGACGTACCGTATTTCGGCATCTGCTTTGGCATGCAGATGGCCTGCATCGAAGCGGCCCGCAACACTGCCGGCATCAAGAACGCCTCGTCCACCGAGTTCGGCCCCACCAAGGAGCCGATCGTCGGCATGATGACCGAGTGGGTCAAAGGCAACGAAACCGAGAAACGCAGCGACGGCACTGATCTCGGCGGCACCATGCGTCTAGGCGCCTATCCCGCCCAGCTGACGCGCGGCAGCCGCGTCGCCGACATCTACGGTACTACCCGCATTTCCGAGCGCCACCGCCACCGCTACGAAGTCAACATGGACTACCGCAAGCTGCTCGAAAAGAACGGCCTGCTGTTCTCCGGCGTCTCGCCCGACGGCAAACTGCCCGAAATCGTTGAGCGCACCGACCATCCCTGGTTCATCGGCGTGCAGTTCCACCCCGAACTCAAATCCAAGCCGTTCGAGCCGCACCCCTTGTTCGCCAGCTTCATCGCCGCGGCGATGGAACAGAGCCGTTTGGTGTAACGGGCAGGGACCATGGCCGACATCGTTTCCCTCTCGAAAGCGCGAAAAGCCAAAGCCCGCACCGCCAAGGAAACCCTGGCCACCGAAAATCGCGTCAAATTCGGCCGTACCAAGGCCGAAAAGGATTTGGCCAAAGCCAGTACCGACCTGTCAGCAAAAAAGCTCGATAGCCACAAACGCGACGACGAGTAGGGCATGCACTCCACGCATTGACCGATATGCGGCGCTCGAACTACCGCGCTCGACCCTGCTTGGCTAACCTTGCCGGACCAACAACCAATGTGGTTCGCCATGCAGCGCTTGCTGATGATCCTGACACTCGTTTTTGCTGCCAGCTCGACGGCATGGGCAGAGGATGCCTGTGACAAATGGGAAGTCCAGACGGCCACGACGCCGGCGCCGCCGCTGACCGGGGCGGCGCTGCAAACCGCCGAATCCCATGCTACCGGCATCCCGCCCGACACCGACATCATCATGATCGGCGATTCACTCGTCCAGAACTGGCCCAAACAGCAGCTGGCCGACGCTCTGGCCGGCCACAAAGTGTGGAATTTTGGTGTCGGTCAGGATCGCACGCAGACTACCCTGTGGCGAATGAACGATGCACGTTTGGCAGCGATCCACCCGGTCAAGGCCATGGTGCTGGTCGGCACCAACAACCTGGGCGACAACCAGTCCGCCTGCGCCATTGCAGCGGGGATACTTGCCATTGGTCAGCGCGCGGAGGCCCTGTGGCCGGGCGTGCAGGTGTTTTACGTGCCAGTGCTGCCACGCGGCGTGGATTTCAAAAATCGCGAAGCCATCCGCACCCAGATCAACCAACTGGTTGCCGCGCAGGGCCACTCTCTCGCTGTCGATGAAGAAACACTCACCTGTGGCCTGCATGGTGGGCGGACCCTGGACGAAACCCTGTTGCGCTGCGCGCCCGGCGAATGGGCAAAGTGCGCCAACTACAAGGATGACAATCTCCACCTGACTGATGCCGGCTATACTGCCCTTTCGGGGCTGCTCGCGCCGCTGTCCAGCTGACTTTCAGGGCACCCGCCCACACGGGCCTCCCTTGCCGCCTCGCCGCTTTAGCGTTATCGCCAATGCCAACAGCGGTGGCGTCTGTTTCGCGCGTGCAGCAAAATTGAGGAGCATCGAATGGCAAAAGTTATCGTCATTGGCGCCACCGGACATGTCGGCACTTATCTGGTGCCACGGCTGGTCATGGCCGGGCATCGCGTGGTGACCATCAGCCGGGGCAAGGCCAAACCTTACTCCGCCAGCCGGTGCTGGGATGCCGTCGAGCAGTTGCAGATGGACCGCGACGCCATGGAGCGCGATGGCAGCTTTGGGCCGGCCATCCGCAATCTGAATGCCGATATCGTCATCGACATGATTTGTTTCACCCTCGATAGCGCCAAACATCTGGTCGAAGCACTCAAGGGCGAGGTGCAGCATTTCCTGCACACCGGCACCATCTGGACTCACGGCTACTCGGTCACCGTGCCCACGCTCGAAGACGTCGCCAAGCGCCCCTTTGGCGACTATGGCATCCAGAAAGCAGCGATCGAGGCCTATCTGCTCGAACAGGCCCGCCTGCACAATTTCCCCGCCACCATCCTGCATCCAGGCCACATCGTCGGCCCCGGCTGGGCGCCGCTCAATCCAGCCGGACACTTCAATCCGGCAGTGTTCACCACCCTGGCGCGCGGCGAGCAGCTCGCCATCCCCAATTTCGGTCTGGAAACCGTCCACCACGTCCACGCCGACGACGTCGCCGCAATGTTCATGAACGCCATTGCCAACTGGGGTGCGTCAGTTGGCGAAAGTTTTCACACCGTCTCCTCCGGTGCGCTGACCTTGCGGGGCTACGCCGAAGCCATGTCGCTGTGGTTCGGCCGCAAACCTGAGCTTGAATTCCTGCCGTTTGACCAATGGGCCAAGCGCCAAAATCCTCAGGAAGCCGAGGCAACCTGGGAGCACATCGCCCGCAGCCCCAACTGCTCCATCGCCAAAGCGCAGCGCCTGCTCGGCTATCAGCCACGCTATACATCGCTGCAGGCGGTGCAGGAATCGGTCGAATGGCTGATCGAAGCAGGGCAGGTCAGCCTCTAGCCGTGCCGCGCGGGGGAAATTATTTGCCCAAGCCTCTTTGATTTGTCACAGAGCGCGTCTAGACAACAAGCAATAGCTATATCGCAGCGGGAAGGGCTTTCCATGTCGTCAATCATCCACGTTTCCGGCCGTCAGATCTATGACAGCCGCGGCAACCCTACGGTCGAGGTCGATGTGGTGCTCGATGACGGCAGTTTCGGCCGCGCCGCCGTTCCCTCGGGCGCGTCCACCGGTGCCCACGAAGCCATGGAACTGCGCGATGGCGGCAAGAAGTACAACGGCAAGGGCGTGACCCAGGCCGTTGAAAACGTCAACACCGCCATCTTCTCGGAAATCCAGGGCATGGATGCGCTGGATCAGCTCGCCGTCGATCAGGCGATGATCGATCTGGACGGCACCCCCAACAAGTCCAAGCTCGGCGCCAACGCCATTCTCGGCGTGTCGCTGGCCGTGGCCAAGGCGGCTGCTGAATCCAGCGAACTGCCGTTCTACCGCTATATCGGCGGCCCGAACGCGCACATCCTGCCAGTACCGATGATGAACATCATCAACGGCGGCCAGCATGCCGATAACCCGATCGACATGCAAGAATTCATGATCCTGCCGGTTGGCGCGGAAAATCTCGCCGACGCCGTCCGTATCGGCTCGGAAATCTTCCACACCCTCAAGAAGGGTCTGTCGGCTGAAGGCCACAACACCGCCGTCGGCGACGAAGGCGGCTTTGCGCCAAATCTGAAGTCCGCTGACGAAGCGCTCGGCTTCATCATGAAGTCGATCGAAAAAGCCGGCTACAAGCCCGGCGAAGACGTGTTCCTCGGCCTCGATTGCGCCGCCACAGAATATTTCAAGAACGGCAAATACGCCATGGAAGGCGAGGGCAAGACCTTGTCGTCCGAAGACAATGTCAAGTTCCTGGCCGATCTGGCGGCGCGCTACCCGATCATCTCGATCGAAGACGGCATGTCCGAAGACGATTGGGAAGGCTGGAAGGCCCTGACCGATGCCATTGGCAAGAACGTCCAACTGGTCGGTGATGATCTGTTCGTCACCAATACCGAACGCCTCGTTTCCGGCATCAAGATGGGTGTCGCCAACTCGATCCTGGTTAAGGTCAACCAGATCGGCTCGCTCTCGGAAACCCTCAACGCCGTCGATACCGCCCACCGCGCTGCCTACACCTCGGTGATGTCGCATCGCTCCGGCGAAACCGAAGACTCCACCATTGCCGATCTCGCCGTGGCGCTGAACTGCGGCCAGATCAAAACTGGCTCGCTGTCGCGCTCGGATCGCCTGGCCAAGTACAACCAGCTGATCCGCATCGAAGAGCAGCTCGGCTCCTCCGCCAAATATGCCGGCTACTCGGTGGTCAAGGGCCGCTAGGCGACCCCAACAAGTCTAAGTTCGAACGCGGCGGCGCAATCACTGCCGCCGCGTTTTGTCTTCGCTCGATGACCTGCAAATTGCATGAAATACCGCATCACAGCTGCTTAAAATCTAGGCAAATGCTAACCTGAGCACGTGAGAATCATCTCAAGATTGGGGAGCAAGGCATGATAAAACGTCTATCAGCCGAAGCATTCGGAACGTTCTGGTTGGTATTTGGCGGGTGCGGTGCGGCCGTGCTGGCGGCGGGGCTGCCCGATGTTGGCATCGGCTATCTCGGCGTTGCACTCGCCTTCGGGTTGACGGTCCTCACCATGGCCTACGCGGTGGGGCCAATTTCCGGCGGACATTTCAATCCGGCAGTGTCACTGGGTTTGGCCATTGCCGGCCGGTTTGAATACAAGGATCTGGTGCCTTATTGGGTGGCTCAGATCGTCGGCGGCGCACTTGGCGCAGCGGTACTTTATCTGATCGCCTCTGGCACGGCAGGATTTGTGGCGGGCGGCTTTGCCTCCAATGGCTATGATGCGCTGTCTCCGGGCGGTTACAGCCTCGTTTCCGTCCTGATTACCGAAGTGGTGCTGACCGCATTCTTCCTGTTGATCATTCTCGGCTCGACCTCCGCCAAAGCGCCTGCGGGCTTTGCTCCGATTGCTATCGGCCTGGGCCTGACGCTGATCCACCTGATCTCGATCCCGGTGAGCAACACCTCGGTCAATCCGGCTCGCTCGATCGCCGCGGCCATCTTCGCCCAGAACGGTGCATTGGGTCAGGTATGGCTGTTCATTGTTGCGCCACTGCTCGGGGCCGCGCTGGGCGCCATGATCTGGAAATTGCTGCTCGACCGAGACTGAACCTACAGCGATCTGGACGGCCCCGTCGCTCGGCGGGGCCGTCCATTAGTTTTACTGAAACGCCGTTTCGGCAAAACTGCGCAGCTTGCGTGAATGCAGCCGTTCGGCCGGCTGGTCGCGCAGGATTTCCATGGCACGCAACCCGATTAGCAAATGCCGGTTGATCTGCGTCCGGTAAAAGTCCGATGCCATGCCCGGTAGCTTGAGCTCGCCGTGCAATGGCTTGTCCGACACGCAGAGCAGCGTGCCATAGGGCACCCGGAACCGGAAGCCGTTGGCAGCAATAGTGGCACTTTCCATATCCAGCGCCACCGCGCGCGATTGGCTTAACCGCTGGGTGATCTCCGCCTGGTCACGCAATTCCCAGTTGCGGTTGTCAAACGTCGCAACCGTGCCGGTCCGCATGATCCGCTTGGTTTCCAACCCTTCGAGCTGGGTGATCTCTTCGACAGCCTGCTCAAGCGCCACCTGCACTTCGGCCAGCGCCGGAATGGGCACCGAAAGCGGCAGGTCCGCATCCAGTACGTGGTCTTCGCGCACATACGCATGAGCCAGGACGTAGTCGCCGAGTTCCTGCGAATTGCGCAGTCCGGCACAATGGCCAAGCATGATCCAGGCATGCGGACGCAGCACCGCGATGTGGTCCGTAATGGTCTTGGCGTTGGAAGGGCCGACGCCGATATTGACCATGGTAATGCCGCGGCTGCGGCCTGCCGTCAGATGATAGGCCGGCATTTGCGGCGCGCGCGGCGGCTGGCTGCCGGTTGTTCCGCCACCCAGTCGCTGATTGCGGGTGATCACATTTCCCGGCTCGATAAAGCTGTCGTAATGCTCGTGGCCGGAGGCCATATGCTCCTGGGCGACGCGTTTGAATTCATCGATGTAGAATTGGTAGTTGGTGAAAATCACGAAATTCTGGAAATGCTCTGCCGCCGTGCCGGTGTAGTGGCTGAGCCGGTACAGCGAATAATCCACGCGCGGCGCAGTGAACGCTGCCAGCGGATAGGGTCCGCCCTTGGGCGGAACGAAAGTGCCGTTGGCAATCTCGTCATCGGTATTGGTCAGGTCCGGCGCGTCGAACACGTCGCGCAGCGGAATATTGAGCGCATTGAGCGCCGCCCCGTCGAGCCGTTCATTGGGCGCTACCGCAAAGTGCAGCGGGATCGGCGTGTCTGATTCGCCGACGTCGATGGTGCCGCCATGGTTCTTCAGGATGACGGTGAACTGCTCCTGGAAATAGGTCCGGAACAGGTCGGGCGCCGTCACCGTGGTGCGGTAAAGCCCAGGCGTGTGCAGATAGCCATAGGGCAGGGTAGAGGCGCCCTTACCGAAGCTCGTCGAACGCACTTCCACCTGCGGATAACAGGCGCGCACACGGCCGGCGGGGATGACGCCCTTGGCCAGGCCGTTGAGGTGGCCGCGAATGAAACTGGTATTTCGGTGGTAGATTTCAGCGAGATAGGCCCAGGCCTTTTCCGGGTCGGTGAAGGATTCCTTGGGCAGGCGAGGGGGATGAATTGTGGTCATTCTTGTTCTCATTTGCGGGTCCCGGATTGAACCCGCCATCCGATTGCGGAGGCGTTTTGTCACCGCCTCCTAGCCGATTGGCATGACAGCTTCTTGGCAGGGGAGCAATCGCGACCGCCGCCAGCGCAATGGTTTCACCTTTCGGTGAGCGCCACTTTTCCCGCCGCAATCTATCCCCATCTTGAGTGCAGTTCACTGGACAGGCAAGCGACCCATGCACCGGTGAGCGCGGACGGACGCACGCCGCTTGTCCCCAAGCCCTCAACAGCGCGGCGGGCTTCCGTTCCGGGCTGCAATGGTAGAGATACCGTTGCAGCCCTTTTGTTTGCCGGATCAGCCATAGCGCCGTGCCGTGATCACCAGCAGTTTTCCTGTGCTATCGCTCGCCGCCCGGCAAGACTTGCGAGTATTGCCGCGCAAAACAATGGACGGATCACTGGCCGTTCCTTATGTGGAGCACTCAACTGGTTAGCTTGCCGGCACCCATGCGGCGAGTCCGCAACGGAGCCTTCCCATGACAGCGCGCATCATCGACGGAAAAGCCTTCGCCGAAGGACTGCGCGGTCGCATTGCCGGCCACGTGGAGCGTCTGAAACGAGATCATGGCATAACGCCCGGCCTCGCCGTGGTCATCGTCGGCTACGATCCGGGCAGCCAGGTCTATGTCGCGCAAAAGGCCAGGCAGACGCTCGAAATGGGCATGCATTCGGAAAAATACGAACTGCCGGACACCGCCAGCGAGGCCGAAGTTCTGGCGCTGGTGCGCAAGCTCAATGCCGATCCGGCCATCCACGGCATTCTGGTGCAGTTGCCGGTTCCGGCGCACATCGATTCCAAAAAAATCATCGAGACCATTTCACCCGACAAGGACGTCGATTGCTTCACCCCGGCCAGCGTCGGCAAACTGGTGATCGGCCTGCCGGGGCCGGTCTCCTGCACGCCGCTCGGCTGCCTGATGCTGCTGCGCGACACGCTGGGCGACCTCTCAGGCCTGCACGCTGTCGTGGTGGGGCGCTCCAATCTTGTCGGCAAACCGATGGCGCAATTGCTGCTGGGCGAAAACTGCACCGTCACCATCGCCCATTCCCGCAGCAAGGATCTGCCCGGCATCGTGCGGCAGGCTGATATCGTCGTCGCCGCCGTCGGGCGTCCGCAGATGATCAAGGGCGACTGGATCAAGCCCGGGGCTACGGTGATCGACGTCGGCATCAACCGCATCGACGCTCCCGAACGCGGCCCCGGCAAGACGCGTCTTCTGGGCGATGTGGATTTCGCCGCAGCCAAAGAGGTCGCGGGCGCCATTACCCCAGTTCCCGGCGGCGTTGGTCCGATGACCATCGCGTGCCTTTTGGCCAATACCATCACCACCGCGTCCTTGATCAACGGCCTCGTGCCACCGTCCGATCTGACCGCATGAGTGACCCCCACGATCCCGGCGGCAAGGTCCGGCTGGCTTTGCCGCCGGGTGTTCATGGCGACGCCCAGTTCAGCGATCCGCAGCATCGACAGATGATGCGCCGCTGGAGCGGTGACCGCTTTCCGCAGCGTTACATGCTGTTCATCGGCATGAACCCCTCAACCGCCGACGCAACCGTCAACGATCCCACCTGCGCCCGTGAATGGAATTTTGCCCAGCGCGAGGGTTATGCAGCAATGATGAAAGGCAATGTGGGCGACTACCGCGCCACGGACCCCAAGGGCCTGCTGGCTCCCGGTGTCGTTGCCGCCTCCGAGCACAATCTGCCCGCCATCCGCGCCGCGGCCGCCGGAGCAGAACTGGTCGTGCTGTGTCATGGAAAACTGAACAAGGCCCTGATCGAGCCCGCCCACCAGATTGTCGAGGCCTTGCACCACGACGGCATAAGGCTCTGGTGCTTTGGAAAAAATGCCGATGGCAGCCCCAAGCATCCGCTCTATCTCAGGCTGGAAACGCCGCTGGTGCCGTACTAGCGCCTCAGGCAACGAGGTGGAAACTCCGAGCCACGGTATGATCGCGCATTGCGGTCGCCGGCAACCGGCCCGCCACTGCGTCGATCACCTTCCGTGCGTCCGGCAGGGCCGTGGCGTCCACCACCACGCTGCGGAACGGCGTCCGCAAGCCCTGCCGCACGCTCTCCAGCAACTCAAACAGCAGCGCCCGGATTTCCACTCTGCCGGCACAGGCCATGCAGACAACGCCGGCGTCGTGTCCATGCCCGCTGTCGGGAGATAGCCGGATCAACGCATCATCGGGCTTGAGGGCAAACATCCTGTTCCCCGTCTCTATGGTGACGGGGATGGACGTTGCCGCTTTATCAAACGGCGTGCTCATTCGGCTGCCACGATCTTGGGGCCGGGGATGTAGTTCAGAATCGGTCCCAGCCAGCGTTCGACCTCGGCCACATCCATACCCTTGCGCGCCGCATAGTCTTCGACCTGGTCGTATTCGACCTTGGCCACGCCAAAGTAATACGCCTCCGGATGAGCCAGATAGATGCCAGACACCGACGAGCCCGGCCACATCGCATAGCTCTCGGTTAATCGCACCCCCGCCTGTTTTTCAGCATCCAGCAGGCGGAACAGCGTGGTCTTTTCGGTATGGTCCGGCTGCGCCGGATACCCTGGAGCAGGGCGGATGCCGCGATAGCTTTCCCCGATCAGATCTTCGGGTTTGAAGGTTTCCTCCCCAGCATAGCCCCAAAGCTCTTTGCGCACCTTTTCATGCAGCCGCTCGGCAAACGCCTCGGCAAACCGATCTGCCAGCGCCTTTACCAGGATCGACGAATAGTCGTCATTGGCCGCTTCGAACTTCTCGGAAATCGCCACTTCCTCGATGCCAGCCGTCACCACAAAGCCACCGACATAGTCGCTCTTGCCGCTATCGACCGGCGCGATGAAGTCCGACAATGCCATGTTCGGCTTGCCATCGCGCTTGGACAATTGCTGGCGCAACGTAAACAGCGTCGCCAACTCGTCTTTGCGGCCTTCGTCCTTGAACAACCGGATATCATCGCCCACCGCATTGGCCGGCCAGAAGCCAACCACCGCTCGCGGTTTGAACCACTTTTCGGCGATGATCTGCTTCAGCATCTTCTGCGCATCGGCAAACAGCTGCGTTGCCGCTTCGCCCTGCTTCTCGTCGGTCAGGATCGCGGGGTAGCGCCCCTTGAGTTCCCATGTCTGGAAGAACGGCGTCCAGTCGAAATACCGGGCCAGTTCCTCAAGGCCGAAATCCTTGTCGTCATAGACCCTGGTGCCGAGGAAGCTCGGCACTGGCGGCAGATAGCTTGCCCAGTCCGCCTTGAACGCCTGCTCGCGTGCCCGTTCCAGCGGCAGCCGGATTTTTTCCTGCTCCGCCCGAGCATGCGCCGCCGCTGCCTTGGCATATTCCAGCCGGATTCCCTCGACATAGGCGGCCTTGGTATCGGGTTGCAACAGGCTCGACACCACGTTCACGGCGCGGCTGGCGTCGTTCACATAGACCGTCTGCCCGCGCTCATATTTCGGGTTGATCTTGACCGCAGTATGCACGCGGCTGGTCGTTGCCCCGCCGATCAACAGCGGAATGGCAAAGCCTTCGCGTTCCATTTCGGATGCGACATGCACCATCTCGTCCAGTGATGGCGTAATCAGTCCGGAGAGGCCGATGATGTCGACGTTCTCATCCTTGGCAATCTGCAAAATCTTGGCGGCCGGCACCATCACGCCGAGATCGATGATCTCGTAATTGTTGCAGGCCAGAACCACGCCAACGATGTTCTTGCCGATGTCATGGACATCGCCCTTCACCGTCGCCATCAGGATTTTGCCAGCACTCTGCCGCCCGGTGGCGTTGCCATCGGCGTTCTTCTCGGCTTCCATATAGGGCAGCAGCAGCGCCACGGCCTGCTTCATCACCCGGGCGGATTTCACCACCTGTGGCAGGAACATCTTGCCCGAGCCGAACAGATCGCCAACCACGCCCATCCCGGCCATCAACGGCCCTTCAATCACGTGCAGCGGCCGCGCCATGCCCAGGCGGGCCTCGTCGGTGTCGGCGTCGATATATTCGGTTATGCCATTGACCAGTGCGTAAGAAATCCGCTCCCCGACCGATTTTTCGCGCCAGCTCAAATCCTTGGCCGCCGCTTCCTTGCCCGCTGCGCCGCGATAGCGCTCGGCAATCTCCAGCAGCCGGTCAGTGCCATCCGCACGCCGATTGAGGATCACATCCTCGCAGGCGTCCCGGAGCTCGCGATCGATCGACTCGTAAACCGCCAGCTGGCCGGCATTGACGATGCCCATGTCCATGCCGTTCTGGATGGCATAGTACAAAAACACCGCATGCATGGCCTCGCGCACCGGCTCATTGCCGCGGAACGAGAAGCTAAGGTTCGAAATACCGCCCGAAATATGCACATGGGGCAGGGTCTCGGTGATCAGCTTGGTCGCGCCGATGAAGTCGTTGCCGTAATTGTTGTGCTCTTCGATGCCGGTCGCCACCGCGAACACGTTGGGATCGAACACAATGTCTTCCGGCGGAAACCCGACTTCCTCGGTCAACAGCTTGTAGGCGCGCGTACAGATTTCGACCTTGCGCTCCAGCGTATCGGCCTGGCCCTTTTCATCAAACGCCATCACCACCACGGCGGCACCATAGGCGCGCACCAGCCGCGCTTGATGCAGGAACTGCTCGACGCCTTCCTTCATGGAAATCGAATTGACCAGCGCCTTGCCCTGGACGCACTTCAGCCCAGCCTCGATCACCTCCCATTTGGAGCTGTCGATCATCAGCGGCACGCGAGCAATATCGGGCTCGGCTGCCAGCAGGTTCAGGAAATCGACCATCACCTTTTTGGAATCGATCAGGCCTTCATCCATGTTGATGTCGATGATCTGCGCGCCATTGGCCACCTGATCGCGCGCCACGTCGAGCGCTGCGGTATAATCGCCCGCAGTGATCAGCTTGCGGAAGCGGGCCGAGCCGGTGACGTTGGTGCGTTCACCCACGTTCACGAACGGAATTTCCTCCGTCAGCGTAAAAGGCTCCAGCCCCGACAGCCGCATCAGTTTTGGCACTTCGGGAATTTCTCGCGGCTTGTGCTTGGCCACCGCAGCGGCAATCGCCGCGATATGCTCAGGCGTCGACCCGCAGCAGCCGCCAACGATGTTCACATAGCCCGATGCCGCAAAGCCTTCGATCTGCTCGGCCATGAATTCGGGCGTCTCGTCGTACCCGCCAAATTCGTTGGGCAGGCCAGCGTTCGGATAAGCGCAGATAAACGTATCGGCCGCATCGCTCAGTTCGGCCAGATGCGCACGCATGGCGTTGGCGCCCAGCGCGCAATTCAGCCCGATGGTGAAGGGGTTGGCATGGCGCACCGAATGCCAGAACGCCGTCGGCGTTTGCCCCGACAATGTACGTCCGGACAGGTCGGTGATGGTGCCTGAAATCATCACTGGAAGCCTGATCTTGCGCTCGGCAAAAATCCGCTCAGCGGCAAAGATGCCCGCCTTGGTGTTGAGCGTATCGGTGATGGTTTCAAACAGCAGCAGGTCCGAACCGCCATCGATCAAGCCATTGATCGCTTCGGCATAGGCCTCGACCAGTTGGTCAAACGTTATCGTTCGATGACCCGGATTGTTAACATCCGTGGACATCGACGAGGTTTTCGTTGTCGGTCCCATCGCGCCGGCGATGAACCGGCGCTTGCCATCTTCGGCCGTGGCGCGATCAGCGGCGCGGCGTGCCACGCGGGCGCCTTCAAAATTCAGCTCATAGATCAGCGCTTCCATGCCATAGTCGGCCTGGGCGACCGACGTGCAGGAAAAGGTATTGGTTTCCAGAATATCCGCGCCGGCCTTGGCGTATTGATACTGGATATCCTCGATCGCCTGCGGCTGCGTCAGGATTAGCAAGTCATTGTTGCCGCGCACCGGCTGCTTCCAGTCGGCAAAGCGCTCCCCGCGGAAATCCGCCTCTTCGAACCCCAGACGCTGGATCATGGTGCCCATGGCACCATCCAGCACCAGGATGCGCTCGCGCGCCGCCTGTGCCAGAGCCGAGCGCACTTCGGCGCCGTCGGGCAGGGTGAAGGCTGGGGTTTGGGTCGTTCCGGGAGTGCTCATCGCCGTCCAATCTGGTTATTCAACCATAGGCAATCAATGGCCGTAGCCAATCACATAAAGATATCTTTATGTCAATTCGAACGCAAGTGCGCGGCCTGCTTGGACCGTGCTGGATTCGCTGCGAATGCCGCCAAATTCGTTAACGCCTTGCTGTCCTTAACTTAGCCTCAACCCAAATGACGTTCCATACGCGCGGGGACCGGAACCTTCGGCTATTATGCCAACTTAGAACCGTGTGAGCATCCGAGCGTATGACTGTGAGTACCGTTTCCAGCCCTTGGCGCAATGCCATCCGCCTCATCGCCCTTGCGGCCATGATTGCCCCAACGATCGTCGCCTGCGATGGCGGATTGGGACCAACGGTTTCGCGCGGCAAATTTACCTCCAGGGCTTATGGTGTCTCGTCCTCGCAGCGGGTCACCAATAACCCCAATCCACCCCATGGCGGCGGCCGCTACCAGGTCGGCAAGCCCTATACCGTGGCCGGCAAGGTTTACGTTCCGCAGGAAAATCCGAGCTATTTCGCGACGGGGACTGCCTCCTGGTATGGCGCCGATTTCCATGGCCGCCGCACCGCCAATGGCGAAATCTTCTCGGCCAATGCCATCACCGGCGCGCACCCGACATTGCCGCTGCCATCCTATGTGCGTGTTACCAATCAGGACAACGGCCGCTCGCTGATTGTCCGCATCAATGATCGCGGCCCCTATGTCGCCGGTCGCGTTGTCGATCTTTCGGCCCGCGCTGCTTCCATGCTCGGCTACGTCAATAACGGCCACGCCGACGTTTCGGTGCAATATGTGGGTCCAGCACCGCTGAACGGCGACGATACAAGGATGCTGGTGGCCAGCTATGACGGTCCGGCCAACTACGATCGCGGCACCACCCGTATGGCCAGCGTCGATAGTACCAATAGCCTTGCCGATATCGCCGGTAACTTCCTCGGCGGTCTGTTTTCCTACGCCGAAACGACGCCACAAGCCGAAGATCAGGCCATCGACAGTGCCCATGCTGCCGTGACGGCCATGGCAACACAGCCAAGTGCTTTGAGCAGCTGGGCCAGTGGCATTGATGTCGACGCGCGCAAAATCAAGCTCGGACTCGGCGTGTTCACCGACGAACAGAACGCCATTTCGCTCTCCGAACAGTTCGCGGTGCTCGGGGCGGTCGAGGAAGATGCGGTCAAGGCCAGCAATGGCCGCGATGCCACGCGCCTGACCATGACCTTGCTCAAACCCGGCGTCACGCGCGAAGATGTGTTGGCGCTCGCTCGGGAACTTGGCCTGAACGACATCATTCTGTATTAGTCTTGCGAACCGCCGGATTGGTGGGGTCACGGGCAGCCGCCCGCGACCAGTGATTGAGTGATGGGACGCTGACCGGCTGTGAAACGCTTTCTGCTTTTCGCCTTCACCGTTTTATTGTTGGCCCCAACCTGGCCTGCCTATGCGCAGGCCGAGTTCGACACCAAAGCCAAGTTCGCGATTTTGATGGATGCCGACTCCGGCACCATCATCTTTCAAAAAGATGCCGACGAACCGCTCGAGCCAGCCAGCATGGCCAAGCTGATGACTGTTGCGGTGGTGTTCAGCGAACTGCGGGCCGGCAGCATCAAGCTCAGCGATGAATTCTTTATTTCCGAGAATGCCTGGCGGACCGGTGGAGCCAAATCCGGCGGCTCGACCATGTTCGCCATTCTCAATTCCAAGATTTCCGTCGAAGATCTGCTGCGCTCGGTCATCATCCAGTCCGGCAACGACGCAGCAATTGCGCTGGCCGAAGGCATCGGCGGCAGCGAATCCAGCTTCGCCAACATGATGAATGACAAGGCCGCCGAAATCGGCCTGACCGGCAGCCATTTCGTCAATCCGACCGGCCTGCCGGACCCGGATCAATATATGACCGCGCGCGACCTGGCGCTGCTGGCGCGCTATCTGATCGAAACCTTTCCCGAGCAGTACCATATTTTTTCCGAAGACTCGTTCACCTGGAACAAGATCAAGCAGGAGAACCGCAATTCGCTGGTCGATCTGGGTATTGGCGTCGATGGCCTCAAGACCGGCCATACCGAAGCCGCCGGCTACGGCTCGGTGGTCTCCACCGCGGAAGGCGGGCGCCGCATCATCGGCGTCGTCCACGGCCTCAAATCCATGGCCGAACGTACCGAGGAAGCCCGCAAGCTGATCACCTGGGGCTCTCGCTCGTTCGAGCGTGTCTCGGCTTTCCCGAAAGGCACCATCATCGCCTATGCCAATGTCTATGGCGGGGTTGACGGTAGTGTTGGCTTGGTCGGTGAAGGCGACGTGGCACTGTACCTGCCCAAGGGATCGCGTAAATGCCTGCAAGCCAGTGTGGTCTATCAAGGCCCGCTGATGCCACCCGTTGTCGAAGGCGACAAGGTCGCCGAGCTGCGCGTCTTCTGTGACGACAAGCTGGTGCAGACGGCGCCACTGTTTGCCGCAAAGTCTGTCGAGCCGGGCGATATCATGCGCAAGGCCACCGACGCGGTCAAACAATTGGCGCTAGGCTGGCTTTGAACCTCAGGATCGATTCGATGCTCGAAGCGCCGTTGCACCGCCAGGCCAAGTTCATCACCTTTGAAGGTGGTGAAGGCGTGGGCAAGTCCACACAGGTTAAACGGCTGCTCGCGAACCTTCAAACTCGTTCGATCAAGGCCGTGCGGACCCGCGAGCCCGGCGGCACGCCAAAGGCCGAAGCGATCCGCTCATTTATCCTGCAGGGCCGTTCAGAAAGCTGGGGGGCAGGGGCCGAAGCGGTGCTTTTCGCCGCTGCGCGTCTTGATCACGTCAATCAACTCGTGGCCCCCCATCTGCGCTCCGGCACCTGGGTCCTGTCCGACCGTTTCCACGATAGCACCCGCGCCTATCAAGGCCTCACCGGCGGGGTCGGTGACAAGCTGATCGGCGCACTCGAAACCCTGGCGCTCGATGGCCATACGCCCGACCTGACCATTCTGCTCGACATGGACCCCGAAATTGCCTTCCGCCGCGTCGCCCAGCGCGCTGTCGAAGATGGGCTCGTGCTGACCGGTGACCGTTTCGAGAAGGAAGATCTCGAGTGGCACAAGCGCCTGCGCGAAGGTTTCCTCGCCATCGCGGCAGCTAACCCCGATCGCTGTATCGTGATCTCCGCCGATCAAAATGAAGCTGCTCTCGAAGCGGCAATCTGGCACGCCGTGCAGACCCGCTTCCCCGAACTGCTGCAAGAGCGCAGCGCTTGATCGACCCCGATGCACTCGATGGCGTGCTGCTGCCTGAGCAACAGGTGCAGGTGAGGGGCCATTCCGCCGCCATTGCCGGCGTTGAACAGCAACTCCACTCGGGGCGGTTACCGGGCGCGATGCTGCTGCATGGTCCGCAGGGCATTGGTAAAGCGACGCTGGCTTTCCAGCTTGCCCGTACCATCCTCACTGCGACCGGCGACGAGGACGGACATCGCGTTTCCGAACAGATCGCTTCCGGCGCGCATCCCAATGTGCGCGTGCTCCGCCGCGCCCCCAAGGATGCCAAGGGGTTCTACACCGTCATCCGCGTCGATGAAGTGCGCGAATTGCGCGCCCGTCTGCAGCAGACCCGCGGCCGCCAGGGGCAGCGCATCGCCATTGTCGACAGCATCGATGACTGCAATCCCAGCGCCGCCAATGCCCTGCTCAAAACTCTCGAAGAACCGCCGGCCGACACCACGTTCTTCCTGATCTCACACCGCCCTGGCCAGTTGTTGCCGACCATAAGGTCACGCTGCCATAGCATTGCGCTGCGGCCGATCGCTGACGGTGATGTCCGCGACATTCTGCTGGCGCAAAGACCCGAGCTGACCATGGCCGAACTTGACCGGGCCATCGCTCTGGCAGGCGGTCGCCCCCGGCGCGCATTTGAAACATTGTCGCTCAGCGAGCAGAGCGCGCTTGGTGCGCTCAATGCATGGCTCCAGGAGCCAACCCGCACGCCCGCCGCCGTCCATTTGCAGATTGCCGACGCCCTCGGAGCCGATACTCAAAGTACCGAACTGTCGTTCGCCCGCGAGATGATTACCGATTTTCTGGCCGACGAGGCGCGCAATGCGGCGCTGTCCGGGGCGCGGATGCGGCTTGCCTCCGCAAACGAGCTATGGGACAAGGCGCAAGGCCTTTTTGTCGAGGCCGACAGCATCAACCTGGATATGAAGCAGACGCTGATCGCCATATTCGATGCGATCCGTAAGCACATCCAGACGACAGCCCCTCTGTCCACCGAGCCATTATGACCACCAAGCCGTTTTACGTCACCACTGCGATTTCCTATCCCAATGGCGCGCCCCATATCGGCCACGCTTACGAGATGATCGCGACCGATGCCATCGCCCGCTGGAAACGCCTCGAAGGGCGCGAGGTGTATTTCCTTACCGGCACGGACGAGCATGGCATCAAGATGGTGCAAACTGCTGCTGCGCAGGGTGTAACCCCGCGCCAACTGGCCGACCACAATTCCGGTGAATTCCGCAGGCTGGCCGAGGCGCTCAACCTCTCCAACGACGATTTCATTCGCACGACGGAAGAGCGCCACCACAAGTCCAGCCAGGCCATCTGGAACAAGATGGCCGCCAACAACAATGGCGACATTTTCCAGTCAACCTACAAGGGCTGGTACTCGGTCCGCGACGAAGCCTATTTCGATGAAGCCGAACTGACCGAAAAGAACGGCAAGAAATTTGCCCCGTCCGGCGCCGAAGTCAGTTGGGTGGAAGAACCGACCTATTTCTTCCGCCTTTCGGCCTATCAGGAAAAGTTGTTGGCGCTCTATGAGGCCAATCCAGACTTCATCGCGCCCAAGGAACGCCGCAACGAGATCATCTCCTTCGTCAAAGGCGGCTTGCAGGATCTGTCGATCTCCCGCACCACTTTCGATTGGGGCATTCCGGTTCCCAACGCGCCCGGGCACGTCATGTATGTTTGGGTCGATGCGCTGACCAATTACATCACCGGCGTCGGTTTCCCCGATGAAGCCAGCGAACTGTTCAAGAAGTTCTGGCCAGCCGATCTGCATGTGATCGGCAAGGACATCATCCGCTTCCATACGGTCTATTGGCCCGCCTTCCTGATGAGCGCCGGCATCGAAGTCCAGCACCGCGTTTTCGCCCATGGCTTCCTGACCGTCGATGGCCAGAAGATGAGCAAGTCGCTGGGCAACGTCATCGATCCGTTCGAACTGGTTGAGGAATTCGGCCCCGATGCGCTGCGCTATTTCTTCCTGCGCGAAGTCTCGTTTGGGCAGGATGGCGATTACAGCCGCGAAAAGCTGACCAATCGCGTCAATGCCGATCTGGCCAATAATCTTGGCAACCTCGCCCAGCGTTCGCTGTCGATGATCAACAAGAACTGCGAAGCCAAGGTGCCCACATTGGGTGATCTGGCCCCTGCAGATCTGGAAATCATCGCCGAGGTCGATGCCGCACTGGTAGCGGCCCAAAAAGCCATGGACGAGCAGCAGGTGCATGAGGCGACGGGAGCACTGATCGCCGCCCTGAGTTCGGCCAACAACTACTTTGCCGGCCAGGAACCCTGGGCGCTGAAGAAAACCGATCCGGTCCGCATGGCCACCGTTTTGTACGTGACGGCCGATACGGTCCGGCGCTTGACCATTCCGATGCAGGCGTTCGTCCCCGCTTCGGCCGCGCGCCTGCTGGACCAGCTCGTCGTGCCCGCCACCGAACGCACACTGGCCGACGCAGCGCTTTCAAACCGCCTCGTGCCCGGCACAGAATTGCCGGTGCCTCAGGGCGTTTTCGCTCGTATCGAGCGCAAGGCCGAATAGATGTTGATCGATAGCCATTGCCACCTCGACTTCGAGGAACTGTCAAAAGACATCGGTGGCGTGCTGGCCCGCGCCAAGGCCGCCGGTGTCGATGGCATGGTGACGATTTCCACCCGTGTGGATAACTTTTCCACATACGCAGCGCTGGCGGAACAACACGCTAACGTCTGGTGCTCGGTCGGCACCCATCCGCACAATGCGGATCAGGAATTGCATATCCAGACCGAGGATTTGATCAGGCTTTCCGCCCATCCCAAGTGCGTTGCCATTGGTGAAGCGGGCCTCGATTACTTCTATGACAATGCCCCGCGCGAGGCGCAGGAGATCGGCCTGCGCCGTCACATTGCTGCGGCTCGATCCACAGGTCTTCCACTGGTTATCCACAGCCGCAAGGCCGACGAGGACATGGCCCGTATCCTGACCGAGGAGTCGGGGCAGGGCGCCTTCCCCTTCGTTTTACATTGCTTCACGGCCAGCCCGTCACTGGCGCGGACCGGTCTGGAACTGGGCGGCTATATCTCGTTCTCCGGGATCATCACCTTCAAGAACGCCGAAGAAATCCGCGAAGCCGCCGCCTTCGTCCCAGCCGACCGCTATCTGGTCGAAACTGACGCGCCCTACCTCGCGCCGATCCCACATCGCGGCCAGCCCAACGAGCCATCCTACGTCCGGCATACGGCCGAAAAGCTGGCCGAGGTGCGCGGTATCAGCCTCGAACAACTCGGCCGTGAAACCACGGCCAATTTCGCCCGATTGTTCTCCAAAACCGGTCTGGCCTGACATGGCTGCAGCGGAAAAGATCATCGCCACGGTGCTTGGCTGCGGTTCATCCGGCGGCGTGCCCCGCATCGGCAATGATTGGGGCGTCTGCGACCCCAACGAGCCGCGCAATCGCCGCCGCCGCTGCTCACTGCTGATCGAAGGTTTCTCGGCGGGCAGCGATATGCCAACGCGCATCGTGATCGACACCGGCTGTGATCTGCGCGAACAGCTGCTGGAGCAGCACGTCGATCGCGTCGATGCGGTGCTCTATACCCATGAACATGCTGACCATACCCACGGCATCGACGATCTGCGGGTACTGGCGCTGCACAATCGCCGCCGCATTGACGTCTATTTCACTGCCGAAGCCGGCGATCGCATCCGCGAAGCCTTTGCCTATTGCTTTGCCACCCCGGTCGGTGGCGACTATCCGCCGATCCTGAACGCCCACACCGTGGTCGCGGGCGATGTCATTACCGTTGAAGGTCCCGGAGGCCGCATTTCGGTGCAGTCGTTTGAGCAGACCCACGGCAGTATCAAATCGCTGGGCTTCCGCGTCGGCAGCTTTGCCTATTCCTGCGATCTGTCGGCCATTCCGGCACCTTCCGCTGTTGCGGTTTCAGATCTGGCGGTCTGGATCATCGACGCCCTGCGTCCGACGCCGCATCCGAGCCATCTCAGCCTGCCTGAAACGCTGGACCTGATCGCGCATTACCGTCCTGTGCAGGCCGTGCTGACCAATATGCACATCGATCTGGATTACCAGACGCTTGTCGACACGCTGCCAGCCGGCATCACGCCAGCTTTTGATGGCCTCAAGATCGACGTGACGGCGGGCAGGCTGCTTTAGCTCAGTCGGCTGGCGTCATTGCCCTGTGGGTCAGTCAACACCACCAGCAGCAGATCCATTGCCGCGTTGACGCTGGCCTCGCGAACTTTTGCGCGCCCGAGATCGCCGAACCTGTGCTCCACCACCAGCGTTGCATGTTCCGACGATACCGCGACATAAACCAGACCAACGGGTTTTTTCTCCGAACCGCCCTCGGGACCGGCAATACCCGTAACCGCAATGGCAAAATCAGTGTGAGCCGTATTGCGGGCGCCATCGGCCATGGCGCGCGCCACCTGGTTGGAAACCGCCCCATAGTCCTTGATCAACCGGGCCGGAACCCGAATCATGCGGGATTTGGCATTGTTGGCATAGGTCACGTAGCCGCCGTAGAGCACGGCAGATGCCCCTGGAATGTCGGTAACGGCGGCGGCCAGCATGCCTCCGGTGCAGCTTTCGGCGGTAACCATGGTCTGCTTGGCTGTGGTCAGCAGCTTGACGACCTGCTCGGCCGGGTTGACGACAGGCGCGGCGGGCGTAGTTGGAGCTTTTGCCATCAATCCTGCCTCGGTAGTTCTATGCTTACGCTTGCCATGGCAACGATGCCCTCCTCGCGGCCGGTGAAACCCAGCCTTTCACTTGTTGTAGCCTTGATCGCGATCCGGCTCTGCGCAATCCCGCAAATCTGCGCAATCGCCTCCCGCATAGCCGGAACGTGGGGGCCAATCCTGGGCCGCTCACACACGATTGTCACGTCCAGATTGACGATTCTGCCCTGCGCCGCACTCACAAGGCCCACGGCATGCTTGAGGAAGATGCTCGACGCCGCACCTTTCCACTGCATGTCGCTAGGCGGAAAATGCGTGCCGATATCACCGGCGCCAACAGCGCCATAAATCGCGTCGGTCAAAGCGTGCAGCGCCACATCGGAATCGGAATGACCGTTGAGCTTGTGGCTGTGTTCGATCCGCACCCCGCCCAGCCATACGTGATCGCCGGGCTCGAAGGAATGAACGTCAAACCCAGAGCCAATGCGGGTTTCCATGCTGCGTGACCCCAGAATGATGCGCTCGGCGCGGTCGAAATCGTCGGGATGCGTAATCTTGATGTTGGTCTGGCTGCCTTGGGTCAATGCGACCCGCAGGCCAGCCCACTCGGCAATCTCGGCATCATCGGTGAACTGGCGGGGACTGGTCGCTGCGCGCATATGGGCGGAAAATATCTGCGCAAAGCGGAAGCCCTGCGGCGTCTGCGCTGCAAACAGCATGCGCCGATCTTCAGTGCCGAACACCAGAGCGCCATCCGGGGAACGCTTGATGGTGTCAGTCACCGGCACGGCAGGCAGAGCTGCGTCGTTTTCGCCAAGGCCCGCAATAACGCCCTCGATCATGGCAGCATCCGCGAATGGACGCGCCGCATCCTGAATCAACACCAGATCGGGCCGCGACTTTGCCAGCAGCTTCAGCCCCTCCAGCACTGAAGCCTGCCGCGTCCCGCCACCAATGACCGGCGGCAACAGGCGATCGTTCTCCAAGCCTAAAGCCGCATAGCGCGCCGCATGGTCCGGGTGGATGACGGTAACAATCTGGCTGATCGCCGGAACGGCCAGAAAAGCATTAATCGTGCGGGTCAGAACCGGCATTCCCAGCAGCGAGCGATATTGCTTTGGCTCGGGGGCTCCGTTAGCACTGGCCCGCTCGCCGCGTCCGGCGGCAACGATGATGACGGCGATCGTCTTCGGACGCATAAACTGTCGTACTCGCACAAGAAATTGTCACTGCTCACTGGTCTAGCCTCGCCACTCGCGGGCGGCAAGGTTTGCGTGAGGTGCAGATGCCACAGGTGACTAAAGGTGTTGCACCACAGGCGTTTTTGATTATTGTGCAGGCATTCTCTAAATTATGACCAATTCTGGGGCAGTTGTGGCAGAGTTTGCCTGCGGGTTGAGCATCGGGTCTCATCAGATACGCAACAATGCCTTCCTCGCACCGATGGCGGGGATCACTGACCGCCCGTTTCGTCAGCTCGCCGAACGCTTCGGTGCCGGCTTGGTCGTTTCCGAAATGATCGCCAGCGCCGCCCTGGGCACCGGCAACCACGACATGGTCCGCAAGCTCGGCAAAGCTGGTTCGCTGCCACACGTCGTGCAACTGGCCGGCTGCGAGGGCGAATGGATGCGACGTGGCGCCGAGATCGCCCACGATGCCGGCGCTGACATTATCGACATCAATTTCGGCTGCCCCTCCAAGCGGGTCACCAACGGCTATGCTGGTTCGGCGCTGATGCGCGTACCCGATCAGGCCATGGCACTGATCGAAGCCGTGGTAGCGGCGACGCCGCTCCCCGTGACGGTCAAGATGCGCTTGGGTTGGGATGATGACAGCCTCAACGCCGCCGACATGGCGCGCCGCGCGGTCGATGCCGGCGTGCAGATGATCACCGTACATGGCCGCACCCGCCAGCAGTTCTACAAGGGCGCAGCCCGTTGGGAACTGGTGCGAGCCGTGGTTGAGGCCGTGAACGTGCCCGTCGTCGTCAATGGCGATATCACCAGCACCGAAAAGGCCCGCGAGGCACTGTCAATGTCTGGCGCCGCCGCCGTCATGCTGGGACGCGGCGCGCAGGGGCAACCCTGGGTCGTTGGCCAGATCGGGGCCGAATTGGCTGGCAGGGCGCCCGAGGCAGTGCCGGATGGCGTAGAACTGATCGCCCTGATCCAGGAACACTACGAAGAAATGATGCTCGAATACGGCATCCGTGTCGGCGTCCGCGCCGCCCGCAAGCATCTGGACTGGTATCTGGACGCGCTCGGCATCGTCCTCGAAAAGCCGGTCCGCACCGCGCTGCTTAATAATGAGGAACCCGCACAGGTTCTGGCGATGATCGGAGAGGTGTATTCAGGCGAATGGAAGACAGCCGCATGAAAAAGCCTGCCGACATCCCGGCGACCGCCATTTTACAGTCCCTGCCGCAGCCGATTATCGTCTGCGCGGAAGATCGACAGATCACCTTCGTCAACTATGCCGCCGAGGCCTTCTTCGGCGCATCGCTGAGCGTTTTGACCCGCCAGCGGCTCGATGACCTGATCGCCTTTGGTTCGCCGATCATCAGCCTGGTCGAAACCGTCTCCGCCCGTCGGGCGCCGATGACCGAATATCGCGTCCGCATCGGCTCCTCCCGTTTTGGCGATGAGCGCGTCGCCGACGTGTTTGCCACCCCGATTTCCGATACCGATGGTCGCGTTGCGCTGCTCATTCAGGAGCGCACCATGGCCGACAAGATCGACCGGCAGATGGTATCGCGTGGTGCAGCGCGGTCAGTGACCGGGCTTGCCTCCATGCTGGCCCATGAAATCAAGAACCCTTTGTCGGGCATTCGTGGCGCGGCGCAATTGCTGGAGCAAAGCGTGGCCAGCGATGAAATCCCGTTGGCACGGCTGATCCGCGAAGAAACCGACCGCATAGTCGGCCTGCTCGACCGCGTCGAAGTGTTTGGCGACGATCGTCCGCTGGAACGCGAGCCGATCAACATTCACGTGGTGCTCGACCGGGTAAAACTGCTCGCCCGCAACGGCGTGGCGCGCGGCATCAATTTCTCCGAAGAATATGACCCGTCGCTGCCGCCGGTGTTTGGCAATCGCGATCAGTTGATTCAGGTCTTCCTCAATCTGGTAAAAAACGCCTCAGAAGCTCTGGAAAAGACCCAGAAACCAGAAATCCGCTTTTCCACGGCTTTCCGTCCCGGCATCCGCATCAGCGTGACTGGGGTCTCGGAGCGCATTTCGCTGCCGCTCGAAATCGTCATCGAGGATAACGGTCCCGGCGTGCCACCCGATATTCTGCCGTTCCTGTTCGATCCGTTTGTCACCACCAAGACCAATGGCTCCGGCCTTGGTCTGGCTTTGGTTGCCAAGATCGTCGGCGATCATGGTGGGGTGATCGATTGTGATAGCCGCCCCGGCCGCACCCGTTTCAGAATTCTCCTGCCAGTCGCCAGCGGCGCATTCGGCACGCCAGCCGAAGAGGTTTCAGCCAAATGAGCCATGTTGTTCTGCTTGCCGATGACGACGCCGCCATTCGCATGGTGCTCAACCAGGCATTGACTCGCGCCGGTTACGAAGTCCGCCCCACCGGCAACATTTCCACCATGTGGAACTGGGTCAGCCGTGGCGAAGGCGACGTGTTGATCACCGACGTGGCCATGCCCGATGGCAACGCGTTCGATGTAATGCCCAAGATCAAGAAGCTCCGCCCGGATCTGCCGATGATCGTGATGAGCGCGCAGAACACCTTCATGACCGCAATCCGCGCCAATGAAGTGGGCGCCTATGAATACCTGCCCAAGCCGTTCGACATCACCGAGGTGCTCTCGGTCGTGGCGCGCGCCTTGGCTGACGCCAAGAAGCCCACAACCGGACAGCGCAAGGCCGAAGAGCCTAGCGAAACCATGCCGCTGGTTGGCCGGTCGACCGCCATGCAGGACATTTACCGTGCCTTGGCCCGGCTGATGCAGACAGACCTGACGGTGATGATCACTGGCGAGAGCGGCACCGGCAAGGAACTTGTTGCCCGCGCGCTCCACGATTTCGGCAAGCGCCGCAATGGCCCGTTCATCGCCATCAACATGGCCGCCATTCCGCGTGACCTGATCGAAGCTGAACTGTTTGGCCACGAGAAGGGCGCCTTCACCGGCGCCAATGCCCGGTCTTCCGGCCGCTTCGAGCAGGCCGAGGGCGGCACGCTGTTCCTCGACGAAATCGGCGATATGCCGATGGATGCACAAACCCGCCTGCTGCGTGTGCTGCAGGAAGGCGAATACACCATGGTTGGCGGGCGCAACTCGATCAAGACCAACGTACGCATCGTCGCGGCCACGCACCGCGATCTCAGCCAGATGATCCGCCAGGGGCTGTTCCGCGAGGATCTTTATTACCGCCTCAACGTCGTGCCAATCCGCCTGCCGCCATTGCGCGAACGCACCGATGACGTTGGCGATCTGGCCACCCATTTTCTCCGGGTGGCGCAGCGCGAAGGCGAGCCGGTCAAGTCGATCACGCCTGAAGCGATCCGCCTGATGCAGAATTATTCCTGGCCCGGCAACGTCCGCGAACTGGAAAATCTCGTGCGTCGCCTCTCGGCGCTCTATGCCGACGAGACCATCTCCGTTGAAATCGTCCAGAACGAACTCAATATCGCGGAGCGGCCGCAGGTTTCCACCGGTGCCGGTCCGGTAGACGTATCAATGGCCGTTGAAACCCATGTCGGCCAGTTGCTGCGCGAATACGAACCGAACCTGCCGCCGCCTGGGCTCTATCAGCGCGTTTTGGATCGGGTTGAAGCGCCGTTGATCGCCATGGCGCTCAACGCCTGCGGCGGCAACCAGATCAAGGCTGCGGACCTGCTGGGGCTGAACCGCAACACGCTGCGCAAGAAGATACGGGTGCACAGCATCGAAATCGTCAAGCACAGCCGCCGCAATTGATCAGGGCGCTTCGCTGACCACCCGCCGCCGGGACCGCTGCTCGCTCCACGCCAGCAGCAGGCCGGCGGCGACGATCAGCGCGGCGCCCCAATAAACGAAGCCTTCGGGCTGTTCGCCCCAGAACAGAAAACCGAACACAAAGCTCCAGATCAGCGCGCCATACTCGACCGTGCCGAGCACGCTGGCCGGGATCAGCCGCGCTGCCTCGACCAGTACATACTGCGCCATGCCGCCCACAACGCCCGCAGCCACGGCAAAGGCGATTTCGCGCGGCCCCATCGGCTGCCAGAGCCAGATGGAGGCTAGACCCATCGCCACCACGAAAAACAGATTGAGCGAAAAAATCTGCACCAGCGAGCTTTCGCTCTTGGAGATATTGCGCATCAGGATCATGGCAATGGACCAGCACGCCGCCGCGCCAATCACCATCAGCGCCGGGACACCAATCGTCAGACCGACCGGATTGGTGGCGACGATCACCCCGAAAAAGCCGATTGCTGCGGCGCAGATCCGGGTGGGCGTCGGTCGTTCCCGCAGGAAAATCACCGCCAGCACGATGGTCAGGATCGGTGCGAAATAATACAGCGTCGTCATCTCGGCCAGCCCGAGATCACGGGCGGTCGAATAGAACAACACAAACGCCGCCAGCATCACCACCGCCCGGACCAACAGCATCGGCTTGTGCGGCGAGGTCAAAAGTTCCTTGACCAGTGGCCGGCGACCCACGGCAAGGCAGATCGCAGCGACAACCAGACTGCGCACGAACAGGATTTGCACGGCTGGAAGTTCAGCGATGACGCCTTTGACGAAGGCATCGTGGATCGCGAACAGCGAATAGGCAGTGATGCCCAGGACCATGCCCCTGATGGAAGCGGCTGGCGGGCTTGTTGCGGCGGGGAGGGACACGATGCGAACTCTGGCGGATAATCATGTCAGGTGTAATCCGGCAGGGGCGGGCAAACATCAGGAATGTGCGTGAAGACGATGCGACATGTTCGCGATCCAGCCAGGGTGTGTAAGGAGAAATCTCCGCCGCGTAAGCAGCGCCCGAAGAATTTTTGGCCTCGAAAGCAGCCGATTAGCACTGTCACATTTTTGCGACGTCACATTTTGGCAACATTTATCTTGAAGGGTCGCGCTGATTGGGTCAGACTCGCAAGACCTGTTTGCAGAGGAGCGCCGGATCAACCGGCGAATGAACAAAACGGCAGCGATCAGCGACAGCGGCGCACCACAACTCGAACATTCCGGGACGCCCCAGGCGCGAAAGGGAATATTCGGCGGACAGAACAATCGAGCGCTGCGCGTGCTTGGTTTCGTCGTGGTCTTCGCTTCAGTGCTGATGTCCTCGCTGTCGTTTCTGATCCTGTCGGGCACCACCAACATTGAACCGTCGCCGGAAATCTGGACCGTGATCTGGGTCGTCACCGGCATTCTGGTGTTGTTGGTGATCGCATTGGTGGTGACCGAAGCCGCGCTGCTGATTCAGGCCCGAGTGCAGGGGCAGGCCGGCGCCGGCCTGCAGATTCGCATGGTCACTATGTTTGCGTTCGTGGCGGCGGTGCCTGCCGCCATCGTGGCAGTCGTTGCCACCATCGCGCTCAATCAGGGCCTCGACCAATGGTTCTCGGAACGCACCCGCGCCATGGTGGAAAGCTCTCGGCTGGTGGCGCGCTCCTACATGCTCGAACACGCTCAGGTCCTGCGCGACGACATCATCTGGGTCGCCAGCGAACTGGAGCAGGCCAAGGGCACGTTCGGCTCCGATAAGGACCGCTATCAGCGCATCCTGACTGCATTGGCCGTCACACGCTCGCTGCCATTCACTTCGCTGATCTCCAAGAATGGCGATACGCTGATGCGGGCGCAGATCAACGCGCAAGGCGCTTATCCAAAGCTCCCGGCCGGCATCACCGATGGCGTGCTGGAAGGAGCGCCGACCCAGATTGCGCCGGGTTCCACCAATCTGGTGGGCTCGGTGGTGAAGCTGCGCGGCTATGACAATGTATTTCTGTTCGTGGCCCGGCCGGTGGAAGCCGAAGTGCTTGAATATATGCGGCTGACCGACGAAAACATCACCGAATACCGTGAGTATGCGTCCAGTCGACTGGTGTTCCAGATCACCTTCACCATCATGTATGTGGGGCTGGCGGTGGTACTGCTGCTGGCGGCTTTGTGGATCGGTATTGCATTGGCAAATCGGTTCGTCGACCCGATCCGAAATCTGATGATTGCCTCCAATCGGGTGAGCAAGGGTGACCTCGATGTGCAGGTGCCGGTGCAGGAGGGCAGGGGTGACCTGCGCGATCTGAGCAATCGCTTCAACACCATGACCTATCAGTTGCGCACGCAGCGCGAGGCCCTGGTTAGCGCCAGCGAGATGAACGAAAAACGCCGCCAGTTTACCGAAGCCGTGGTGGAGGGCGTGTCTGCCGGCATTATCGGGCTTGATCCTTTCGGCTCCGTGACCTTGGTCAACGCCCGCGCCTGCGATATGTTGGGCACGCTTGAAATCGATTTGATGGGGCAGCGCATCGAAGCGGTGGTGCCCCAACTGGCGCCAACGCTTGAACGTGCCCGTTCGGCTCGCCGCGGCCAGGTCCGCGACCAGATCCATCTCGGTAATGAAACCGACCGCCGCACCTATCAGGTGCAGTTGACCCGTGAAGGCTCGATGACCGAGTCCAAGGGCTATGTCCTGACCTTCGACGACATCACTGATCTTGAATCGGCGCAGCGCACCAGCGCCTGGGCCGACGTGGCCCGCCGCATTGCCCACGAGATCAAGAACCCGCTGACCCCGATCCAGCTTTCTGCCGAACGCCTGCGCCGCCGCTATGGCGCCAAGCTGGAAGGCGATCGCGATGTTTTCGACAAGTGCATCAACACCATAGTGCGCCAGGTCGGCGATATTGGCCGCATGGTCGACGAATTCTCGGCCTTCGCCCGCATGCCTGAAGCCAGTCCAAGCATTACCGACCTGTCTGATACCGTGCGCCAGGCAGTGTTTCTCGAAAGCGTGCGCCTGCCTGAAATCATCATCGAAACCCAGCTTCCTGATGCGGCGATCCATGCCTACTTCGACGGCCGGTTGATTTCGCAGTGCCTCACCAACCTGATCAAGAACGCCGTGGAAGCCTTTGAAACCGTAGAGCTTTCGGATCAGTACACTCCCGTGATCATCGTCGAGGGCCAGGTCGAGGGCAGCCACGCCGTCGTCTCGGTTTCCGACAATGGCAAGGGCTGGCCCAAGGACAATCGCCAGCGGCTGCTCGAGCCCTATATGACCACCCGCGAGAAAGGCACCGGTCTTGGCCTGGCCATCGTGGCAAAGATTATCGAACAGCACGGCGGAACGGTCGAACTGCTCGATGCTGAACCGGATGCAAATGGCCGGGTCGGAGCCTGCGTGATGTTCACGTTGCCCCTCGCCGCGCCCACTCACACCAACGAGGCCGACAATTCAGGCACCGAGCCCGATCCGTCGACCCAAACGGAGGCGCCGCTGTTTATTGCGGCGGCAGACAAGTAATGGCACTCGATATTCTCATCATCGACGACGAAGACGATATCCGCGATCTGATCGCCGGCATCCTGGAGGACGAGGGCTACGAAACCCGGCAGGCGCATGACGCCGATAGCGGGCTTAACGAAATTGCCCGCCGCCGCCCCAGCCTGGTGTTTCTCGATATCTGGATGCAGGGGTCCCGCCTCGACGGATTGCAGCTGCTCGATGTGTTCCAGAGCCAGCACCCCGATATGCCGGTGGTGATGATCTCCGGCCACGGCAACGTCGAAACCGCCGTATCCGCTATTCGCCGTGGCGCTTACGACTATATCGAAAAGCCGTTCAAGATCGATCGGCTGCTGCACATTACCCAGCTGGCCGTCGAGGCCACGCGCCTGCGCAATGAAGTTGCCGAGCTCAAGGAACGCTCGGCCGGCAAGGGCGCCGATATGGTTGGCACCTCGCCGGCATTGCAGCAGATACGCGGCATCATCGAAAAATCCGCGCCGACCAATTCACGCATCTTCATTTCCGGCCCATCTGGCGCCGGCAAGGGCATGGTGGCGCGGATGATCCATCAGCGCAGCCCCCGCGCCGATGCGCCATTCGTTGAAATCAACGCGTCCCTTTACGCGCCCGATGAAGTTCCGGTGGTGCTGTTCGGCCGCGAGGTGCGTGAAAAGACCGGCATTCTCCGTGCCGAAGTGGGCGCTCTTGAACGTGCCCACGGCGGTACGCTCTATCTCTCCGAAGTGTCGACGCTTCCCGCCGCGACCCAGGCGGTGTTGCTGCGAACGCTGGTCGAGAATCGCTTCAACCGCGTCGGCGGATCGCTGGGGGTGCCGATCGACGTCCGCATCATTTCCTCTAGTTCGCAGAACATCGCGGCCCAGATCGAAGGCGGCGAATTCCGCTCGGATCTGTTCCACCGCCTGTCCATCGTGCCACTGCAATTGACCCCGCTCAAGGAGCGCCGCGAAGACGTGCCGCCGCTGGTCAATATCTTCATCGAACAGGTCTGCCGCATGCACAACCTGCAGCGCGTGACCGTCGGCGAAGACGCTGTGGCGGTGCTCCAGGCCCAGGAGTGGCCAGGCAATGCCCGCCAGTTGCGCAATTCCATCGAGCGGTTGTTGATTCTGATGAAGGATCAGGCGCCCGATGATGGGGTGATCACCGCCGCCATGCTGCCGTCCGATATCGGCGAGGTTCTGCCCACGGTGGGCGACACCGACGCCTCGGCCCACTTGATGAGCCTGCCATTGCGCGATGCTCGTGAAGTGTTCGAGCGGCAGTATCTGCTGGCGCAGATCGAACGTTTCGGTGGAAATATCTCGAAGACGGCTGAGTTCGTGGGCATGGAGCGCAGCGCTTTGCACCGTAAAATCAAGTCTCTAGGGCTCTAGTTTGTCGACGGAGCCATGCATTTTGCGCGGGTATGCATCAATTTTCATCTATGCAATAGTGATTACTAATTGATGGTTCGTGACGAGTGGGCATGTAGCCGGGGCGGCGGTAAACGTGTCTAATGCTGCATACGGCGGCAAAAGCAAGAGCGACAACCAAACCGCAAAAAGAGGCCTAAAATGCCCAGCGAAAAGCAGCAAAATCTTCAGGATTCATTCCTCAACCACGTGCGCAAGCAGAAAGTCCCAGTCACCATCTTCCTGGTGAATGGCGTCAAGCTGCAGGGCGTCATCACCTGGTTCGACAATTTCTGCCTGCTGCTGCGCCGCGACGCGCAGTCGCAACTGGTGTATAAGCACGCGATCTCCACCATCATGCCCGGTGCGCCGATCCAGCTGTTCGACCCTGAGCAGAACCACGATAGCGACTGAATAATTCATGACCGATTTCGAAGACGACGAGGACCGCCGGGGCGGTCCGCAGGCGTTTATTGACCGCCGCCAGGAGGCGGCCAGGGTCGGCTTGGTGTGCCCTGACGTGCGCGGTCTGATCTCGCGGCACGACGCAGAAGCGCGCCTGGCCGAATTTGTCGGCTTGGCCGGCGCTATCGAATTCGACATCGCTTTTGCCGAAATCATCAAGGTGCGCGAGGTCAAACCGGCCACCTTCATCGGCGGCGGTAACGTCGAGACGCTCAAGGAGCGTGTCAAGACCGACGATATCGATGTCCTGCTGATCGATGCGGCCTTGACTGCCATCCAGCAACGCAATCTTGAAACCGAAACCGGCGCCAAGGTGTTGGACCGCACCGGACTGATCCTCGAAATTTTCGGCGAGCGCGCCGCCACCCGTGAAGGCGTGTTGCAGGTCGAACTGGCCCATCTGAAATATCAGAAGGGTCGCCTGGTGCGCTCCTGGACCCACCTTGAACGCCAGCGCGGCAGCGGCGGCTATGGCTTCATGGGCGGTCCGGGCGAAACCCAGATCGAAAGCGACCGCCGCCAGATCATGGACCGCATCGTGCTGCTCGAGGACCGGCTAGAAAAGGTCAAGAAGACCCGCGCCCAGCAGCGCCGCCAGCGCGAGGATAACCTGTTTATGGTGGCGCTGGTCGGCTACACCAATGCCGGCAAGTCCAGCCTGTTCAACACCATGACCGGGGCAGGGGTCTATGTCGAAAATCTGCTGTTCGCGACCCTCGACACCACCATCCGCAAGATCGAGCTGCCACACGGCCGCGAGGTGATGCTCAGCGACACGGTGGGCTTCGTTTCAGATCTGCCGACCGATCTGGTCGCCGCCTTTCGGGCCACCCTCGAAGAGGTGGCCGAGGCCGACGTGATCCTGCACGTGCGCGATGTCGCCAATCCCGATCATATTGCCCAGGCTCATGACGTGCTCAAGGTGTTGGGTGATCTGGGCGTCTCCGCCGAAACTACGCCAATCATCGAAGTCTGGAACAAGGTCGATCTGCTCCCGCGTGGCGCCGAGGGCCATCCGGCGCTGGAAACGGTCACCCCGATCGGCAAGGTGGCAGGCACGGTTCCGGTATCGGCCAAAACGGGCGAGGGCCTCGAGGCGCTCAAGCTCGCCATCGAGGCCGCTCTGGCGGGCAAGAGCCGAAGCTATCACGTCCATGTGCCGCACAGCGCTGGCGCAGATATCGGCTGGCTGCATTCCCACACCGAAATCATCTCCCGCGATGAACCTGACGAAAACGGCTCAGGCTATGTGGTGCGGGTCGAAACGCGGCAGGTCACGGCCTTCCTTGAGCGCTTCAATGGCCGGTTCGATATCGTGGCTGGCTGAAAACAAAACGATCTAGATAACAAGGCTGGTTATCACAACACCCTCTGCGTTCCCTCGGGCTTGACCCGAGGGCCACTTGGGTCTGGTGACGAACTGACAATGGCCC
>NZ_JBDSUA010000056.1:0-71976 GCF_039927955.1 Devosia sp. | reverse complement strand
ATCGCGACTAGCGCCGGAGACTTTCTCCGCCCGTACCAATTCACAGCCCTCGGCTTTGAGCTTGGTCAGTTGGATTTCTAGATCTTGATCGACTGTGCTGACGCGAGCGTAGCCAATGCGAGCCATGTGTCACCTCAAGGTTTAGGCCTGAGGCTCGCATGTCACAAATAGTCGATGTCAACACAGAAGTTACGCTGGCGACGACTGTCGGCGTTACGTCGCTCTTGGGTATGCGCTGACGTGACGGTGACGCCCGGCCGGGGCTTGTGGGCTGGGAGGAGTTCGCGCGCGATGGATTGCTCCGATAAGCCAGAAGCCCTGACCCACGTGACACTCGCCGCTCGAGAAGGGCCCGAACCACGCAGCAACGTTCCTACGCCTCACTCATTCTGAGCGGGTCGCCCTTCGGAAATGCCCTGCCGTCTGAATCGAAGCCCAGTGGTTGAGTCGACTTCACCGTCAGCAAACCGTCTGGCAGTGGGCGCTGCAACGTCTTCGCCTCGGACCATGGCGCCCGAAGCCAGGTCTCCCGCTCTTGTGCGGTTGTCAGAATGACTGGCATCGCCTTTTCATGAACAGGCGCGACCACGTCGTTGGGCTTGGTCGTCAAAAACCCAAAGGTGTCGTGAAGTAGCACCCCTTCATCCTTGCGCCGCATGCCGGTCCAGGGCGTCCACAACCCAGCGAAGAAAAACAGCGGGTCGTCATCGCCTAGTGTAAACCACGCGTTGCCGGATCGACCGTCGGCCATTTTGGTTGGTTCGGAGAATGTTGTCACCGGAACGAGACAGCGATTTTGGGTTCCCAGATAGCCGTTCCAGTCATCATACCAAGGGTGTCGGATATTCGTGTTGCCCTTCTCTGGCTTGCCGATGTCCAGTGATTTCAGGGATGGCAGTCCCCAGCGAGCCAACACGATAGATCGGACGCCGTTGCGCTCCCGAACAATGGGGGCTCGATAGTCTGGGAAAATCCCGGGCAGCCCCGGCAGGTTGCCCAGCGCGTCGTTGAGCGCCTTAGTCAGCGCCACCATGGCCTCAACGTTTGAGAGCATTGAATATAAATTACACATTGTGACTCCCGATGCTTTGACGCAGGCCGGCCGGGCCGAAGTCGGCTCTAAGCTAGGCCGCGGTTCTCTTGGACTTCTGTTATGGTCCTTATGGGATGACTGTGACACCGCTCTGGCCTGTGCGATATTGCGTCAGACAATAACCACCTCCGGCCCCTAAACATGCCGCTTCCCGCGATCATAACCCTGCTCGACCACCATAATGCAGGCTTGGTGGTAACCTCACATTGCAGCGCCGACGCTTCCCATACCCGGGTGCTGGATATTCCCGCGATGTTGGCTGGCCACGGCGACCGTCCGCTTGACCATGAGTTCAAGCTGTCTCTGGTTTGCGCGATCTGTGGCGCTCCAGGCGGCGGCGTTGAGATTGCGCAAAAGGCAGCGTAAAGCGCTGGCTACCTGCACCACCATTCGTCACCATCAGGCCAGCGCCGGGCGAGCCGTTCGTCAATCAAGATGTCACCCACGTCGCGGCCAGAAATCCTGATGGTCCCCAGGAGCCGCTTGCCGGTGCCATCCAGGCCAAAGGTCTCCAACGTCCAAGCGTTACTGTTCAACAACTCCAGCAACCGCTGGCTGGCTTGATGGGCCAAGGCGATTTCCCGCTGACCGCCGCAAATGTCAGTCGTTGGTTCGGGCGTGTCGAAGCTCTTTAGGCGAATGTTCTGGCCGTGCACCCAGATGGTGTCGCCATCAACCAGACAGTGCTTGGCGGGACCATTGCGCTCGCCCTTGTGGCACATGCGCAGCTCGTCGGCGTAACTCGGCGCGGCAAGGCCCACAAGAGCCAGGACGATTAGGGCTAACTTCACCTGCGGATCCTCCGACCGCCATCACACAGGGGCCTGTCGCACCTCTATGGCCTTGAGCCGTAGACCGCGCAAGATTTCGCGCTCTTCCTGTGTGCCGACGATGGACAAATCGTGCACTGAGATGTCGTCCCATCTGGTCAAAAGCCAAGCCCCGACCTCAGCGGGATCGTCCCCACACATCACCTCAAGGCTATGGCAGACCTTCACTTCGACGGTCAAAGTCCGAGGGTCGATCCCATAGATAATCGTGTCATTGTCGTGTTTGCCGCGCTGCGCTGGACTCGGCTGCGCACCTGTCGTCAACGGCTCAAATTGTACTTCGGGCTGGTTCATCGGTTGACTCCTGCATCTGGGTTGTTCTCTTTATGTTCTCTTGACCAATCACGGTCAAGAGGGTGTCCAGATGCGTGCACCGGCCTATGCCGAACTGGTGACCACCAGCAACTTCTCGTTCCTGCGCGGCGGCTCGCACCCGTTTGAATTGGTGGGACAAGCGGCAGGATTGGGGCTGGCCGGCTTGGGCCTGTGCGACCGCAACTCTTTTGCCGGGGTGGTGCGCGGGCACGTGGCAATGCGCGAGCTGCAAAAGACCAATCCGGACTTTCGCTACGTCGTCGGCACGCGGCTGGTGTTCAATGACGAAACCCCCGACATCGTCGCCTACCCGATGGACCGGGCCGCCTATGGGCGTTTGTGTGCTCTGCTGACGCTGGGCAATCGACGCGCGCCCAAAGGGGAATGCCATCTCCAGTTTGCCGATCTGGCCAATTTTGGCGAGGGGCAACTGTTCATTGTTCAAGCCACGTTTGATCCGCTCAGCGCCGGGGAATATGTGCTGCGCCAGTTGCAGAAGGTTGCGCCGGGTCGGGTCTGGCTGGCGGCCAATTGCCTGTTCAATGGCAAGGATCGACAACGCCTCAATCAGCTTGCCGAACTGTCCGCTCGAACCGGCGTGCCGCTGATCGCGGTCAATGATGTGCTCTATCACACCCCGCAGCGCCGTATCCTGCATGACGTGGTGACCTGCATCAGGGAACACCTGACGATTGAGGGTGCCGGGCGGCGGCTACAGGCCAATGCAGAACGGCACATCAAGTCACCCGAAGAAATGGCGGCGCTGTTCGCTGACTATCCTGAGGCCTTGGGTGAGACCATCAAGCTCATCTCCCGCATCAGCTTCTCGCTCGATGACCTCAAGTACAATTACCCAGAAGAGACGACCGGCAGCGGAGAGACGGCGCAGCAGTCCCTGGAGCGGCTGGCCTATCAGGGCGCGCATTGGCGCTACCCCAACGGTATCCCAGAGAAGGTGCAAAAGGGTCTGGTGCACGAACTGGCTCTGATCGCCGAGATGAAGTACGCCGCCTATTTTCTCACCGTGCAAGATCTGGTCCGCTTCGCGCGGCAGGAACGCGGCATCCTCTGTCAGGGGCGCGGGTCGGCAGCCAACTCTGCGGTGTGCTTCTGCCTTGGGATTACCGAGGTTGACCCGATGCTGGTGGACCTGTTGTTCGAGCGGTTCGTCTCGACCGAACGCGATGAGCCACCCGATATCGATGTGGACTTCGAGCATGAGCGCCGCGAGGAGGTGATGCAGTACCTCTACCAGAAGTACGGACGCCACCGGGCCGGGCTGACGGCGGTGGTCAACACCTACCGGACCAAAGGCGCAGTGCGCGAAGTCGGCAAGGTCTTTGGCCTCTCAGATGATGTGATCCGGGCCTTGGGCGGTCTGTCCTGGGGTTGGTACGACAGCGCCCTCAAACCGGAGCGCGTGCAAGAGGCGGGTATTGATCCGAAGGAACGCTCCATCGCCATGACGCTGGAGGTTGCTGGGGCGCTTTATGGCTTCCCGCGGCACCTGTCCCAGCATGTGGGCGGCTTCGTCATCACCCGCGACCGGCTCGATCACCTGATGCCGATCCAGAATGCCGCCATGGCCGACCGGACGGTGATCGAATGGGACAAGGACGACATCGACGCGTTGGGCATCCTCAAGGTCGATGTGCTGGCGCTGGGCATGCTGTCCTGCATCCGCCGGGCGTTCGACCTGTTGCACCAGCACTACGGCAAGAGCCTGACGCTCGCTACGGTGCCGCAGGAAGACCACCGCACCTATAAGATGACCCACCGCGCCGACACTATCGGAGTGTTCCAGATCGAAAGCCGGGCGCAGATGTCGATGCTGCCACGGCTCAAGCCGTCGGAGTTCTATGATCTGGTGATTGAGGTGGCCATCGTTCGCCCCGGTCCCATCCAAGGCGACATGGTGCATCCCTACCTCAAGCGCCGCATGGGGCTGGAGCCAACCAGCTATCCCTCCGCCGAACTGGAGCATGTGCTCAAGAAAACCTATGGGGTGCCGCTGTTCCAGGAACAGGCGATGAAGATTGCCATCGTGGCGGCTGGATTTACGCCCGGTGAAGCCGACAAGCTGCGCCGCGCCATGGCGACCTTCAAAAAGACCGGCGGGGTTGGAGTATTTCGCGACAAGTTCCTCAAGGGCATGGCCGATAAAGGGTACGCCCCAGATTTTGCCGCCCGGTGTTTCCAGCAGATCGAGGGCTTTGGCTCATACGGCTTTCCGGAAAGCCACGCCGCCTCGTTTGCGCTGCTGGTCTATGTGTCGTGCTGGATCAAATGCCATTACCCCGATGTGTTCGCGGCGGCGCTCCTCAACAGCCAGCCGATGGGGTTCTACGCTCCCGCCCAGATCGTGCGCGATGCAGAAGAACACGGTGTTGAAGTGCGGCCCGTTGACATCAACCTGTCCGATCTGGAAAATGTCCTTGAGCCGGGCCGCCCCGCTGGCGCTTGGGTTGCCCCCCGTCATGCAGAAATGCAGCACGACATCTGGAGCAACCGTGCGGTCCGGCTCGGCCTCAACTTCGTCCATGGTCTTCGCACCGAACACGCCAACATTATCATCGCCCGGCGTGGCAATGGCTATGACAGTGTCCGTGACCTCTGGCTGCGCACGGGTCTGTCGCAATCGGTCCTCGAGGTCCTGGCTCAAGCCGATGCTTTCCAGTCCATCGGCCTCAATCGGCGTGATGCTCTATGGGCCGCCAAAGGACTGATCGGCACTGAGGGTGCAGAACTGCTGCCGCTGTTCCAGGCGGCTCAGCGCCCCGGCCAAAGCAGCGAACCCGACGCCGACCTGCCACCGATGCCTCCCGGCGAGGAGGTCATTCACGACTATCGCTCGCTGTCACTCTCGCTCAAGGCTCACCCGCTCAGCTTTATGCGGGCGTCGTTAGCGGCCAAGGGCATCATCCCGGCCGATGATCTGCGCACCCATGCTCCAGGACGGATCGTGACGGTGGCGGGCTTGGTGTTGGTGCGGCAGCGACCCGGTACGGCGAGCGGGGTCATCTTTGCCAGCCTTGAGGACGAGACCGGCCTTGCCAACATCATCGTCTGGCCCAAGGTCTTTGAAGCCAATCGCCGCGTGGTGCTGGGTGCTCGTGTCATGGCGGTCCGGGGTCAACTCCAGCGCGAAGGTCTGGTGGTTCACGTCATCGCCAAAGACTTCATTGACCTGACCCCGCAACTGCTTGCCATCGCCGACGGTCACGACATGGGCGAGGCAGTCATTGCCCGCGCCGATGAGGGCAAAACCGGACCCCATGGCAGCCGCACCCGCGAGCGCGACAAGCATGCCGAGTTTGAGGCCAGCAAGAGCCATGCCGCTTTACCCTCTGGCCGCAACTTCCATTGACGCCATGACCACAAGGCCCCTCTCAACGCTGGCCGACTTCCGCGTCAGCGACCGCACCATCACCGCCTATTGCAGTCACTACTGGGTCTGCTCTCATGATGCCCAGCTTCGGCTTGATCTAGTGGCCTCTCGCCTTGGCTGGGGCTTCGACTTCTTTGCCGGACGAACTTACCTAGCCAGTCGGCTCTACTGCTCGATCTGCGGCTGGTATAAGCCAACCTTTTCGCTTGGCCACGCCAGCAAGCCAAAGGGCTTTGCCGGAAGCCACGGCGCGGGCTTTGAGCCAATCGGGGTTGAGGCTGCGGCAGGTGTTGAGTTGGAGCGGCGAGCGTTGCCGAGCGAGGATTTGCCATGGGTGGGAGCGCGGAAGCAGGGGCGAAAATTCGGGCGCTTATCGTAGTGGGATACCAGCATGCCCGACAGTGACCCCGCCGCAGTCGGATAAAGGGCGAATGCCCGATTTCTTACTTTGCGCAGCTCACCCTGCGTTGCATTCCCTGCCGTTCGTCGGCTTGGTCGATGGACGTCTGCAATGGGGTGGGAAGCGCAAGGTCTGTTTTTATAAGCATGAGCCACAAGCAGACATTTACCGTTTGGCGGGTTGGGCTCGCATCATATCGAAGGCTTTTCAGCATCCGCTTGGGAATTGTGGGTATTCACTTTGGGTATCTAGCAATGTTCAGATCAGGTAGGCAGCAAACGTCACAATGACAACAGACCGAAAGGCTGCTGTTGACATCCTCACAGGATATGCGTGTTCATGACGTCGACGAACTGATGCACGATGCGCAAGGTCTACGCAAGTTTTCGTCGAGGGGACGAGATGGTTGGCAGCATTGTCTTTGTACATGGAACTGGCGTCCGGATAAATGGCTACGGTCCTGCGCTTGAGGCAGTAAGGCGCGAGGCTCGTGAGGCGGGGATCTCTGTGCCCGTCGTCGCATGTCCGTGGGGAGAGCCCCTGGGAGTAAGCTACAAGGGCCACTCACTTCCGGAACCACCTTCAGAGAAGCAGCTCGAGGAGCATGCGCTCGACTTGGCACAATGGACTTGGCTGCTGGACGACCCACTGGCCGAGTTGGACCGGCTAGCAATCCGAGACACTCGTTCGACGCGGGGCCGAGACGCGCAGCCACCAGGCAAAAAGCCAACGTGGCTGGCCAGGCTAGAAGAAATCAAGGCTTACGAGCCCTCGGTCGAGCTGTCGGCAATATTGTCCCGCCTCGGAATCGGGGATCTGTGGAAGGGTGCCGCTGGAGAGGTCGTCGACTCCTCGATCGCTCGCCTTGCCTTTGAACGGTCTCAAGAAGCAGGCGAGCTTCCCGACGCGATCGCCGCGCTAGCCCGAGCATGCGTTGCCGAACTTCACCGACGCGCAATCGATGACGCGCGGCCGGGTCCCTCTAGGGACTTGCGCGACCGCCTCTGGCGCATTCTCGTCGTCGACTGGAAGGGTGCCGTTGCCGGCCTATCGACCTTTCTAGCCGGGATGTTCCAGCGGGCGGGCACTTCGCTCCTTCGGAGCAACCGTGCAAACTTGAACGCTCTTATCGCCGACCCTATCGGAGACGTGCTCCTCTACCAGTCGCGAGGGGGCGAGATAAGAGATTTCATCCGGCAAATAATCGACAAGTCGCCCGGGCCTGCCTTGGTCCTTGCCCATAGCCTAGGTGGCATCGCCTGCGTCGACTTGCTTGCATCTTCTATGCCGCCCAAGGTCATGGGCCTTGTGACGATAGGGTCCCAGTCTCCACTCTTCCACGAATTCGGGGCACTCGCATCGCTCGACGAAGGCGATGAGCTGCCAGGCAACTTCCCCCCCTGGCTAAACGTGTTCGATCGAAATGACTTTCTCTCCTTCGTGGGCGGGCGTGTCTTCGAGGGTAAGGTCCAGGACTTCGAGGTCCATTCCGGCCAGCCTTTTCCGGATTCACATGGGGCATACTTCGCCAATCCCGAGCTTTGGCGAGAGATCGCCAAGTTCGTTTCGACATGAGAAACGTCCGCGCCGTTGTTGTCGGGGTTTCCAGGTACTACTCCAGTAGCTGGAAGACAGATGGTCCAGCGCGAAATGCTGCAGCGATTGCGAATTGGTTGCTCGGGCTAGGTGTAAAAGGCGATCGCATTCATCTGTTTGCCGAGCTTCCGATGGTAGATCCCGCGCAGGCCGCAAAACTAGGGGCATTGGGAGTGGTGGCAAGGGAGCCTCGGCACCCCGCGATCAATGAGTTCTGGCGCGTAGAGCTGCCGCGGCTTGCTGAGGAAGGCGACCTGTTGTTCTTCTTTTGGTCAGGGCACGGAATGACCGACGCCGCATCCCAACGCGTATTCTTCTGCGGAGATTATTCGCCCCAGCTTCCGACAAGCGTGCTCAACATGAACGAAGTTCTAGCAATGCTTCGTTCCAGTCCATACCAACGGTATTCCAAGCAGCTCTTTATTGCGGACGTGTGCGGAACCTATGCGGAATCCCCGATTGCTCCAACTTGCAGCGTGCCAGCTGACGTAGCGTCAGTTGACCAATTCATGGCGTTTGCAACTCGAGAGGGCGAGTATGCAGAGATGGACGACAAGATGGGTATATTCACGGACGCTGTGCTAGAGGCGTTTGCCCTCATCGGTAGGCGCTGGCCGGAGGAAGATTTGCTTAGACCCGCGCTGGTGAAGGTATCAAGCCAACTTCCTCAGCAGCCCTACACTGTCTACATCAAGGGCAGGCAGGGGGAAACCCATGGACAGCCTTTTGGCAGCGGCAGGTCGGGCCGATTAGCCCTTGCCAATAGCGCATACAAGATGCTTCAGGACCACGACACAGGGAACGTCCAAACGGGCCACTACGAGCGTACAATGTCGGGCCTCGGCCTTGCGACATCTCCCTATTCGACTACGCTTTTCGCAATCGTGCGGGAACTGGCCGACCTCCAGGACGTCCGAGATGGCCAAGCTCCTTATGGTCTGGTCGAATTCCTTGCACGCCTAGCCGGCGATCCACGCCTGGCGCGGCACTGCGCGGAGGCAATCGGGCATTGGATCGCCGCGAACGGGAAAGACCGCCTTCGCGAGGCAGAAGAACGCATTTGCCTCGACCAGTCCACTCGCAAGCTGTTGTTCGAGGTGAGGCCCGCAACGGGGCGCCTCTGCGAGGTCGAGACATTCCTGCGCTTCAACGACATGATGCCGGTTCCAGGCTTCCAGAGTAAGGTGGCCAAGGTGGACAACTGGCAGCAATTGGGCGAGGTGGTGCGCCAGAACCTCGATCAGGTTGAGAAGAGCCCACAGACCGGTGACATCGAGCTGCACTTTCTTGCCGATGCGGACCTCTTCGACTTGCCCTTTCATGCAATCGAGGCCGCCGACGGACAGCCTGTTGGACAACATCACGTATGTATCGTTCACTCATTGAAGCGGGCACTTTCGCCCGACGGAATGCTCGCCATAATGCTTTGGCGCAAATGGTCCGAAACGATACCCCTTCAGAGCTTCCCGCAGGTTCCTTGGCAGAAAGTAAAACCTACTCCGGAAGTGGGCGGCTTCTGCTACGCTGACTTTGCCGTCGTCCCTACGCCGCAAGGGTCGGTAGGCAAGAAACAGATCGAGGGACTAATTAAGCTCGGCGCGCCGGTCGTGTGCTGGCCACACGCGGAACTAGAGGAGATGGGACTGCGGGAGTACCTCTCTGAATTGGCTAAGGGCGCTGTGGAACTTGGCGGATTGCCGGCGGCCTTCCTAGTCCAGCGAATGCTACGTCATCCGGTAGCCTCGGGCTTTACCTTGCTTTGCGACGAACCCAACTTTCGCCCTTTCGTAATGATGCAAGGAGCTGGCTAGCATGGAAGATTGGCGGATATTTAGTGGCGACGGATCCCAGCATGACGGCTTGACTAGGCTTCCCCCGCCGCCACCGTGGCGCTTCTCTGGCGCCTGGACCGATATAGCGCCTGTGCCGGGGCCTCTCGACATGAGCGAACGGGCGCGCGCGAAACCGTTCATTGCACGGGAGGATATGATCCGAGCAGTGAACGCCGCCTTGTACCTGCGGAGGCCCCTGCTCATTACAGGCAAGCCTGGTACGGGAAAGTCGACCTTGATCAGCAAGGTAGCGGACGAGCTCCAAATGGGAGCGGTGCTGCGTTGGCCCGTAAATTCTCGCTCGACGGTAAGGACAGGTGTCTATGAGTACGATGCAGTAGGCCGCCTGCAGGCACCCCTCGCCGGGGGAGCTCGCATCGAAGACTACCTGATGTTGGGTCCGCTCGGGGCAGCCCTTGCAGCGCGAGGTCGACCCGTCGCACTCTTGGTGGACGAGATCGACAAGTCTGATCTGGACTTTGCAAACGACCTACTAAACGTCATCGAGGAAGGCGAATATGAGATCCCGGAGCTGCGTCGTACGGGGTTAGGTACTGTATCAGTTCGGGGACCAGGCGGCCGCGTAGCGGATGTCACCAACGGGATGGTGCGTGCCGAACACTTCCCATTCGTAGTGATGACCTCAAATGCCGACCGGGAATTCCCCGCGCCGTTTCTGCGACGTTGCGTCCGGCTCGAAGTTGGGCTGCCAACACGCCACGAGCTCGAACGCATCGTGAAGTCCCAGCTTGGGCGACACCCTTATGCACTACCTCAAAAGGAGGTGGATGCAGTGATCGACTTGTTTCTCGATAAGAGCGCCTCGGGCGAGGTGTCTACCGACCAACTACTCAACGCTATATTCCTTACCGTCGCAACGCGCGATGGCTCAGCCAGGACCTTCCAGGATCAGGAGCTCATTGAACTCAGGGAAAGCCTGATGAAGTCACTTACCCCATGAATCTCGCCGGACTGATCGCCGCGATGGACGAGGCTGGGCTGGAGTTAGATCCGAATGCAATCCTGGACGCCTTGTGGCTCGCCCGATTTCGCCCGGACTTAGGATCGGCGACGCGCACAGCAGCTGGGCCGGTTCCGCGACCGATCGCTAGACCGGCCCAGCCAGGCCCCAAGCCGGACGATGGCCTCGATAGGCCGAAGCCGGCACAGGAACCAGCTAATGGCAAACGGGCAAGTTTCCAAATACCACCCGAGGTCGGACCTAGTGATGCGTACCCTGTAGGTTTCCGTCGAGCAGGTACTCGTCGGGCCTCACCTGTTGCGATTGGCGCATCCCCCCCTCTTGCCGACCGGCTTGGCTTCTCTCGAGCTATCAAGCCCTTGCAGCGCCGCTGGCGTTCGCTTCGCGACCAAGAGCTAGACGAGGACGCGACGGCCGAGAGTACCGCGGAGGCCCGGCTAGTCAGGCCAGGTGTAATGGTTCCCATCCTGAAGCCGCGTCTAGAGCGTTGGTTCAACCTCGACGTTGTACTGGAGGACGATTCATCGATCTTGTTGTGGAACGACACGATGGCTTCCTTCACGCAGACAATGCGCGATACGGGGGCCTTCGGCGAGGTACGCCGTTGGCGACTAGATCTCCGCCAGGAAAGGGGGGGAGGGCGCAGCAAGGCATCACTTGTGGCGCCATCGGGGGCCAGGCATCCGCCGACGATCCTTGATGGCGATCGGCGAGTCATCCTCTTTGCCACGCATGGCAGCTCTCGTCATTGGCAGACGGGCCTCTATGACAACCTCCTGGCAGGATGGGCCGAGCATTCGGCGGTTGCGATACTTCCGCTCCTCCCTGAAAGGAGTTGGTCCCGCACGCCCTTGGGGGGCGCAAACGGCCTGTGCTCGACAGACACTCCTGGCATGCCATCGATGTTGTTAAAGGCCCATCCTGACAACTGGAGTGAATTCGAGGGGAGCGAAGACTGCTATGCCATCCCACTCGTCGAAATGAGGCCAGAGGCGGTCGCCCGTTGGGCCAGAATGTTGATGAGCCGGGGTCGTCCTGTGCCCGCTCGCCTTCGGCGCTATCCGGTGGAGCCCCTGGCGCCTAGTGCATGGAAGCCGCTGGAGCCACCGCCGGCCGACGATAAGTCGTTCGAAATGCGCATCGCGGTCTTGCGGGAGCGATCGAGCACGGCGTTCGAGCTTGCCGTACTCCTGGCACCGACCATTTTCACCGTTGCTGTAGCAAGGCTTATTCAGGAAGCCCATTTCGGCGCCGTGGACCAAGATGCGCTGGCGGAGCTCTTCGTTTCGGGGCTGTTGGTGATCGGCGCCTCGAAGGAGCAAGGCGCGCTATCGGCGACGTATGCAATTCACCCTCGTGCATCTGCGCTGCTGTTGCGGTCCCTGAGGGGTCGCGACGCGAATGCAGTCGCGGACGAACTCGTAGCGAGCGTAACCGCCCACATTCGAGAGCGAAGCGGCGCGATGTTGTCGCAGCCCATCTTTACCCCGGACGCCAATGGCCAATTCGCGTTGCCGGACTCCGTTAAGCCCTTCGCGGCCGTGGCCGACCAACTCCGTCGGGCAGTTGTGGCGAGCGAGCCGCTGGCTCCACTCGAGACTCGATTGCGGGACTTGCCGCCCCGCGCCCTCCGCCGTCTCCACGCACTGCACTTGGTCGAAAAGCCGGCAGGCCCCAGAGATATTGAGCCCGAGGCGTGGCAGTTCATGTCCGCGGAAGACGTTGCCGGAATCCGAGAAGGTGGTCGGCGAACCCTCCACGCCCACGTCTTGGCCATGATAGCTGGCATGCTAGAGGTGAGGCCACTCCTCGGGACTCGGCTTTTGTGGGTTGACGACCGTCCGGCCAATAATTTGCCTTTCGCGAGCGAGCTAAAGGAGCAGGGTGTCGAGGTCATCGAAGTCCTAACGACGCAAAGTGGGCTGGCGGTGATCGATGACGAGTTCGACCTTGTTATCAGCGACATGGCGAGAAAGGAGGGGCCGCGGGAAGGATTCGCCTTGATCGATGCGCTCCGAGCGCGTGGCGATCAAATCCCCATCCTTATTTTTGCAGGCTATTTCGCTCGCTCGGCTAGGAATCGTGACGATGCAAAGGCCGCGGGCGCGCAACTGTGCACAGATAGCGCGGATGAACTGTTGCGGCACGCCTACCAAATTCTGCGCAGCGCCGATACGCTCAGTCTCGAGGTGCTCCGGGAGAGGGTGGCGAACGTCGAACTGGCCGAAAACCACTTGCTCATTATTACAACGGATGACGAGGGAAGCCGCCTGCACGCACGGAGTGGCGAAGCTTTTGCGATAGCTGCGGAAATCAACTTGGGTGTGCGGAGCAACCATGTCAATCGTCTCACGGCATCGGAATTGCTGCAACGGCAGTGCACCCTCGATGTGCTGTTTCCCGGCCTGGCCGATACTACGGGTAAGGCAGGGACTGCAATCGTCTATATCGGAGGGCCAGTTCCCGACGCGATAATGGGTACGATCAAGGGTTTGGATGGGTTTGGAAGCGGCCGGCCGCTAGAGCAGTTGGCGGGCGCGCTGCGCGGCAATGGGGACTTCTCGCAAGTCATGATGGTCCTCGACACGGGCGAGCGACCTCTCCCCGCCAACCGGGGCTTCGATGCCGCGGTCAAAACTAGCTTGGGTGATGCCATTTCGTCGCCTTGGTTCCTGGCCGCCGCCGCTTCCATCGCGTCACGCACGCCTGAGCAAGGAGTGCTCCCGATGACACGACGCCTGATCAAGGTGATGGAGGAGGCGCCACGCGGGACGCTGCTGGGTGGCCAATTATTTGCGACTGCCGCAAAAGACGACCGTGCGGTCTCGCCGTTGGTTCAACTAGACGGAGACTTCTCAGTAAGAAAGGTTGGGACCACCGGCGAACCCGCCATTAGATCGTGGACAGACTACATTAAGGAAGGCGCGGACCTCGCTAACAAGAGGAAGCACGACGCCGACTTGAAGGCACTTCGCGCCTATGAGCGGGCCTTGGCGCTTCGACCAGATAATCCCGACAGAGAGCGTCACAGTCGTTTGCTGGTCTATCGCGCCGCCATCCTAAAGCGATTGGGGCGTCTCCAAGAGGCCATGGTCCAGCTTGAGGAGGCAAGGCCATTGTGGCTTGGTGCTAGAGTAGAGGGAGACGCTTGGTACAACCTTGCTTCCATCCACGCACAACTAGGCGAGCGTGAGGAAATGCTCGACGCACTTTTCGCCATTCGAGGCAACAAGGCGCGGAATGACGACGTGCGCAACCACGCCAAGGACTATTTCTCCGATTATGCCAACGATCCCGATTTCATCGCGGCCGTTTCCAATCAGCAAGTAAAGTCTCGTTCCCTTGCGAAAATCCCAGACAAGGAATTTTGCTCCCGCCAGGAACTACTATCAATCGCCAGCAACGCAGAGGGTATTGCGAAGAACGAGAGACCACGCGGCTTGCTGCGGATCTTTGCCACCGACCATCAGCAAACATGGCTGGTGGCGACGAAGTGGTCCCTAATCGTGCTGCTCGACGACGCAGATACTAGAGCCAGTAATGCCGTCGTCCAGCAGGTCTTGTCACTAGCGACGCTCAGGCGGATAGTTGCCAAGGTGGAGGCTGTCGGGAGTAACATCGTCGTAGTTGCGGACGAAGCGGATGCAACGTCGTGGTACTATAGCGACGACCTGTTCGAAACACCGCAGGCGATCGAACTGGCAATCGAGCGGCTGTTAGACCAATCCCACGCCGAATCCCTCTTAGGCAAAAATGAGAGGAATGCGTGACCGCCAACTTCGCTGGCAACGGCTTCAATGCTTGCCAAGCCGCGCGGAATCGCCAAACACCGACAGCCGAGCTTCGACCAGATTTCCGCCGGCGATAGTTAGCTACTCTTCCCCTCTCCTATTCTGATGCCGAGCACTCCTGCTTGCCAAGGCTTCCAATCGACTTCAAAATGACCTCCGCATCCTCTTTATCGCTCCCCCCCCGCACGTGGAGCAGCGAAACGCGATCAGCAAAAGTATCATTTGGCGCATCCATCCACTCGCCAATGTCACCGGTTCTTAGGGCAGCTCGGGAATAAACAACAAACTTTGGGAGGTAGCTGGCATCGCGGTTCGCTTCAACCAGAGTTAGAAATTTTGCCATTGAGACGTTGTCGCGCCCCTTCATCTGGTTGAAAAAACTAGAAAGGTGAATAAGGACTAGCTTTGGCTTTAAGCCTAGCACAATGTCGGCGAGGGAGAGGATGTCGCCATCGTCGGAGTTTTGTAGGCTCGACAGTAAAATGTAAGCTGACGAAATCCCTTTCTCATCTAGACCAAGGGCTACTTTCGCAACCCGGTCTTTCTTTTTCAACCAATCCACGATGAGAGCGCAGGGTGGGGCCACTGGTCCAGCCAGCGCTTGGTGAACGGATGGTCCAATGAAGGTCAAGATCAATCCAAGGATCATTAACCAAACTGACGGCAGTCGTCGCGCGGTCAATTTGCCGACCCCGCAGGTTGCGTCTGCTGACCCGCCTTCGGCTGTTCTATGCCTGTAGCGGGCTTTCCGGTAGTCTCCCCACCGCTAAGTCGGCCGTCAATCGTCTCTAAGAGTCCGCGAACAAAACGTTCGCTGAACCCCGACAGGAAACCTAGAACCACGTAGAAATACACGGCGACCTCGGCATCGCCGCTTATGGCACTGGACGAGATCAGCCCGGAAGCAAAGATGCCACACGCTACAGCTGCGAAGATGACGCCGACGATTGGCAAGACGGCGCCGCTGACGAACAGATATTGCTGGCTACGTCGAATTCGATCGAATTCATGAATTCGAAGCAGAATGCTCACTACCGCGCCAAGCAGGCCGTAAAAGGCAGCCACGGCGCCGTAGTTGGTCTGAGACTCGGACCAGGCGTCCACCAACGACAGGAAGAACGACCCTTTTCCACCGCTCGATTGCAGATCGCTCATCGCGTAAATCGTAATGGCGATGGCGCCCAGCACTATAAAAATAGCGCAGGATGCCAACATTCCGCGGAGGACAACATAGATCGGCGCGCTTGATGAAAGCTTGTATTCAAGCCGTTTAACGACGGCCTCGGCATAGGCAATGTTCGGGCCGGTCTTTAACGCACGGGCCGCTGTCTCTGCCTGCCAGCACACCTCGTCCGAGGCATTTATGACCGCGAAAACGTCAATCAGAGCCACAAGCCGGGCAACTACCGCTGCCGCCTTCGGGTCGGACAAGGCCTTTGGATCGGCAAGCAGCTCGTCAACCGCTGCCACAAGTTTTATCGCGGCAGTGGAAGGCGGGAGATTACTCGCGGCCGCCTCATCCTTGGCAATCTGGTCTTGGCGGACTTGATCTGCAACCCGACGGGCGGCAACAACCGCATTGTCGCCGCCCACCTTCAGAGCCGCGACGATATCGCCGCTGAGAGGTTCATCAAGCATTTTGATCCCCTAAATGACTGAGACCACACCGTTGTCGACGAGCATCTTCAGGATTGCAGCGACCCCGGGCTGTTTGGACACAGCGTCGTCGCTCCAGACGTTATCTGCAATGTATTTGCCCTTGATGTAGTGGTTTGAGTAGCTCCAGAGATAGGCAGTAGTGTGGCCCTTGCCGCGTGGGCCCATCCCATTGAATCGCTCAAAATTATAGAGCATCCGCGCGAGGCTCCAATCGGTCTCCTGGTCGAGCTTTTCCAAAGAAAGGGCGTCTCTTGCGCTTTCGTCCCAAGAAAAATTTGACCCAGTGGCACTTGGTCGGCCAGGGGGGTAGTGAGTTGTCGGGCCTGTTAGTGGATCGCCGTTATGCAGGTGGGTGTGGAACCGGCCGACGTCGCCCGACGCTTCCATGGAGTGCACGAGGGCCACGAAATACCATGGCATGTTCTCCGCGCTTTGGCCGGCATAATCACTTACAAATCCTAGATATCGGTCCCGCGAGGCCGCTATCCTGCTGACCAGGGACGCGATTTCCTGGTTTTTGTCTTGTACAACGCAGGTCGCAAACAGCCGCTCGTATTCCGAGCGAAGGGTGGCAAAGTCTTTGGACTTGTTCACCACAGCGCCGAAAGCGTCGGTGCCGATGACCATCGGGGGAGGTGGTGGATTGTCTGGTGTAGGCGGCACCGGATCGCTTATCCCCCAAAAGGTAAGCCCAAGCGCCCGGCCCGTAGACGGCCCGACTTCACCATCAACGATCAGGCCCTTACTCAATTGAAAACTGGAAACGGCCCGCTCAGTGCCAGGTCCAAACAAGCCGTCCACCCGGCCCGGGTCAACTCGGTTCGACTTGAGAGCCTCCTGAACGTCCACTACCCTCTCATCGAAAACGGCGGGGTTCTGCTTCCGCAGTATCAATGTTGGGTTGGTCGGAGCCGGTATGGCACCTCCGGAGCTAGCAGTGTAATTCACCCCGCGCAGCAACATGCCGATATCCCAGCGGCGCCCCTCGATCGGGCCAATGCGCACGCCCAGATTTGCACCGGCGGCTTCATAAATGGTCCCGTCGCCGATGCAAACGCCGACATGCCCGATGCGCTTCGGGTTTGTGGAGGGCTTGCGAATTAGAAACGCACCAGGGGTTTTACTTGCTTGGTCGGCGGGTATGACAATTCCGCGGCTAGGCGCGTCTTCGGCCCAGTAGCCGGTGTAAGGCTCTGCGTCATCGAGATTTTGTGTCCCGCAGCCAAAGACTACCCCATAGGTTTGATAGACGAGCCAAGAGACATATTCCGCGCAGTCCCAAGGGCCCGTCCAGTTGGGATTATCCAGCGGGACATTCGCACCAAAAATGTACTTCTCGCCAACGTGGCTCTTCGCTTTCGTGAGGATATCCGTGCCTAGCATGCCCACCTCCCATGAGAATTGTTTGTAACGATAGGTAATTATGAACACCGAGAAAACCATTGAAACATTCAGTCTCGACCAAAGCCCAATCGCCAGCTTGAACACCATATTATGATTTAGTATTTCTATCTGTGATACGTACGCTATTTAGGTCGTAACATTCAATTGGCATTGGCCAATAATTTCAGAAATTTTGGTCGACCCTATTCTATGGAAAGAAATTTATATTTTGCCACAACCTGTGGCCGAATCAACAAGAGAATCGAGTGTTTTCGGCTAACATTGTCTTGGTGTGATAGTTTCATGGTGCAGGGCATAGGGGGTCAACAAATCTTTTCTGGTCTGCATTGGTTGTTGTTGGCACATGCCAATACGAAGACGCCGCCTCAGGCTGAGCCCGATATCGCTCGCCTTCTAAATCGCCCGACGCCAAAAGAGGCAGCCAAGCGCCTTTGAGAACCCAGCACTTCCCCGACCCCGCACGTAGCAAGAGGATTTCGTTCGTCGACCACGTCGCCATCCGTGGGCGGGACAGTTCTTGCTGACGTCGATATTCAATCTCGCCGATGCCGCGATCTGTAGCGCAGCTGTTGGCGCCTTAATCACCCGCAGATTCCTGGAGCGCGTTGGCCCGAATGTCAGCTACTGGGATTTCTCTCAAGTCGGCGGGATGGCCGATATGGGGTCGAGGCTGTGGGGAAACTCGGCGAGAAAAGCAGCGAGTAGAAAACGATTCCCGCGTCAACAGAGGCTCTGGCACCCACAGCCTTTTTAGGCCATTCGCGCTCACGAATTTGGTGTGAAACCTGCAGAACTCCGGCTTGGGAGGCGCCCATGCGGAACAGCTTTCTAACGACATTTTGGAAGATCGAGTTTTCACACAGCCTCGGCCCCATCTCGGCCATTCAATCAACGCCCTGTCGAGGCCAAAAGCCGACGCCAGCAAAGGGCTGATCTCGCGAGAGTTGTGGCGATTGCAAAGGAATGCTGACCGCCCTTAGCAGCACAGACTGCGCAAGAGTGGTAGCTGCTACCGCATTATCTCGTCCAGCGCCGCCCGGCGCATTGACCCGTGCTCGTCCTGGCTAATGAGCCCCTTGGCCAGCAGGTCATTGACACGTTCCAATAGATCGACTGACTCAGCAATCGATCTTGTCGATGGGGCTCGTTCGGTTCTGACAATCACTGGATCATTAGCAAATAAATTGATCCCACTTTCGCCACCATCGCTGCCGGTTGGGCTTTTGTGTACCGCGTTAAAGGCCCAAACTAGAGAACCGAGCCACGCGATGCCCGTGCCGCCCAGCGCGAGGTTGATAGCGAGGATAATCCAACGATTGGGATGCTGGCGTTTGAAGGCCACGATGCTGGGAAGGACGTAAATGATCAGCCCGACAATGAGAACGACACCGTAAAAGCCCAGCACAACGACAACGGTAGTTCCATCATCGGCCAGCCCCGTTCCGTCTTGCGCATGAGCGTTGGTGCTGAAAGGCACTGCTAGCGAACTGACCACCGTCGCCAACCCGCCGCGTTGGACAATTTCCCGGTTCATTTCGCCGCCCTTGCCAGCAGGTCGGCCTTCATCAATGCGAATTCTGCGTCATCAATGGCCCCTGAGGCTCGCAAACTCGCCAGCCGCTCGAGTTGATCGATCAAGGGGCCAATGGCAGCTGGCGGGGCTGGCTGGGGTTGCGATCCTTGCTCGCTGGGCCGCGGTGCTGACGGTGCAGCGGCGGGCGACTCTACTGGCGACGCGGCCGTATCATCCGGCCCGCTGTAAATCTTATAGTCGGCCTGCATGTGGCGGCTCAGGCTCCATCGCTCTGGCGTCGGCCTTTCTGGCATCTGCATTGTCGGTCCATAGCGATTGGGTCCGTCGCTGCCCTTGGCCAGGACAAGGCCCAAAAACGGTATCCAGCCGATCACCGGTATGTAGATCAGCCAGTACAGCCAACCGGATTGATCACTGTCGTGAATCCGGCGTACCGATGCCGCAATAAAGGGCAGCAGGTGGATTACCCAAACAAGCAAAAGCGCCTTACCGGGCCTGCCCGAGGCGAACACGCGCTGACCCAGTCTATAGTCAATGAACACACCGGCCACTGACAGCAGCGCGACCACCAACATGAACTGCCAATAGACAGCGCGCGAAAGACGCCCTGAAAGTCCAAAGTAGTTTCTCATGCTGGCGAAATAGGCGGTCACGACGGCATCCTTGGGTGGGTGTTGGCACAGGGGCTGGGGATCGCTCCAGATCAGTCAAAGCTTGGGGTGTTGGCTGGCGTCAGTGCCTGGACGGTCATGACCATGGGAAACCACTGATCGATTTGATACAGCGTCACCACCTCACCCTTGGATGTGTGACCCTGCCATCCCGACTGCGTGCCTTCCAATCCATCTGGCAGGTCGTAGTTGTCGGCGATGCTTTGGGCGAAGCTTAGCGGCGTCGTGTTGGCCCCGACGTTGAAATAGTCCGGCGTGAACGACAGGGCCGAGGCCACATCGTTCAGGAATGAAACGCCATAGAATGGCATGCCAAACAGCAGCTCGCGGTTGAGCGCTTCATTCAAACCGACCACGGAGTACTGAGGCCGATCACCGGCGGCCACGATCCGGCAGGTGGTGAACCCATTCATACCCTCCACCGCAGGCGTACCGCCGCCGAGCACCTCCTTAGGAGTGAGGCACCTTAGGCCATTGGCCGACAGCGCCGCTTCGACTTCGGACCGGGTCTGGCCCAACGACAGGCCGCGAAACTGCGTCCCGTCAAACCCGGGTTCAACGGCCGAGAATGGTGGGGCAGCTTGCGTCGATGCAGGCAGCAAGGCCGCTAACGAGCAAGCTGTGACAACAAAACAGGTGGTCCAATTACGCATTCAATGACTAGTCCATGGTTGGAGAGAAGGTGGCGGGCGCACAACTGACGTAGGCTTGCCAACAAGAAACCGAATTATGTCGAATATATTCGATGGTTTACGCCGCAGCAAGTTGATCGCTATGCGTCTATGGTTGGACGTGAGCGAATTGCTGTAAACCTGAGGCGTATTCGGTCCGAGCAAGGCGTCACTCAAGAGGTCTTGGCGGTCGACGCTGGCGTTGATCGGACCTATGTCAGTGGCATCGAGCGGGGTCAGTTCAACCCGACGATTGATCTTCTCGACAGGTTGGCCGGTGCCCTTGGCGTCGATGTGTCTAAGCTGGTGGAAATGCCAGCCGACGGCTCTGTGAAGCCTGAAAATCTCAAACGCGGTCGGAAGCCAAGCTGAGCGGTCCGCGACTAGTACTCGTCCGCCAGCATGATGGTCAGGATGCGAACCGTGACTGATGTGTCGGCCGCATCAAGGCTATGCCCGCTCAGCGTCCGATCGTAGTAGTCGATCTTCCAAATCACCCGCAGATCGCCGACTGCAACGGCCGCGCAGTCGTGTTCCCCATAAGGGTCATTATCCTGAGTGAAGGCATCGAAGGCGCGTATCGCCGCCACGACGTCGCTCCTATCGACTTCCGATAACGCACCGACTCCCGGTGTCATCACCACAGACCCGCCCAGCCCCAACATTCGCAAGGCGTCGTTGAGGCTGCGAATTGTTCCACCTGCTTCTGATGTCTCATCTGGCTGCATTTGCCTGATCCCCAAAGTGTCGGTGGGCCGACCTGCGCCAGCCCACCAGGAGCCAATCAGCCCTGCGGCGAACCAGCGGGATGCAGCAGCGCCAAGTGGGTGCGATGCCGGTTGAGATGCGCCAGTTCTGGGTAGTGCAGCCACTTCACTTCAAACATGTCCTGGGGGTTGGCTTTGACGACCACCGCCTCGTACCAACCCTCTGCGCGGTCTTCGGTGACCAGGACGATGCTGCCTGGAATAATCTTCGACCAGTCGGCAGGCATCGTTGCAGGTGGAGCCTTATCCGCGGCTTTGGGTTCCGTGGTCGCCGAATTAGTCTCGTCGCCTTCTGCTTGTGCCCGTACCACCCGCAGCGGCCGGACCTGTTCCGATACCGGCACGTGGGCAATCAACTGATCGTACAGATCACCCTTCACAAAGGGCACGAAGGCTTTGCCGCTGCCGAATATCTTGCCGTGTGGCAGCTTGTCGGCCAGTGCCTGCACTTCGGTGCCGCTGACCACCAAGCTCATCATGCCCATCAGCCCAGCGGCGGCTCGAGCCTGGACAGCTTCAGTTTGATCGAACCAACTGGCGTGAGCCTTGTTGGCGTCGTCGCGACCCAACACGATCAGTGCGGGTAGGTCAGTGTCATCAAGGGGTAATTGGCTTTGGGCGATGGCAAGGGCTGGCATTTTTACATCCTTCAATGAAGAAGGCCACCGGGGTTACCGGTGGCCTCATGAACACTGCACGCGAACTGGCAGCCGTTTGACTATATCAGATTCAGGCATTTAGGTCAATAATACTGTCCTATCCGACAATTTCGCCTCGCTCTGCCGATAGCGGCCGTTGCTTCACCGCCTGCCATAGGGTGGTTATGAAAGTGACGACTGTTCAAGCGATGAATAACTGTAATTGCAACCTGTAAAAAAAGAAAAACCAAATTATGCAATTGAACTAGTCGTAACTTTCGTCACCTAGTGACAATTTACAGCCCCGTTTTAAGTTCGATCCCCAACACCATCACACCCTTGTTGCTCTTCTTCGTGCGGTAACTGCGACTTTCAAGACCTCGCTTAAACGCGGATCGCTGGATAGCCTTAATACCAGTAGACTCACACCAAACTTCAAAGCCCGTGTAGAGTTCACCTAGAAGGGTGCCGTTTCCTTTCTCACATTGTGCATCAATGAAACCGGGAACAGGATTCGCCTCGTTGATATAGCGGACCTTTGCCATCCGTACCGGATTGGGTGGTGATAGCTGCCAATTGTTCGCCATGACGCGCTTAAGGCCTTCGACAGCTCGGTTCAAAATGCCCGGCATTTCGGAAGCCCAGATGGCAGGGAACAGCTTGTGATCGATATCTTTGTCCTCAAACCGACGATCAAAAGGGATCACCAGCAGACGGCGAGTCATGCCGTTCGACACGTCATTGAGGCTGGGCGGATTGTTGCACAGCAGGATCGGGAGGGTGCGAACGATGAACTGGAACTGGTTTCCGAACTTGTGTTCACCGCTAACCGTCTTGGCCTCGCTGATCCGCTTCAACTGACCATCAGGCAGTACCGTGCCGGATTTCACGTCATCGTCTACGAATAGCAATTTGTCGATCAAACTGCCCGTAGTGAACCGGCTCTTGTCGAGATCAGCGACAGGCATTGCAGCGACGGAGTCCTTGCCGATCAATTTAGTAAGGGTTTCCACAAGTTTCGTCTTGCCGTTGCTGCCCTCTCCTTTACAGATCACCACCAGTGCAATCTCCCGGCCGGGTTGGATCGCGTAACCAGCCAGTTCATGCCACAAGCGGACCATCTTTTTGCGGCCGGAGAAGATAGTCGAAATAGCCGCGTCGTATTTCGGGCAGGTAGCTTCCTTGTCGTAGTCGACATCCAGGCAATGCCGCAAGTACGACCCCGGCGCATGCTTCCTCAGTTCGACATGACCGTCGTCCATGACCCAGAGCTCCCCGCCCCGTGTGTTAATGACTCGCGGAGGCTCGCCATTGAATCGCAGGGGATCCCCGTCTTTTACGCTGAGCATCTGAATGAGCGCACGCGTCTGAGAGATCAGATTAGTTGTGCTACTCCGACGCCGCTCGCCCCGAGCCTGAATGGTGAGCAAGACATCCTTGTCGAGGGATTTGCTCTTGAGGGGAGACCAGTGAGTGCCCTTGAAAGACCACAACTGGCCGTCATCTGCGAAAATCAATGTCTCCCCACCTTGAAAATGCTTAGCTAATACCTCGTGCGCGAGGTTCTCAGCATCATCACCACCCTCCTTATGCCGCGTAAAATTCTGCGCGCTCATAACAATCCGGCGCACTTCGTCATCCGAGAGCGGTGGACGGCATTTGTCCCGATTTTGCGCTAGAAGAGCTTCAAGCATTGCATCGTCCGAGAGGCCGTCGTTGCGCAGCTTACCGGCAAGCCTAGTGAGGCCGTCGTTACGCCCCCCTTCGACATATGCCGAAGGCGTTCCAGCTGAATCTGGCTTGATTTTCTTGGCTCTCTCCGCCGTTGACGACAGACGGTTAAGCCAAGCGTCTGGGAGTTCGGCCAACGACAACTCTCCGAAGTTGTGTTCGGCCTGCCATTTGTATGCCTCACCGGACACGTGGCGGCTTGGCGGCGCAACGACATAGGCACCATTGCTCTGGACGTCGATGCCGGGGCCGAAAGCCGTTCGGCTGGTTTTAACGCCCACCGTCGGATAGCGAAAATAGTAGTGCTTTCCGCCACCACCGGTGTTCACAGTCGGAGTCTCAGGGAGCTTGCCAAGGAGCTTGATGGCGGATTCCAGGCTATCAGTGCCACCGTTTTTTGGATCTATATCGAGGACTAACACTCCACTTTTTTCACCAGTGGCCACACCAACGTTGGCCGAAGGGTGATCGGACCACCATTGAATGATCTGAGCCTTACTTTTTGAGGCAAGACTTACCCAGTCGTTAATGATGGGGTGCTTGCCGGGTTTTTGACATGCTGATCCCTTGGCGCACGTGCAAATTCCATTAGTTATTCCGAACACTGGTAGCACGGCGAGACCGTCCGCAGCTAAAGCGCGGGCATGAGTGATCTTTTTTTTTCGCGGTTTCACCCGCGTAGATTTGTCTATCAATCCCGTTGTTGCGATAGACGGGCGCGGCAAATGGGCCATCTAACTTCTCCATGATTGGTGATTTGAAGAGCCGCGAGCCGGACGGCCGACTCGCGTCCTGGGTGCATGAAACGCCTACGATGGCGCATTCGCCCGCGTGGCGTCTTTGCGGAACGGCGGTGAAGCTGTTGCGCCTTGTTGGAACCGCTCTCGAGCTGACGCAATTGCCAACTCGAACACAGACAGCAGGTCGTCATCGGAGCCATCGAAGTCGATCATTCCGATAGCTTCAGCCAAGGCGTCATTCAGGACGCCGGGCAGCGGGATGGGATCGCGCTGACCGCGCAGCTTGATAAACGACTGGTCGCCATCAGGCGGCGCACTGGATGCGATTTTGGCAGCCGACAGCGGTGATTGCAGCGATACATCACTGTTATTGTTGCCCGGTGGCTTCACTTTACCAGCACCCCGCTTCGTGCGGACCGCCTTCAAGCATGCAGCAACTGTGGTTAGCGGAAACCAATCGCCAAACTTTTCGACCGGGGTACCAAGGTCCGCAGCACGCTCTAGGACACACGCATAGTCGCTGCACATCTTATGAGCCGGGGTCGTGTCTGGCTTGGCCGCGAGCTGCACGGCAATCAAGAACTGCTTATCGGGTGGAGGCTTCCGCCCTCGGCCGTGAAAATAGACGTGCTCCAGAACGGTTTTGCAGGCCGGTTCGCCGAGTATCAAAAGGGCTAGCGCCAACGCGTAAGCCTCGGCTAACGCCGAAATCAGGACGTGCTGCCCCGCAAATAGGCCATTGCTGTCGTTAGTTCGGTAGCACTGCTCTACCAGATCGATCAGGTCGGGTTCGCCCGATTTCTGGGACGGCATGGGCGCTGCTACCGCGCGAACAATTTCGGGATTCACGAAGTTACCGTCGGCACTCACCGAAGCAAATGCAGCCACGGCGTCATTCTCAATCTTAGCCATTGCGGACCTCACCTACGCCAGAGGGACTGGAGATCAGAGGCATAGAGGTTCGGGGCGTTGAACATTCCGCTCGCACATGCGGATGCTCGCTAGTGCTGCGGAAGGTGTTTTCTTCACGATACTCGAGCAAGAACCGCCGCGTGTAAAAAACCCTGTTGCCCAGTTTGATATACTGCGGTCCGGTACCCGCGGTCCGCATATTGGCCAGCGTTCCAGTCGCCTTTTTGATAAGGCTTCCGGCTTCAGAGGGAGAGATCAGTCCATCAAGATCGAGGTCAGGGAAGGTAGGCATTTGCGTCATAGAGCATCTCCAAAAAATGGAGAGCTGTTCGCAGCGTCAATTGCACAGCCGAACATACTCTCGCGAGAGTTGTTCGAGCGCAATACATACGGCTGATGCCGATGTAGGCGTTGTTGGGCCTAGGTACCACCCACGGAATGCATCGATCCCGCAAGCGGCAGTTCCCGCTCGGCCGATGACGGTTTGTCCCGGCGACGAGGAAATAGCAAATCGACCGGTTGGTTGCAAGGTGCGATCAAAAGAGCAATTATCCGAACGATCAGCGTGATTGCCCGGTGCTTACCGAAGTCCAAATTTTGAACGGTCAGCACTACCTAACCCATTGAAAATATTGGCGCACCCGGAGAGATTCGAACCCCCGACCTCTGCCTTCGGAGGGCAGCGCTCTATCCAGCTGAGCTACGGGTGCATCCGTGAGGCGGGGCGATGCCCCGGCTGAACGGGCGCAACCTAACCAAAGGGCGTGATCCGCGCAACCGGGATTGGCGCGAATTTCTCGGTCGCCGCGCCTATTGCTGGTTCTGGGGCAGGCCGTCGCTAATCTCGTAGTAATCGCCCTTGTCGGCGACGAAGATATGCAGGGACAGCTTGGCGTGCGTAGGCGTGTCGAAGGCGCCCATCATGATGCCGATCCAGTCGGCGTGGACCGGATCGAAGAACAGCGACGAGCCACAGATGCGGCAAAAGCCGCGGCGGACTTTTTCCGAGGATTGATACCAGGAAATGGCGTCCGTTCCGGTGATGCCGACGCGGTCGCGGGGCACGTCGGTGCCGGCTTCATAGTGGCCGGTATGCTTGCGGCACATGCTGCAATGACAGGCCATGATCGGCGGCAGTGGGCCGGTGACGGTGAACTGCACCGCGCCGCACAGGCACGAGCCGCGGTGGAGCAGATCTGGGTCGACTGGCTCCCCGGCCATTGTCTCAGTCCCGCGCCAGAACGATCAGCCGGTCGCCGGCCACATAGTCCAGCAGGTGCGACTTTTTGGGATTGACGATAATGCCGCCGACGGCAGCGCCGGGGCGTGGGCGGGCATAGCCGAGGGCAACTTCACCGCGCTGGCGGGCAGCTTCGGCTACGGTATAGAAGGTCACCGGGGTGTCGAGCGCCACGTAATCCTGCGCCGGGCGCATGTAGATTTCCGAGCCTTCCTCATCGAGCAGGTCGTCAAAGATTGCCGCCAGCTTGTCGTTTTCGGAAGCCTGAGCCAGCATCAGGCTGACCAGTTTGTTGGACACGACGAAATCGTCGGTGCGGGTGACTTCGGCCAGCTCGCGATTGCGCACGTCGATCATTTCGGAAACCACATTGACGTGGATACCCATGGCGTCGGCCAGCTTGCGCAGGTGCAACAGGGTCACCAGCGTGCGGGTATCGGTGGGCTGGGGCGGCAGGATATCGGAATAGCCGAGCACCAGAATATGGTCATAGGCGGTGACATCAAGGGTCTTGAGCGCATCGCGGCTGGTGGTGTCGATGCGGCCATATTCGACCGACAGATTGTTGCTGGCGATCTGCAGATTGGCGATATCGTCGTCCAGCGTCGGGGTATCGGCGGCAATGGTCAGCACCGAACCCGGCGCCACATAGCGCGACAGCTCGTAAGCGATGACCGGCGCGCGGCGGTTCCAGCCCAGGATGAGCGTGCGTTCGGCAACCCGCTGCGGCACCACGGCGGGGCGGATGGCTGTGGCGTCGACCTGGATATTGGCGGTGGTGACTTTGATGGCCGCATCGTCCTCGGCAATGATGATGGCCTTGGTACCGGCTTCGATGACCATGGCCATGTCGGGGTTGAGCACCACCGTGCCATCGGGCAGGCAGAGGCCCATCAACGCCGAGGCCTCATAGGCCATGATGGCGTCGCCAAAGGTATTCCCGACCAGGGTCGGCTGTTCGATGGTGTAAATTTCGCAGCCATCGAAATCGAGCAGTTCGGAATAGACCGCCGACAGACCGGACTGGCGGCTGGAATGGACGACGATACGGGCGATCAGATCGTCGGCCAGCACCAGTTGCACTTCATTGCCGCCGACGACGCGGGCGACATCGGCATTCTTGGCGTCGCGGATTTCGGCGGCGATGCGGTAGGGTTCGGGGCGGCGCTTGGGATCGTTGACCAGCGCCAGCACGGTCTTGATCACCTGGCTGTCGGGATCGTCGCCTTCGGCATCGCTGGTGGCGGGCGACACGACGATGATCGAGCGCGAGGTCTGGGGCGACACCAGCGACAGATCATAAAGATCGGTCGGATCGCCGGAGCGGCAGATGATCCTGGTATTGCCGAGTTTTTCCACCTTGGCGGCGATCTCGTCTTCCATCTCCACCTTGTCCATATTGGCCATGATGACGATGCGCGGCCTCTTGCGCGAGGCATTGGCCACCACCAGTTCGGAGATGATGTCGAATACCGAGGCCGACCAGTTGAGAATGACGGTGTGGTCGGCTTCGAGCACCCTGGAGCGGCCCTTGCGCAACTCGTCGAGCTTGCCCTCGATGCCCGAGGACAGGATACCGATCAGGGTGGAGACGATGAAGATGCCGCCAATGGTGACCAGCAGCATGACGATGCGGAAACCCCAGCCGGCGTCGCCGCCCATGGTGCCGCTATCGAGGGTGCGCATCAGCGCTTCCCAGCTGGCCTCGATAAAGCCCGGCACTTCGCCGCCTTCGGGGGCAATGCGCAACGCCACGATGATGGCGCCCGCCACGGCAATGATCGCCAGCGACACCAGCCCGAGATAGCCGATCAGCGCGATCGGGCCCGCCGCCATGGATTTGTCGAACTGGTAGCGGAGGCGCGCCCCGAGTGAATTACGCTGTGCCATACTGTCCCCAACACCGCCGTTGACGGCGATTTTGCTTAATATTTCACTACCGTCATATAGAGGAGCACACGGCAGGGAAATGGGGTGCGGGCGCTGTTGATCGCTCTTGCCCAGTTTTTGCCACAGAGCTGCCCATTTTCAGGGCTATCGCGCCGTGGTCTTGCCGGGTAAACTGGCAGCGATCAGCGGAGACCGGTCTATTGGTGGCATTGAAATCAGCAATGGTTGCAGGTGTAGCGGTTGCAGCGATGGCTTTGTCGGGCTGCAGCATGGCTTCGCTGGCGACCATCGTTCGGCCCGGCGCACCACACCACAGCACGGCCTCGATCGCCGCGCCCAAACCTGCAATCAGGGCCGCAACCGCAGTGGCGGCAGCAACTGCGCCGACCGCTGAATCCGCCGTGCTGGCTTTTGCCGAGCCATCGACCACCGCGGCACCAATGGATCAGTTGATCCTGAAGTACTCCACCGCCTACAATGTGCCTGAGCGGCTGATCCGGCGGATCATCGTGCGCGAAAGCAATTACAATGCGGCCGCCCGCAATGGTCCCTATTGGGGCCTGATGCAGATCCGCCACGATACCGCGCGCGGCATGGGCTATACCGGCAATGCCTCGGGCCTGCTCGAAGCCGAAACCAACCTGCATTACGCGGTCAAATATCTGGCCGGGGCCTATGTCACCGCCGGCGGCAACGAAGACCAGGCGCTGCGCTATTACGCCTCGGGCTACTACTACGACGCCAAGCGCAAGGGCCTGCTCGAAGAAGCCGGGCTGCGCTAAGCTCCTTCACAGCCTAACCACCACCGCGCCTCGCTTGTGCCCGGTATCGACATGGGCATGTGCCGCGACGATTTCGTCGAGGTCATAGTGCCGGTCAATCACGGGCCATAGCCGCCCCGCTTCGACCAGGCCAGCCAACAGCTGCAAGTTCTCCTGCCTGGGCACCGAAATGCCGCCGATCAGCTTGCGGCGGCCGGACAGCGACGTCCACAGCGCCCATCCGATGGCGCCCGGGCTCATTACCGCTGCCAGATAGCGGGCATCGGGCTGCATGATCGCGCGGCATCTGGCGAAGCTGGTCTTGCCGACGGTGTCGAAGATGATGTCGTAGCGCGCCCCACCCGTGGTGAAATCGGCGCTGGCGTAGTCGATCACCGCGTCAGCACCCAGCGATTTGACCAGATCAACATTGGCGGTGCTGCAAACGCCGGTCACCGTCGCGCCGAAATATTTGGCCAATTGCACCGCCGCCGTGCCCACCGCGCCAGATGCGCCATTGATCAGCACCTGGTCGCCGGCCTTGATCTTGCCTGCCAGCAGGAAATGTAGCGCCGTCAGCGCACCAAAGGGCAGTGCCGCCGCCTCGTCAAAGCTCATGCCTGCCGGCTTGAGCGCGATCGCTGCCGTTTCCGGCACGGTCTTGTAGTCGGCATAGCAGTCATAGACATGCAGGCCGAAGACCGCATCGCCAGTCCTGAACTTGGTGACAGCCTTGCCCACCGCTTCGATAGTGCCGGCAAACTCGGCGCCCAGCACGTTTTTGCGTGGCCTGGTAATGCCCATGAACAGCCGCCCCGGCAGCCAGAACATTGCCGGCACGTCAAAAGCACGCATCCGCGCATCGCCAGATGTCACCGTGGTGGCGGCGAGTTTGACCAGCACTTCGTGGTCTTTCGGCACGGGTTTGGACAGTTCGGTCAAATGCAGAACGCTGGGCGCTCCGTAGGCATTCTGAATGATGGCGCGCATATCGATCTCCGAAATTCCGGCAAGGCTTCGCCGGCGCCGCCGGTCGGCGGTGCTTAAAATGAATGGGGTTGGTTCAGCTCAGTCCGCTGCGCCGTCGGGGTATTGGAACACCTCGTCGAACGGCACTTTCAGCGCCCGGGCGATCTGGAAGGCCATTTCCAGCGTCGGCGAATATTTGCCCTGCTCGATGGCGATGATGGTCTGCCGGGTGACGCCGATCTTTTCAGCGAGATCGGCCTGGGTCATTTCGGCATTGGCAAAGCGCAGATTGCGAATGGCGTTGGTCAGCCGTGTCGGTTTCACCATGGATGAAAGCCGAAGCGATACAGCGCGATCTTGGTGATCGAGCCCAGAATGGCCGAGAGCACGAAGCAGAGGTAGATGACGTTGGCGATCCAGAAATAGTCCCACTGCGCCATCGCCATGGCCATCGCGGCGATGCCGCCAATGACCACGAAGGACTGGCCGGTATATTCACCCAGCCGGTAAATATCGCGGTCGCGCTGGTCCTTCTTGCCGCCGTCGCGCGGGTCGATCGTCGCGATGACGATGTGCAGGAGGATCGAGAGCACGATGGCGCCGCCAATGCTCCACAGCAGGGGCCAAACATAGGGCACCTGGGTGAGCGGCATTCCACCGGCCTGCTCCAGCACGAGCTTGAGATAGACCGCATAGGCAATAACGGTGGCCAGCAAAAATGCCCAGGCGCTCTTTTCTTCGAAGGACATGGCTTCCTCATGTAAAGCATGTTTGACATCGCCGGTGTAAGGCAGAGCTAACACCGTGTCAAGTTTGTTTTACATGACGTCACCCCGTTTGGATGCGGGATGGTGCGTACACGCTGGGGTCAGCCGTTGTCGGGCACCGGATCGCTGACCGGCGGCATGACCGGATTATGGTTGGGATCATCATCGGGCAGCAGCGGCGGTTCGACCGGGGCGGGCGGAGAAGGCTGTGTCGGCGGGCTCACCGGCTGCGGCGGGACTTCGTCGGGCAGCACCGGGATTTCCGGCGGATTGAGTGGGTTGGGCATGACGCTCTCCTTGTTGGGAAGCAACCGCCCAGACCCAAGCTGGTTCCCTACAAACCGATAAAGCTCAGCATCAGGAAAGTGGCGAACAGCACGAAATGGGTCATGCCCTCGATGGCATTGGTTTCCCCATCATTGAGATTGATCGCTGCCGCAATCAGCGTCACCGCCACCATGGTGGTCTGCGCCGGGGTCATCGCCATCACGAAGGGCTGGCCGGTATAAAGCGCGATCGCCTCCATCACCGGCACGGTCAGAATGACCGTCGAGAGCGAGGCGCCGAGCGCGATATTGATCACCGCCTGCATCCGATTGGCCAGCGCCGAGCGCAGGGCGGTGAGGATTTCGGGCGCTGCTGAAATCGCGGCAACGACAATGGCAGCCAGCGCCACCGGGGCGCCAGTGCCTTCCAGCCCATGATTGAGCAACTGGCTCATCACTTCGGCAATCGCCCCGATCAGCACCACGCCGGCGATCAGCCAGCCGATCGAAACCGGCACCGAGCCGTGGACCTCCTCTTCTTCCTCCTCACCCTCGGCCCTGGGATAGACATAGGAGAAGAAATACGAGTGCTCCCCAATCTGGCGGCGCAGGAACAGCGCGTAGAGCATGATCATCGCGCCGATAGTGAACACCGAATAATAGTGCCAGCGGTCCACCGGCACGAATTCAGGCACGATCATCGAGATCGACATCGCGGTCAGGATCATCACCGAATAGGTCTTGCCGCTATCATCGTTATAGGGCTGCTCGCCATGCTTGATGCCACCGAGCAGGGCCGCGAGCCCGATCAACCCGTTGATGTCGAGCATCACCGCCGAATAGATGGTGTCACGCACCAAAGTCGGCGACGCGCCATTGCTCATCATGATGGCCAGGATAATGACTTCGACGGCCACGGCCGAGAGCGTCAGGATCATCGTGCCATAGGGCTCGCCGACCTTGTGGGCCAAGACCTCGGCATGATGGGCCACTTGCATCGAGACACCGACTATGACCCCGATCAGCACCACGGCGCCGATCAGGCTGGCCATCTGTCCCGCCTCGACAATCGCATGCTCGATACTGAAGGCGATGATGGCGGCGACGAGGCCGACAAACATCAGCGTTTCGGCCTTGAGGCGGGAAAGGATTGGCTTGGACATGGACGACCCCTGATTTAGGGCCAATCTAGCCGCTGGTTCCGCCGCTGCAAGCCAGCAATGCCGCCAACCGTCTGGCGAATCCACCCCCGCGGTCCTATATCGAATCCATGCAAAGCCAATTGAGCCTAAAGCCCTTCGACGCCGTCATCTTTGATATGGACGGCACCGTTCTGGATACCGAAAGCGTGTTTCGCACCATCGTGTTCGAGGTGTGTACCGATCTCGGCTTTGAAATGACCCATGCGCTGCATGCCAATATGGTGGGCTCCAGCCACGAGCGCACCAACCAGTTGCTGGTCGAAGCCTATGGCGTCAGCTTTCCCTATCCGCTGTTTGACGACATGTGCCGCAAGTCGATGCACAAGGTGATGGATGCCGGCGGCATCCCGATCAAGACGGGGGCGCGGGAAATCCTGTTGGCGTTGCGGGAGCGTAATATCCCGACAGCTATCGCCACCTCCTCGCGCGGCCCGCATGCCCACAACAATCTGGGCGCTGCCGGCCTGCTCGGCCTGTTCCAGACCATCGTGACGCGCGATGACGTGATCAACCCAAAGCCGCACCCGGAACCCTATCTGACCGCGGCACGGCGCCTGGGTGTCGATCCACTGCTGTGCCTGGCACTGGAAGACAGTTATTCGGGGGTCCGGGCGGCGCACGCTGCCGGCATGCAGACCATCATGGTGCCTGATCTGGTGCATCCCAGCGCAGAAATCCGGGCCCTGGGCATCGCCATCGTCGAGAGCCTCGAGCACGTTCACCGAGCGGCATTTCCCGCCCGCTAGACTCCGAAAATCGGTGCACAAGTGTTAACGCGGCGCCGCGTCGCAGATGCGTAAACTTGTCGGTTTTGTCTTAAAGCCCCGTTCGCCAAAAACCAAACCCCTGAAATCAATGGGTTTTCAGCGCCGCCCTTCCGGGTTAACCCTGTTTTAATCTCCTAAGCCGCATAGTTAACCGGTGGTAAATTCTGGGTTCCCTCCACAGACTGCCTCGGCTAATGTGCCGCTCGGGCAAGGCTGACCCATCAGGGCCAGCCAGGGGATTAAACGGTCTGCCGGCGTGGCCAGGCGACCTTCGGGGAAGGACGGGCATATTGCAGCCAACTCGGCTCACCACTGCTGCGCGCGCTTTGGCGCATGCGCTTGCTCTGTGCGCCGCGGCGTTCGTGCTCGCGATCACGCTGAATCCGGCACACGCCGAAACTGTTCAACCCAACGCCGTAATGCCGCTGCCGGTTCCGGTCGAGCTGGCGCAGCTCCGCTCCCAGCCGGCGCTGGGTGCAGTAATGCAGCCACTGGCGCCCGGCGACCAGCCGCTGACGGCAGCGCTGCTGACCAATTACATCAAGCGCCAGAATGCGCTGCACGCGTTCAACGCCTTCGATGAAGCGGAAGACCCGCAGCTCACCTCGGACATGCTGCTGGGCTATATCTCGCGCTCATCCGAAGGCAATGGCGCGCTGACCGCCATCGAGGGCCTGGCCAAGGCCAAGCCGGTCTCGGCACTGAACACCGATGTGCTCGCCGAATATGTCAGCGACCGCTTCAAGCCGACCGAGAAGCGCATGGCGATCGCCGACAAGGAACGCGATTGCCTGACGCAGGCGATCTATCATGAGGCGCGCGGCGAGAGCGTCGAGGGCCAGTGGGCCGTCGCCAATATCATCGTCAACCGGGCCCTGTCGGGCCGGTTCCCGTCGACCCTGTGCGGGGTGATCTACCAGAACGCCGAAAAGGGCTACCACCGCTGCCAGTTTACCTTTGCCTGTGACGGCAAGACCGATGCGCCCTCCGAGCGCGCCGCCTGGAACCGCTCGGCTGGCGTCGCCGCCAAGGTCTATGCCGAATTCGCCCAGGGCGAAAAAATCCCGACCCTGCCGCGCTCGGCGCTGTTCTACCACACCACCTCGGTCAATCCGGGCTGGTCCAACACCTATACCCAGGTCGCCCAGATCGGCTCGCACCTGTTCTACGCGCCGAACAAGTAAGCGCTCGTTTTCGGCCCCTATCATCTGCACACACGATGTCACTCCGGAGCGGGCTGGGGTTAATCCTGTGATGCCGGGTTTTGCCCTTATGGCTCCTTCATCCACCGGGTCATTCTGGGGCCCAGCGGGAATGACCCGGTGGTTGAAAATGGCGAGGCGGTTGGGGCGGGGCGCGCGCCTACTGCAGCACGGCCGCAACGCCGGCGATGCTGACGTGGACGTCGCGCCAGGGTGAACTGCCGTCGGGCAGCGCGACATGCACCAGATCGCGGTTGCGCGGATCGGCGGGCAGAAACCAGAAGGTCCAGTCGGCGGCCTGCCAGAATGCCGGATCGATTGGATACAGCATCCGGCTATCGGCTTCCGGCTTGCCCCAGGCCAGAAGGGTACCGCTGGCCAGGTACTGCCGGATCAGATTGCCCGCCAGTTGCGCGTTTTGCTTGGATTGGTTGAGATCGGCCAAGTCGGGCGCCAGGCGCAGGAACAGCTCCCGGATGGGCATGTCGGGATTTTGCGATACCGGTGGTGCTTCCGGCTCTGCGGGCGCAATGACGCGCGGCTCGCTCGCCGGCTGTCGCGGCTCGGGCTTGAAGGTCAGCCAGAAGGCCAGCGCCGCCAGCACCAGCAGCACGCCACCGCCAATCCAGTTATCAGCCGCGGACGATTGCAGCGCCGGGGCATCGATGCCGATACGGCGCAGCGCCTCGGCGACATTGGACAGGTCATCGCGGCGCGGCAGCTGAGTCAGTGCGGCAACCGCGGCTGCTGCGGCGATGCCGAGAAATTTGAGTGGGGTAAAAGCCATGCCGCTCCCATAGCACCTTGTGGGTGATTTGGGAGCGGTCAGCTATTCGGCAGCTTGTGCCAGGCGCGGTCCGGCAGAATTGGCGGCGTGGGGGCCAAATTTGAGGAAGTTCTGCTGGAACAGCCCGGCCAGATGCGCGGCCTGCCGATCATAGGCGTTGGCATCGGCCCAGGTCAGGCGCGGCGTCAGGATGCGGGTTTCAACGCCCTCGACGGCCAGCGGCACGGCAAAGCCGAACAGTTCATCCTCGCGCATCGGTGCGGTGTCGAGTGCGCCGCTGAGCGCTGCATTGAGCAGGCGGCGCGTGGATTTGAGGTCGATGCGCTTGCCGACGCCATAGCCGCCGCCGGTCCAGCCGGTATTGATCAGCCAGGCCGAGGCGCCGCTGGTGCGCAGGCGTTCGGCCAGCATTTCGCCATAGACGCTGGGATGCAGCGGCATGAAGGGGGCGCCAAAGCAGGCCGAAAAGGTCGCCTGCGGCTCGGTGACGCCGCGCTCGGTGCCGGCCACCTTGGCGGTATAGCCGGAGAGGAAGTGATAGACGGCCTGTTCCGGGGTCAGCTTGGCGATGGGCGGCAGGACGCCAAAGGCGTCGGCGGTGAGGAACACCACGGTTTTGGGCGTGCCACCGACACTGCCCTTGGCGATCGAGGGCAGGACGTGAATCGGATACGCAGCGCGGGTGTTTTCGGTTAGCGAAACGTCGTCAAACGTTGGCATTTGGTTAGCGTCGAGCACGACATTTTCCAACACTGTGCCAAAACGTTGGGTCGCGGCAAAGATTTCCGGCTCGGCTTCGGCGCTGAGCTTGATGGTCTTGGCGTAGCAGCCGCCTTCGAGGTTGAAAACGCCGTCTTCGCTCCAGCCATGTTCGTCGTCGCCGATCAGCGGGCGGGCCGGGTCATTCGACAGCGTGGTCTTGCCGGTGCCGGAGAGACCGAAGAACAAAGCGGTCTGGCCACTGGCATCCAGGTTGGCCGAGCAGTGCATCGGCAGCACGTTGTTCAAGGGTGCGTGGAAGTTGAACAGCGAGAACACCGACTTCTTGATCTCGCCGGCATAGAGCGTGCCGGCGATGATGACGATGTTGCGGCTCATATCCAGCGCGATCACCGTATCGGTGCGGCTGCCATGGCGGGCTGGGTTGGCCTTGAAGTGTGGCGCGTGAACGATGGTGACCGGCGTCGGGTTGTTGCCGGTTTCGACCATTTCGCCCGGGCGGATCAACAGGTTGCGGATGAACAGGGCGTGCCAGGCCGAAGGCGTCAGCACGGTGACGCCGAACTGATGGCGTGGATCGGCGCCGGCCAGCAGGTCCTGCCGGAACAGCTCGCCACCCGCCAGCGAGGTCATGACGTCGGCCAGCAGCACATCGAAATGGGCCGGGCTGATGGCGCCGGAATTGTCCCACCAGACGCGATCGCTGGTCAGCGCGTCGCGGACGATGAACTTGTCCTTGGGCGAACGGCCGGTAAAGGCGCCGGTGCGCACCGAGACGGCGCCATCGGCGGTCAGTTGCGCGCCGCCCTGCACCATGGCGCGGGCCACCAGTGTCGGGGCAATGTCGTTGCGGCTCAGCGACGCGCCAAGATCTTCAATCTGGCTGCGCAGGCTGGTGTGATCGAACTGGCTCATGCAAGGCTCCCAAAGGCAATACCGCAAAGATTTCAGCGGCCTGTTGGGAGTAATCTTGCGGGGTTGTGCAGCCTTCAACCATCCCGAAATCGGTCTTACGACGGAAGTCTGATGCTGCAGCTTTAATGGGCAGCACTGGTATGTCGCTTGGCCACGCCTTATTTAGCGCGTAATTATCCCATGCAACGGGCTGCACCAATTGTGGCAAAGCGCGTTGTTCGCCCGCTGCGTCCCGACGAACAAGGAAGGCACGTCATGCCCAAGATCGCTCTGGTAGACGACGACCGTAATATTCTGACCTCGGTATCGCTGACGCTGGAAGCCGAGGGCTACCAGGTCGCCACCTATACCGATGGTGCTTCGGGGCTCGAAGGGCTGACCACCGACAAGCCTGATCTGGCGATCCTCGACATCAAGATGCCGCGCATGGACGGCATGGAACTGCTGCGCCGCCTGCGCCAGAAGTCCGACATTCCGGTGATCTTTCTGACCTCCAAGGACGAAGAGATCGACGAATTGTTCGGCCTCAAGATGGGCGCCGACGATTTCATCACCAAGCCGTTTTCCCAGCGCCTGCTGGTCGAGCGGGTCAAGGCGATCCTGCGCCGCGCCGCGCCGCGCGATCCGTCGGCCCCAGTTGGGGCGCCGGGCGAACCGGGCACCGGCAAGGCGCTGATCGAGCGCGGTTCGCTGGTGATGGATGAAGAACGCCACACCTGCACCTGGAAGAACCAGCGCGTCACCCTGACGGTCACCGAATTTTTGATCCTGCAGGCGCTGGCGCTGCGGCCCGGCGTGGTCAAATCGCGCAATGCCTTGATGGATGCGGCTTATGACGACCAGGTTTATGTCGATGACCGCACCATCGACAGCCATATCAAGCGGCTGCGCAAGAAGTTCAAAGCCACCGACGACGATTTCGAAATGATCGAAACCCTCTACGGCGTTGGCTATCGCTTCAAGGAACAATAGGGGCGCATGTGGCGACCCTCGACCCCGAGCTAGGCAAGACCAGCGAACCGGTAACGCCTGAGACCAGCCGCCGCGCCGGCGGCTGGAACCGGTTTGTCGTGGTGCCGGTGCATCAGCTGGGCCACGCCATCCAGCGCTTTCTCGATTTCACCATTTTCTCCAGCCTGACCCGCCGCATCATCGTGCTCAACATGGCGGGCCTGCTGGTGCTGGTGGTGGGCATTTTATACCTCAACCAGTGGCGCGCCGGGCTGATCGATGCGCGCGTGCAATCGCTGCGGGTGCAGGGCGAAATCATCGCCGCCGCCATCGCCGCGTCGGCGACGGTCGACAGCGACGTGATTTCGATCAATCCCGATCGCCTGCTCGACCTGCAAAGCGACAGTTCGCAGTCACCGCTGAGCTTTTTCGATCCGACCCTGGAATTCCCGATCAGCCCGGAGCGCGTCGCGCCGCTGCTGCGCAATCTGGTAACGCCCACCCGCACTCGCGCCCGCATCTATGACGAGGGCGGGCTGATGATTCTGGATAGCGAGAACATCTATGTGCGCGGCGAGGTGATGGAGCAGATCAACCAGCCCGACGCTTCCGGCACGTTCTTTTTGCAGGATTGGTGGAACGCCTTCATGGCCTGGGTGCCGGGCGACAATTTCGCGCCCTATGTCGAATATGGCGTCGATGAAGGCCGCAAATACCCCGAAGTGGCTTCGGCGATGTCCGGTGCACCGGCCGATTTCGTGCGCGTCGATGCCCACAATCAACTGGTGGTTTCGGTCGCCGTGCCGGTGCAGCGCCTGCGCGCCGTGGTCGGCGTCTTGCTGCTGTCGACGGCGCCGGGCGATATCGATTCCATCGTCACCACCGAACGCTGGGGCATTTTGCGCATCGCGCTGATCGCTGCGGCGGTGACCATTTCACTGTCGCTGCTGCTGGCCGGCACCATTGCGGGACCGATGCGGCGGCTGTCGGAAGCTGCCGAACAGGTTCAGACCGCCGGCAATTCGCGCATGGAAATCCCTGACTTTACTGATCGGCCCGACGAAATCGGGCATCTGTCCGGCGCGCTGCGACGGATGACCGACGCGCTTTACAACCGCATCGAGGCGATCGAACGCTTTGCCGCCGACGTGGCCCATGAGCTGAAAAACCCGCTGACCTCGCTGCGTTCGGCAGTGGAAACCCTGCCCCGGGCCAAGCGCCCGGAAGATCAGGCGCGGCTCAACGCCATTATCCAGCACGACGTGCGCCGGCTCGACCGGCTGATTTCCGATATTTCCAATGCCAGCCGGCTCGACGCCGAACTGGCGCGCGAAAGTGCCGAGCGGGTCGACGTGGAAAAACTGGCCGAAGTGATGGTGGCGATCCAGACCGACCTGGCCTCCGGGCACGCGGTCAATGTGGTGCTCGACAAACGCTCGGGGCGGCAAGCGGCCGCGATCGCGCTCGGCCATGAGAGCCGGCTGGCGCAGGTGTTTTCCAACCTGATCGACAATGCCATCTCGTTTTCGCCCAAGGGCGGCACGGTGCGGGTGGCACTGGCGACCGACCCGGAAAACATCATGATCACGGTGACCGACGAAGGTCCGGGCATTACCGACGCCAGCCGGATTTTCCAGCGATTTTATACCGACCGGCCCGATACCGACGGGTTCGGTGACCATTCGGGGCTGGGCCTGTCGATCTCGCGGCAGATCGTTGAAGCCCACAAGGGCACGATCAAGGCGTATAATCGCGATGACCGGTCGGGCGCCGTGTTCTCGGTTGTGTTGCCGCGGGCGCGCAAATAGATTGTGCAGATGAGCAAAGCAAAAAACGTGCATGGAACCGGGCTGGTTCTGGGAGATATCGGGGTGCTGCTGCGCGGCCCGTCGGGTGCCGGCAAATCGGTGTTGGCGCTGACGCTGCTGGACCGGTGGGAAGGCCGCGGGCAAAAGGCCCTGCTGGTTTCCGACGATCGGGTGGAAGTGGCACCCGAAGCCGGGGTGCTGGTGCTGCGAGCGCCGGCCAGCCTTGCCGGCAAGATCGAATTGCGCGGGCGCGGCATTGTCGAGCGGCCGATGGCGGCCAGCGCGCGACTGCATCTGGTGATTGATCTGGTCGAGGACATGGTGCGCATGCTCGAAGAGGATGCGCTGGTCACCGACCTGTTCGGCGTTACCGTGGCGCGAGCGCCAGTGCCCCATGTCAGCCAGATCGGCCTGGGCCATCAGATGCTGTTGGTGATCGAAGCGATCCGGGCGCTGTCTCCATCCCCTGCCGCAGCGTGACAAAAAACAGCTTGAAACACCTGCTCGCAGCGGAAACAATTGCGCACTGTCTGTGCGCGTCCTTGCGTTTTACCGTGGAACGGCTTGCGCAAATTCTGGACGGGGCAGCAGAGCAGGTTATATTGAGGCGCGGCGACCGGACGATAGCGGGCGTAGTAGCGCGCTCTGGGGGCAGTGCATGATTGGTATGGTTCTGGTGACGCACGGTGCGCTCGCCGTCGAGTTCAAGTCAGCGCTCGAGCATGTCGTGGGGCCGCAGGAATTCTGCGAAACCATCTGCATCGGCCCCGATGACAATATGGAAAACCGGCGCGACGACATCCTGGCGGCGGTCGACAAGGCCGACAATGGCGCTGGCGTGATCATCCTGACCGACATGTTTGGCGGTACGCCCTCCAACCTGGCCATTTCGGTGATGCAGAACCGCATGGTCGAAGTGATCGCCGGGGTCAACCTGCCGATGCTGGTCAAGCTGGCGCGCATTCGCGCCGACATGCCGATCAAGGCTGCAGTCAACATGGCCCAGGAAGCGGGCCGTAAATATATCAATGTCGCCAACTCGATCCTGGGCGGGACTTGATGGACAGCGCTGCCGGTTCCGGCCGGGCGGTCGCCCAGCAATTGACCATTGTCAACCGCAAGGGCCTGCATGCGCGCGCTTCCGCCCGCTTTGTGCGCACCGCCGAAATTTTCGATGCGACTATCCAGGTGATCAAGGACGGCACGTCGGTGGCCGGCAATTCGATCATGGGGCTGATGATGCTGGGCGCCGGCCCCGGCTCGACCATCCTGGTGCAGGCCAGCGGCAAGCAGGCGCGCGAAGCGCTCGAGGCCATCGCCGAACTGGTCAATAACGGATTTGACGAAGACAGCGACGGCGCGGCGGACTAATGGCCGAGGCGGTCCATATCGTTGCCTACGATCCGAACTGGCCCAAGCGCTATCAAGCCGAGGCGGCGCTGGTGCTGAGCTGTTTTCCTCACAGGCCGTTGCGGATCGAGCATATGGGTTCGACGGCCGTGCCGGGCCTGTCGGCCAAACCGGTGATCGACCTGATTGTTCTGGTCGATGATCTGGCGCAGGCAAAGCTGGCCGTGCCGGCGCTGGAGGCGACGGGTTATAGTTATTGGGCAGCCAATCCCGATACGTCCAAGCTGTTTCTGGTCAAGGGCCTGCCGCCGGCCCCGCAGCGCACGCATCATCTGCATGTCTATACCGACGCAAGCGAGTTCGACCGCCATATGGTGTTTCGTGACGCCTTGCGCTCTGAGCCGACAACGCTGGCGGCCTATCAGGGGCTCAAGACCGAACTGGCCGAGCGGTTCTGGCACGATCGCGAAGCCTATACCAACGCCAAGGCGACGTTCATCGATGGCGTGGTGGCGAGACTACGCTGAGTATTATCGCCGTTGCACGGCCCACCACCGGCGAGATGGACCACTTCTGAAACCCTTCTACAATCGGGTTGCGGAACGCTGCGCCGTCTCCCACATTGATGCTCTGCGAACCGGAGTCACTTCCATGCGGCGGACTTTAGCGGGAATCGGCGGCATTGGCCTGGCCATAGCGCTCAGCCAGTTTCCCGAATATGCGCAGCAATATACCCAGCGCCTCGGCGGCGCGGTCGATGAGTTGCGCGTCATCGTCACCGATTTTGACAAGGCGGCGCGCGAGGGCGGGCTGGATCGACAACAGGCGCTGGCGCGGTTCGAGGCTTCGCCGGACAGCTTTGTTGCAGGCCGCGGCATCAGCATCGCCCAAACCATCAATCGCTACGAAACCTTGAGTGCAGCGCTGATCCGGCTGGAAAGCGCCAATGCCATCGAGCGGTTCCAGCAATTGCCGGCGTTTTTGGATACCGATGTGGGTTCGCGCACGCTCGAAGCGTTCGAGCCTGCAGTGCCGGTGACCTTCGAGGGCTTTGCCTATGCCGGGATCGGGCTGTTGGCGGGATATCTGGTGGTCTCGGGGATTTACAGTTTTGTCATGCTGCCGTTCCGGCGGCGGTATCCGGGTTATCGGTATCGGTAGCTCCTCTTCCTACCCTCGCCCCTTGCGGGAGAGGGATAGCAATTCTGCGTTCAGCAGAATTGCAGGGTGAGGGGTTGCTTCCGCACACTTTGAAGTAAGCAAGAAACCCCTCATCCGCCCCTTCGGGGCACCTTCTCCCTCAAGGGGAGAAGGAAGAGAGAAACGGATAGCAACGGGATATAAACTTATCTTTATATCCCCCGTTGATCCGAACCCCTGCTCCGGCTATAAGGCGGCAACATCCCAAAGCCATGCCTGGAGCACGCCATGACCAAGACCCCGACCGATTATGCGGTCAAAGACATTTCCCTCGCCGATTTCGGCCGCAAGGAAATCCAGATCGCCGAAATCGAAATGCCGGGTCTGATGTCGATCCGCGAGGAATATGCCGCCGCGCAGCCGCTCAAGGGCGCGCGCATTGCCGGCTCACTGCATATGACCATCCAGACTGCCGTGCTGATCGAGACGCTGGTGGCGCTCGGGGCCGAAGTGCGCTGGGTGTCGTGCAACATTTTCTCGACCCAGGATCATGCAGCCGCAGCGATTGCTGCCGCCGGCATCCCGGTATTTGCCCATAAGGGCGAAACGCTGCAGGAATATTGGGACTTCACCGATCGCATGATGGACTGGGGCAATGGGCTCACCCCCAACATGATCCTGGATGACGGTGGCGACGCTACCATGCTGATCCTCAATGGCGCCAAGGCCGAGAAGGACGCATCGTTCCTCGACAAGCCGGGCAATGAAGAAGAAGAAATCTTCTTTGCCACCATCAAGAAGCGCCTGGCCAAGAACCCGGGCTTCTTCTCCAACATTCGCGGCAATATCCGCGGCGTGTCGGAAGAGACCACCACGGGCGTGCTGCGCCTCAACCAGCTTGCCGCCAAGGGCGAACTGCCGTTCCCGGCGATCAACGTCAATGACTCGGTGACCAAGTCCAAGTTCGACAACAAGTACGGCACCCGTGAATCGCTGGTCGACGCGATCCGTCGCGGTACCGACGTGATGCTGGCCGGCAAGGTCGCCATCGTTTGCGGCTATGGCGACGTCGGCAAGGGTTCGGCTGAATCGCTGCGTGGCGCTGGCGCCCGCGTGTTGGTGACCGAAGTCGATCCGATCTGCGCGCTGCAGGCGGCGATGGAAGGCTTTGAAGTCGTGACCCTGGAAGAGGCTGCCCATCGCGCCGATATCGTGGTGACCGCCACCGGCAACAAAGACGTGCTGATGGTCGATGACATGCGCAAGCTCAAGGACATGGCCATCGTCTGCAATATCGGCCATTTCGATAACGAAATCGACGTGCTGGGCCTGCGCAATTTCAAGTGGACCAATGTGAAGCCACAGGTCGACCTGATCGAACAGCCGAGCGGCAAGCGCCTGATCCTGTTGTCCGAAGGCCGCCTGGTCAACCTGGGCAACGCCACCGGCCACCCGAGCTTTGTGATGAGCGCGTCGTTTGCCAACCAGACGCTGGCGCAGATCGAGCTGTGGACCAATGGCAAGAACATCGAGACCAAGGTCCACGTGCTGCCCAAGCATCTGGACGAGAAGGTCGCCGAACTGCACCTAGCCAAGCTGGGCGCCAAGCTGACCAAGCTGAGCAAGGCACAGGCCGATTATATCGGCGTATCGCAGAACGGGCCGTTCAAATCGGGCGAATACCGCTACTGATCGACTGGTCTGAACGAACTTATCGGATGGCGGCCCGTTCAGAAATGGACGGGCCGTTTTGTTGCCGACCGCAAACGTTTCTGCTTCGTTCTCCGGTCAATAGGGCTAATCAATCTTATGCCCATAACGCACAGCCATTAAGACTCTTTTAGCTGATTCCACGGCCCGCTATGTTGAAGTGATTCGGCGGTCGGGAGTTTTCGCCACCGGGTGAATCGCCAGTTCATAGACTGCCGATTGAGTTCTTGTGCGCGTGTTCCACCCTGCTGTTGCAGCGGGCCTGACTGGCAGCGATCAATATAAAACATGAGGCAGCATATGACGCCGGAATACTTCCGGAACCGTTGGGGATTCGTGGCAACCGCCACAGCTCCGCTGACCCTTCTGACCGCCGCGCCGTGTCTTGCCCAAGGTGTTACCGGCAGCTCGATTGCCGGAGCCGCGCCGCTGGCCATCGCGGTCGGCGCCGGAGGCTTTGCGCTGCTGGCCATGGCCGTTGTCCGCACGCTCACCCGCCAGAGCAAAGCCGAGCGCCTGCGGGCCGCCGAACAGGTTGCGGGCCTGCGCGCTCTTGTCGATGAATATGAAGCCCTGCTTTCGGGCACGCGCGAAGTCACCGTGCTGTGGACCGAAAATGCCGACGCACCGAAGTTCCTCGGTCAGGTCTCCGCCGTGCTGCCGGCCGGCCGTCGCCCGGAAAGCCTGCTCAATTTCAATTCCTGGCTGACCGATGCCGGTGCCACCCAATTGGCGCAACTGGTCGAAGGGCTGCGCGTGCATGGCCGCTCGTTCAATGCCAGCCTGACAGCGCTCGACGGAAGGCTGATGCGCGCCAATGGCTGGGTATTGGGCGGCGGCGCTGCCATCCGGCTGCGTCCGGCCTTCCTGCAGACCGACGTCGCGCCGACCATCGAAGCCAGCGCCGCCAGTACCGATCTGGCCAGCGTGCGCGCCATTCTGGCAGTATTGACCAAACCTGCCTTTGCGCGCGATGCCAGGGGGCGGCTGATGTTTGCCAACGTGGCCTATCTGCAGCTGGCCAAGGCGCTGGGCAAGAGTGGCAGCGAAACTGCGCCGCCCGAACTGCTCGATGGTCCGCTGCTCAAACAGCATCTGGCCTCGTGCAAGACCGCGACAGAGCCGACCCACACCGACGTATCCTGGCCGGGCCAGGGGAGTTTTGAGCTGGTGGAGTTTGCCATTGGCGGTGGCATGGCCGGCTATTTCCGACCGGAGCAGGACGCCGACAGCAACCAGAACGATATCGGGCTCAGCCATATCAGTGGCATCATCGATGCGCTGGCTACCCCGATTGCCATTTTCAACGCCAATCGCGAACTGCTGCAGTTCAACCGCGCCTATGCGGCGCTGTGGAACCTGGATCCGAAATTCCTGGTGCTGGGGCTGGATGAACGCGCCATCCTCGACAAGCTGCGCACCGAGGGCATGCTGCCGGCCCAGGTCGATTACCAGACCTGGCGGGCCCAGCACCTGACCTCCTATACGCTCAAGGTGCCGCGCGAAAATCCGCCGTGGCACCTGCCCGATGGCCGCTCGATCAAGGTGATTTCGGCCCCGGCCGGCCCACGCGGCGGCGTCATCTATGTGTTCGACGACATTACCGAACGCCTCAAGCTGGAAAGCACCAACAAGGCGCTTTCCAATGTGCAGCGAGAATCGCTCAATGCGCTGTCGGAGGCCGTGGCGGTGTTCGGCACCAATGGTCGGCTGACGCTATCCAATCCGCGGCTGTCCTCGCTGTGGAAACTGCCCACCAACACGCTGGGCCAGAACCCCCATATCGACCAGATCGCCGAAGCCTGTGGCCGGGCGATGCCCGACGATGGCGCCACCATCTGGCGCGACCTGAAGCGCGGGATCATCGATCTCAATCCGACCCGCTCGGACACCACCGGCCGCATCAACCGCGCCGATGGGCGTCTGCTGGACTATGCGATTACCCGCCTGCCCGACGGGCAGACGATGATGACCTTCCTTGATGTCACCGAAAGCGCCAATTACAGCCGCGTGCTCAAGGAGCGCAACGATGCGCTGGTGGCTGCTGACGTGCTCAAGGACGCGTTCGTCGAGAACGTCTCGTATGAGTTGCGCTCGCCGCTCACCAATATCATCGGCTTTGCCGACCTGCTGGCCCATGACGAAGTGGGCACGCTCAATGAGCGCCAGCGCGCCTATACCGACTATATCCGCGCCTCGAGCGTTACCCTTGGCGTGTTGATCGACAATATTCTGGACCTGGCCTCGGTCGACGCCGGCATTGCCGAGCTGCGGCCCGAATTGCAGGTGATCGACAATCTGGTGGAAAAGGCCCGTGCCGGGCTATCGGCGACCTTTCCCGAGATTTCGGGCGAAAAGCCGATCAACCTGGTGGTTGATATCCAGGATCGCCTACCGCCGTTCATCGCCGATGGTACCCGCATCGTGCAGATACTCTACAACCTGCTGTCCAATGCGGCTCGCTTCTCGCCGCCAGGCGGGGAAATCCGGCTCAGCGTTTCCTCGCGCGCCGAACGCATGCTGTTCGTCATCGAAGATGAAGGCCCGGGCCTGACCGACGAGATGAAGACCGCCATCCTGACCCGCATCGACGCACCGGCCGGTGGCGGGCGCCAGCGCGGTGCCGGGCTGGGGCTGGCGATCGTCAAGACCTTCGTCAACCTGCATGGCGGCATCATCACTGCCGAAAAGCGCGAACCGCGCGGCAGCCGCATCACCGTCAACCTGCCCCGCGACAGCGCCATGGCCGCTGTCGCCGAATAATGGCCACCGAACACCGGTTCCTTCCGGACGACCAGGCGACGGCGGCACTCGGGCAGCACCTTGCGACGACCCTCATGGCCGGTGACCTGATCCTGCTGCATGGCGATCTGGGCGCCGGCAAGACCGCGCTGGCCCGCGCCATCATCCGCGCGCTGGTGGGCGATCCCGACCACGAAGTGCCCTCGCCCACCTTTGCGCTGGTGCAGCCCTATCAGGCCGGGCCCGTCGCCATTCTGCACGCCGATCTCTATCGGCTGGGCGATCCGCGCGAGATCGATGAACTGGGGCTGCTGGATAATCCCAACGCCATCGTGCTGATCGAATGGCCGGAACGCGCGCCGGAACTGCTGGACGCGGCGACGCTGGAAATCACGCTCAGCATCGGTGCCGGGGGAATGGGCCGCGACGTGGTGATCTCCCGCCGGTAGTGGCAAGGCGCTGGACAATCCTGCCCCCGCCCCATCAAATCCGGCGATGAACGAGAGCGACCGATTCCCCGACGTGATGCTGCTGGCTGCCGGACTGGGCAAGCGGATGCAGCCGCTGACCCTGACCACGCCCAAGCCGTTGATCCCGGTCGCCGGGATGCCACTGATCGAGCGGGCGATGTTCAATGCCCGCGCCGAAGGGGCTAAACGCTTCATCGCCAATACGCATTACCTGGCCGAGCAGGTGATCGCCCATTTCGCCGGTGGCATCAAAATCTCGCGCGAGGAGACGCTGCTGGGCATTGGCGGCGGGATCAAGCAGGCGCTGCCGATGCTCCATGCCGACCCGTTCCTGGTGATGAACACCGATGCGTTCTGGCCCGCCGGAGCGGATGCGCCGATGGGCCGGATGATCGAGAAATTCGACGCTTCGGGCAGCGATATCGTGCTGCTCTGCGTGCATCCGGCGCGCGCTACCGGCTTTGGCCGCAGCCATGATTTCTGCCTCGATCCGCGCGGCAATATCACCAATGATTTTGGTGCGCCGGTGATCTATGGCGGCGTGGCGCTGCTGAGCAAATCCATATTCGCCGGCACTCCGGACGGGCCATTTTCGCTCTACCCGTTGTTTGAAAAAGCGCTGGAGCGCGGCACGCTGCAAGGCATTGCCCTGAACGCACCCTGGTATCACGTCGGGGATCCGCAAGGGCTGGCTTTGGCCGAGCAGGCGCTGGCATGAAGCCGCTTTATACCATCGCGCCGCAGGCCAAATTTCTCGAAACGCTGGCCGACCGGATTCTCGATGGCACGCTGCTCAACGGCTGGCATCTCGGCGGCCCATTTGGCCTCGCCGATGTCACCATCGTGCTGCCAACCCGCCGTGCCCGGCTAAGCCTTGCCGATATCTTCTCCCAACGCGGCACGGGTCTGTTGCCCGATATCCGTACGTTTGGCGGCGAAGAGAAGGACGAGGAGCCGTTCCTGCCGCCGATCGATGTCAGCGTATTGCCCGAGCCGGTTTCGGCGCTGGAGCGGCGGCTGGTGCTGTCGCGGCTGGTCGGACAATGGGCCAATACCGAGGCTGGCCAGGCCGCCTTCGCCTCGCCGCCCAATGCCGCCGAAATCCTGGCGCTGTCGGAATCGCTGGGCGGACTACTGGACGATCTGGCGGCCGAAGACTGCGCCCCGCACCAGCTTGACGCCATCGTGCCGGAAAACCTGGCCGAGAACTGGCAGCAGACGCTGCGCTTTCTCAAGATCGTGTTCGAGGTGTGGCCTGCGGTGCTGGATGAACGCGGCAAGGCGGATCGGTCGATCCTGCGCAATCAGCGCCTGTTGCGGCAGGCTGGCGCCGCGCCACTGATCTATGGCGACCGACCGGTGATCGCCGCCGGCTCCACCGGCTCGATCCCCGCCACGGCGGCGCTGCTCAAGGCGATCAGCCAATTGCCGCGCGGCGCCATCGTTCTGCCAGGCCTCGATACAACGCTGACGCCGACCGACCACGAAGCGCTGCTGAAGGCCGACAATAATCCGCACGGTCATCCGCAATATGGCCTGGCCAAGCTGCTGCGCTCGCTGGACGCGGCGATTTCGGATGTGGCCGAACTGGCGGTCGAGACGTCGCCGCGCACCACGCTGGTTCGCCGCGCCCTGGCACTCAGCGACGACACCGCGCTGTGGGCCCAGAACCGATTGTTGCCAGCCCAACTTGCCGAGGCCAGCGCCGGCCTGACCCTGCTCAGCGCCCGGACCGAAGACGAGGAGGCCCGCGCCATCGCCCTCGCCGCCCGCGACGCGCTAGCCAATGCCAAGACTTGCGGCATCGTCACGCCCGACCAGAACCTGGCGCGCCGGATTGCCGCCGAACTGGGGCGCTTCGGCGTGCGGGTCGATGACGCCGCCGGTGCGCCGCTGTTCCAGTCCGCCGCCGGCCGCCTGCTGCGCCAAATCCTGATGCTGGCCAGCGGCAATTGTGCGCCGGTTGATCTGATGGCGGTGCTGCGCAATCGCGCCGCGCTGTTCGGGATGGAGCGCAGCGAGGTCAGCCGCGTGGCTGATTTGATCGAGCTGGGCATGCTGCGCGGACAGCGTCCCAATCCCGGTCTTGCCGGGCTGCGGGCTTTGCTGGCCGCCAATGTCGATGGCACGACCAAGCATCCGGTGCGCAAATTGACCGCCACGGATGCGGTTGAGATCGAAGCGCTGCTGGTACAGCTTGAAACCGGCCTCACGCCGCTGCTGGCCTTGATGGCGCAACCCAGCATTCAGGCCAGCCAGTTTTCCGCTGCGCTGCTCGCGGCCTATGGTGTCATCGACGGCGTCGATACGCCCGGGGCGCGTGAACTGCGGCAATGGGGCGATGAACTGGCCGGGCATCGCGGCGAAGGCATTGCCTTTCCGCCGCGCCAGCTCGATGGCGTGTTGCAGGCGCTGATGCTGGGCTTTGAGGTACGCAATGTGCTGGCGCGGCGGGACGACATTGCCATCTGGGGGCAGTTGGAAGCCCGCCTGCAAAATCCTGACCTGCTGATTATCGCGGCGCTGAATGAAGACAAATGGCCAGAGGCGGCCGATCCTGGTCCATGGCTCAGCCGGGGCATGCGCCTTGCTGCGGGGCTCGAGCCGCCCGAGCGCAAAGCGGGACTGGCGGCGCACGATTTTGAAATGGCGCTGGGCAATGGCGAAGTCATTGTCGCGTTTTCGGAGCGGCTGGGCGCCAGTCCCGCCATCGCCTCGCGACTGGTGCAGCGGTTGGAAGCATTTGCAGGCGAGGAGGCCAGCAAGCAGTGGCGCGCGCGGGGAGCGCAGTGGTTGACCATGGCGCGCCGGCTCGATGCCGTGGCCGAAACCAGAGCGGCCCAGCGTCCGGCCCCTAATCCACCGGCAAGCATTCGGCCGCGCCAGCTTTCGATAACTGAAATCGAAACCCTGTTCCGCTCGCCTTATGATCTTTATGCCAAGCACGTGCTGCGGCTGCGGCCGATGGACCCGCTGGGCGAGGAAGCTGGCGGGCGCGAACGCGGCAGCGTCATCCACGATATCTTTGCGCGCTTTGTCGAAGAAAACCGTGACGTCATGGACCCCGGGGCGCTCGATGTGCTCAACGCCATGGCGCGGGAGGGATTTGCCGGGCTCGACGCCATCGGCGAACGCCGCGACATCTGGCTGCGGCGCTTCGATACGGCGGCGCACGCCTTCCTCGAATTCGAGCGGGCTCGTCAGCCGCGGATCAAGCAGCGCCATGCCGAGATCAAGGGCGAATGGGACCTGAAGGTGGCCGAGCCGTTCCGGCTCACTGGCCGGGCCGACCGGGTCGATGAGATGATGGACGGGACGGTCGAGATCATCGATTTCAAGACCGGCACGCCGCCCAGCCCGGGGGAAATGAAGGCATTCGAGGCCCCGCAATTGCTGCTGGAGGCGGCGATGGCCCGCGCCGGAGCGCTGGGCGATCTGCCGCCCGCCGATACCAGCGCGCTGACCTATGTGAAGATCGCGCTCGGGCCGGATGCCTTTATCGAAAGAGCGTTTTCGGTTGGCGACGAGCACGACCTGATGAGCGCTGCCGATGAGGCGGCGATCCGCATGCAGCGGCATGTGAGCGCATTTTTGCTCGAAGACCGGCCGATGGCGGCGCGCATTCATCCCTCGGCGAAACAGCGCTTTGCCGGGGCCTACGAGCATCTGGCGCGGACCCCGGAATGGACCCTGACCGATGGCGAGGATGGCGAATGAAGTCCAAGTTCGTCGTTCCCAGCACCACGGCGGCCAACCAGCGCAAGGCGGCAAATCCCGATTGGTCGATCTGGGTGGAGGCCAATGCCGGTTCGGGCAAGACGCACGTTCTGACCCAGCGGGTGCAGCGGCTGCTGCTGTCGGGTGTGGCGCCGCAATCGATCCTGTGCCTGACCTATACCAAGGCGGCAGCTGCTGAAATGCGGAGGCGCGTGTCTGCGCTGCTGGCGAAGTGGGCGGTGCTGCCGGAGGCTGAGCTTGATGCCGAGTTGGACAAGCTCGACGGCCGTCCGGTTGATGAACGCAAGCGCCAACTGGCGCGCACGCTGTTTGCCCGCGCACTGGAAACGCCGGGGGGCCTCAAGATCGTCACCATCCATGCGTTTTGCGAATCGGTGCTGCACCGGTTCCCGCTCGAAGCGCGGGTGCCGTTCGATTTTAAGGTCATCGAGGACGATGACCGGGCAAGGATGATCCTTGAGGCGCGCGAAGCCGTGCTGGCCGGAGGCATCGCCGGTGGGGCGCAGGCCCAAGCGGTGGAGACCTTGTTCACCCTGCTCAGCGACGCGCAGATCACCGCCGCCATCGACGCAGCGCTAGCCGAAGGGCGCAAGCTGCGCCCGGTGCTGGCCGACCGCCCGCTGGCCAAAGCCAATCTGCGCCAGCTGACCGGGCTGGGCAATGGCCCGTCCTCGGCGGCCATCGAAGCCGAGATGCTGTCCGCCCGGCTGATCGGGCCGGTGGAAATCGCCGCGCTGCTGGCCATCTGTCCGCCCAAGGGCCAGGGCACCGCGTTCGAGGAAAAGCTGGCGCGCATCGATCCAGCCAATCCGTCGCTCGACGACTGGCTCAAGGCCTTCCTCACCGCTGATCTGGCGGTGCCCAAGGGCTTTCCGAAAAAGGCCTTTGGTGCCGCCGATCCTGATCTGGCCGATCTGGCGCTGATGGAAGCCGACCGGCTCGAACAGCTTGCCGCCGAACGCAATGCGGTCTGGCTGGTGGAACGCTCCGAAGCGCTGCTCGACGTGGTGGGCGCGATTTCGGATCGGTTCGAAGCGCGCAAGCGGGCGCAGTCGCTGCTGGATTTTGACGATCTGATCGAGAAGCTGGGCGATCTGTTTGCCGATACGGCGCAGGGGCCGTGGGTGCAATACAAGCTCGACGCCGGGATCACCCACATTCTGGTCGATGAAAGCCAGGATACCAATCCCGAGCAATGGCGCGTGGTGCGCGAAATTGCCCGCGAGTTCTTTGTTGGCGAGGGTGCGGTGGAGCGGCCAAGGTCGCTGTTTGCGGTGGGCGACCAGAAGCAGTCGATCTACTCTTTTCAAGGCGCCGATCCGCGTCTGTTCGGGCAGACCGGGCGCGATTTTGCCCGCGCCGCCGCTTCGGCGGGACGCAATTTCGAGCGCCTGCCGCTGCATACCAGTTTTCGCACCCTGTCCGGCATTTTGCAGGCGGTGGACCTGGTGGCCGACCGGCCCGATATCCAGGCGGCGCTATTGGCCGACGACAAAGTCATTCACGACACCGCCCGCCCCGATGCCGGTGGCATGGTGACGCTGTGGCCACCCTATCACCAGCCCAAGGCCGATGTGGTTGATACGCAATGGCCGCTCGAAGCGCTGGATATCGAAAAATCGGCGCCTCGGCAGGTGGCCGAGCGCATTGCCGGGGAAATTCGCGGCTGGATCGATAGTGGGCGGACGCACGCGCCGCATGGTGCTCCGGTCACCGCGGACGATGTGCTGATCCTGGTGCAGTCGCGCAATAGCCTGTTTCACGAACTGATCCGCGCTCTGCTCAAGCAGGGCCTGCCCACGCCCGGTGCCGATCGGCTGGCGGTGACCACCCATATCGGCGTGCTGGACCTTTTGGCGCTGTGCGATGTGCTGCTCAACCCGGCCGATGACCTGCAGCTGGCGGCTTTGTTGCGTTCGCCGCTGTTTGATATCGACGAGGATGCGCTGTTCGCGCTGGCGCATGGGCGCGGCAGGCAAAGCCTGTGGCAGACGCTTGCCGCATCGACGCTGCCGCAAGCCATTGATGCCGCCGGACGGCTGCAGCGCTGGCGCGGCCAGCTCGATTTCGAGCGCCCCTTCGAATTCTTTGCCGCGGTGCTGTATGCCGAAGGCGGGCTGAAGCGCTTCCACGCCCGGCTGGGCACCGAGGTGGATGACGTGTTCGCCGAATTCCTCGCTTTGGCGCTGGACCACGAACAGACCGAGCAGCCGTCGCTACAGGGGTTCGTCACCGCCATGCGGGCCACACATGTCTCGATCAAGCGCGAACTGGCCGAGGCCGGTTCTGGCGTGCGGGTGATGACCGTGCATGGCGCCAAGGGGCTGGAATCCCCGATCGTCATTCTGGCCGATGCGGCGAGCAAGCCCGATGCGCAAAAGCTGGGCAAGCCGGTCTATGTGGTGCCCGATAGTCCCGGTCCGCTCTTGATCCACGCCTCCTCGGGCAAGACGCATACGCCGCAGACCGCGCCGATCCGCAGCGCCGACGAGGACAATCAGAAGGCCGAATACTGGCGCAAGCTCTATGTCGGCATGACCCGCGCCGAGGACGAGCTATATATCACCGGCGCGCTGACGCCCGGCCGCAAAGCCGAAACCCAGCTGGAGGGAAGCTGGTACGAGGCCATCGACGTGGCACTGCGTCCATTGGGCGAAAGCGTGGTGGATGCCCAGGGCAATGAGACAGCCCTAATCTATCCGCGGCTGCGGCCCGCTGCGTCGATTGCGACGGTTTTGGAGAAGGCTTCTCTGGCCGCGATCATGCCGCTCACCCTGCCTGAACTGCCGACTTACCGCACCATCCCGGTCGTGCGGCCATCCTCGGCGGGTGAAACCACCGGCGATATCCGGGTGCTCGATACGACGCTTGAGGGCCTTGCCGATGCCGATAGCGCCCGGCAGCGCGGCATCGCGCTGCATGCCCTGCTGCAGCATCTGGGCCGCGTGCCGCGCGCCGATTGGGACAATGTGGTGGACAAGGCCATGCCGGTGCTGCTGCCGGCGCATCCGGATCTGCATGCGTCGGTTGCCGCCAAAGCAATCTCGATCCTGACCAATCCGGCGCTGGCCGGAATTTTTGTTGAAACCAGCCGGGCCGAAGTGCCGTTCCTGTTGCCAGCAACCCGTCGGGGCCAGAAGATAAAACTGGCCGGGCGGATTGATCGGCTGATCGTTAGCAATGATGTGGTACAGGTGGTGGACTACAAATCCGACGCGACCGTGCCCTTAACGCCCGAGGACGTGCCGGAAAACTACCGAACCCAGTTGGGATTGTATGCAATGGTTGCAGGCCAGCTCTACCCTGGAAGGCTTGTAACCGCAGCGATCTTGTGGACGAACTTGGAATTGTTGATGAATTTGCCGCCGGACGCTCTGGCGGCAGCCTGTATCGATTTCACCATAAGGTGAATTTGCTTGAAGTCTTGCTGGACTCTACCCAATTTTTCGATCACACAGACCACCGCTTTCAACCCCAAAGGCACATCCGATGACCTCACATGTTTCCGACGCCACTTTCGGCGAGGAAGTCCTCAACTCCAAAGAGCCCGTTCTCGTGGATTTCTGGGCGGAGTGGTGCGGACCATGCCGTGCAATCGCTCCCCTGCTTGACGAACTCTCGACCGAGCTCAGCGGCAAGGTGAAGATCGTCAAACTCAACGTCGATGAAAACCCCTCGACAATGACCAAGTACGGCGTCCGCTCGATCCCGACCATGATCCTGTTCAAGGGTGGCGAAGCCATCGACATGAAGATTGGCGCCGGCACTCCAAAGGCCGGCCTCAGCAAGTGGCTCACCAGCCACGCTGCCTAAGCTGATCGAAAGAATTTCAAACGCCGCCGGTTGATCTCGGCGGCGTTTTTATTTGCGCCGCTTTCCGGCAAAGATTTTGCGCGAAGCGCCGCTAACAACGGCAGCCGACTCGGCCTAGATTTGTCCGTCCAAGCAAGGAGACGGACATGTCGATCACGGTGACGGACAGCAATTTTTCGGCCGAAGTGCTCAATGCGAGCGAGCCGGTGCTGGTGGATTTCTGGGCCGAATGGTGCGGACCTTGCAAGGCGATGGACCCGATCCTGGATCAACTTTCGGGCGAGCTGGCCGGCAGGGTCAAGATTGCCAAGCTCGATGTGGAAAGCAATATCGGCATCGTCACCCAATATAATGTGCGCGCCATGCCGACGTTGATGATTTTCAAGAACGGCCAGCCAGTTGACATCAAAGTAGGCGCCGGGCAATCGCGCGTCCAACTGGTCAAATGGCTGGAAAGCCACGCGGCTTAGTCGCATCGTGACGCCTGTGCCACCCCGCCATCCTCTGCTAAAGCTCAAGAAAAAGCCCGGAGGATATGATGATCGATCTGCAAGCCGCCCCGTTCAATCTGGATGACGAGGCCATCGCCTGGGTCGAGCAAACACTGGTGGGGCTGTCCACCGCCGACAAGATCAGCCAATTGTTCGTGCTGCTGTCGCGCACCCCGCCCGAGCAGACCTTGGCGGAACTGGTTCGGTTCAAGCCCGGCGGCATCACCCGCATCTATTCGGCCGACGTGGATGCCGAAATCGCGCTGGCGCGGTCCTATATCGAAGCCAGCGCCATCCCGCCGCTGATCAGCGCCGATCTCGAAGGCAGCCGCATGAGCCTGCCATTTGGCACCATCGTGCCCAATCCGCTGGGGCTGGCGTCGGTCAATGATGTCGAGGCAACCGAAGCGATTTCCACGGTGATGGCCGAAGAGGCCCGCGCCATGGGGCTGAACTGGTCGTTCACCCCGGTGATCGATATCAACAAGGCGTTCCGCAGTGCCATTGTCGGCACCCGCTCCTATGGCAGCGACATAAGGACCATCCATGATCACGCCATGGCGCAGATCGGGGCGTTCCAGCGGGCTGGGGTTGCCGCCACCGTCAAGCACTGGCCCGGCGAAGGCTATGACGATCGCGACCAGCATCTGGTGACCACGGTCAATCCGCTATCGCTGGAAGAATGGGACGAGACCTATGGCCGGCTCTATGCCGCCGCTATCGGCGCCGGGGTGATGGCAGTGATGACCGCCCATATCGCTTTCCCGGGCTTTGTGCGTGAACTCGATCCGGACGCCGGCGCCGAAGCCTTCCGCCCGGCGACGCTGAGCCCGGTGCTCAATATCGACCTGTTGCGCGACGGGCTGGGGTTCAACGGCCTGATCGTTTCGGACGCCACCCCGATGGCCGGTTTTGGCGACTGGGGTCCGCGTGAGCAAACCGTGCCCGAAGCGGTGATGGCCGGGTGCGACGTCATTTTGTTCTCCGATGACCCCGATGCCGATGTGGGTTTTCTGCACGCGGCTTTGGCCGATGGGCGCCTAACGGCGGAGCGGCTCGACGCAGCGGTCACCCGCATTCTGGGCCTGAAGGCGGCGCTGAAACTGCAGCATCGGCAATTGCCCGAGCCTAGTGCCACCAAGGCGTTGCTGGCTCGTCCGGCCAGCCGGCAATTGGCCGATCAGGTCACCGCCCGGGTGCCGACACTGGTCAAGGATGTACAGAACCTGCTGCCGCTCGATCCCAAAAAACACAAGCGCATCCTGATCTATTCCGGTGGCATCATCTTGCCGTTCGTGCCGCATCCGGTGCCGTTCAGCCTGCCGGAGCGGCTCAAGGCCGAGGGCTTCGAGGTGACGTTGTTCCAGCAGGGCATGACTGCCGATGCATCGCAGTTCGATCTGGTGCTGTACCTGTTCGGCGAAGAAACCACGCTGACCCGCAGCCGGATTTTTCTCGACTGGACCAAGCTCACCGGCTCGATCTTTGGCGCCATGCACCGGCTCTGGTACGAGGTGCCGACGTTGATGATTTCGTTCGGCTATCCCTACTACCTCTACGACGCGCCGCGCGTGCCCACCTATATCAATGCCTATGGCAGCGCCGAGCCGATCCAGGCTGCGGTGCTGGAAGCGCTGGTCGGACGCGCCGAATTTTCTGGCAGCAACCCGATCGACCCATTCTGCGGCAGCGATCAAGGCAAGTATTGAACGCGCGGCGCCACGGCGACTTGTTTAAATCATCAGCGAGAGCGTTTGTTTTGAGCCCCTCAAAAACTCGATGTCACCCCGGCGAAGGCCGGGGGCATCTTGAAATCTCGGGTTGGGCCCCGGCCTTCGCCGGGGTGACAATCCAGTTTTGGTCTGGCTCCATTGCAAAGTAAACCGTTTTAGAACAATGGCTTGGCAGCGACTTAAGGAAACCACGCCATTCACTTCGCGGCCCCTTTACATATAATAGTACTTTATGTAGCGTTAGGTCATCGCGGCAGGTGAACACACCGCTGCGACCACATTTTGGGAGGACATCGTGAACATCATCACCAAGCTCGCCATCGCGGCGAGCCTCGCTACTGCTTTGACTTCTGCATCCTTTGCTGCGGACAAACTGGTTGTCGGCTTCTCGCAGATCGGTTCGGAATCGGGCTGGCGCGCTGCCGAAACTTCGGTGACCAAGCAGCAGGCTGCCGATCGCGGCATCGACCTGAAGTTTGCCGACGCGCAGCAGAAGCAGGAAAACCAGATCAAGGCGATCCGCGGCTTCATCGCCCAGGGCGTCAACGCAATCCTCGTGGCCCCAGTGGTCGCCACCGGTTGGGACGACGTGCTGAAGGAAGCCAAGGAAGCCAATATCCCGGTCATCCTGCTCGACCGCGGCGTCGATGCTCCGGAAGACCTGTACCTGACTTCGGTTGCTTCCGATCAGGTCAAGGAAGGCACCGTGGCCGGCAACTGGCTGGTCAGCGCTGTCGGCGATGCACCGTGCAAGGTCGTGGAAATCGAAGGCACCGTCGGCTCGACCCCGGCCATCAATCGCAAGAAGGGCTTCGACGAAGCCGTTCTGGCCCACGCCAATATCACCATCATCCGCAGCCAGACTGGCGAATTCACCCGCGCCAAGGGCAAGGAAGTGATGGAAGGTTTCCTCAAGGCCGAAAACGGCGGCGCCGACATCTGCGCTGTCTATGCCCACAACGACGACATGGCCGTTGGCGCCATCCAGGCAATCAAGGACGCAGGCCTGAAGCCAGGGACCGACATCAAGGTCGTCTCGATCGACGGCGTGCCGGACATCTTCTCGGCCATGGTTGCCGGCGAAGCCAACGCTTCGGTTGAACTAACCCCGAACATGGCCGGCCCGGCGTTTGATGCGCTCGCGGCTTACCTCAAGGACGGCACCGTGCCGCCCAAGTTCATCGTCACCGAATCCAAGCTCTACACCCCGGCTGACAATCCCCAGGGCGAGTACGACGCACGCAAGGGCCTCGGCTACTAAAATAATCTCCTGACGACTGCCCCCGCCAGATAGTATCTGGCGGGGTTATTTATCGCATGGGCGGGGAGGCTTGCATGCAGGACGGCCAATTTGTGCTCGAAGCACGCGGCGTTACCAAGATTTTCGGCAACCATACCGCGCTAGAGGCCGTCGATTTCGGGCTTCGCGCTGGTGAGGTGCATGCCCTGCTGGGCGAAAACGGCGCTGGCAAATCCACCTTGATCAAGATCCTTACCGGCGCCTACCAGCCCGATGGCGGTGGCGTTTATGTCGATGGCGCCCCCGTCAAACTCGACAATCCGCTGCATGCGCAGACCCACGGCATCGGCACCGTCTATCAGGAAGTCAATTTGCTGCCGAACCGCTCGGTGGCGGAAAACCTTTATCTGGGCCATCAGCCCACCCGCTTTGGCCTGGTCGATCATCGCAAGATGGAAAAGGACGCCCGCGTCCTGCTCGACCGCTACGACCTCAAGCTCAATCCGGGCAGCGAGCTGGGCAGCCATTCGGTGGCGGTGCAGCAGATCGTGGCCATTGCCCGCGCCGTGCAATTGTCCGGCAAAGTGCTGATCCTGGACGAGCCTACGGCCAGCCTTGACCGCAACGAGGTGGAACGGCTGTTCGAAGTCATCGGCGATCTCAAGCGCTCCGGCCTTGCCGTCATCTTCATCACCCATTTCCTCGACCAGGTGTTTGCCATCTCGGATCGCGTCACCGTGCTGCGCAACGGCAAGCTGGTCGATACCCGCCAGCTCAATGCCGTCAGCCGCACCGATGTGGTGCGCCTGATGCTAGGCAAGGACATCGCCTTTTCGGGCGCCAGCAGCATCGAAACCGACGCGCCAACCACCGAGGTTTTGCTGCAGTTTACCGGCTATGGCCGCAAGAAAAGCGTGCAGCCGTTCGACCTGACCATTCACAAGGGCGAGGTGATCGGCGTTGCCGGGCTGCTCGGTTCGGGCCGCACCGAGATGGCGCGCATCATGTTCGGCGCCGATCCGGCCGATCAGGGCACCGTCACCATCAATGGCAAGGCGGGCGCGCTGCGCAACACCACGGAGGCCATCGGACACGGTTTCGGCTTTTGTCCGGAAGATCGCAAGGCCGAGGGCATTCTGGGCGACCTGTCGGTGCGCGAGAACATCATCATTGCCTTGCAGGGCAAGCTGGGCTGGTTCCGCGCGCTCAACCGCGATGAGCAGATGGAGATCGCCGGCAAGTTTGGCGAGGCGATGGACATCCGCGCCGCATCGCTCGACATGCCGGTCAAGCTGCTTTCGGGCGGCAACCAGCAAAAGGTTATCCTGTCGCGCTGGCTGGCCACCGATCCGGCCTTCCTCATTCTGGACGAACCCACCCGCGGCATCGATGTGGGGGCGCACGCCGAAATCGTGCGCACCATCAACCGGCTGCGCGACGATGGCATGGCCATGGTGGTGATTTCCTCCGAGCTCGATGAAGTGGTGGCCTATAGCTCACGCATCGTGGTGATGCGGGACCGCGAAATGGTCGCCGAACTGCGCGGCAAGAATATCAATCCCGGCGTGATCGTGCAGGCGATTGCCAACCATCCTGACGAGGCCACCGCATGAAACGGCTGCACCTGGAACGTCTCGCCAATCCGCAGGTGCTGGCTCTGGTCGGCGTGCTGCTGATCAACTGGCTGCTGTTCCCCAATTTCTTCCGCATCACCTGGCAGGACGGTCGGTTGTTCGGTTCGATGATCGACGTGATCAATCGCGGCGCGCCGGTGGCGATCCTAGCCATCGGCATGACCGGGGTGATTGCCACCAAGGGCGTTGACCTGTCCGTTGGCGCGATCATGGCGGTCTGCGGTGCAGTTGCTGCCACCATGGTGGTTGCCGGTTATCCGACGCCGATCGCCGTCATTGCGGCACTGGGCGTCGGCATTGCCTGCGGGCTGTGGAACGGGTTCCTGGTTGCCGTGCTCGATATCCAGCCGATCATTGCCACGCTGGTGCTGATGGTGGCGGGCCGGGGCATTGCGCAGTTGATCACTGAGGGCTCGATTGTCACCTTCAATGAACCGTCGTTGATTTTCATTGGCACCGGCTCCTTCCTTGGCCTGCCGATGGCGGCCGTGATTGCCCTGGTGCTGATGGTGATTGTAACGCTGTTTGTGCGCCGCACCGCCATTGGCCTGTTCGTCCAGGCCATCGGGGTCAATCGGGCCGCCGCGTCCCTTGCCGGCATTCGCAGCCGGATGCTGTTGCTGCTGGTCTATGGGCTGAGCGGCTTCTGTGCTGCCGTTGCCGGCATTGTGGTAGCGGCCGACATTCGCGGCGCCGACGCCAATAATTCCGGCCTGTGGCTGGAACTCGACGCCATTCTGGCAGTAGTTATCGGGGGCACCTCGCTACTGGGCGGGCGCTTCTCGATCCCGATGGCGGTGGTTGGCGCGCTGATCATTCAGGCGATGAATACCGGCATTCTGGTGTCGGGCTTCCGCCCCGAGTTCAACCTGATCGTCAAGGCAGGGATGATCATTCTGATCCTGCTCATTCAGTCGCCGCTGCTCGGCACCCTCGCCGGCTTCTTCAAGCGCGACGCAAAACAGGCCGCCAAGCGATGAAACGCAGTCTCCGTCCCCTGGCGGCCACCACCGTCATCTTCGCCATCGCCTATGCGGTGAGCGTGCTGCAATTTCCCGGCATGCTCTCGACCCGGGTGCTCGGCAATTTCCTCACCGACAACGCCTTCCTCGGCATCACCGCCGTGGGCATGACCTTCGTCATCATCTCGGGCGGCATCGACCTGTCGGTCGGCGCGGTGATCGGGTTCACCGGGGTGCTGGTGGCGGTGCTGATCTCGTGGTTCGGCATTCACCCGCTGGCAGCGTTCGCCATCGCCCTGCTGGTCGCCGCAGCATTCGGCGCGGCAATGGGGTTGGCGATTCATTATCTGCAGGTGCCATCGTTCATCGTCACGCTGGCGGGCATGTTCCTCGCCCGGGGCGGCGCCTCGGTGATCACCCAGGATTCCGTGCCGATCAACCACGAATTCTATGCGCAACTCTCGGACATGATCATCCGGCTGCCCGGCGGCGGACGGCTCAGTTTCATCGGCATCCTGATGGTGGTGATCTTTCTGGGCGGGGCGCTGGTCGCGCATCGCACCAAGTTCGGCTCCTATGTCTACGCGCTGGGCGGCAATGCGGTGTCCGCCTCGCTGATGGGCGTGCCGGTAGCGCGCACCACGGTGCAGATCTATATGCTGTCGAGCGTGCTGGCGGCGTTGGCGGGAATCGTGTTTTCGCTCTATACGTCAGCCGGTTATCCGCTGGCGGCGGTCGGGGTTGAGCTCGACGCCATCAGCGCGGTAGTGATCGGGGGTACGCTGCTCACGGGTGGCTATGGTTTCGTGCTTGGCACGTTTGTCGGGGTGATGCTGCTGGGCCTCGTGCAGACCTACATCATCTTTGATGGCACGCTCTCAAGCTGGTGGACCAAAATCGTCATTGGCGTGCTGCTGTTCTTGTTCATCGTGCTGCAGCGGATCATATTTGCGGCCTCCGCTTCCGGAGAGAAAACGCCCGAGAAAGTGTAGCATGATCGAAGCTGGCAGCCTTATTCGCTCCCTTTCCGGGCGGCCGGCTGCACGAAACTTCCATACTTTCGTGATCAACGAGATCGGCCATGGCATCGCCACCGGCAAGTTTCCCGTGGGCTCGATTCTGGCCAGCGATGCGGTGATGATGGAAACCTACGGGGTTTCCCGCACGGTGCTGCGCGAAGCGCTGAAGACGCTTGAGGCCAAGGGCATGGTGGAGGCGCGCCCCAAGGTGGGCACCCGCGTTTCGCCCTCCAGCCGCTGGAATTTTTTCGATCCGCAGGTGCTGTTCTGGCACTATGACGCCGCGCCCAACAAGCGCTTTTACGACAGCCTGTTCGATGTGCGCCAGGACACCGAACGGCGCGCCGTGATGCTGGCTTGTGTGCGCCGCACCGCCGAACAGGTGCGCCTGATGAAATACTGGGTCCATCAGATGGACGTGGCCGGGGAGGCGATGGAGGCCCATGCGCTGGCCAGCCTTGAAGTGCACCAGGTAATCGCCGACAGCTCCGGCAACCCGCTGCTGCGCTCCGCCATCGGGGTGGTTGAACTGACCCTGGCTCTGGCAGCCAAGCGGCGTTCCGCCGATGCTGATCTGGCCTATCAGGCGGCCAGTTGCGCGGCGCATCAGAGCCTGGTCACGGCGGTGGAGGGCAGCGATACGGCCGCTGCCGTCGAGCAGATGCAGTTCATCATCGAAGCCGAGCGGGCACGTGCGGTTGCAGGCTTTGCCTGAAGCGGCATAACCGGCGTCGGAGCGTTTCATCATTGCACTGAGTCACTCAAAAACTCGATGCTGTTTCAGTTAAAACGTGAAAATCCCTACCGCGCGCCGAGGCCCAGGCGCGACACCGAATTGCGCAGCACCAGTTCGCTGCGCAGCAGCACCTTGCGCTGTTCGACTTCGCGACCTTCAACCACCGCCAGCAGCAGGTTCATCGCCGCTTCCCCGATCTTGGAGCGGGGCTGCTTCATCGTGGTCAGCGAGGGCGTAACGAAACTGGCAAAGGAAATGTCATCAAAACCCATGATCGAAAACTGTCGCGGCAGGTCATAGCCGCGCGCATTGAGCGCGATGATCACCCCAAGCGCTGTGGCGTCGTTGACGCAGAGGAACGCCGTCGGCAGCACGTCGCGCACGAACATGTGCTCGGCGGCCTGCCGCCCGCTTTCGGTGGTGCCATCACCATCGAGAATCAACATCGGATCGATGGCGATCCCGGCATTGTTCAAGGCTTCCCGATAGCCACCCTCGCGCAGCGTATTGACCATCTTGCTGGTCGAATGGCCGATAAAGGCGATCCGCCGATGACCCTGCGAGATCAGGTGGTCGGCCGCGATGCGGGCGCCCTCGAAATTGTCGACGCCGACAAACGGCACCAGGTCGCCCGGCACCGGTTCATTGACCGCGACCATGGCCGGCGGCCGGACCACGGCTTCATCAAGGCTCAAGCCAAAGGGCAGGTGGCCGGTGAGCAGGATCAGCCCATCGGCCTGGTTGGAACTGATGAAGCGCAGATAGTCCGCCTCGCGGGTCGGATCGTTCTGGGTATTGCCGATCAGCACGCCATAGCCGCGTTTGCTGGCCTCGGTTTCAAGGCCGACCAGGATATTGGAAAAGTTCGGATCGCCGACATCGGGTGCCAGGATCAGGATCATCTTGGAGCGCCGCATGCGCAGCGAACGCGCCATGGCGTTGGTGGTGTAGCCGGTGCGGGCGATGGCTTCATTGACGCGGCGGCGGGTTTCGTCGGCAACCTTGGCCGGCTCGTTGACCGCCCGGCTCACCGTAGCAATGGAGACGCCGGCGATCGCCGCGACATCTTCAATGGTGGCCAGTTTGGGTTGCTGCACTTGGCGCTCCGCCAGCGGCGATCCGGCTCGGGATTTTCGCGGTTGTCTCATCACCGACATAAAGCGATATGGCCCAAAAATATACAGCCACCTCGGTTGTGTAAACCTTTACATGGCTCATGAAAACCTTTACATCGGTCGATTGACGAAGAATGCAGCCAATGTATCGCGTCACAGGGAGGAGTAGACTGCATGTCGATGGGCAATGGCGCCAGTGCGCCCCCGATTCTTGCGGCCGAACGGATTTCCAAGTCATTTGGCGAAGTTCCGGTGCTGTTCAGCATCGACTTCGACGTGCGCGCCGGAGAGGTTCACGCCATTATCGGTGAGAACGGCGCCGGCAAATCCACCCTGATGAAAATCCTGTCGGGCTTTGAACAGCCCACCTCTGGCACCATCACCTTTGATGGCAAGCCGGTAACGCTGCCGCCCAATGGCGAGGCCGAAGGCATGGGCATCGTGCTCATCCATCAGGAGTTCAATCTGGCCGAACATCTGACGGTGACCGAGTCGATTTTTCTCGGCCGCGAACTCAAGCGCTTTGGCCTGCTCGATGTGCGCCTGATGCGCGCGCAGACCCAGACCCTGCTTGACACCTTGCACGTTCCGGTCGATCCCACGGCGCGCATTGCCACGCTCTCCGTCGCTGAAAGGCAGATGATCGAAATCGCCAAGGCGATCAGCCGCGATGCGCGGGTGTTGATCATGGACGAACCCACCGCAGTGCTGTCGGTGGCCGAAACCGAAACCCTGTTCGAACAGATCAATCGATTGACCGAACGTGGCGTTGCCATCGTCTTCATCTCGCACAAGCTCGATGAGGTGATGCAGCTGTCCGACCGGGTCACCATTCTGCGTGACGGGCAGCTGATTGCCTCGCTCGATGCCAGCGCGCTGACCCCCGATTCTGCCGCGCAGATGATGGTGGGCCGCGAACTGTCCAACCTCTACCCGCCCAAGCATGAGCCCGATGTCGACGCGCCACTGGTGCTGTCGGTGCAGAACCTGCAATCGGCCGGGGTGCGCGGCGTCTCGTTCAAGCTGCGCCGGGGAGAAATCCTGGGCTTTGCCGGGCTGATCGGTTCCGGCCGCACCGCAGTGGCCGAAACCATGGTCGGGCTGATCCACCGCGATGCGGGCGAGCTGGAGCTCAATGGCCAGAAGGTACACTTTGCCAATGTCGCCCAGTCGCTGGCCGCGGGCATCGTTTACATGACCAAGGATCGCAAGGGCAAAGGCCTGATGGTCAATATGGGCCTGCGACCCAACCTGACCCTGCCGACGCTGGATCGCCACCTCAACGGCATGTTCATCGACAGCGCCAGCGAGGCCAAGGCGCTGGAACGCGCGACGCGGCGGTTCGATATTCGCGCCCGCGACGCTTCGGTGCGCGCCGGCCAGCTCTCCGGCGGCAACCAGCAAAAACTGATGCTGGGCAAGACCATGGAGAGCGAGCCGGACATCATCATCATGGATGAGCCGACGCGCGGCATCGATGTGGGTACCAAGCAGCAGATTTATCACATCGTCGCCGCGCTTGCCGCCGAGGGGAAGTCGATCATCCTGATCTCCTCGGAGCTCCAGGAAGTGATCGGGCTCAGCCACCGCGTCATGGTGATGCGCAACGGGCAGATCGTGGGCGAGCTGGAAGGCACCGCCATCAACGAAGAACAGATCGTGCGCCACCAGATGGGCATCGAAGGAAAGGCTGCCGCATGACCACTGCCGTTAAAGAGAGCGCGCCAAGCGCCAAGAGCCGCCGTTTGCAGATGAACGTGCTGGGGCCGTTGATCGCGTTATTGCTGCTGCTCATCCTGGGCTCGCTGCTCAACGGCAATTTCCTGACCTATGGCAACATGGCCAATATCGTGGCGCGCGCCTCGTTCATCGGCATCATCGCCATCGGCGCTACGTTCGTGATCACCTCCGGCGGGCTGGACCTGTCAGTGGGCTCGATGGCAGCCTTCATCGCCGGCATGATGATCATCATCATCAACAGCGCCGTGCCGTCCTTGGGGACGGGCTGGACCGTGGTGGCACTCGGCATCATTGCGGGGCTTGCCATCGGCGCACTGGCCGGCGCGGCCAATGGCCTGCTGGTCACCGCAGGCCGGATCGAGCCGTTCATCGTGACGCTGGGATCGCTCGGCATCTTCCGCGCGCTGATCACCTTCCTGGCCAATGGCGGCACGCTGAACCTCAATTTCCAGGCGGCCGACACCTATTCGCCGCTCTATTCGGGCAATGTCTTTGGCATTCCGGCGCCGATCATTGTGTTTGCCGTGGTCGCCATCATCGCCGAAGTGGTGATGCGGCGCACCACGTTCGGGCGGCACCTGTCGGCCATCGGCTCCAATGAGCAGGTCGCCCGCTATTCGGCGATCAAGGTCGATCGCGTCCGGCTGATGACCTATGTGCTGCAGGGGTTCCTCGTCGGCATGGCCGCCGTGCTCTATGTGCCAAAATTCGGCTCGGCCAACAGCTCAACGGCAGTGCTGTGGGAATTGCAGGCCATCGCTGCCGTAATCATCGGCGGTACCATGTTGCGCGGCGGCTTCGGGCGCATCTGGGGCACGGTTGTCGGCGTGATCATCCTCGAGCTGATCGGCAATATCCTCAACCTGCAGAGCTTTATCAGCCCCTATCTCAATCAGGCGTTCCAGGGCGCCATCATTATCGTCGCGGTGCTGCTGCAACGTTCGCGCCGCACGACCAACTGATCCAGTTTCAACAAAGCCCATAACGGGCGTTTAGGGAGGACGACGACTATGAATTTGCTGAAAACCACAGCGCTTGCTGCCTTGGTGGCATCGAGCTTTGCACTCGCCAGCGCGGCGATTGCCCAGGACAAGACCTATGTCATCGGCGTCTCGGTGCCGACGGCTGACCACGGCTGGACCGGTGGCGTCGATTTCTTCGCCCAGCAGGCGGTCGATCGCCTGACCAAGGCCTATCCGAACCTGTCGTTCGTTCTGGCCACCGCTCCAGACTCGACCAAGCAGGCTGCCGATCTGGAAGACATGATCGCCACCCGCAATATCGATGGCCTCGTCATCCTGCCGGGCGATCCGGACGCGATGACGGCCTCGATCAAGAAGGTCAAGGACGCCGGCAAGTGGGTTACCGTCGTTGACCGCGCCCTCAGCCAGCCCGGCATCGAAGACCTTTATGTTGCCGGTGACAATCCGGGTCTGGGCACCACCACGGCCGACTACTTCAAGTCGGCTCTGCCCAATGGCGGCAATATCGTCGTGCTGCGTGGCGCGCCGATCCCGATCGATGCGCAGCGCGTCGATGCGTTCATGGCCGGCATCAAGGATACCCAGATCAAGGTTCTGGACACCCAGTTCGCCAACTGGAACCGCGATGACGGCTACAAGATCATGCAGGATTTCCTGACCAAGTACCCCAAGATCGACGCTGTCTGGGCCCAGGACGATGACACGCTGGTTGGCGTGCTCAAGGCCCTCAAGGAAGCTGGCCGCGAAAACGAAATGTGGGCTGTCGGCGGCGCCGGCATGAACCAGATCATCAAGATGGTGGCTTCTGGTTCGGCCCAGGTTCCGGTTGACGTGTCCTACAACCCCAACATGGTTGCCACTGCAATCGATCTGACCGCGCTGCACTTTGCCGCCAACGCTCAGGTCGATGGCAAGCTGATCATCAATTCGACGCTGATCACCAAGGACAATGCTGCCCAGTTCGATTACCCGAACACTCCGTTCTAATCCGGTTTCGTGCCAGCGAAAGAAGGTCACCCGAGCCATCGGGTGGCCTTTTTGTTTGTCTGAAGGCGGGTCTAGTCCGGCACGGTGCCGTTCTTGTGCAGCACCTGTCCGGCCAGGTACAGCGAGCCCGAGATCACGACGCGCGCGTTCGGGGTTTTGGCGGCTTGCTTGAGCGCGGCAACAATCGAGCGGCTGGGCTGGGCATCGAACCCGGCCTTGCGTGCCTCGCCGGCGATGAATTTTGCATCGTGGGCATTGGTTTCGCCGGGAATGGTCAGCGTCAGGATGCGTTCGGCCATGCCGACGAACGGGGCCAGAACGGCGACGGGATCGCGGGTGTTCATCATCCCCATGATCAACACCAGTGGCGCCGGGCGGGCTCTGTTCATATCCGCCAGTGCCCGGCTCAAAGCGCGCGTGCCATGGGCATTGTGGCCGCCATCGAGCCAGAGCTCCGCACTCGGTCCGAGCAGGTCGCGCAGCTTGCCGCTGAGCTGGGACAGCCGCGCCGGCCAGACCACATTGCGCAGGCCCTGTTCAATTGCCGCATGATCCACTGGCAGCTTGAAATGGCGCACGGCGGCGATGGCCATGCCGGCGTTTTCGAATTGATGCGCGCCGATCAGCTTGGGCGGCGGAAGGTCGAGCAGGCCGGTTTCGTCCTGATAGATCAGCCGGCCATCCTGCTCGTAGCTGTCGTAATCCTGCCCGGCAACAAACGGGGTCACCCCCAGCTTGCGGGCGATACGATCGATGCTGGCCAGACCCTCATCGGTCTGCCGACCCAGCACCGCCGGTGCGCCGCGTTTGAGGATGCCGGCCTTTTCAATGGCGATCTTGCCGATGGTATTGCCGAGGAAATGCATGTGGTCGAGATCGACCGGGGCGATGATCGTCCCCAGCGGATGGGGCACCACATTGGTGGCATCAAAAGTGCCGCCCATGCCCACTTCGAGCAGCAGATAATCCGCCTCGATTTCGGAGAACAGGTAGAACGCCGCTGCCGTGGTGATCTCGAAATAGGTGATCGGCTTTCCGGCATTGACCCGCTCGACATGTTCGAGCGCCAGGTTCAGCCGTCGTGTCGATACCAGCTTGCCGGCCAGTCTTATGCGCTCGTTGAAGCGCACCAGATGGGGCGAGGTATAGACATGCACCGATTTGCCCGAGGCTTCGAGGAAGGCGCGCAGATAGGCAATGGTGGAGCCCTTGGCATTGGTGCCGGCGACGTGGATTACCGGCTGCACCCGCAATTGCGGATTGCCAAGCTCGCCCAGCAGGCGGTCGATCCGTTCGAGGCTAAGATCGATCAGCTTGGGATGCAGGGAAAACATGCGCCCGAGGATCGCATCGGTGCGAGACATTGAAGGCTCCGAAACAGGAAGCCTTCACCTATCGCTGATTCCGCTGCCGCTCAATGGGCAGGTGAGCAGGGACTAAAACTCGTTCCAATCCTTGTCGATCGCGGCATTGCCATGGCTGAGATAGGATTTGGCCACGGTCTTGAGCTTTTCCTGCATGCCGCGAATGCCGGTCGGTGCGGGCGCAGCTGCTGCCACGGGCTTGGCCCGCTGCTGGCTGCGACCCTGTGGCTGGTCGATGGTGAACAGTTCGACGATGCGATCAAGCTCGGTGGCCTGCGCCTCGGTCTGTTCGATAGCAGCGTTGGTTTCTTCCACCAAAGCGGCGTTGTGCTGGGTCATTTCGTCCATCTGGCGAACCGCAGCGTTGATCTCGTCAATGGACGAGGCCTGCAGGCGGCTGTCGCGGGCGATGTTTTCCAGCGCCGCAGTGTTGTCGCGAATGGCGGCCAGCATGCTGGAGAGTTTGCTCGCGGCATCGGCGACCAGCTTGGAGCCGCCCTTGACCTCATTGGCCGACTGTTCGATCAGCACTTTGACTTCCGAGGACGCGCTGGCGGCCGACTGGGCAAGACGCCGCACTTCGACGGCAACCACGGCAAAGCCCTTGCCGGCGTCGCCGGCGCGAGCGGCTTCCACCGAAGCGTTGAGCGCCAGGAGGTTGGTCTGGAAGGCGATGTCGTCGATCAGGCCGATAATGTTGGAGATCTTGCCCGAGGAGGTGGTGATCCGGTCCATGGCATCATTGGCCTTGGCCATCACCGCGCCACCCTCTTCGGCGGTGCGCGACACGGTCTGGGCTTCAATGCTGGCAGCTTCGGCCTTCTTGGCGCTGTTGAGCACCGTGCCGGCAAGCTGTTCCATGGTCGCCGAGGTTTCCTCGATGGTTGCCGCCTGCTTGGTCGTACGTTCGCTCAGATCGTTGGCGCCAGACAAAATTTCGCCGGTGGCAGTCTTGAGCGCGCCCGAGGTCTCGCGAATCTGGCCAACGATGTCGCCCAGCTTTTCGGCCACGGCGTTGGTATCGTCCTTGAGGCGGGCAAAGGCGCCTTCATAGTCGCCCTTCACCCGCAAGGTGAGATTGGTATCGGCCAAGGCTGCCAGCACTTCGCCGGTTTCGCTGAGGCCGCGATCGACCGTCTCTACCAGCGAATTGACGCTGCGAGCGAGGCCATTGAGTTCAGGATCGGGGAATTCGGCCGAGACGCGCTTGGAGAAATCGCCGGCAATGGCGGCATCGACCACTTCGCCGAAGGAGCGCTCCAGCGTCTGCATCATGCGGCTGCGTTCAGCCTGGTTGGCAATGATCTGGGCGGCCTCCGCCTCGGTCATTTCGGCGACCTTGAGGCCGTTGGCGCGGAACACTTCGACGGCGCGGGCCATGGCGCCCAGCTCGTCGGTGCGGTCGGAGCCCTTGACCTCGAGATCGAGATTGCCCTCGGCCAGCGCCTCCATGGTGCCGGTCAGGCGGGTGATCGGCTTGGTGATGGTGCGCGAGAACAGCAGGCTCATGGCGCCGACCACGGCCATCAGCGCGGCGCCGATGATCAGCATCATGTTGCGCATATTGGTGACCGGAGCCAGCACTTCGCCGGTGGCCATCACCGCAATGGTGGTCCATTTCAGGCCAGCGGTTTCGACGGGCGCAGCAGCGATCAGCATTTCCATGCCGCGATACTCTGTCGACAGGCCATTGGCGGCGGTGCCGCTCAGCGCCGTATCGATGACGGGGCTGGCGATCTTGCCCACCAGGGCATCATTGCCATCGGTAAAGGTCGAGTCCGAGCGCAGCAACTGGTCAGGGCCGACCACCAGCACTTCGCCGGTTTCGCCCAGGCCCTTGCGATTGCCGACAACCGCGTCGATGCGTTCGGACGGCAGCTGGAAGGCAACGACGCCAACCTTGCGGCCGGTGGCGTTAAACACGGGCTTGGCGAAGAACGCGGCCGGCTTGTTGTCGAGCAGCGAATAGGGCGCGAAATCGGAGAACACGAAATCGTCCGGGGTTTCGATCAGCAGCGCCTTGCGCACGATCACGCCCAGACCGGTGTCGGCATATTTGCCGCCTTCACCGAAATTGTAGCCGAAGTCGGCGCCCTTGTTGACCGAATAGACCAGGTTGCCCTTGAGGTCGAACATGTAGAGGTCGCGATAGCCGCGGCTTTTGACCTGGGCGCGATAGCCGGGCTGGATGCGGGTGTGCGGTACGTCGTAGCTGCCGGTGGTGCCCAGACCATCGAGCTTGGCCAGGTCGTCCTTATTCGGATTGTCGTCGACATACAGTTTGCGAATTTCAGCCGGTGGATCGACCTTGAAGCCGAGCCAGGCACCGCCGAAGTCGCGCAGTGCCTGAATGGTGGTGTCCATGCGCGAAGTGGCGACGAGATCGTCTTCCACCGCCTGGATATAGGTTGAAACCTGGCTGGCGCGCTCGTCCGCCAGAGTGGCAAGATTGCCCTCCGCCGCAGTGCGCAGGGCCTGCGAGCCAATCATGTAGCTGGCGATACCGACGCCAAGGCTCACCAGCAGTGCCGATCCTAACAGCGCCAGAGGCAGCTTACGGGCAATCGGCATGGCGCTACGTTTGAACACAGTACTCTCCCAAGCATGAGGCATGGGGAAACCGCATTGCGCACCAAAGGGCGCAACTTCCCCATCAGCCGAAAGGGTAAGCTAACGTCGTTAAGTGCGGGTAAAGACGTAACGCCGGGCCGGGGGATTTGCGGGGCTCTGCACGAAAATCGCGCAGAGTACCCATCGTGCGCGGCCTATTCGGCGTGAGCAGCCTGCGGCGAGGCCACCAGATCATCGCCGCCCTCGGCCGCCATGGCAGCGTCGCGCATCGAGATACGGGCCTGGCTATCCTTGCCATCGGCCTGAGGCAAGGCGCCGGTCTTGGTCAGAATGCCGGCCAGCGAAGCAATGGTGGAGCGCAGGTTATGGCGGTGCACCACCATATCGACCATGCCATGCTCATAAAGGAATTCCGAGCTCTGGAACCCCTTGGGCAGCTTTTCGCGGATGGTCTGCTCGATAACGCGGGCGCCGGCAAAGCCGATACGCGCGCCCGGCTCCGCCAGATGAATATCGCCCAGCATGGCATAGGACGCGGTAACGCCGCCGGTAGTGGGATCGGTGAACACCACAAAGAACGGCAGGCCGGCTTCGCGCAGGCGCAGCACCGCCACGGTGGTGCGCGGCATCTGCATCAGGCTGAGCATGCCCTCCTGCATGCGGGCGCCGCCCGAGGCGACGAACAGCACGAACGGGGTTTTGCTTTTGGCAGCGGTTTCAAGACCGGTGATGATGCCCTGCCCGGCGGCCATGCCGAGCGAGCCGCCCATGAAATCGAAATCCTGCACGGCAACGGTGATGTCGCGCTCATAGAGCTTGCCGGTGGCCACGATCACCGCGTCCTCATTGCCGGTCTTGATGCGGCTTTCCTTGAGGCGGTCGATATAGCGCTTCTGGTCGCGGAACTTCAGCGGGTCGATCGGCACCGCAGCAACCGGCATGGTCTGGTAGCTGCCGCCGTCAAAGAAATTGGCCAGCCGGTCGGCGGGCTTGATCTTCATGTGGTAGCCCGAATTGGGCACGACCCACTGATTGGCTTCGAGATCGCGATAGAACACCATCTCGCCCGACTCGGGATCCTTGACCCAGAGGTTTTCCGGCGTTTCGCGCTTGTTGGAGAGAAACGAGCGGATTTTCGGGCGGACGAAGTTATCGATCCAGTTCATGGCAGGCCTCGCATGCGGCAGTTCGCTTGAGCTAAGCGTCAATTGTGGCGAATGTTATCAGGGGGAGGGCGTG
>NZ_JBDSUA010000055.1:0-6602 GCF_039927955.1 Devosia sp. | reverse complement strand
ATGCCGAGACCGATCAACAGGAATTGCAGGTCCTGGATAGCGAGGGCGGATTGCTGCCGGAGGTCGCACAGGCCGAGGCGCCCGAATTCGCCGAGCAGAACCAGGCCGTGCACGACGCCGAGACGGACCGGCAGGAACTGGAAACGCTCGACAGCGAAGGCGGCTTGCTACCCGAGATTGCGCAAGCCGAAGCGCCGGAATTTGCCGAACAGGCGGCTTTGATCCAGAGCGCGCCGGACGCCGAGTCGGTTGAGCGGGTATCGCGCTATAATTTTGATGAACTGTCGCGGATTTTGAATGATCGCGTTGGCGAGACCGCGCCACAGAACAACCCCGACAACACGCTGGCCACCCGCAGCAGTGTTGGTGCGCCGACTGGCGCCTTGATCAACCTGGGTGGCGAGACGCTGGTGCTGAACCGGTTGCCGCTGGGCATTCTGGTGTTCCGCGACCAGCAGGTGTTGTTTGCCAATCGCGCCATTACCGAAATGGTGGGCTATGACTCGGTGGAGCGGTTGCGCAACGCCGGGCTGGCGGCGATTTTTCCGGCAATGGGTCCGGATGGTCACGAGGCCGGGCCGGTCAATCATCTGGTGCAGCGCGACGGATCGCTGGTGCCGGTGACAGCGCGGTTGCAGTCAATTTCGTGGCAGGGGCGCCCTGCCCTGATGCTGTCGGCAAGCGCCACCGAAGTGCGCACCGGCCATGAGGGCGCGGTGCGGGCGTTTGCTGAAGCCTTTGCCGATGTGCGCAGCGACGGGTTTTTTGAAACCAACCGCGCCGGCGTGATCAGCGCCAATAATGGGCGAGCCAGCGAGTTGCTGGGCGGCGGTCCCGGCGCGCTGATCGGGCGAACGCTGACCAATATGATTGACAGTGCAGACCAGCCCGAATTCAAGGCATTTCTGGAGCGCCCGGCGCGTTTTGCGGAGTCGGCGCGGCCATGCCTGACCGTGGCCGGCAACAAGCCCGGCGTTGAACTGCTGATTTTTGCGCAGGGCCAGGCGGGCGTGCTGAGCGGCTATTTCGGCTTCGTGCATCGGCGCGAGGGGACCCGGCTGCCGGCGCAACTGAGCGGGGCGGTTGAGCCAGAGCCGGCATTGCTGGCGCGGATCAGCCGCGGCGTGCGGCGTCCGCTCAATACCATCATCGGGTTTTCCGATCTGATCCGTTCCGAAGCGTTCGGGGCGCTGCAGAACGACCGCTATGAGGCTTATGCGCAGGACATCAAGACTGCCGGGCACGAGATTGCCGCGCTGGTGGATGAACTGGACGATTATGCGCGACTCAAGGATGGGCGTTATCTGCCGCAGCGCGCCAGTATCGAACTGGTGGGGCTGCTCGAAAGCTGCGTGCAGCGGGTGCGGCAGCAGGCGGGCTCAGCCCGCGTGATCGTGCGTAGTGCCATTTCGGAAAAGCTGCCGCGGATCACCGCCGACCGTGCCTCACTGGCGCAGGCAGTGCTGAACCTGTTGGCCAGCGCCATCGACCAGACCCCGACCGGGGGCGCCGTGGTGATTTCGGCGCAGACCGAGGACGATGGGGCGATTGCCGTGCATGTGCGCGACAGCGCCACGACGTCGGTGGACATGGCCGAGCGCTTCGTGGTGTTCCGCGATGGCGTGGGGCGTGATGGCGAAGCCTTGGCGCCGGTGCGCTCGAGCGTCGGGCTAGCGCTGACGCGGTCGTTGCTGGCAGTGAATGCGTTTTCGCTCACCGTCGATCCAGCGGGCGAACAGGGCATGCTGTTCTCGCTGCTGATCCCGGCTGATCTGGTGGATTATCCACCGCAGTATTGAGGGAACTGGCCGGTTGGCGAGGTTTGACAACATGCCGCACGCCGATTTCCGGACAATCACGATCAGCTAAGCATCTGAAATCACTCCGAAATCGACCTGGTTCTTCGAACAGTTCTAAACTGTAACGCCTTGTTTTTGCTTGATTTATTGACACATGTCCGGGTTGAGAGCAGAACGGCGTCAAGGCTTCTGCCAGCATTGTTTCGCCTGGAGATATTGATGACCAAGTTTGCCGCAATCGCTTCCGCGCTGATTGGCGCGACGCTGCTGACCGGGCTGGTGTCGCCGGCCTTTGCGCAGAGCGGCGAGATCAATATCTACAGCTTCCGCGAACAGAGCCTGTTGCAGCCGCTGCTTGACAAGTTCACCGCCGAAACCGGCATTCATCCCAACGTACTCTATGCCGGGGATGGCCTGCTGGAGCGGATCAAGGCCGAGGGCGAACTGTCGCCGGCCGACGTGGTGGTGACCGTGGATATCGGCAATCTGGTGGGCGCCAAGGACATGGGCATTACCCAGCCGATCACTACGCCGGACCTGCAGCGGGTGCCGGCGCAGTTCCGCGATGTCGATGGCGACTGGACCGCCCTGTCGCTGCGGGCCCGGGTGTTCTACGTCTCCAAGGACCGAGTGACTGCGACCAAGCTGACCTATGCCGATCTGGCCAAGCCGGAGTGGAAGGGGCGCCTATGCACCCGCCCCGGCGAGCATGCCTACAATATCGGCCTTATTGCACAGCGCATTGCCGCAACCGGACTGGATGCGACGCGCGAATGGCTGACCAAGGTACGCGACAATCTGGCGATGCCGCCGAACGGGGCCGATCGCGAGCAGGTGCGCAATATCCTCGATGGCACCTGCGATCTGGCCATCGCCAACACCTATTACATGGGCGTGATGCTCAACAACACCGCCGAGCCCGAGCAGAAGCAGTGGGCGGAATCGGCGCGGATCATTTATCCCGATGCCGATACCGATGGCACCCAGGTCAACGTCGCGGGCGGGTTCATCGCCAAGTACGCGCCCGACGTGGACAACGCCAACACGTTCATCGCCTTCCTGCTGTCGGATGAAGCGCAGGAGATTTATGCCAATACCAACTATGAATTCCCGGTGATCCCGGGGGTGGAACCAGCACCGCTGGTGAAGTCCTGGGGCACTCTGAACCCGTCAAAAATCCCGCTGGCCGAGATTGCGGCGCACCGCGCCGAGGCGGCGAAGCTGGTGGACGAGTTGAAGTTCAATGAGGGTGCGCAGAACTAGCACTGAGATTTCCGCACTCTCGATGTCACCCCGGCGCAGGCCGGGGCTCATGCCGAGATTTCAAGATGAATCCCGGCCTGCGTCGGGATGACACCGTGGGTAAACTGACATCGCCATAGACCAATCCACCGCGAAAACGATCAGGACCGGCGGCGCGTTTGCACTGCCGGTCGCGCCGTTTTTATTGCTGGCGTTGATGGGGTTGCCGATCCTTTGGCTGGCGTTTGGTGCGGCCAACGCCACGCTGGGTGGCAGCAATGGGTTTGCGGCAACGATGTTGCCGATCTCGCTGCGCGAGACATCGGTGCTGATGTTGAGCGTTGGCGTGGTGACGGGTACCGCGGGGCTGGTGGCGGCGTGGCTGGTGACACATTACGAATTTCCGCTGCGGCGGGTGTTTGACTGGGCGCTGATCCTACCACTCGCGGTGCCGACCTATCTGGCGGCCTATACCTATGTGGAGTTCATCGGCTTTGTCGGGCCAGTGCAGCAAATGGTTCGCGCCATCACTGGCGCGACGACGATCAAGCAATACTGGTTTCCCGATATCCGCAGCGAATGGGGCGCCGTGCTGGTGCTGTCCTCGGTGCTGTACCCCTATGTTTACGCCTCGTGCCGGGCGTTTTTCCTGATGCAATCGGCATCGCTGAATATTGCGGCGCGCACTTTGGGCGCCAGTGGCTGGCGGACGTTTTTTACCGTCACCCTGCCACTGTCGCGGCCACCGATCGTGGTCGGCGTGACCCTGGCGATGATGGAAATCGCCAATGACCTGGGGGCGGTGCAGTATTTCGGGATCAATTCGATCACCGCGATCATCTATTCGAGCTGGATCAACAAATCCGATTTCGGCGGCGCGGCGCAACTGGCGGTGATGGTGGTGCTGGTGATCGGCCTGCTGATTGCCGCCGAACAGAAGGCGCGCAAGGACCGGGTTTATCTGGCGCATCGCGACAGCCGCGTACCGCCGGCGCGGGAGGAGTTGCGCGGCGGTAAAGCCTTGCTGGCGCTGGTCTATTGCCTGATCCTGCTGGGGCTGGGGTTCGGCATTCCGGTGGGTGAATTGACCTATCTGGCGCTGCGGCGGCTGACGCCGGAGAGCTTTGGCATGACCTTCAATGCGCTGGTACCGACGCTGACGCTGGCGTTTTTCGGCGCGATGCTGACCGTCATCATCGGGCTGTTTGCAGCGCGCCAGACCAGCGGTCGCGTTAGCAGACTGGGCCAAAATGTTATCCGATTGTCAACGCTGGGATACGCCATTCCCGGCACAGTGTTAGCACTGGGACTGTTGCAGCCATTGGGCCAGGCCGACCTGTGGTTCAACCGGTTGACCATGACGGTGGCGCATTGGCGGCCGGGGCTGATCCTTTCCGGATCGATGGCGGCGCTGCTCTACGTCTATTCGATCCGGTTTCTGGCGGTCAGCCATTCGACGCTCGATGCGGCAATGCGCAAGCGGGGCAATTCAATGCTGGATGCCGGGCGGGTGCTGGGCGAGCGCGGGCTGGGATTGTTGCTGCGGGTGGACCTGCCGACGCTGACGCCGGCGATTTTGACGGCGGCGACGCTGGTGTTCGTCGAGATCATCAAGGAATTGCCGGCAACGCTCCTGCTGCGCCCGCTTGGCGTCGATACGCTGGCGACGGTGGTTTACGCTCGTGCCAATGTGGCGCTTTTTGCCGAAGCGGCGCTTCCCGCGTTGTTTATTGTGCTGGCGGGGCTGGTTCCGGTTGTTCTTGCTACCCAGCTCGGGGTTCGTAGGAAAGTATAATCCTGCGCCCTGCTGCCATGTTAGCGACGATGCCCTATACACTTTCCCTGCAGGAGCCGGGACCTTATCTCCCGGCACGATTTTCGGCAGTCTGGCAGGCCCTCGGCCGCAGACAGAGCGTTTAGGCCGAAGCAGGAGACGACGAATGAACAAGACGACACGGGCCATAGGCCTGGCTTTAGCGCTGGTGACAGCGCTATCGACGGCGGCGCTGGCAGCGCCGACTGAAATCCGCATCGGCGTGGCGCTGGAGCCACCGGTGCTGGATCCAACCGCAGGGGCTGCCGAAGCCATCGATATCGTCGTTTACCAGAATGTGTTCGAAGGCCTGACCCAGATCGACCAGCACGGTGCCGTGCAGCCAGATCTGGCCAAATCCTGGACTATTTCGCCCGATGGACTGACCTATACGTTTGCGCTGCATGATGGCGTGACGTTCCACGACGGTTCGGCCTTTGACGCCAATGACGTCAAGTTCAGCTTCGATCGGATCAGCGCCCCCGACAGCCAGAACGCGCACAAGGAATTCTATGCCGGCATCACCAGCGTTACCGTGGTCGATCCACTGACGGTGGAGATCAAGCTTTCCAAGCCGAGCGGGCAGTTCCTGTTCGATATTGGCCGTGGCGATGCGGTGATCGTGGCGCCGGAAAGCGCCGCCAACAATTCGACCAATCCGATCGGCACCGGACCATTTGCCTTCGTGCAGTGGGACAAGGGCAGCCGCGTGGTGCTGGAACGATATGAGCCCTATTGGGGCGCCAAGGCGGCGCTCACCAAGGCGAGTTTCCTGTTCATCAGCGACACCGCCGCCATGACCAATGCGCTGCTGGCCGGCGATATCGATGGCACGAACAACTTTGCCGCCGAAGCCGTCGACGTGTTCAAAGCCGACCCGCGCTTCAAGATTCTGGTGGGCACTACCGAGGGCGAGACCTTGCTCTCGACCAATAACAAGCGCCCGCCGTTCGATAACCTGAAAGTGCGGCAGGCGATGGCGCATGCAATTGATCGCAAGGCGCTGATCGACGGCGTGACCTATGGCTATGGCGTGCCGATCGGCAGCCATTTTGCTCCCCACCACCCCTATTATGTCGACCTGACCAATACCTATCCCTACGATCCGGCCGAAGCAAAGAAGCTGCTGGCGGAAGCGGGCTATCCAGACGGGTTCAGCGCCACGCTGAAGCTGCCACCGGTGGCCTATGCACAGACCGGCGGACAGATCATTGCCAGCCAGTTTGCCGCTGTCGGCATCAAGCTCAAACTGATCAATGTGGAATGGGCGCAGTGGCTGGACGAGGTGTATTCCAAGCACGACTATGACCTGAGCATCGTCAGCCATGTCGAACCGTTCGACATTGGAATTTATGCCAAACCTGACTACTACTTCGGCTACGACAATCCCAAGTTCAATGCGCTGATCGAGACGCTGAATGCCACGACGGAGGACGCCAAGCGCAAAGAGCTCGCCATCGAGGCGCAGACCATCCTTGCCAAGGATGCCGTCAACGGCTTTTTGTTCGAACTCGCCCAGATCGGCGTGTGGAATGCCAAGCTCGAAGGCATGTGGCAGAACGCGCCGATCGAAGGCGTGGTGCTGCGGGATGTTCATTGGGTGGATTGATGGGCGGGGGTGTGGGGGCGACGACGCCCCCCACCCCTGTCCCCTCCCCACGAGGGGGAGGGAGACCCTCTCGGTCTGTCTTCGTCCCAATCTATTGAAACGTGCGGCTCCATCGTCTCCCTCCCCCTTGTGGGGAGGG
>NZ_JBDSUA010000054.1:0-21266 GCF_039927955.1 Devosia sp. | reverse complement strand
GTTCATCATCGCGTCGGTCATCGGTGGTCCTTCAGGTAAAGGGTTGGTGTAAGCAACCAGACCCTACCGGAAAGCGCCGATGACTACCGCGCTACTCAGCTACACCACGTCCCGGGACACGACCCATGCCAACGCTCGCCTGGAAATCTGTATGACCATTTTCATCGATCCTAATGGACCATCGCTGGTCAATATTCCGTCCAATCCGATCCCCGAGGGGGTGCGCGCCGGATATTTCCTGACCAGTGACAAGGTGCGGCTGCGCTATGCGCTGTGGCCCAAGAGTTCGGGGGCGCATCGGGGTACGGTATGCCTGGTGCAGGGGCGGACCGAGTTCATCGAAAAGTATTTCGAGACGGTGCAGGATTTCCGCTCGCGTGGATTTTCGGTGGCGACGTTTGACTGGCGCGGGCAGGGCGGGTCAGATCGGCTGATCGGTAACCGAACGCTGGGCTATGTCGACAAGTTTGAGGACTACTGGTGCGATCTGAAGAGCTTTCACGGCGAAATCCTGCTGCCCGATTGCCCGCCACCATTTTATCTGGTGGGCCATTCGATGGGCGGGCTGGTGTCGCTGTTTGCCGGCATCCATGACCGGTTGATGTTTGATCGCATCCTGGTCTCGGCGCCGATGGTGGCGCTGGACGGGCAGCCGCTGAGCATGGGTGGCATGGCCAGGGTCTGCGAGACACTGAGCTTTTTCGGGCTGGGGCATATGCCGGTCGGCCGCAAGGCCGACAAGCCAGCGTCGGAGGCGACCTTTCCCAACAATCCGCTGACCTCGGACCTGCTGCGCTATATGCGCTCGGTGGATATCCTGCGCGCCGATCCATCGCTGGGGATCGCGGCGCCAACCATTCGCTGGTCGGCTGCGGCGATGGCGGCGATGGCCGAGGCAGGACAGGACAGCTTTCCGGGGCGGATCCGCACGCCGGTTTTGATGCTGGCGGCGGCGCGGGATCAGGTGGTGTCGACTTCGGCGATCGAGCAGTTGGGGTTGCGGATGCGCACCGGGCGGCATGCGGTGATCGCGGGGGCGCGGCACGAGATGTTCGTGGAGAACGACTTTATCCGCGGGCAGGTGTTTGCGGCGTTTGACGCGTTTATTACCGAGCAGTCGCCTTGAACGGCTGAGTGCGGAAATCACCTCCTCTCTTCCCTCCCCGCAAGGGGGAGGGTGACATCGAGTGTTTTGCAGAATTTGACCAACCCGCCGGGTTCACCCTCCCCCTTGCGGGGAGGGAAGAGAGGAGGTTTCTTCTCAGCCCGCGTTCAGCACCTTCAGCGCTGCGGCGTGCAGTTCCGGCGTTGCCGCTGCAACGCAGTTGCCGCCCTGTTCGGCATCGCCGCCATCCCAGGTGGTGACGACGCCGCCAGCGGTTTCGATCAGGGGGATCAGCGGGCAGATGTCGACGTCCTTGAGGGCGGCTTCGACGACCAGGTCGATGTGGCCGGCGGCGAGGAGGGCGTAGCCGTAGCAATCGAGGCCATAGCGGGTGGTGAGCACCTTACTGGTGATCGCCTGCCATTGGGGCATGGTGCCGCTGCCGGTGAAGATGTCGGGGGAGGTGGCGGTGAGCTTGGCACGGGCGAGGTCAGTGACGCTTGAGGTTTTGAGCGGGATGGATTTCCCAGCGTGGTGATATTGCCCGTCGCCGGGCAGGGCCAGGTAGGTTTCCCCGGTGAACGGCTGCGCCATCAGGCCCGCGACCGCCCGGCCATCGACCATCAGGCCGATCAGCGTGCCCCAGACCGGGACGCCGGTGATGAAGGCGCGGGTGCCATCGATCGGATCGACAATCCACTGGAACCGGCCGGTGGTGGCCTTGGCGTCCCATTCTTCCCCGATAATGCCGTGATCGGGAAAGCGGCTGGCGATCAGTTCGCGGATCACCACTTCGGCCTGCCGGTCGGCTTCGGTGACCGGATCGAAGCCGGCATCGAGCTTGTTGTCGACGCTGAGCGCGGTGCGAAAGCGCGGCATGGTCTGTTGGGCGGCCATGGCGGCGGCATCGAGCAGGGTCTGGCGGACAAGGCTGGCGTCGAGGCCGGCAAGGCGGGATTCGGTCATGGCGGGATCACAGGTTATCAATGTCGCCGCACGTTACACCGGCGGTGCGACAATGGGATAGCGCCGGGCCGCGGGATTATTCAGCTGCGGCCTTTTGCGGGGTGCCGGTGGAGCAGAGCGCTGCCAGATCCAGCCCGATCAGCGCAAAGATCAGCCGTTCGATCAGCAGCCGCATCGGCTCGAAATTGTCGGTCTTGGTCAGTGTCGCCTCGTTCATATAGAGGTGGCGGCTGACTTCGATCTGCAGGGCATGCACGCCATGCTGCGGGCGACCATAGGAGCGGGTGGCAAAGCCGCCGGCGTAGGGCCGATTGCGCGCCACCTTGAGGCCGGCACCCGAGAAGATAGTTTCGACCATATCGACCAGGCCCGGCGCACAGGTGGTGCCATAGCGGTCACCCAAGACGATATCGGGCGCGGGGCGATCGCCAGTGCGCGTCAGGCGCGGCATCGAATGGCAATCGATCAGCACGGCCATGCCGAAGCTGGCAATGGCCTCGCTGAGCAGGCCCTGCAGCGCTGCGTGATAGGGGTGGTAAATGCCCTCGATGCGCATGCGCGCATCCTCAAAGCTCAGGCGTTCGCGATAGATCGGCTTGTTTTCAGCCACCACGCGGGCTAGCGTCCCCAGGCCGGCGGCAACGCGCGGCGAGGTGGTGTTGAACCGATCCGACAGCGGCTCGACGAACATGGTGGGATCGAGTTCCCACGGTTCGCGATTGACGTCGAGATAGGCGCGGGGAAAATGCGCCCGCAGCAGTGGCGCACCCAGGTGGGGCGCGCGACCGAACAGTTCGTCGACCCAGGCATCTTCGGACTGGCGGATTGACAGGTGATCGAGCCGGGTCATGGCCAGGAAGCGTTCGGGATAGACGCGGCCGGAATGGGCGGAATTGAACACGACGGGAGCAACCAGCCGGCGCGGCCGAACCGTTTCGAAGGCGGGTCTATCCCAATAGTCGGACCGCACGCTTGCTCCGCCCTGTTTATAGCATCATCGCTCGAAGCGATTTGCCATTTTGTTGGCCTGACTTTGCCCCTGATCGTTCACGATGTCCACAATCTCGCGAAAATGCGTGGCGGCGATCCACCGCGTAGTTGTGCATTAACACAGTTGGACTAAACATCGCTGACACACCCGACTCAAGCACCGCCTTGCCGGAGAGAATTGATGAAACGCATTCTGCTCGCCGAAGACGACAACGACATGCGCCAGTTCCTGACGCGCGCCCTCAAGAATGCCGGCTATGAAGTCGTTTCCTTCGACAACGGATTGTCGGCCTATGAGCGCCTGCGCGAGGAGCCGTTCTCGCTGCTGCTCAGCGATATCGTGATGCCGGAAATGGACGGGATCGAACTGGCGCGCCGGGCGACTGAGCTCGATCCGGATTTGAAGGTGATGTTCATCACCGGTTTTGCCGCCGTGGCGCTGAACCCCGATAGCGACGCGCCCAAGGACGCGTCGGTGCTGAGCAAGCCGTTCCACCTCAAGGATCTGGTCAACGAGGTCGAGCGCCTGCTGGCCGCTTAAGGCGCAGCGCTCATTCTACTGCGGCGGCCATCTGACGCGACCGGCTGTGCTTCTGGTGGTCACGTACCAACGTACGCTCCGCCATAGCCCTTCGAGCGTAGCTCTACGGGCGTTCTTCGCTAAAAAGGTCCACCGGACCTTTTTCAAAAAGCTCATCACTTCTCGCCGGCCACGCCAGCTGACTCACCGCAGCGAATGTTCGCTACACCTTAATGATAGAATTCCAACCCCTCGCGGCGACGCGGGGGTTTTTGTTTTAGGTGAGCTGTTGCACCCACCGTATTCCCTTCTCCCCTTGAGGGAGAAGGTGCCCGAAGGGCGGATGAGGGGTTTCTTGCTGATATGGAGCATGCGGCAGCAACCCCTCACCCTGAAATTCTGCTGAGCGCAGAATTTCTGTCCTTGTTCGGTTCAAACCGCTCCGCTGGAGCGGTTTGTGGCTGCACCATCACCGCCAAGTCCCGCAAGGGGCGAGGGTGGACGACTGTAAGGTCTGTGCAACGCAATTCAAAAATTGGGAAGAATGGTGGGAGTAACAAGGATTGAACTTGTGACCCTTCGCGTGTGAAGCGAATGCTCTCCCGCTGAGCTATACTCCCATCGCGCCTTGCGGCCGCGACTTAGAGAGATGGTGGGCGTAACAAGGATCGAACTTGTGACCCCCTCGATGTCAACGAGGTGCTCTCCCGCTGAGCTATACGCCCATCTCTCCGGGCTGGAAGACCGTGGTCGTTCCAGTGGCGCGGGTAGACCATAAAACCCCGACAGGGGTCAAGAGGCTATCGGACCGATTGTGGATATCGCCGGTGGCGCCTCACCACATGGTCTGTCTGGCGCGCTCGGGCCAGGCCTGGTCATAGCTGTCGCCGCCGACCTGATTTTCGGTCATTGCCGCCAGGATCTGGCCCGGCGTCGGCAGCGATCTGGGATCGATATGGCGTTCGGGGTTCCACAGCTCGGAGCGCACGATGGCGCGGGCGCACTGGAAATACAGCTCGTCGATCTGCATGACGATGACGCAGCGCGGGGCTTTGTCCTCGACGGCAAAGCTGGCCAGCAGCTCCGGATCGGTAGCGAGATGGGCCCGGCCATTGGCGCGGAAGGTGGTGCCGGAACCGGGCAACAGGAACAGGAAGGCGACGCGCGGATCGCGCACGATGTTGCGCAGCGAATCGATGCGGTTGTTGCCGCGCCGGTCCGGCATCATCAGCGTGGTATCGTCATGGACACGCACGAAGCCGGGCTGGTCGCCGCGGGGTGAACAATCGATGCCCTCAGGGCCGATGGTGGCGAGGGCCGCGAACGGGGAAGCCTCGATCAGGCGCCGATAATGCGGGGTCATCCGCTGGGCCACCTTGACCGTCGAGGCGGCGACCGGGGCGGGGGTGTACAGGGCTTCGAGTTCCTCGACCGAGGTGATGATGGACATGGTCAGCTTTCGCGATGGTCACAACGGCTTGAGAGCCCGTTTGAAAACTCTACTCTGGCGGCCGTCTGACGCGATTTTCTGCGCTTCCGGTGCTCACGTACCAAGTGTACGCTGCGCCATAGCCCTTCGAGCGTAGCTCTACGGGCGTTCTTCGCTAAAAAGGTCCACCGGACCTTTTTCAAAAAGCTCATCACTTCTCGAAAACCACGCCAGCCGACACCCCAGAGCGAGTTTCCAATCAGGCTCTGAGATGTAACGTCATGGGGTGTTGGTGCGAATACGCCGGTACTATATCAATCTCATGATGACATTCTGGAAAAAGAGGGAGACGTCAATGGACGCTCATGCTTTCCCCGTGACCCGTACCGATGCGGAATGGCGCAAGCTGTTGTCGCCCGAGCAATATGCCGTGATGCGCGGCCATGGCACCGAGCGGCCGGGCAGTTGTGCGCTGCTGTATGAAAAGCGCGCGGGCACATTCTCCTGCGCCGGGTGCGACAGCCCGCTGTTTGAATCCAAGCTGAAATTTGAAAGCGGCACCGGCTGGCCGAGCTTTAACGATCCGGTCCCCGGTTCGGTTGAAGATACGGTCGACCGGAGCCACGGCATGGTGCGTACGGAAACGCATTGCGCCACCTGTGGCAGCCATCTGGGCCATGTGTTCCCGGACGGTCCGCCGCCAACCGGTCTGCGCTATTGCATCAATGGCGTGGCGCTGAATTTCACGCCAAACGCATGAGCCTGCGGTTCTCGGCAAACCTGTCCATGCTCTATCCCGAGCATGCGTTTCTCGACCGGTTTGCCGCGGCCGCCAAGGATGGCTTTACCGGGGTCGAATATGTCGGCCCCTATGATTATCCCAAACACCAAATCGCGCAGCTTCTGCGCGATTTTTCTTTGCGGCAGGTGTTATTCAACATGCCGGCTGGGGACTGGGCAGCGGGCGAGCGGGGACTGGCTGCCGTACCGGGACGCGAGCATGAGTTTCGCGGTAGCGTCGACCTGGCGATCGAATATGCGGTGGCGCTGGAATGTCCACAGGTGCATTGCATGGCCGGGATCATGCCGGTCGGGGCAGATCTGGCGCAGTGCGAAGCGGTGTTGGTGCGCAATCTGGCCTATGCGGCGCCGCTGTTTGCCGAACAGGGCGTCAGACTGCTGGTCGAGCCGATCAACCCGGTGGATATGCCGGGTTATGTGCTGACGGGTATCGAGCAGGGAGAGCGCATCCTGCATGCGGTTGGCTCGGATAACCTGTTCTTGCAGTTCGATTTTTATCATCGCGCCATGCAGGGCGGCGAACTGATCGACAGTTTTGCCCGCCTGCAGGAGCGCGTGGCGCATGTGCAGGTGGCGGATGTGCCGGGGCGGCGGGAGCCGGGGACCGGCACGGTGGATTATCCGGCGGTGTTTTCGATGTTGGAGCGGCTGGATTATGACGGCTGGGTCGGGGCGGAGTATCGACCCGCTGCCGGGACCAGCGACGGGCTGGGCTGGATGCGCGATCTCTAGGTGCCACGCGGTTTGGCGCGGCTGGTGGCCTGAGCGGCCAGCGGATCGTCGGGCCACAGGTGGCGCGGATAGCGGCCTTTGAGGTCCTTGGCGACGTCTTTCCAGGAGCCACGCCAGAAGCCGGGCAGATCGCGGGTGGTCTGGATGGGGCGATGGGCCGGGGACAGCAGCACCACTAGCAGCGGCACCTTGCCATTGGCGACGCTGGGGTGACGGTCGAGGCCGAACAGTTCCTGCACGCGAATTTCCAGCGCCGGGCCGTTTTCGGCGTCGTAATCGATGGGAGCGTGCGAGCCGGAGGGGGCAGCGAAATGGCTGGGCAGCAGCGTGTCGATTGCGGCGCGCTGGCTCCATGGCAGCAGGGCATCGAGCGCGTTGCCGAGTTCGGCGGCACTGATCTGGGCGATCTGGGTCAGGCCGGTGATGTGGGGCGTCAGCCAGTCGCGGTTGGTGGCGAGCGCTTCGTCGGAGAGGTCCGGCCATTCCGCACCGAGCATGCGGTTGAGATAGGTGGCGCGGCCGCGCAGGGCCTTCTGGTCCTTGCTCCAGGGCAGGTTGGCGATATTGGCATTGGCGGAAAGCAGGTTGGTGGCCTGTTGCGGATCATCGGCGGCGACGGGTTCATCGGCCAGCAACAGCGCGCCGAGGCGCTTGACCCGCCGGGCGCGGACGGCTTTGGCAGTGGCGTCGAAATTGAGTTCGGTGGTGCTGGTGATGGCGGCGGCGAACAGATCGTCGATGGTGGCGCGGTCGATGGCGGCGGCGGCGCGGATGCGGCCCGCAGCGGCGGTGCCGGTGATGTCGGTGACCACCAGATAGGGCGCCTTGGCCAGGGTGTCGGCGAGGTCAAGGCTGGCGGCGCGGCCATTGGCAAGGCGGAAACGGCCGGGGGCGCCGGATTGCCGGGCGACGCGATCGGGATAGGCGCGGGCGAGGTGGCGGCCGATGTCGTGGTCGCTGGCGGTGGATTTGCCGCCGGCCATGGTGGCCCAGCGCCGCGCCAGTTGGCGGGCTTCGTCGGCACGCTTGCCGCGTTCGGAGCGGAAGAGGTCGTAGCGATGGGCAAGGTCGGTGCCGTCGCCACCGAGGCCGCGCTCGGTGATCAAGGCCGCGAGTTCGGCTGCCAGCAGGGCGTTGCCCTCTTCGGCGGCGCGATGGATCATGTGGGCGAGACGCGGATGCAATGGCAGGCGGGCGAGGGCCTTGCCCTCGGCGGTGATGCGGCCGGCGGCGTCGAGCGCTTCAAGGCTCTGGAGCAGGGCGACGGCTTCGGTCCAGGCGGGCTTGGGGGGCGGATCGAGGAAGGCCAGCGTTGCCGGATCGGTTATGCCCCAGCCCGCCAGATCGAGCACCAGGCCGGACAGATCGGCACCGAGGATTTCGGGCGTATCGTAGGGGTCGAGCGCAGCGGTCTGGCCTTGCGACCACAGGCGATAGCAGGTGCCCGGGGCGGTGCGACCGGCGCGGCCACGGCGCTGGTCGGCCCCGGCGCGGGAGACGCGGCGGGTTTCGAGGGTGGTGAGGCCGGTCGATGGCTCATAGGCAGGCATGCGGCGGAAGCCGCTGTCGATGACAATCGAGACGCCTTCGATGGTCAGCGAGGTTTCGGCAATTGATGTGGCCAGCACGATCTTGCGGCGGCCTTCCGGGGCGGGCTGCACGGCGCGGTCCTGTTCGGCGGGCGTGAGTTGGCCGTAGAGCGGGGCGATATCGACATTGGCGGCGACGCGGCCGGCGAGGCGTTCGGCGGTGCGGGCGATTTCGGCCTGGCCCGGGAGGAAGACCAGTGCGGAGCCGGTATGGGTTCGCATGGCTTCCAGGGTGACGGACGCGACCTGATCCTCCAGCTTGCCGAGCGGGTCGCGGTCGACGTGGATGGTTTCGACCGGGAAGGCGCGGCCAAGGCTTTCGATCACCGGCGCATGGTTGAGCAGAGTGGCGATGCGGGCGCCATCGATGGTGGCCGACATCACCAGCAGGCGCAGATCGGGACGCAGCGCAGTGGCATCGAGCGCCAGCGCCAGGCCCAGATCGGCATCGAGGCTGCGTTCGTGAAATTCGTCAAACAGCACGGCGGCGATGCCGGTGAGTTCGGGATCGTCGAGCAGCAAGCGGGTGAAGACGCCTTCGGTGACCACTTCGATGCGCGTGGTCTTGCTGACCTTCACATCGAGCCGGACGCGATAGCCGACGGTCTGGCCGACCTCCTCGCCCAGCGTCTGCGCCATGCGCCGCGCGGCAGCACGGGCGGCAAGGCGGCGCGGTTCGAGCATGATGACTTTGCCATCTGCGCGCCATGGCGCATCGAGCAAAGCCAGAGGGACGCGCGTGGTCTTGCCGGCGCCGGGCGGGGCGACCAGCACGGCGTAGGGGCCAGTGGCCAGCGCTGCCAGCAAAGCGGGCAGGGCGTCATCGATGGGGAGGGACTGGTTGGTGGCGGACATGGTTCTGTCATGGCTGATGATCCATGTTGCGGCAAGGGCTGAGCCCGGCGTAGGTATGGGACCCCGATCCAGAAAAGTGAGCCGATACAGATGCAAAGCCCGATCCGGATCGATAATGGCCAGGTCGCAGTCGAGATTGCGGCGCTGGGCGCCGAGATGCAGTCGATCATGACCGCCGATGGCGCGTCGTGGCTGTGGCATGGCGATGCGGCGTTCTGGGGCGGACGGGCGCCGGTGCTGTTTCCGATTGTCGGCAAGGCGCCTAATGATCAGCTGGGTATCGATGGCCAGCAATATGGCATGGGGCAGCACGGCTTTGCCCGGCGCAGCGTGTTTGCGCTGGAAACCGCGGGGACCGATTCGTGCCAGTTCGTGCTCGAAGCTGATGACACGACGCGGGCGGTCTATCCGTTCGAATTCCGGCTGTCGCTGGAGTATCGGCTGGTGGGCGCCGGGGTGATGGTAACCAGCACGGTGTCCAATACCGGCGCCGTGCCGATGCCATTCCAGCTTGGCTATCATCCAGCGTTTGCCTGGCCGTTGCCGGGCGCCGAAGGTGCGGTGCATGAAATCCGATTGTCGGGTGATGCGGCGCCGGCGCTGCAGCGGCTGCATGGTGGCCTGCTGGCGGCGCAGCGGCAGCCATCGCCGTTCAAGCAGGGGCGGTTGCGGCTCGATCATGCCCAGTTCGAAGAGGACGCGATGATCTTTCCCGAAGGCTGTGGCGAACGTCTGGTCTATGGCGTCGAGGGCGGTTCGCGGATCGAGTTTTCGTGGAGCGGCCTGCCCAATCTGGCACTGTGGACCAAGCCCGGCGCGCCGTTCATCTGCATCGAGCCGTGGCACGGCACTGCGGCCAGGGAGGGGGGCAGCGATGACATTGCCCAGCGGCCCTATGTGATGGCGCTAAAGCCCGGCGCCTCCAAGGCATTTTCCTATACTGCGGTGTTCAAACGCTAGACGGGCTTAAGACAGGAATCCGCACCCCCGACCCCTCCCCTCAAGGGGTAGGGGGGCAGAAGGCGTTAAGTAACCAGCCGGTGAAGCTCACCTTGCGTGGTTTTTGCAGCGTGGCATAACCGTTATATTCACCGCTGGAGAATTTAATGCGCACTGCCCTGAGCGTCCTGACTATTGTGCTTGCTGCTGCCGTTGCCATGCCTGCTTACGCCCAGACGGTCGAAGACTACGACACCGCCAAGGCGGCGCTGGACGAGAGCTGGAACCAATTGCCGCTGAGTTTTACCAATGTGCGCTTCGTCACCGAGGCAACCGGGTTCGGCGTTTACACGGAAAAAGCCGACGCGATTTTCAAGGATGGCGAGCCGGTAACGCTGTATGCTGAACCGCTGGGCTTCAAGTTCGCCAAGACCGATGACGACCAGAACAGCTTTGGCTTCAATTTCGATTTTAAGCTGAAGAACCCGGCGGGCGACGTGCTGAGCGAAAAGCCCGATTTTCTGAAGACCGAAATGAAGAGCCATTCGGAGAACCACGAATTTTACGTCATGCTGACGCTGAACCTGAAGGGGGCTCCAGCCGGTGACTATGTGCTCGAATATACCGGCCACGACCTGTCTTCGGCCGAGACTGCAGAAATCTCGGTGCCGTTCACGCTTGCTGCGCCCTGATTGAGGCTACTCGGCCGCCGGTCTGGCTTCGGCCAGGTCGTCCGGCCCGTTGGGATCGCCGGGGGCGGTCTCGACACCCAGTTCGGGAATGGCCACGACGCGGTTGTTGCGGAAATCGAGCCGCACGACCAATAGCCCGCGTTCTTCGAACCAGGTCAGCAAACGTCGGGCGCGGCTGGCCGAATGGCTGCCATAGAGCCGCGCCAATGTGATGTCAGACGGGCAGGGCGCATTGGTCACCGCTGCCTGGGCCAGCACCAGAAACACGCCCTGAATATCGTCGGTGAGGCTTTCCGATAAAGCCAGCGCCTGTTGCCAGACATCGCTTTGCGCGGTTTGTCGGTCAAGCCCGACACGGGCGACGGCGAGGCGGCGCTTGAATGCGGGCAGAGCCAGCGCTTCGCCGGGCACGCGGCGAATGCGGCAGCGCACCAGAAAATCCTGATAGAGCACGGCGACCGAGCGGAAGCTGGCGTCCGGATCGCCCAACAGATCGGCCATGATCAGGTCGATCATGGCGTCGCGTTCGGCCTGGTCGATTTCGGGGAACAGGCTTTGCGGTGGGGCTTCGATCTCGATGCGGGGACGGCTGAGCTGGGTGAGCAGATCGGCCGTTGGGATCGGCGTGGGCGGCGGTGGGCGGCGTACCACGGCGCGGGCTTCGTCGGGGCCGGGGGTAAAGATCAGGTCCTGCGCATCCATGGGCGCATCGGGCAATGGAGTCAGCTTGGGGCTGGTGGAGCGGGCCGAGGTTTCCACATCGCCGATGGTCACCGGCAGCGGGCGGCGCGACAAAGCCGGCCCGAGCGCGATGAAGTGACCGCGGGCCAGATCGCGGAACTGTTCGGCCTGGCGGCGCTCCATGCCGAGCAGGTCGGCGGCGCGGGCCATGTCGATATCGAGAAAGGTGCGGCCCATCAAAAAATTCGAGGCTTCGGCGGCGACGTTCTTGGCGAGTTTGGCGAGGCGCTGCGTGGCAATGACGCCGGCCAGGCCACGCTTGCGGCCACGGCACATCAGATTGGTCATGGCGCCGAGCGAGAGTTTGCGGGCTTCGTCGCTGACTTCGCCGGCGACCGCGGGGGCGAACATCTGGGCTTCATCGACAACGACCAGCACCGGATACCAGAAATCGCGATCGGCATCGAACAGGCCACCAAGGAAGGCGGCAGCGGCGCGCATCTGCTGCTCGACGTCCAGGCCTTCAAGGTTGAGCACGACCGAGACGCGATGCTGGCGGATACGGCCGGCGATGCGGGTGAGTTCGGCTTCGGTGCGCACGGCATCGACCACGACATGGCCGAAGCGGTCGCCCATGGTGACGAAATCGCCTTCTGGATCGATGATCACCTGCTGTACCCAAGGTGCGCTCTGTTCGAGCAGGCGGCGCAGCAGGTGGGATTTGCCGGAGCCGGAATTGCCCTGCACCAGCAGGCGCGTGGCCAGCAATTCTTCGAGATCGAGCATGGCGGGCGCAGCGCCAGTGGTCGCGCCCATGTCTATGCCAACTTTCATGCGGTCTCCAGGCAGGTCTCGCTGGGAGACTCAATGCACGGCTGAGGTCGGGCCTTTCTAGCATCCCCCGTGGCCTTATGGGACCGGCAATCGGCAAAACCCACAACTGGCGCGTAAAGCGGCCCGGCAACAGTCGCATCGACCTTGGCGGGTTTCTGCGCTAACCATGGGCAATTGCCTTGAATGGAAGGTTGCGCCGAGCGTGCTGGATCTGACTCCCGATACCATGGCCCTGCGGGTCGTGACCGCGCTGCGCGACGAGATTGTCACCATGGTGCTGCGGCCCGGCGACGTGATTTCGGAAAGCGATATTGCGGCGCGGCACGGGGTTTCGCGCCAACCGGTGCGCGAGGCGTTTATCCGGCTGGCGCAGCAGGGGCTGCTGCTGATCCGGCCCAAGCGAGCCACGGTGATCAAGAAGATTTCGGCCGACGGGGTGCGACAGTCGCGGTTTATCCGCGAATCAATCGAGGTTGAAATCGTGCGCCGGCTGGCGGGCAATCCGCATGAAGACACCGCCGCGGTGCTGGACGAGGTGATTGCCCGGCAGCAGGCATCCTCGGATGCCGGCGACAGCAGGGGCTTTCACCTGCTGGACGAGGAAATGCATCGGCAGATGGCGCGGCTGGCGGGCGTTGAATATGCCTGGCAACTGGTCGCTGATCACAAGATCCAGCTTGATCGGGTGCGGTTTCTGACGCTGGGGCGGACCTCGTCGGAGCGGGCCATCGGCGAGCACAAGCTGATTGCGGCAGCCGTCGTCGCCGGCGACGTGGTGCGGGCCGAACAGCATATCCGCAGCCATCTGGGGCGGGCCGAGGCCTTGCTGACCCAGACCATTTCGGATTTTCCAAATTTCTTCGAGCCCAATGCCGGCAGCGCGATTGCCGGCCCGGACGAACCTTCGGCCTGATGGCCATTTCCAGATCAAGAGAGTGCAGATGAAACAACGTCGCTTGGGCAAAACCGGCTATCAGGTTTCCGAAATCGGGCTGGGCTGCTGGCAATTGGGCGGAGATTTCGGCCCGGTCGGCGCCGATACGGCCTCGGCTATCCTAGATGAAGCCAACAGGCTGGGCGTGACCTTCTGGGACACGGCGGACGTCTATGGCGGCGGGTTGAGCGAGAGCCGGATCGGCGAGCATGCCAAGGGCAATGGCGTACATGTGGTGACCAAGGTGGGGCGCGATGGGTCGCTGTTCCCCGACAAGTTTTCCAAGGCCGGGCTGCGGGCCAGCCTCGAGGCTTCGGCGAAACGGCTCAAGGTCGAGGCGATCGAGCTGGCGCAGCTGCATTGCGTGCCGACCGCAGTGTTGGAAGATGGCGCGATCTTTGGCTGGATGGATGATCTGAAGGCCGAAGGCCTGATCCGCCATTATGGCGCCAGCGTCGAGACCGTGGCGGAAGGGCTGCTGTGCCTGAAGCATGAGGGCGTGGCGACGCTGCAGATCATTTTCAACCTGTTCCGACAGGATGCGGCGGCGGAGCTGCTGCCGCAGGCGCAGGCCAAGGATGTCGGCATCATCGTGCGGTTGCCGCTGGCCAGCGGGCTATTGAGCGGCAAGTTCGGCAAGACCCCGGCTTTTGCCGAGCAGGACCATCGCAATTACAATCGCGACGGCAAGTTCTTCAATGTCGGGGAAACGTTCTCCGGCCTGCCCTATGAAAAGGGCGTCGAGCTGGCCGATGCGCTTAAAGGCATGGTGCCGGGTGGCGTGCCACTGGCGCAGACGGCCCTGCGCTGGATTCTGGATCATCCGGCGGTCAGCTCGATCATTGCCGGGGTGAGCAAGCCCGAGCAGTTGGCAAGCAATGTGGCGGCGGCGGGATTGCCCAGCCTGTCGCCGGCGCTGATGGCGCAGTTGGGTGATTGGTATGGCAAGGACGTGCGGCCGTTTGTGCGGGGCGGGATTTGAGTTGATCTGCTTCTCCTTCTCACCTTGAGGGAGAAGGTGCCCGAAGGGCGGATGAGGGGTTTCTTTCTTCATCCAGTTGATGCGGAAACAACCCCTCACCCTGATTTTCTGCTGAACGCAGAAAATCTGTCCCTCTCCCTCAAGGGGAGAGGGAAGGGTAGTGTGCCCCCTAGCGCATCCATCTGGCACTCCCTACGTTGAGTGCCAATACCGAAATCAAGTGAGCCTTTGATGTCTTATCACGAAGCCTTCGAGCTGCTGCGCGACGAACATATTGCTGAAGTCAATTCGCGGGCGCTGCTGTACCGGCACAAAAAGACCGGGGCCGAAGTGCTTAGTCTGGTCAATGACGACGAGAACAAGGTGTTCGGCATCACCTTCAAGACGCCGCCGGAAGATTCGACCGGCATCGCCCATATCCTTGAGCATTCGGTGCTGTGCGGCAGCCGCAAGTATCCGGTCAAGAAGCCATTCGTGGAGCTGATCAAGGGATCGCTCAACACCTTCCTCAACGCCATGACCTTTCCGGACAAGACCGCCTATCCGGTGGCAAGCCAGAACCTGCAGGATTTTTATAATCTGGTGGATGTGTATCTGGATGCGGTGTTTTTTCCGCTGATCACCGAGGATACGTTCCGGCAGGAAGGCTGGCATTATGAGCTCGATGAAGCCAATGCGCCGCTGATCTACAAGGGTGTGGTGTTCAACGAGATGAAGGGCGTTTATTCCTCGCCCGACGCGGTGATGCGCGACTATGCGCAGCATTCGCTGTATCCCGATGTTACCTATGGAAAGTCCTCGGGGGGTGACCCGAAGGCCATTCCGGAGCTGACCTACCAGCAGTTCAAGCGCTTCCACGAAAAGTTCTATCACCCGTCCAATGCGCGGGCGTTCTTTTCGGGCGATGACAATGCCGATGAGCGGCTGGCGATTCTGGATGCCTATTTCTCCGAATTCGAGCGCGCGCCGGTGGATGCCGAAGTGCAGTTGCAGCCCCGGTTCAACGCGCCGCGGCAGATCGTGGCGACCTATGCTGGCTCCAAGGAGGAGGGCAAAGCCCGCGACGGCATGGTTACGGTCAACTGGATGATCGAGCCGAGCGAAGATCGTGTCGCGGCGCTATCGAACGGCTTGCTGTCCTACATTCTGGCCGGCAATCCGGCAGCGCCATTCCGCAAGGCGCTGACCGATTCCGGACTTGGCGAAGGGCTGATCGGCGGGGGCATCGGCGCCGGCTTGCGCCAGCCGATGGCGACATTCGGGATGAAGGGGATCGACCCTGCCGATGCGCCCAAGGTTGAATCGCTGATCCTGTCGACGCTGGCCGATCTCAGCGAAAAAGGCATCGACCAGCAGACCATCGAGGCAGCGCTCAATACGTTTGAATTCTCGCTGCGCGAAAACAATACCGGCTCGTTCCCGCGCGGCATTTCGATGATGTTCTCGGCGCTGAGCACCTGGCTGCATGATGGCGATCCGCTGGCGCCGCTGGCCTTCGAAGATGCTTTGAAGACGATCAAGGAAAAGGCCAGAGACGGCTATTTCGAAGCGCTGATCCGCACGCTGTTCCTCGACAATCCGCATCGCACCACGGTGACGCTGTCGGCCGATGACAAGCAGGGTGCGCGCGAAGCAGAAGAAGAAGTGGCGCGGCTCAAGGCAGTGCGCGACACCATGGGCGCAGCCGATATCGAAGGGGTGATCGAGGTCACCGAAAAGCTCAAGGCCTTGCAGAACGAGGCGGATGATCCGGCGCTTTTGGCCAAGATCCCGACGCTGGGTTTGGGCGACCTGACGCGCGAGGTGCGCACCGTACCGATCGAGATCAGCACGCTGGCCGAGACGACGCTGTTTTATCACGACCTGCCGACGCTGGGGATCTTGTACCTCGATTTGGGGTTCGACCTGCATGCGCTGGATCAGGACCTGCTGCCCTATCTGCCGCTGTTTGGTCGCTCCCTGTTGCAGACCGGCACGGCCAAGGAAGATTTTGTGTCGCTGACCCAGCGCATTGGCCGTTCAACCGGCGGCGTGGCGCAGCATCGCAGCATTTCGGCGCGGCAGGATGGGCCAGCGAGCGCCGCGTGGTTCTTCCTGTCGGGCAAGGCAGTGCCGGACAAGGTGCCGGAACTGCTCGATATCCTGCATGATGTGATCCTGACCGCGCGGTTCGATAACCGCGAGCGGTTCAAGCAGATGGCGCTGGAGGAAAAGGCCGGCTTTGAGGCGCGGCTGGTGCCGGGCGGCAATTCCATCGTCGATACGCGGCTGCGCTCGTCGCTGGGCGAAGCCAGCTATATCGGCGAACAGATGGGTGGCATCAGCTACCTCAATTTCGTGCGCGATCTGGTGAGGCGGGTCGATAGTGACTGGGCCTCGGTGCAGGCGGCGCTGGAGCGCATCCGCACCGTGCTGTTCAAGCGGGCGCAGATGGTGGTCAATGTGACCGCTGATGCGGGGATTTGGGCGCAGGCGCAGGGCGAGGTGGGGGCGTTTCTGGAACGCCTGCCCAATACGCCGGCGACCAAGCGGGTATGGGGCAATGCGCTGCTGAAAAAGTCCGAAGGGCTGATCATTCCGGCGCAGGTGAACTATGTCGGCAAGGGCGCTAACCTCAAGGCCCTCGGGTTCAGCCTGACCGCTGCATCGAGCGTGGTGCTGAAATTCCTCAACACTACCTGGCTGTGGGACAAGGTGCGCGTGCAGGGCGGCGCCTATGGCGGCTCGGCGCGGTTTGACCTGACCTCGGGCAATTTCTCGTTTTTGAGCTATCGCGATCCAAACCTGCTCAAGACCCTGGCGGCCTATGATGGCTCGTCCGGTGCATTGCGGGCCCCAATTGGCGAGGGCGACCTGACGCGCTCGATCATTGGCGTGATTGGTGACATGGACGGCTACGAGTTTCCCGACGCCAAGGGCTATTCCTCGATGTGGCGGCAATTGACCGGGACGACCGATGCGTTGCGCCAGCAGCGGCGCGACGAAGTGCTCAACGCCAGCCGCGCGGACTTTTTGCTGTTTGCCGATGCGCTGGATGCCGTGGCCGCCAATGGGCATGTGGTGGTGCTGGGCGGCGAGGCGGCTATTGCGGCGGCCAATGTGGAGCGGCCGGGGATGCTGGAAGTGACGAAGGTGATGTAATCCTTCTGCGCTCCCTTCTCCCCTTGTGGGAGAAGTCTGCATATTCATCCCAGCAAAATCAATGACTTGCGCTTCTTGCCATTCGTTTAGCACTGCATGTTGTTATGCACAAGAGCTGACTATCAGCATGCGTAGCTTCACTGACAGGGCGAGCGCCGTGACCAGGATGAGGAACCAAAGCAAACAACTGCCTGCCGACTTCGGTGCCGACAATGGACACCGCCGCCATGGTGCGCAGAAACCTAATTGCGTCAGGGACGGAAAAGCTCTGATAGCGGCTCTAACAGACGAAGCGCATAAGCATGTAAGGTAGGCACGCAGCAAGGACATACTCCCCGCCAACGGGTACTCCCAACACCCAGCACTGATGGGCTACTTTTGCGAAAAAGGCGCGCCCCCACGGAACTTGCTGTCGCGCGAGGATTCCACAATCTGCACCATGACATTCTCAGCGGGGACGCCGAGGTGTTTTGTCACCGCCTCGGTAATGTCTTTGGCCAAAGCCAACTTAGTTTCTGGCGTGCGGCCCTCTAAGGCGTAAATGATAACTTCCGGCACTTTGTCGCTCCCCTCATTTAGCGATAGAAATATGGCACGAGGTTGTGGGCAATTACATGCAGCACAACTCGTAAGGCGTTAGCCCGGCTCACCGCTGGTGAGCAAGACCCGCACGAGCGCCGGTTGCGTTCGGACGCCGACCTTGTCGAAGATGCGTTGCAGCTGCGTGCGGGCGGTGCTGATCTGAACTCCCGCTCGACGTGCTGCATCGGTCAGGGCAAGACCTTCGACAATGGAAACGACCAAGCGCTGCTGAGAAGGCGACAGGCCAAAAGTAGTGGCAGCGGTCATCAGACGCTGCTCGGCCAGTTGTGGGTCGTTAAACGATACAAAGACCTTACCGCAATCGGCCTTGATCCACCATACCCGTGCCGGCATGTCATTGCCTGGGTCGTAAATGAGCGGCCTGCATTCGTAGGCCGACATAATGCCGCCCCGCCTTGATGCACACCATTTGATGAGTTGATGAAGCCGAACATCCGTGGCGACCTGCTGCATCTGCAGGCGTCCTCCGCGGACCACAAGTTCAGTTTCGCCCTCCAGATGCAGTTTGGCCGCGTAGTTTTGCTCTACCACCCGACCTGTTCCATCGACCTGCCATGTGGGAACATCGGTCTGGCCCTGCTGCTCATCCATGATGGACACGAGAACGATCTTCCACTGACCGTTCAGTTTCTCGAGTATCCGCACTTCATGCGTCGTGGAGGGGCCGTGAAAGCCGATCAGGTTCGAAGTCGGGTAGATGATGTCGTAGGTTGCCCACGCCATCGTGCTGGCGACCCGCAAGGTCGAACGTTGGCGTTTGAACTGGAAGGCAAAGTAGGGGTTCTTGTCAGGGTCCTGGCGCATATCGAGTTGCATCCGCGTGCCGATCTGATCCCAGCCTTCGTGCATGACGGTCCCGCCAACGCGGATCCAGGCCAGCCATTGCTCAAAGGGGCTGGCTGAATGAGCTTGTGAGTAAGCGGGGAAGTCACGGTTCCAAAAGGCGGCGTGCTCATCATCAATGACGCGCCAAATGGTGGCTTCATCGCTCGGTTCACCATCATCGCGCGGATGGTGTGGGCCGCGGCTCGCCGCATCGCAGACTTTGTCCACCTGCGCTCTAATTGCAGGGTCGGTCAGCGTCTGCGGAACGTCCGGAAAACCATCGCTGATCAGCTGCGCCTCGATGGCGCGCCAATCGGCGAACATGCCGCTCATTGCCATCCACCAGGCCTTGCCTAAGGTCGAGCGGGCCTCGGCTTCGTCGTCGTTGGAGCTCATCTTCTCACCATGTCCACCACCTGAATGACAGCTGCACAGCCAGGTTGTGCCAATGCTGTGACCGCACAATATTGGATGGAGGTGCCGATGTCCTTGTTTACAGTAGCTCGTTTAGTGCGCTTGGGAGCCGTCGCGATGACGTTGTTGATCATGCCGATTGGCACAACCTTTGCCGCGCCAAGCGCTCCTATCGTGTCGGTCACCGGCGGAAAGGTTCAGGGCATCGGCACAGATGAGGGCGTCTTGTCCTATCGTGGCATTCCCTACGCCGCCGACACCAGCGGCAGCAACCGATTCCGCGCGCCGCAACCGGCGGTTGCCTGGACCGGCGTACTCGACGCCTCGGCCTATGGCCCGATATGTCCTGGTTTTGGAGGTCTGCCTCCGCCCGGCGCCATTGAGGCCCCGGAAGGCAATGATCCCAATCTGACGGCGCCGTCCGAGGATTGCCTCCGCCTCAACGTCTGGACACCTGCTGCAGATGCCGGCAAGCGAGCGGTCATCGTCTATCTTCACGGTGGCGGCTTCGTCACCGGGTCTGGCAATATCTCCTGGTACGACGGATCCAACCTGGCAAAAAACCAGGACGTGGTGTTTGTCAGCATCAATTACCGGCTCAACATCTTTGGGTTCCTCTACCTTGGAGGAATTGACCCCACCTATGCCCAAGACGGAAATGCGGGCCTGCAGGATATTGTTGCCGCATTAGGTTGGGTACACGACAATATCGCTCAGTTCGGCGGCGATCCTGCCAATGTGACGGTGATGGGCCAATCCGCCGGAGCACAGGCCGCGGTCACCCTGATGGGCATACCGGCCGCCAAGGGATTGTTCAGCCGTGTCATCGCAGATTCTCCATCATCGGACCTGCCTGCATCGGCGGAGCAGGCGACCGGCCAAGCTCATGGCGCACTTGAGCAATTGGGGGTGAGTGCGGACTTGAGCAAACTCGGCGACCTGCCATGGGACAAAGTTATCGGCGCTTTCACCGGCAACGGTCCCGTGGTTGACGGCACGTTTATGCCAACTGGTTTGACCCTTGCAGACGCTGCCGCGATGTCCCCTGACGTGACACTGCTGATCGGGTGGAACGCCACGGAGAATACCTTCTTTGAAGGCCCGGAGGTGATCGCCGACGGCCAGACTATGGACGCGGCCCTTACCAAAAAGCTGGGCTCAGGCGCCGCACGCCTGCAAACCCTCATTGATGCCTATCATCGCGCGTTTCCAGCCATCACCGAAAACGAGCTCTATTTCCGCATCTCGGCCGATCTCGATTTCGGCAAATCAGTGCTCGACACTGCCAAGGCCAAGGCCGCGCTCAATAAGGCCCCGGTCTACGTCTATCAGTTCGCAGGCCGGACCACCGTGCGAAACCTGATGACCCCGCACACGCTTGAACTGGGCTACGTGCTGGACAATCTCGCGATGACCAAAGCCCTAAGCGGCCTCCCGACCAAGCCCATGCAATCGCTCGCCACATCTACCAGCGCCGCTTGGGCCGCGTTTGCGAAAACCGGCATCCCCTCTTTGCCAGAGTGGACGCCGTTCGATCCTGGTTTGCCGAGCGTCATGCGTATCGGCGATACACCGTCGATGGCGCCCCTCTCAGCCGCAACCTCCATAGCGGTGGACTGGACAGGGCATTAGCTGCGCGATCTGGGCGTAAGGCTAAGCGAGCGGCAGCGCACCAGCGCTGCCGCTCGCTCGATGGCAATTTCTGGGTTTGGTGTCGCCAAGACCGAACGCCAACCGTCGAACGTCAGTTTGGTGTTGACGATGACTGAGGTCTGCTCATCGAGTTGGATAGTCAGATGGAACACTGTTGGCAGTAGTCTGGCTGAACGAGCAGTGGAGTGTCGGGGATGAGTTTCCCCAAATGCTGTGAAGATACGTGAAGTTTTGGTGACACCTGTTGCCGGGTCCATTGGGGGGCAACTGCACTGGACTGCCCATGTTGGGCACTATGGTGGACAAACGGATCCGCTTCCATTGTCCACCGTAGCTTCTGTATTCATCTTGCCATTTTAGTTTTTTTTGAATGGCCACGACAAGGACCCGCATTGGGTTCCTGGTCTTAACGTTCCTAATCTTGCGCCATTTCAGGGTGAAGATGGACATCGTCCCGATCGTGCCCCATAGCGTGGTGTAACTGAGGCAGGGCCTCCACGCATTTCCGGCTTGGCCGGGATGATCAGCGTGCGGGAACTGCCGGCAAGCTGATGAGCGGATCATCGCGCATTTGTCCGATG
>NZ_JBDSUA010000053.1:0-14896 GCF_039927955.1 Devosia sp. | reverse complement strand
CATCGGACAAATGCGCGATGATCCGCTCATCAGCTTGCCGGCAGTTCCCGCACGCTGATCATCCCGGCCAAGCCGGAAATGCGTGGAGGCCCTGCCTCAGTTACACCACGCTATGGGGCACGATCTGCCCGAAGGGCGGGCCAGCTAGTCGAGCTTGTGCGTTCGAGCAAGTCGCATCGGTTCAAAATCTAGTTCTGCAAATCGCAGGCGCTCTTGATGAACGCGCGCAACGCCACAGCACACGATTTTGGACGGCCGTCCCCAAGCCAGCGCTTAAAGGGGCGCGGAGAGCCCCAGGCGGCGCCACAATCGCTCACTGCCCCAATCACTTTTTGGAACGGAGACGCAACGACCTCAGGCCGTTAGCCGTTCATCCCAACGTTAATAACCAATATGGCGGCTGCGTGGGGCGGGCGTTCCTGCATAGGAGAATCCATGACCTTTCTGAAAACGACATTTGTTATCGCGACCCTCGTTGGGTCTTCTGTCCTGCCAACCCTGGTACAGGCCGCTACGACCGCGCCCGAGCCAAACGGCACCTTTGTGGACAGTTTTGGTACATCCTTCACATTCTCGCTCTGCGGAGACGCCGGCACCGACCTGTGCGGGACCCTGAATACATTGAAGGGCGCGTCTGCCACTGGTGAAAACCTGGCCTTTGTCGGCAAGCAGGTTATGCGCGCAAAGCAGGTCGCACCAAATCAGTGGAAGGGTTCTCTCGAGGCCGGCGGAATGAGCGCTGAAGCCACGGTAACGATGACCAGTGGTGAGACCATCGACATTCAGGGATGCCGGTCAATTCTTTGCCAGACCTTGACCTACACGCGCAGCGGCACTCCGGCATAGCCAAAGCACTCAACCATTAGCTGGGCCAAAATTCACGCCTCGGCCGAACGGCCGGGGCGTCTTCTTGGCATTCGTCACCCACCGTGTCCTTTACTGGCAAGTCAGGGGAACCACTGAACCCTGCTAGTGCATCCTTGACCAGATGCCGAAGCGCTGGCCTGTTCGGCTTGCCGCCTCGGCACCGGTCGATCCAGCGCGGCTATCGTTCACCAGCGGCGCCACGGACAAACCCAAGGTGATGGTCCGAAGCCACGGCTTTCTTGTGACACAGGGCGCGGCGCTCCATCCACTTGTCGCGCCCCGCGACGACGCGGTAGATCCGGTAGCCTTTCGGGTTTTCGTGCTCGCCAACCTTGCCCGCGACCACTTCAGTGCTGCCCAATGCCCCGCCCTACGGACCTTGCTGACCCGCGACGGGCCAGAGCCAGAGCACCGGTCACTTTTGAGTCGAGCAGCTGTATCCTAGCGACGCCAGAAGCGGCCACCCCTCCGACCCACCAAGCCCAGAACAAGCAGCAGCAAGATAGCTCCGAGCGTCGCATTTACGATCGAAGCGACGATGCCCGTGCCCAGGAACACCCCGATCTGGGGGAACAGCCAGCTTCCGATGAGGGCGCCAACAATGCCAATGGCGATGTTGCCCAGCAAGCCGAAGCCGTAGCCACGAACGATCTGGCCGGCGAGCCATCCAGCGATCGCACCCACCAGGAGAATAATTAGCAGGCTTTCGGTGCTCAGTTGCATTTTCGGGACTCCAGCGCCGAATGGCGTGGCGCTGACGGTATAGTGTTGTGAGGCCTCGGCCTAGGTGTCGAAGCCATGAAGGTTGTTCATTCGAGGAGGAACTGGGGCAACTGGGGTTGCAAAATCAAACCAGCTTCAGCGGAGCTCCCCGAATGAACGTTTACAACAATGCGCAGCTGCCTGCAGGTCTTCACGTTCGATGTATGGCGCCTGTCGGTCGAGACCGCTGCAGCGATCTGGAGCAATGGGCTCCCGCGGCTTGTGTGTTGTTGTGGCCTCTACTACGCTGTCTTCATGGCGGATATTGATACACCAAAACCAATAAAGCCCAGGACTTTTTCAGACCAGTTGATGGAGGCTGCGGCGCGGGTTGGAGAACTGCCGAATGAGGAAGTTGCTCGTCTCATGATGAAGGCCGCTATTAGGCTTCGGGTGGTTCAGGAAACCGGGATCAAGCTGGAGCACATTCCAGTCGCGGCATATCACCTCTTGCGGCGGATCTCGCGCGGGCCTGTGGCCGCATCAGATGAAATGGGACATGACGAGGAGCAGGCCGTTGGCTTCCTGCTGTCGCGCGACCTGATCGTCAAATCCGATGACGGAAGTCAATTGTCGATCACTGCAGCAGGCGAAGAACTCGGTGAAATCGCTGACGAGCGCATTTAGGCTGCCTCGACGCCGGAAGGCCTCTCCAGGCGATCGAGCCATTATCGAGACAGTTTCAAGAGGCCATATGGAATGACCGCTATCGCCTGATCTGTTGCCAAAGGAGGCCAGCCGGCATTCTTCGCGACAACAGGACTCAAGCAAGGTCCAGCTTCGGCCAGAGCTTATTGTGATGCGGCGCGACTTCCGTGTCGATCGCCGATTGTGCGTGGCGCAGCGCCGCGGAGCCAATCCTCCAGTTGCCGCGCAGGCATGGGCCTCGCGAAAGCGTAGCCTTGCAGGAAGTCGCAGCCGATCTCGCTGAGTACGCGGGCCTGCTCCATCGTTTCGACCCCTTCAGCAACAACCTTGATACCAAGCGTACGCCCTATATCGACGATGGAGGCTACGAGCCGCTGCTGACCCTGGCTTGTTGCCACCGGTTCGATCAGTTGCCGATCGATCTTGAAGCGCCGCGGCATCAGACGCAGCAGGCTGACGAACGAGGTGTGGCCGGTCCCAAAGTCATCCACATCGATGCCGATCCCCATTTCCTTGATGGCATCGATGTTCCAGGCAACGCGATCATCGAACTCATCCAGAAATATGGACTCGAGGAACTCAAAGGAAATCGTCCCGGGCTGGATTTTGAGTTTGCGGAGAGAGGGAACCAGGTCTTCATCGCTCAGACGCCGAAATGAGACATTGACCGACACAGACCCGATTGGCAGTCCCTGGCTCTGCCAACGCGCGAGGTCGCCGATTGCTGTGGTTAGAATATCGCGATCGATCCTGGCCAAAACGTTGAGGTCTTCAGCGATCTTCAGGAAGCGGCCCGGCGGCAGTATCCCCTCCGTAGGATGCCGCCATCGGACCAGGGCTTCCGCCCCGACCGGCTCATGGGTATGGGCGTCGACCAACGGCTGATAGTAGGGGACAAATTCCATCTGTTCGATGCCGCGCAGGATGTCATCGGCAATTCGCTTGTTGGATTCGAGCTCCTCCTGCAGCGCCTTGGAGAAGAATTCATGACGGTTCCGGCCATGTCCCTTGGCCCGATAGAGCGCCATGTCGCCATTGATAAGCACCCGCGCGGGATCGATCCTGGAGCCGCTCTCGATCGCGATTCCTACACTGGCGCCGATACGGCAGAAATGGCCTTCATAGGGGATAGGCATCTGAACGGACGCGATAATTCGGTCGGCCAGGGCCGATAACTTCTGCGGATCGGTTTGATTGAGGCAAACGATCACGAATTCGTCACCGCCGACGCGGGCCACGAAGTGGCCGACCCCGACCGCTTCCGACAGTAGCTTTGCGACATGTTTGAGTACTGCGTCGCCAGCGGTATGGCCGAGCGTATCATTGATCTGCTTGAAACGGTCGAGATCAATGTGAAGGATTGCCAGTCCTGATTGAGGACTATCCTGATTTTTCTCGGCGAACCTGGCGATGATTTCGTCGAGGTAACGTCTGTTCGGCAAGCCTGTCAGGGCGTCATGAAGCGACTGGCTTTCGATCCGCGCCTTGGCGGATTCGAGTTCGGCATTTCGCGCTTCGGCAAGGAAGTTGGCCATGCGGAGGCTCTCGGACAGTGCAACTTCTTCGGTGACGTCGGCGTTTACGCCAATTAATTTTGGCGTGCCGTCGGCGTCCCGGAAAAATGCTGCGTCTGCGGCGATGGTTCGGATTTCCCCGTCCGGCCTGACAATCCGGTATCTCTCCCTGAACGTGCTCTGGTCGGCGACTGACTGGGCAAGTGCCAGTAAAATGCGGGGTGCGTCCTCAGGGTGGACGGCTCGTTCCCATTCGGTGGCGGTTATGACGCGCCGCTCCGACGACATTCCAAAGATTTCGAGTATGCGCTTGTCCCAAAAGAGTTCACCCGTCTCGAGGTTGCCTTCGAAGACACCAATTCGAGAGACCCTGAGCGCGATCTCAAGCCGGTGCGTCAGATCCTGCAGCTGCTGTTCCTGCAGCTTTTTTTGGGTGATGTCTGTGTCGGTTCCGATCATGCGAATAGGCGAACCATCGGGAGCCCAGGCGTCAGCCGCACCGGTGCTCGAAATCCAGATGTAGTGCCCATCCCGGTGGCGTTCGCGATACTCGAGGGCGTTGTGCGGAATTTCCCCGGAATTTTGCCTGGCGACAGTGTCCTGGACCCGACCGCGATCGGCGGGATGAACCCGCTGCAGCCAGGCTGCGACGCTACTATCGACCTCTTCGTCGACGTCGAAACCCCGCATGCGTTTCCACATTGGCGAGTAGAAGACGCTGTTGTTCGCGATATCTGCTTCCCAGACACCTTTACCAGCATTCTCAAGCGCGAAGGCCCAGCGTTTTTCGCTCGCGCCAAGCGCCGCCTCTGATTGCTTTTGATCGGTGACGTCTTGCGACATTACGAGCAAATACTGAGGTTTGTTAGCTTCGTCCAGGATCGGCATCTTGACCGTACGCAGGGTGCGGAGACCTTTGTGACGCGTGCTGATTTGCTCTTCGGCGATCACCAGCATTTCGCCCGAGGCGAGGACTTCTCTGTCTCGCGCCACAAATTGCGCAGCCTGATCCTCGGGAAAAAGGTCAAAGTCGTTTTTGCCCAGAAACTCCTCTCGGGCCACTCCGGTCAGTTCCTCGCCGGCGCGGTTGACCAGCACAAAGCGAAGCCCCGTCGCCTCCTTTACGCCGATCGTGGCCGGGATGTTCTCAATCACCTTGCTGAGAAAGTCCGTCGTGAGGTACAGCACATCGGGCTGCCTGGCCGCCTTTGCGTCGAACATCGTCGTGCTAGCGGCAGCGATTCGGGCAGCCTCGGTCCGAATTCTCTTTGTCATAGTGCGCGCCGACCTTGTCCAACCCAGGCGGCTATCATCCTGCGAAAGGGTGAAGACGGACTAAATGGCATTCCTGATCCGCCGGTTCTTACACTCAGCCACCGACAAAAAACGATGGTCTATGGCCGGTCTGTTGCCGTTGCCGCCGATGTCGGTTCGTCGCCAGGCACCATGTTTGCTTCGGCAAGGTGGCGCTACTGTTCCTTGGTATCCTCGTAGACCAGTAAGCGCTCGTTGCAGTCCCCGGCACGGGCGAATTGGACCAGGCGCTGGATCAGGATGTCGGTAAGGATGGAGCCTTCGGCGAGCAGCAGGCGGCCGTCGTTGGAAAGCACGTCCTGGGCGACCTGGTTGCCGTTGCGGAGCGAGGTGACGGTGACTTCCTTTTTGACGATGGGCGCCTTAGCGGCGCTGGCGGCTTCTGCTCCAAGGGCGTTGGCGATGGTTTGCAGCATGGCATTGTCGTAGCGCTTGGTGGCCAGGCGCAGGAGATCCAGAGCATCGGCGTTGCTGAGTTTTTTGGCGGCGGCCAGATCGACGAGATTGATCAGAATATGCAGCAAGCGTGAAACGACCGGCAGATCATTGCCTCGGGGCCCGACTGTCGGGCTGCCGCTGCCATCAAAGCCGCGATGGCACAGGCCGACAATGTTGGCGACGTTCTCGAGGCGCGGGATATTGCGCAGCAAGTCGGCCGAGACCAGTGTGCTCTGGTCGATCAGCAGTTGATCCTTGGGCGACAACGGCAGATTGGCGGCGTACCGGGCCGAGACCACCTCGGGGACTGCGACCAGACCCAGCGGGTAAAGCATGGCCGCCAGTTCCAACTCCCAGTGGTGAGGCACCTTGATGGACTTGGCGGCCAAGATGGCGAGCTGGTGGACGCGGGCGGACTTCTCGAACAGGTCAGGACGCGTCAGCGTCATCAAGTCGGTCATCAGCTTGATGCTTCCGGCCAACGTCGTTTCCAGCAGCCGCTTTTCCTCGGCCTTTACGGCGTAGAGCGCCGCAGCGTCGGCGATCGTTTGCAGCAGTTCTTCGGTTTCGTACGGCTTGCGCACAAACCTGAAGACCTGGCCGGAATTTATCGCAGCCATCGCGGTGGCCTGATCATCATTGCCAGTCTGCATGATGCGCACAACCAATGGCCAGCGTCGCGCGACTTCAGCAAGAAATTCCACGCCCTTCATGGCGGGCATGTTCTGGTCGGATACGACGATCTCGATTGTGTCGTCGGCGTCCAGTATCTCCAACGCCTGTGCGGCGCTTTCTGCAATGATCATATCGACCCTGCCACGCGAAACGCGACGGGCCCCGTTCAACAGGTTCACATTATCATCGACAAACAGCACTCGTGGTAAATTGGTCACTTGTGGGCCGCCTCGACGTGTGGTGCCGCAACCTTACCGTGCGACGCTGCACATTGGGCGGCCAGGGTGCCCAGTTCCTGCGCTGTGTTCCATTCAGAGTTACACCCGCCAAGATGCACCAGGCTTCGAACCAATGCGGCGGGCAGTCCAAACAGAGCGCAGACGTAGGCCGGCAGATGATTCCATTCCGCCGAACCATCGGCAAAACGGTCGCTCTCCTGCGCCAATTGGGCAAAGAGCACTGTGGCATAGGCGGCGGCCATTTGTTCGGCCGTAGCGCCGTTTGCCGCGGCGCGGGTCCGGGCGATCAGTGCTGCCTGGGCGAGAAACTGGCGATCAGGTCCCGCCGATGGAGCCGCATCTTGCTCGCCGCCCAGTCGATCCGTATCCAGCAGGCAAGAAATCCGGTCAAGGCCCAGAACTGCCACTGCGCGGGCGATGTCGGTGGTCGCATTCGGGCGCCCAAAATAGGCGGAATTTACGACTTGCAGAATGCGCACGGCGAGGGACGGGTCTTGAATGATCACCCCGGTCACCTCCACCAAATCGGGATCGGCGGCGTCGAGCAGCTCCCGCAGGCGGGTCAGTGAGCCGGGATTGGCCTTGATCCGATCAAATAGTGAGCGGCTGCGGTCGATTTTGAAATCAGCATTATCGGAAACCAGGTCGAGAGGAGTCTGAATGGCGCGGTAAATCATGTCTGGCGTCGCGGGCTTGGACAGAAACTGATGGCTGCGGCCCACGATCCGACAGGAGAGGTCAAGATCTGCCTCGCCGGATAGGGCAAAGCGAAACATGCCCGGCCACTTCTGCGAGACCGTTTCAAGCAATTGGGCGCCGTCCATTTCCGGCATGCGCATATCGGTGACCAGCACGTCGACGTCCGCAGTTTCGATGATTTGCAGGGCCTCGACCCCGCTCAAACAGAACAGCACATCCCACTGTTGAGCGTAGGCGCGCATGGTGCGCTTGAGGCCCGACAGGATATTGGGTTCATCGTCGACGAATAGAACGACCGGTTTCATCAGGCGACCAATTCGGCTTCGGCGGCTTTGCCGCTGATGGGCAAGCGGACGGTGAAGGTCGTGCCTTCGCCCGGCGCACTGACGCAATCAATCGTGCCACCATGTTTGCCGGTGACGATGGCAAAGCAGATCGCCAGCCCCTGACCTGTGCCCTTGCCGACATCCTTGGTGGTGAAGAACGGATCAAAGATCCGGTTGATCACATGGGGTGGAATGCCGCAGCCATTGTCCCGGACGGAAATTTCGACGAAACCTTGGGCGCGCCTGGTTGAGACTTCAATCCGCCCAGGGCCCTCCTTGCCCTTTTCACCGATGGCTTGTGCGGCGTTGACCACCAGATTGAGGATCACCTGATTGATGTCGCCAGGGTGGCAGTTCACCAGCGGAAGCGTCGTATCAAAGTCCACCGCGACTTCAGCGACATATTTCCATTGGTTGCGAGAGACCACGAGGGTAGTTTCGATCACGGCGTTGATGTCGGCATCGACGGCATCTTCCTGGCCGGGGTGGGAAAATTCCTTGATCGCCTTGACGATGCTGGCGACCTGGGCGATGCCTTCAAGGGACTGGCTCAGTGATTGCGGAACTTCGTCGATCAGGAAATCCAGATCGATCTGGCGGGCGTCTTTGTCGATCTCGGCAATGGCCTCGATGCTGCCAGAGGCAGCGAGCGCCCCGCGGCACTTTTTGAGTAGGCCGACAAGCTGGTCGAAACTATCCTGGGCAAAGCGGATATTGTCGCCGACATATTGAATCGGCGTGTTGATTTCGTGGGCCACGCCGCTAGCCAGGGTGCCCAGCGATTCCATTTTCTGGGCATGGCTCAACTCACGCTCCAGTTGCGCTTTTTGCTGATCCGAGGCCAGCTTCTGAGTGATGTCTTCGACCGTCAGCACGTAGCCGCCTTGCTCCAGCGGTGTCCGCGAATATTCCAGGGTGACGCCGTCCAGGGGCCTTATGTGAAGGAATTTGGAGGCGGTGAGCATGCGGGCGTCGTCCATCCGCTGGGCGACCAGATCGTCGACATCGCCCTCGCCATATTCGCCGCGGGTGGCATGAAAGCGGAAGATGTCTTGCAGAGTGGAGCCGACGGGGAACCAGTGCTCATCCAACTGGGTAATGTCGTAGAAACCGCGATTGGCGACGGTGAGCACGAAATCTTTGTTGAACATGCAGATACCGCCCGGAAAATTCTCCAGTGTGGTGTTCAGCCGCTGCACGCTTTGTGCGGCCTGAAGCTCCAACGCCTTGCGGGCCGTCTCCAATTCCTTGCGCGGCGTAATATCGCGGGCAATGCCAACCAGGCCGACGATCTCGTTCTGCTCGTTGCGCAACGGCACTTTGGTCGACGACATCCATTTGGTACTGCCAGAGGCGTCAATAATAACCTCTTCGGTATCGAGCACCGGTTGGCCGCTGTTCAGGATGCTCTGTTCCGCATCGTAAAATTGCTGTGCAATGTCGGGGCCATGCAGATCGAAGTCCGAGAGGCCGACCATCTCGCTGGTCCTGTCTCGTCCATTGTCGAACGCGAGGGCCTTGTTGGCGAAGACAAATCGGCTGTCCTTGTCCTTGACCCACAAATAGTCGGGGACCCAATCGATCAGCGTTTGAAGCGAGATGCGCTCGTCTGCCACCGGGCGGGTGGCCTTGATCGCGGTAATGTCCTCGTGGGTGGCCACCCAGCCGCCATCAGGCATCGGCTGGTGGCAGACGTGGATGGTGCGCCCGTCTTTGAGGTCGGCCACCCAAACCTTGGGCTCATTCGCGACACTGACGGTGGTACACCAATCGACATAGTCATTGGTGGCCATGGTGGAGGTGCCGGCCACCATGCGGTGCTCGGCGATTTCACGCAGCGTGGTGCCGGGCGGAATTTGCTCGGGGGTGAGGCGATACATTTCTGCATAGCGGCGATTGCACAGTATCAGCCGTTGTTCGCCGTCGAAAAAACAAACGCCCTGCGAGATTTTTTCGATGGCGGTTTCATAGCGCAAAGCCTGGACCTCCATCGCGGCGATGGTGGCGCGAAGGCCTCGTTCGGTGGCTTCGTGGGCGGCTGCCGTCAGTTTGGCAAGCGTCTCAATGCCGTTGCGAACAGGCTCTGGCTTGTTCCGGTTGGTCTGATTGACTGGCATGCGCTAGACCCTCGTCGAGGCGTTACGGATCAAATGGCTTGCCATGAATGTAATGGGCTGAACTTAACTGCCGGTGAAAGTCGGGAATATAATGATGGCTCGGCGAGGCTGAGACTTCCCAGGCAAACTCAAGTCAAACGATCACGCGCCCGTTCGAGCGATTTGCCACGCAGCGTCGCGGGCTAGACCCGACGGATAGGACCAGGGTAGCGGCCCACGCGCTCGTCAACCGTCAAAAGTTCGATGCCGGAAATCGTGGCCTGAGCGATCAGCAGACGGTCGAATGGATCTTTATGAATCGGAGGTAGATCGACGACCGCGACCGCGTGCTCCCCAGTTATCGCCAGCTCAACATAACCGTTATCCAGCAGCCCGCGACGTAGCAGCCGAGGATCGACCTGGAAATCCTCGCGACCCAGGCCGCGCTTGATCGCTATTTCCCAAAGACTTGCGGGACTAAAAAGCATTACCGTATCTGGGTTTTCGAGCACGTCCCTTGCCGCGGCAGGCAGGCGGCCAGGCTCCGCGGCCGCCCAGAGCAGAATATGGGTGTCGAGCAGTATCTTCATGAGCCCATGCCGAACAGGTGCTCGATTTCGGTCTCACCCATTCGGTCAAAGTCGTCCGGCACAACAAATTGCCCGCTCATGAACCCCAGGCGGCGCGTTTCCGCAGCGCCGGGCTGGTCGAGGGGCACAACTTTCACCATTGGCTTGCCGGCTTTAGCGATGATAAATGCCTCGCCCTTGGACGCCCTCTCGACGAGGCGTGACAGGTGGGTCTTGGCATCGTGGATGTTGACCGTCTGAACCATAGCGTCCTCGATGAGCTTAGTTTAGTTTAGTAAACTTAGTTTACTTGGGGCGCCGTGGCAAGATCAGCCGGACGCATTAAGCCATGGAAGCAAGTTGCTGCATCGAAGCGTCAGCGGCCCGTTAGGCGGTTCAATGCAAACCGACTGGTCGACAGAAGGCGTCGCTATCAAAGTGATGATGGATTTGGCGAAGCCGGCCAACTAGTGGATCAGCATTGCGGGGAAGTCCAGGGCCGGCAGATCCTACCTGCTCCCCTCGCAACCCACGGAACCACTCGCTCACTGGGGTGTTATGGCTCGTTGAGCGTTCGGCACTTTTGGCGCCTGGGAGCACATGGACACTTCGGAAAACTACCTTGCTTCGGGTTCCTCCGAGGGGCGCTACCGCCTGTTGGTGGAGGCTATCGCCGACTATGCAATTTATCTGCTCGATACCGACGGTACAGTCGTGAACTGGAACCTCGGAGCGCAGCGCTTCAAGGGCTATACAGCAGAGGAAATCGTCGGCCAGAATTTCGCTAAATTCTATTCGGAGGAGGAACGGGCCAACGGTGCGCCGGCGCGCAACTTGGCGCGGGCCGCTACCGAAGGCCGTTTTGAAGAGGAAGGCTGGCGTGTTCGGAAAGACGGCACGCGGTTTTGGGCCAGCGTCGTCATCGACCGTATCGTTGAACCGGAAGGCAAGCTGGTTGGTTTTGCCAAGATTACCCGGGACCTTACCGAACGACGGGCACGCGATGAGGCACTGCGGCTCAGCGAGGAACAATTTCGCCTGCTCGTCGAAGGGGTGACCGACTACGCCCTCTATATGCTCGACACCGACGGCAAGGTCGTCAGTTGGAACACCGGCGCCGAGCGCATCAAGGGCTATACCGAAGCTGAAATCCTGGGGCAGCACTTCTCGATATTTTATGCCAAAGAAGAGCGCCATGGCGGCGAACCACAACGGAACCTCGACATTGCCCGCACCGCAGGCAGTGTCGAGCGCGAGGGGTGGCGTGTCCGCAAGGATGGATCGACCTTCTACGCTCATATTGTAATCGACGCGCTCTACAATGAGCAGAAAGAACTCATCGGTTTTGCCAAGGTGACCAGAGACATCACCCGTCAGCGAGAGACCCAAAGCCAGTTGGAACAGGCCCGTGAAGCTCTATTCCAGGCGCAGAAGATGGAAGCCATCGGGCAGTTAACCGGAGGCGTCGCCCACGACTTCAACAACTTACTGATGGCTATCTTGGGAAGCCTTGAAATCGTGCAACGGCGGATCAATGTCGATCCTCAGATATCTCCGTTCCTCGACAATGCCGTTCAGGGTGCGCAGCGCGGGGCCGCCTTGACCCAGCGCATGCTGGCGTTCGCCCGCCGGCAGGAACTCACGATAGGCCCGGTGGATGTTCCCGATACCGTCAGAGGAATGCACGATATCCTTGAGCAATCGCTCGGTCCGTCGATTTTTGTGGCGACAAATTTTTCTCCCGCTCTCCCGAAAGCTAAAACAGACCAGGCGCAGCTCGAGTCTGCCCTCCTGAACCTGGCCCTGAATGCGCGCGATGCTATGCCGGGGGGCGGACAAATTGCGATTGCGGCGGAACGCCGGAGCGCGCCGCCAAGCGGTACGCCTAAGCCGGGCGACTACGTGGTGCTGTCCGTGACCGATGCTGGCGAAGGCATGGACGAGGCCACGCTCTCAAGGGCGACGGAACCGTTTTTCACCACGAAGGGAGTTGGCAAGGGTACCGGCCTGGGACTGTCAATGGTCCATGGTCTGGCGGAGCAGTCGGGCGGAGCCTTTATGCTGACAAGCGCGCTGGGCAAGGGGACCACAGCTGAGCTATGGCTGCCGTTGGCCGCGGATCAGGGTGTTGCCGCGCAAGCTGTCGCCAACGATCGGAGTGCCGGCGCCGGCGAACGCAAAAGGGTTCTCGTGGTCGATGACGATTTCCTGGTGCTGTTAAACACCGTCACCATGGCAGAGGAATTGGGTCACCAGGTGTTCGAGGCCAGCTCTGGCACCGAGGCCCTTTCCATCCTTGAGCAAGAGGGCATTGACCTTCTCATCACCGACTATTCGATGCCCAAGATGTCTGGAGGGCAATTGGCAATGCAGGCTTCGGAGCGCTGGCCCGATCTGAAGATCCTGGTTGCGACCGGCTATGCGGAAATGCCTGAAGAGCACAAAGGCCGGTTTGAGCGGTTGGGCAAACCGTTTTCCGCCGCCGAGCTTGAGGCCGCGATCGAACGAGCGAACTGATCTGTCTGGAGCGGCCGACCAGGCCAGGCGACCGCTGGCGCGAACTGTGCAAGGTACATTTTCCGACCTGATGGATAGACGCGCAGGCCCAAGCCCTTCAATTTCATTTTCAGGCTGGGCGCGAGAAGATGTTGACCACATTGCCGTCCGGATCGCGCAGCAGCATCGAGCGGTTGCCCCAGGGCATGTCGGCGGGCTGCATGGCGTAGTCGATATCGACCCCTTCCAGCCGCGACCGCACTGCATCCACGTCAGCAACGTTGAACTCGATGATCGCGGAGCGATTGGCGCCGGCGATGGCCGCGCCGGCGTTGAATTGCCTGATCATCCGTTCGGACGAAATGGCGAGAACCAGGCCGTTGCCCGCGCGCAGTTCGGCAAAGTCCGGGCTTGGACGCGACGGCGTGATGCCGCTCAGCATGGCGTAGAAGGTGACAAGGGTGTCGACATTGCTGGTGACGAGGCGGATGGAAGCGAGCTGCATTTTGATCTCCTGCTTTGATGCGGAGAGCTTGCCCGGGGCAGTTGTCAGCGTTTGTCAGCAGGCTTCATGGGTTCAACGATGACCAGTTCCCTTCCCGCAGTTCGGCCAGCAGAGGCCCCAGATCGTCCTTGCGCTCGATCAGGTCGGCGACGGGCGAACCGGTGCCGGGCGGGCCGACGAAGATGGCGCCGAGCAGTCGGGTCTGGTCGGCGATGATGGCGCGGTACTGGTCGTGGCCATTGTCGGGATCGAGCAGAATGGCGTGATCGGCTGATTGCGGGGCGATCAGGCCGAAGCCTTTGACGTCGATGCCGTCCATCTTGAGGCTGACCAGGGTATTGGGCTCGGTATAGGCGGTGTCGTGGCCGAACAGCGCTGCGGCGGCGATGCGGCCCTGTGCGGCGCTGACGGCCCACAGGCCGCCGATAGCGCCAGGGAGTTCGGCGACATCGCCGACGGCAAAGATGTGCGGGTCGGAGGTGCGCATCGACTGGTCGACGAGGACGCCGCGCCTGGTGGCGAGGCCGGCGGCCTGAGCGATTTCGATATTGGGCTGGATGCCGGCGCAGGTGACCATGATATCGGCGTCGAGCGTAGTGCCGTCCTTGAGTTCAACGCCGGTCAGGCGGGTGTCACCCATACAGCGGTTGAGTTCGGCATGGGGGATGACGGTGACGCCAAGCCCCTCCAGATAGTGGGTGAGGATTTCGCCGCCCCGCTCATCGAGTTGGCGGTTCATCAGCCGCGAGCTGCGCTGCAGGATGGTGACGCTGAGGCCGAGCTGGCGCAGTGCGTCGGCAGCTTCGATGCCGAGCACGCCGCCGCCGACGACGATGGCGGTGCGGCAGGCATGAGACTGGCGGAAGGCGCGGATGGTGATGGCGTCGCTGGCTTCGCGCAGCACAAAGCATCCATCGAGATCGTCGCCGGGGACATTGGCGGAGGCGGCGCGGCTGCCTTGGGCAAGGACCAGCCGATCATAAGGCAGGGTTTCGCCAGTGCCGAGATGGACTTCCTGTTTGGCGGTGTCGATGGCCGTGGCGCTGGTATTGAGCCAGAGCGTGACCGACTTTTTCTCGGCCCAGTCATGGCCTTGCAGGAACAGGCCGGCCATCGCGGAACGACCGTAGAGGACGCGACCAATGGCCATGCGGTTGTAAAACAGCTCGGGTTCGCGGGCGACCATATCGATGGCGCAGGTGGGCGACAGGCGGCGGATTTCGTCGGCCGCGGCCGCGCCGGCCGCGCCATTGCCGATGATGACGACGCGGTTGATGCCGGTGGCGACGGCCATATCGACGGCGGGAATTTCGGGAACCGGCACGGGTAACGAATGCGGATCAAGCTTGGTGTCGATGGTGACGCCGCCGCGCGTAGCCTTGCAGACGCAGGCCATGCGGGCGCGCCCGTTGAGGCCGAGGCGGTTGAGGGTATCGAGTTCAGTGGCGCTGGGCTCGCTGAGGTGTTCCTGGCCATCGATGACAGCGACCGGATCGGCGCCGCACATGCCCATGCGGCAGCCATAATCGATCTTGATGCCGGCAGATTCCAGTCCTTCGAGCAGGGAGCGGTTTGGATGCGCCGCAAACCCCTGGCCGGTGCCCCGATCGAGCACGATATCGGCCGCCGGCTGCGGCGCGCCGGCTTCGCGCAAGGCGGGGAGATCGACGGCGACCCGGGGTTCGGCGGGGGCGTTGAGGCGGGCGAAGGCGCGCTCTTCGGCAAGGCCGGAATAGGCAATACGCGCC
>NZ_JBDSUA010000052.1:0-30867 GCF_039927955.1 Devosia sp. | reverse complement strand
ACCGCGCCTGATCAGATGCGCACCACCACACCGGGGACAATCCATCCCATCCTCCTGAGCAAATCACTTGCACAGCACAAGAATCCAAAAAGGATCGTAGGTAAACAGTTCCCACAAGGGGGGAGGGGAGGGAAGGGCTGGCCGCAGATGCCAGACTCACCCACGACTCATCCATCACCTTAAATTCTTGCAAAACGGGAATGGGAAACAGAATCTTAAACGTCCTTGGTCAAAGTGCGTGCAGTCCCGCGACAGCCGCGGATTGCGTGCCGGTCGGCGACCGGAAGTGGAGTTCCGCCAGAGATGGGCAAGCGTTCGATGCCCGACAGCAGCCAAGCCGCCGGGCCCCATATCCCCGTTTTACTCAACGAGGTGATCGAGGCCCTGTCGCCATTGGCCGGCAAGCGCATTGTCGACGGCACATTTGGTGCCGGTGGCTATTCGCGTGCGCTGCTCGCCGCAGGCGCCAATGTCATTGCCATTGATCGCGATCCCAGCGTTGCCCCGTTTGCCGCTGCCTTGAGCGCGGACTACCCCCAGCAGTTCACCTTTGTCGCCGGAACGTTTTCCGAGCTCGACAGTCTTGCGGCCGATCATGGCGCAGTGGATGGCGTGGTGCTCGATATCGGCGTTTCCTCGATGCAGCTCGATCAGGCCGAGCGCGGGTTCTCGTTCATGCGCGAAGGCCCGCTCGATATGCGGATGGGGGCTGATGGCGAAAGTGCTGCTGATCTGGTCAATACGCTGGAAACCGATGCACTTGCCAATCTGCTGTACGCCTTTGGCGAAGAACGCAAATCGCGCCGTATCGCCCAGTTCATTATCGCCGCGCGAGAGACCGCGCCGATCACGACGACGCTGGAACTGGCCAAGATCATCGAGAAGGCCATTGGCCGCAAGCCGGGCGATGCGCATCCGGCGACGCGCAGCTTTCAGGCGCTGCGCATTGCCGTCAATGGCGAGTTCGACCAGTTGGTCGAAGGCCTGTTCGCCGCCGAGCGCCTGCTGGGCGAGGGCGGTACGCTGGCCGTAATCACCTTCCATTCGCTGGAAGACCGCATCGTTAAACGCTTCTTTGACCCGGACAAGGGTGCGCCGACCCAGTCGCGCCATCTGCCGCAGGTGCAGACCGAAGCGCGGCGCTGGATCGACATTGCCAAAGCGATCAAGCCGGGCGCCGAGGAACTGGGTCGCAATCCGCGGTCGCGTTCGTCGATCCTGCGGGCAGGGCGTCGTTCGGATGTGGCCGCGCGGCCGGTCCGTTCCGAAGGTCTCGGTGTACCGGTTGTGCGAGGCACGGCATGATCCGCAACCTCAATATCATCTTGATGGTCACCAGCATCATTGCGCTGGCGACCGTGTATGGGCTGAAATTCTCGATCGAACACACCGCCAATGAGAAGATTGCGCTGATCGCCATGATCGACACGCAGGAGAGCGACCTGTCGCTGCTCCGCGCGGACTGGGCGGCACTCAACCAGCCGGGTCATATCGAGCCAATCGTCAAGCGGCATCAGGAAGCCCTGGGGCTGGGGCCAGTGAAGCAGAAGCAGTTCGGCTCGTTCACCGATCTGGCGATGCGTCCGGCCGCGCCCGACAATCAGGGGCTCAATGCATTGTTCGAGTCGCTCGATGCCGGGGTCGATCCGATCGACGCCATTCTGCAGGGGCTGAACTAATGGCCGCGATGACTGACGAACTGCTCCCGACCATCGCGCTTGACGGCACCCGCAAGGCGCGCGTCAACCTTACCCAGGCCCGTATCCGCTGGGTGATCCTGGCGCTGTTGATGGGATTTTGCGTGGTCGGCGCCCGACTGATCCAACTGGGCATGGTGGTGCAGGATTCCACCATCGAAGGACAGGCGCGTGACGTGATCACCGCGACCCGGCCGCCGATCCTGGACCGCAATGGCCTGGAGATGGCGGTCGATATTCGCGTGCCATCGCTTTACGCCGAACCGCGCCGGATCATCGATGTTGACGAAGCAGTGCAGAAGCTGGCGACCGTATTGCCCGATATCGACCAGCGATGGCTGCGCGACCGTTTGAGCGGCGACAAGGGCTTTGTCTGGATCCAGCGTGAATTGTCCCCGTCGGTGGAGGACAAGATCATGCGATTGGGCATTCCGGGCATTGATTTCATCACCGAGAGCAAGCGCTTTTACCCCGGTATGCGTGAGGCTTCGCACATTCTGGGCTCGGTCAACATCGACAATCAGGGCATTGCCGGTATTGAAAAGCATATCGACAACGAGGATGTCGCCATGTTGCAGGACATCGGTCTGGCGCGCGGCAACGATCTGGCGCCGGTAGAACTGTCCATCGACATGCGCGTCCAGCACGTCATGTACGAGGAAATGCAGGATGCCATGGTCCGCTACAAGGCGATCGCTGCGGCCAGCGTGATGATCGATATCTATACCGGCGAAGTGATCGGGCTGACCTCGCTGCCAGACTTTGACCCCAACGATCCCAAGTCGGCCCTGGTCAAGGACAGCTTCAACCGCATTACCGCCGGCATTTACGAGCTTGGCTCGACCTTCAAGACGGTGACGCTGGCGGCGGCGCTCGATAGTGGCAAGGTCAAGCTGACCGACCAGTTCGATGCGCGCTTCGGGGTCAAGTTCGGCCGCTTTACCATCACCGACTTCCACGGCAAGAACCGCATTCTGAGCGTGCCGGAAATCTACAAGTATTCGTCCAATGTCGGCACCATTCACGTGATGCAGGCGCTGGGGAAGGAAAATTTCCGCGCCTTTTTGACCAAGATCGGGTTTGACACGCGTGTGCCGTTCGAACTTCCCGAAATGCGCAATCCAACGGTGGCCAAGACGTTTTCGGATGTCGGGGCAGCAACAGCCTCGTTCGGCCATGGTCTGAGCATCAGTCCACTGCATATGGCTGTGGCGATGGCGGCGTTTACCAATGGCGGCAACTATATCGCGCCAACGCTGTACAAGCGCACCCGCGAGGAGGCCGAAAAGTCCTACGTGCGGGTGATCCAGCCGCAGACCAGCGAATGGGTGCGCTATCTGATGCGCCTCAATGCGCTGGAAGGCTCGGGCAGCCAGATGAACAAGGAAGCGCTGGGCTACCGCGTCGGCGGCAAGACCGGCACTGCCGAAAAGGTGGTGGACGGGCGCTATTCTTCCAACAAGAATTTCAACGTCTTCGCTTCGGCCTTTCCGCTCGATAATCCGCGCTATGCGATGGTTGTGGTGGTGGACGAACCGCAGATCGAAAATCCGCAGTCCGGCGACACCGCCGGCTGGAACGCCGGCATGATGACCGGCCGTATTGTGCAACGCGTCGCGCCAATGCTGGGCATTGCACCTGATTTCAGCCCGGCACTTGATACCAATCTCGTACCGTCATTCCTTAGATAGATTGATCCAGAAGGACTATCTTAAGTGTCATTGAGCGTATCCCAACTTCTAGAAGGTTCAGGCGCCAAGCCCAAAAAGGGCCTTGGCACGATCTTTGGTCTCAATTCCGACAGCCGCAGGATCGAGCCGGGGGATATCTTCTTCGCGCTGCCGGGCCTGCATGTGCATGGCAACGATTTCGTTGACGACGCGGTCCGCATGGGCGCCCTGGCGGTGGTGACCGACAAGGCGCCGGTCGGCGATCCCGGGGTGCCGGTGATCATCGTCAGTGACGTGCGGGCGGCCTATGCCCGGGCGGCCTCGCGCATTTTCGAGCCGCAGCCGGAAATCACCGTCGCGGTGACTGGCACCAACGGCAAGACCTCTGTCGCCTCTTTCGTTCGCCAGATATGGGAAGCAGCCGGCATTGCTGGCGCCAGCATCGGCACGCTGGGTGTGGAGACACCCAAGGGCCTACGCCAGGGCAGCCTCACCACCCCGGATGCACGGGCGCTGCACCAGAATATGCGGGCGCTCAAGGCGCAAGGCATCGATCATGTCGCTGTGGAAGCCTCCAGCCACGGCCTGGAGCAGCGCCGTCTTGATGGTATCCACTTCGAGGCTGTGGCCTTCACCAATCTGACGCGCGATCATCTCGACTATCACGAGGACATGGACGCCTATCGCAATGCCAAGCTGCGCCTGTTCACCGATCTGCTGGTGGATGGTGGCCCGGCGGTGGTCAATGTCGATGATCCCGAATATGAGCCCTTCATGTTTGCGGCGCTGGGCAATGGCTCGACGCTGCTGACCGTTGGCCGTGAGGGCGCCTATATCGAAATTCTGTCGATCGAGCGCGAGGGCTATGGGCAGAAGGTCGAAGTGCGCCATGTCGGCGAAAAGATCATTTTCCACCTGCCACTGACCGGCGAATTCCAGGTCAGCAATGCCCTGATCGCTGCTGCGCTGGCCATGGCCACCGGCGTCGATCGCACCCAGGCCTTTCCAGCGCTGGGTGGGCTCAAGGGTGCCAAGGGTCGGCTGGAACTGGTTGCCGAGCACAAGGGCGCGGCGATTTTTGTCGATTACGCCCATACGCCCGACGCTTTGGGCAGCGCGCTCAAGGCGCTGCGGCCCTATGCCAAGGGCAAGCTGGCGGTGGTGTTCGGTTGCGGTGGTGACCGCGACAAGGGCAAGCGCCCACAAATGGGCGCAATCGCCACAGAGTTTGCCGATACGATAATCGTCACCGACGACAACCCGCGTACCGAGGATGCCAAGACCATCCGCGCCGAAGTGCTGGCGGCGGCCAAGGGCGCCAAGGAAATTGGTGACCGGAAAGCGGCGATCACGCAGGCGATCAAGGATTTGAAATCGGGCGATGTGCTGCTCATTGCCGGCAAGGGCCACGAGGATTATCAGATCGTGGGAGCCAATAAACAGCATTTCTCCGACCATGAAGTTGTCGCCGAGGTGCTCAAGGGATTGTAATGCCACCACTTTTTACCTCGGACGAAATCTTCGCGGCAACCGGCGGGCGGGCCGCGAATCCCGGGGTGAAAGCAGTGGGGTCGATCTCGATCGATTCCCGCGAACTGGGGCCCGATGCGCTGTTTGTCGCCATCAAGGGCGACCGGTTCGACGGCCATGATTTTGTGCACACGGCGTTAGCAAACGGCGCCGTTGCGGCACTGATTAGTGACCCGAATGTTAACGGCGACCGCTGCATTTTGGTCCCTGATGCGCTTGAGGGCCTGCGCGACCTCGCAAAGGCCGCCCGCGCCCGCAATGCCGGCAAGATTGTCGCCGTGACTGGCAGTGTCGGCAAAACCACTACCAAGGAAGCGATCCGCACGGTGTTCGAGGCGGCGGGTCGCACCCATGCGTCGATCAAGAGTTTCAACAACCATTGGGGCGTGCCGCTGATGCTGGCGCGCATGCCGGCGGCGACGCAGTTCGGCGTGTTCGAAATGGGCATGAGTGCGCCCATGGAAATCGAGCCGCTGGCCAGACTGGTGCGGCCGCACATTGCGGTCATCACCACCATCGCCCCGGCGCATCTGGAAGCCTTTGGGCGGATCGAAGGCATTGCCGATGCCAAGGCCGAGATTTTCCGGGGTATCGAGCCGGGCGGCACTGCGGTGCTCAATGCCGATCATGCCCAGATCGGGCAATTGCTCGCCTCGGCCGCCGCGGCTGGTGTCGCCAATGTGGTGACCTATGGCTTTGCCGAGGGCAGCGACTGGCGCGTCATCGAGCTGGTCAGCGACGGCGATGAGTCCCGTGCCAAGGTTGGCCATGGCGGCACGATTTATGACCTGATCATCAATGTGCCCGGCCGCCACATGGTCGCCAACGGCGTGGCGGCCTTGGCTGTCGCCAGCCTCGCGGGGATCGATCCCGCATTGGCGATCTCGGCTCTGGCCGGGTTTGGCGCGCAGGCTGGCAGGGGGCTGAAGACCCGCTTGGGCGATCCGGCCAAGCCCTTGTTGCTGATCGACGAGAGCTACAATGCCAACACGGCCTCAATGGTGGCGGCGCTGGATGTGCTCGCCGCGACGGTGGCGTCAGGTGGCCGCAAGGTGGTGGTGCTGGGGGATATGCTGGAACTGGGGCCACAGAGTTCGCAACTGCACGCCGGTCTTGCCGATGCCGTTATCGCCAGTGGCGCCGAGCGGATTTACCTGGTGGGCAACCATATTGCGGCACTGGCCGAAGCGCTCGGAGCCCGCGTTACGGCGCACACGCACACTGCACAAGAGATGCACGGCGTTATCCTGAACGATCTTGCCTATGGCGATGCAGTTATGGTCAAAGGGTCAAATGGTGTGAAGCTCGCGGGCATCGTCGATGCGATCCGCAACAAATTCAAATAGGGTGTGTGGTGATTCAATGATGTCGGGCTGCAAACGACGATTTTCTGCGCTTCCGGTGCTCACGTACCAAACGTACGCTGCGCTCCGGTTCTCGAAAACCGCCGTTTTCGCCTCGTCCTGACATGAATCCCCACACACCCTAAAACGCCCGCCATACGCAGAGGATAGCGCCGTTCATGTTGTATTTTCTTGGCCTGCTGGGCGAGACCGTTTCGGCGTTCAACGTTTTCCGCTACATCACATTCCGCACTGCTGGCGCCGTCGTAACCGCGCTGTTCTTCGTGTTCATGTTCGGTCCGGGGATGATCAAGCTGCTGCGGCTGAAGCAGGGCAAGGGCCAGCCGATCCGTGAAGACGGGCCCGCCGGACACCTGCTGACCAAGAAGGGCACGCCCACCATGGGCGGCTTGATGATCCTCTCGGGCGCGGTGTTTTCGACGCTATTGTGGTCCAACCTGGCCAATGGCTATGTCTGGGTAGTGCTGTTCGTCACCATCGGCTTCGGCGCCATCGGGTTTTACGACGATTACCTCAAAGTCAAACGCATGAGCCATAAGGGCTTTGGCGGGCGGCAGCGGCTGTTGATCGAAGCCGTCATCGGCATCATTGCCTGCTATGCGCTATCGCGCCTGGGCGAACCGCCCCATGCCACGTCGCTGCTGTTCCCGTTCGTCAAGGGTCTGGCCTTCAATATGGGCTGGTTCTTCTTCCTGTTCGGCGGCTTCGTCATCATGGCGGCGGGAAATTCGGTGAACCTGACCGATGGGCTGGATGGCCTTGCCATCGTGCCGGTAATGGTTGCAGCAGCCTGCTTTGCGCTGATCGCCTACCTTGTGGGTAGCGTCACCTTCTCGGATTACCTGCTGCTCAATTACGTGCCCGGCACCGCCGAGCTTTCGGTGGTCTGCGGCGCACTGATCGGGGCAGGGCTGGGCTTCCTGTGGTTCAACGCTCCCCCGGCGCAGATTTTCATGGGCGATACCGGCTCGCTGGCTCTGGGCGGCGCATTGGGTACTATTGCCGTGGCGACCAAGCATGAAATCGTGCTGGCGATTATCGGCGGGCTGTTCGTGCTCGAAACCGTCTCGGTGATCGTGCAGGTCGCCTCGTTCCGCCTGACTGGCAAGCGGGTGTTCCGCATGGCCCCGATCCATCACCATTTCGAACACCTTGGCTGGACCGAGAGCCAGGTGGTGATCCGGTTCTGGATCATTTCATTCGTTCTGGCGCTGATTGGCCTGAGTTCGCTGAAGTTGCGCTAGGGCATGCTGTGATTCAGGCCATTTCGGCCTGCAAACGGCGGTTCCTGCGCTTCCGGTGCTCACGTACATAGGTACGTCCGCTCCGGTTCTCGAGAACCACCATTTTCGACTCGCCTGGCCTAAATCTCAGCACGCCCTGGTGCCATGCAACGCAATCCGGCTTTTTTGCAAAACGCAATTCCGGTCAGCAATCGGTAACCATCGCCGGTTTAGGATGCGGCGCAGATTTTCCTTGCCGGGAGGCTGGCCGTTTGGCTGGCGCGCAGATGTTTTCACGGGCCAAAAAGACGCCGATTGCCCAATGGTGGTGGTCCATTGACCGGGAATTGCTAGCCGCGCTGATCCTGCTGATGATGTGCGGCATCGTTTTGAGTTTTGCCGCCAGCCCACCGGTGGCCGAGCGTCTGGGGCTCGATCCCTGGCACTTCATCATCCGTCACGCCGAGTTCTGCGTTCCGGCACTCATGGTGCTGATCGGCGCATCGTTCCTGTCGCATCGGCAGGCACGAGTGATTTCGCTGGTGGTGCTGGTGATCAGTATTGCCCTGCTGTGGGCGACGCTGAAGTTCGGCACCGAGGTCAAGGGTGCGCGGCGCTGGGTGTCGTTTGCCGGGCAATCGATCCAGCCGTCGGAGTTCGTCAAACCGGCCTTCGCGGTGCTGGGCGCCTGGCTGTTTTCCGAAAGCATGCAGGTCAAGAATGTGCCGGGCAAAATCATTGCCACGCTGATCATGTTCTCGATTGTCGGCGGCCTGCTGTTGCAGCCCGACATCGGCCAGACGGCGCTGATCCTGGCGACCTGGGCCGGGCTGATGTTTCTTGCCGGGATTTCCTGGTGGTTCATTTTCGGCATGGCCGGTGGCGCCGTTGGGCTGCTGTTCGGCGCCTACAAGATTTTTCCGCACTTTGCCAAGCGCGTCGACGCCTTCGTTAATCCGGAAGGGGGCGGCAATACCTATCAGATCGACCGCGCCTTGCAGTCGCTGCTTGAAGGCGGCTGGTTCGGGCGCGGCCCGGGTGAATCCATCGCCAAGAAGCTGATCCCCGATGCGCATGCCGACTATGTGTTCTCGGCTGCCGCCGGTGAATTCGGCATTCTGTTCTGCATGGCGCTGGTCGGGCTGATCGCCTTTATCGTGGTGCGGGCGCTGCTTGGCGCACAGCGCCAGGCCAGCCTGTTCTCGCGGCTGGCGGCCTCGACGCTGGCCATCCAGTTCGGCCTGCAGTCCAGCATCAACCTGGCGGTGAACCTCAATCTCATTCCGCCCAAGGGCATGACGCTGCCGTTCGTTTCCTATGGCGGCACGTCGATGATCGCCATCGCCTTTGGCATGGGCCTGATGCTGGCGCTGACCCGCGCCAAGCCCGAAGAGCGGATGGCGACGGGCATTCCCGCCTATCGCAGCGCGGTGGCACCGGCCGAATGAAGACCTTTGTGCTTATGGCAGGCGGCTCGGGTGGACACCTCTTCCCGGCCATGGCGCTGGCGCAGGAATTGCTGCGTCGTGGCCACACTATCGATCTGATGACCGATCATCGCGTCAAGAGCTACGGCTCCAACTTTCCGGCACGCCAGATTCACGTGGTGCCGGCGGCAACCCCGTCGCTGTCAAACCCGATCAAGTTCGTGCGCGGCGGTCTCACCATTCTGCGCGGCATCGGCAGCGCCATTGGCAAGCTGCGCCGGATCAAGCCCGATGCGGTGATTGCCTTTGGCGGCTATCCGACCTTCCCGCCCTTCATGGCGGCGAACCTGCTGGGCATTCCAGGCGTGCTGCACGAGCAGAACGCTGTGCTTGGCCGCGCCAATCGCGCGCTCGGGCGTTTCGCCGATGTCTTGGCGATGAGCTATGACAGCACCAAGTTTGCCGACAGGCTCAATCTGGAAAAACAGATCACCGGCAATCCGGTGCGCGACAAGGTGCGGGCACTGGCCGGCGTTCCCTATCCGGCGCTCGATGCGGACGGACCGATCCGCATCTTCGTCGTTGCCGGCAGCCAGGGCGCGCGGGCGTTTTCCGATATCGTGCCGGAAGCCATCGCCTTGATCCCCGAAGCGTTGCGGCACCGGCTGCAGATCGCGCAACAGTGCCGCGCCGAGGATCTGGACCGGGTCGCCGAGCGCTACCGCCAGCTCAAGGTCAATGTTGAGCTGGCGACGTTCTTCGAGGATTTGCCTGAGCGCATTACCCGCACCCATCTGGTGATCTGCCGCTCCGGCGCTTCAACCATTGCGGACGTTTGCGTGCTTGGTCGGCCGATGATCATGGTGCCATTGCCGGGCTCTATCGATGGCGATCAGAAGAACAACGCCATGGTTGTGGATGCTGCGGGCGGCGGCTGGATTGCCGAGCAGGCCACGCTGTCGCCGCAATCGCTAGGCACTCGCCTCACGACATTGTTAGCGGACCCAGCGGCTTTGCAACAGGCCGCCGAGGCAGCGCGGGCGCTGGGGCAGCCGCGCGCCGTCGAGAAGCTCGCGGACCTTGCGGAGCGCATGGCCGGCATCGGCAGAACTGAACTGGAACATTCAAAATGAAAATGCCGCGCAATATTGGTCCGGTCCATTTCGTCGGCATTGGCGGCATTGGCATGAGCGGCATCGCCGAAATCCTGCACAATCAGGGCTATGTGGTGCAGGGCTCCGACTCCGCCGCCAATCCCAATGTGCAGCGCCTGCGCGACATGGGCATCCACGTCGAAATCGGCCAGAAGGCCGAGAACCTGCGCGAAGCTGCCGTGGTGGTGATTTCCTCGGCGATCAAGAAGGGCAATCCCGAGCTTGATGCCGCCCGCGCCCGTGGTCTGCCCGTTGTGCGGCGCGCCGAAATGCTGGCTGAAATCATGCGGTTCAAGAACGCCATCGCCATTGGCGGCACGCATGGCAAGACGACGACGACGACGCTGGTGGCGACTTTGCTGGACGCCGGCGATCTCGATCCGACCGTGATCAATGGCGGCATCATCAATGCCTATGGCACCAATGCGCGCCTGGGCGATGGCGAGTGGATGGTGGTGGAGGCCGACGAAAGCGACGGCACCTTCGTCAAGTTGCCGGCCGACGTGGTGATCGTCACCAATATCGATCCCGAACATCTGGATCACTACAAGGACTTCGAAGGCGTCAAGAAGGCGTTCCACAACTTCGTCGAGAACGTGCCGTTCTACGGCTTTGCCGTGATGTGCCTCGATCACCCGGAAGTGCAGGCGCTGGTCGGGCAAATCCGTGACCGGCGCGTCATCACCTATGGTACCAATCCGCAGGCCGACGTGCGGCTGGTGGATCTGGAAACCATCGACGGTGTCAGCCATTTCGCCGTGGAAATCCGCGACCGCATTCGCATGACCCAATTGCGCATCGACGGTCTGGAACTGCCGATGCCGGGCGTACACAACGCGCTCAACGCCACGGCGGCTATCGCCGTTGCCGACCTGTTGCATGTCCCCGCCGAGTCGATCCGCAAGGGCCTCAAGGGCTTTACCGGGGTGAAGCGCCGCTTCACCAAGACCGGCGTGGTGGGCGGCATTACCATCATCGACGATTACGGGCATCACCCGGTGGAAATTTCGGCAGTGCTGAAAGCGGCGCGGCAATCGGCCAAGCGCGACGTGATCGCCGTGGTGCAGCCGCATCGCTATTCGCGCCTGCATGACCTGTTCGATGATTTCTCGGCCTGCTTCAACGATGCCGACACCGTCATCATCGCCCCGGTCTATGCCGCTGGCGAACAGCCGATCCCCGGCGTGACGCATGAAGAACTGGTCAACCGCATCCGGGCACGCGGCCATCGCGATGCGCGGGTGATCGATCGCCCTGAAGCCTTGGCGCCGTTGATCGCCAGCCGGGCAGGCGAGGGGGATTATGTCGTCTGCCTCGGCGCTGGCAACATTACCCAATGGGCCGCAGCACTGCCGGGGGAACTGGGCGCGCTGCTGGGCAAGGATGTCGAATGAGTTATCCAGATCTGATCCCGACGCTGGAGCCGTGGATTTCGCAGGTTCGCGGCCGTTTGATTGCCAACCAGATGTTGAGCGAAGTGACCTGGTTCCGCGTTGGCGGGCCGGCGCAGCTGTTTTTCACCCCGACTGACGAGGCCGATCTGGCGTTTTTCCTGAAGAACCTGCCGCGCGATATTCGCGTCACCACGATTGGGCTCGGCTCGAACCTGTTGATCCGTGATGGGGGGCTGGATGGCGTCGTCATCCGGCTCAGCGGCAAAGGTTTTGGCGGCACTGAAGTGCTCGATGGTCATCGCATTCGCGTCGGCACGGCACTGCCGGACGTCAAGGTGGCGACGGCGGCGGCCGAGGCGGGGATTGACGGGCTGACGTTTTATCGCGGCATTCCCGGCGGGATTGGCGGAGCGCTGTATATGAATGCCGGGTGCTATGGCACCGAAACCAAGGACCGCATGGTCGAGCTGCGCGCGGTAACGCGCGAGGGTGAGATCATTACCCTGAGCAATGCGGACATGGCGTATCGCTACCGCAAGTCCAATGGTCCGCGCGGGGCGGTGTTTGTCTCGGCGACCTATGAAGGGTTTGCGGGGCAGCCCGACGAGATTTTGAGCCGGATGCGCGAAATTACCGAGAAGCGCGAAAGTTCGCAGCCGACCAAGGCCAAGACCGGCGGCTCGACATTCAAGAACCCAGAGGGGCATTCGAGCTGGAAGCTGATCGACGCGGCGGGGTGTCGTGGGCTGATCGTGGGCGGCGCGCAGATGAGCGAGCTGCATGCCAATTTCCTGCTGAATATCAATGATGCTTCGGCGCTCGATGTCGAAACGCTGGGTGAGACGGTGCGTAATCGGGTGCGGGCGCAGTCCGGGATTTCGCTGGTCTGGGAAATTCGGCGCATGGGGCATTTTGCGCCCGGTGCCGAGGTGCGTGAGTTTTTGGATGGCGATGTGTTTACGGGGGCGGTGTGAGCATGACCAAACATGTCGCAGTACTGATGGGCGGCTGGTCCAACGAGCGTCCTGTCTCGCTCAAATCCGGCCGTGAATGTTCGGATGCGCTGACGCGGGCCGGGTATCAGGTGACCGATATCGACGTGGGCCGCGATATTGCCAATGTGCTGATGAACCTCAAGCCCGATGCGGTGTTCAATGCGCTGCATGGGCCGTTCGGCGAAAGCGGCATGATCCAGGGGCTGCTGGAGCTGTTGCAGATCCCCTACAGCCATTCGGGCGTGCTGGCTTCGGCGCTGGCGATGGACAAGCATCAGGCCAAGATCGTGATGAAGGCCGCCGGCGTGCCGGTGACCGATCATGTCATCGTGCCGCGCGGCGAGGCTGCCCGGGCCCATGTCATGGCGACGCCCTATGTGATCAAGCCGATCGCCGACGGCTCCAGCTTTGGCGTGCATATCGTGCCGCAGGGGGCCAATCGGCCGCCGCAGGAAATCCTGCGCGAGGACTGGAACTCGGGCGACGACGTGATGGTCGAGCGCTTCATTCCCGGGCGTGAGCTGACCTGTGCGGTTATGGGCGATGTGGCGCTGGGCGTCACCGAAATCGTCACCGATCTCAGCTTCTACAATTATGAGGCAAAATACGCCGAGGGCGGCTCCGTCCACATCGTTCCGGCGCAAATTTCATCGAAAATTTACGACAAAGTGCAGAAGATGAGCCTTGCCGCCCATGCGGCGCTTGGCTGCCGTGGCGTCACTCGAAGCGATTTCCGCTTCAACGATGCGGCGGGTGAGGATGGCGAACTGGTCTGCCTGGAAATCAACACCCAGCCGGGCATGACGCAAACCTCCCTGGTGCCTGAGCAAGCGGCCCATGCCGGGCATACGTTCGAGGAGCTGGTCTCCTGGATGGTGGAGGACGCGAGTTGCAACAGGTAAAGAGCGAAGCGTTTGTAACCGGCGCACGGGTGGTCGATCCCCGCGCGCTGCCGGTTCCGCTGCGCACGCCGCGCCGCCGCAATTTCATCAATCTCGGCCATATCTGGGTGCTGCATCGCAAGATCATCATCCGTGCCGCCGCCGCTGCGATCACGTGCGTCGGCATCGTCACCATCTATGAAGTGCGCGACCATATCGGTCTTGGCGCCAGCACACTGTCCGAGATCGCGCAGGGCGGGGTTGCCCGCGCCGGCTTTGCGATCGGCGAGATTTCCATCAGTGGCCAGGCGCTGACCGGCGAGCAGGCGATCTTTGATGCGCTCGGCGTCGAGCCGCATACCTCGACCCTGAGCTTTGATGCCGAAGCGGCGCGCCGGCGCATTGCCGAACTGCCCTCGGTGGCCAGTGTCAGCGTGCGCAAGACCTATCCGGGCGACGTTTCGGTGGTGATCACCGAAAAGGTGCCGGTGGCCCGCTGGCGGGTCGATGGCGTGACCTTTGTGGTCGATGCGCAGGGCGAGCAGATCGGCGAGGACAAGGGCGCCTTTGGCGAACTGCCGCTGGTGGTGGGCGATGGCGCAGCCGATGACGCCCTGCCGATGATAAGGGCGCTGAACCAGTATCCGACCCTTGCCAAGGGCATTGTGGCATTGTCGCGCATCGCCGACCGGCGCTGGGACATGATTTATGACACCGGACTGCGCGTGCAGCTGCCCGAGCAGGGCGTGGCGCAGGCGCTCAAGAGCCTCGATACCTATCAGCGCGACTATGCGCTGCTGGACCGCGACGTGACCATTGTCGACCTGCGGGTGCCCGACGTTGTCGCAGTGCGGCCAACCAAACACGACGAAGAAACCAAAAAGCCATGATGACCGACTCGATGACCTCCAGGCTTCGCCCCGTGCAGCCGGGCCGCACTACCCTGGTGGCCGTGCTTGATATCGGCTCGACCAAGATCTGTTGCGTCATCGCGCGGTTGACCCCGCGCCCCGAGGGCAAGTCGCTCAAGGGTCGCACCCATCAGGCCGAGGTCATCGGCTTTGGCTATGGCCCGTCATCGGGCGTCAAGAGCGGCGTGGTCAGCGATATCGAAAAGGCCGAGCACGCGATCCGCTCGGTTGTCGGCATGGCCGAACGTGCTGCCGGGTTGACGCTGGAATCCGTCATCGTCAACGTCACTGCCGGCCGGCTTGGTTCGGAAACCTTCTCCGCCACGGTGTCGCTGGGCGGGCAGGAAGTGGAAAAAACCGACCTGCATCGCGTGCTTCGCGCCGTCAATGAACGCAGCGTGCGCCCCGAACGGTCGATCATTCATGCGCTGCCGATCGGCTATTCGCTGGACGGGCAGAAGGGCATTCGTGATCCCAAGGGCATGGTGGGCGACAAGCTCGGCGTCGATGTTGCCGTGGTCAGCTCGGAAACGCTGGCGATGCGCAATCTGGAACTGGTGCTGCATCGCTGCCATCTGCAGATCGAGGCGCTGATTGCGACCCCTTATGCCAGCGGGCTTGCGACGCTGGTCGATGATGAAGCCCAGCTTGGCGTTGCCTGCATCGATTTTGGTGGCGCCACCACCACTGTGTCGGTGTTTAACGAAGGCCACCTTTGCTATGTCGACGCGATCGCCATTGGTGGGCATCACCTGACCCTTGATATCGCGCGGCAGCTTTCGGTCAGCGTCGCCGATGCCGAGCGGATCAAGACCTTTTACGGCAGCGTGCTGCCCGGACAGGCCGATGAGCGCGACATGATCTCGATTCAGCCCGTCGGCGCCACGCATGACGAGGCGCCGGGGCAGGTGGCCCGTTCGGTGCTGACCCGCATCATGCGTCCGCGCATCGAAGAAGTTCTCACCGCCATCCGCGATCGCATGCAGGCGACCGGCATGATGGACGTTTGCGGGCGCCGGTTCGTGTTGACCGGTGGCGCCAGCGAAATGACCGGCCTGCCCGAAGTTGCGCGTCGCGTGCTCGCCCGCAATGTGCGCAATGGCCGCCCGATGGGGATTGCCGGTCTGCCCGAGATGGCCAAGGGCGCGGCCTTTGCCGCCGTGGCCGGGATGCTGATCTATCCGCAGGTGTGCTCTCACGAATATGCCGAGCCACGCGGGGTCAGCAAACTAACCGGCACCGATGGCTATTTTGCCCGCGTCGGCAGCTGGCTCAAGACCAGTTTTTGAGAAGACTAAGACAAAGCCCCTCATCCGCCCTTCGGGCACCCTCGGGTCAAGCCCGAGGGCAGGCTCGTCTCCCGCAAGGGGAGAAGGGTGACGACTGATGGCTCTCGGCTTTACCAAGCCCGCCCGGCTTCCTCACCTAGCGTCAGCGCCAACCGCTTCCGCGTAGCGGCCTCGAATGCTTCGGGCCACTCGATGCCCAGCCGTTTCGCCATCGCTCTGGCCCGCGGCATGAAGGCGCGGGCCAGAGCGAAATTGGCTTCGATCAGTTCGTCGCGCTGAGGTTTGGGATAGGGCAGGGACCGCAACAGGTCCATCTGCTCGGGCGAGAGCAGCTTGGACTGGTGCAGTATGCCACCGGGGTCGGGCGCGCTGACATCCTGCATCAGCAGCGTTTCCAAATGTCCGCGCATCATACCGACGCCCAGCACCATGGTCACATATTCCCCGCGCCCGGCGCCGACGGGTAGCAGTCCCAACATGCGGATGAATTCGTGGATGAGGTAGCGCACCGTCCCTGCGTCGGGATGCCTGGGCGGCAGTGCGTCCGGCAGTTGATTATAGATGCCATCGCGGTCGATCAGCGGCTTGACGGTATTTTTCGCCCGCCGGCCAAAATCCTTGGCCGTGCCGATCGTCAGGTCACACCGCAGCCACTCCTCGGAGATGGCATTGAGCACGATCACGCCACGCGGTAATTCCTGCCAGAACACGATGGGCGTAATTGCATGCAGCGCCGTGCGCCAGTGGTCGGCAACATGGCGCTCCTCGCCCTCGGCGACCACAGCGATAAGATCTACATCGCTCCAGGCGTCGGCGGTGCCGCGGCCAAAGCTGCCGGCAAGAAACAGGCCGCGCACGGCTTCGATATCCATCGGTTGTTTGATCGCCGCGATTAGCTGCTGCTGGTTCATCGTTTTCTCCCAGGCGGTGCCACTCTAGCAGAGCGCCGCCGAAGCGGAAGACTTCGCGCCCAGCGCAAGGCATGGCGGCGGCGATCCCATTGCAGAACCACGCGGTGACCGTGGTTAATGGGACCTTATCAACGATCCCGGAATCCTCGCAAATTGCGATCACGTTAAGTGAAATGGCGCAATTGTTAGGGTGGAGTTAACGAATGGAAGCGTAAATCTTAAGCAATCACGCCACCTATGGGGCCTTTAATGACCATCAATTTGACCATCCCGGATATTCAGGAACTCAAGCCCCGCATCACCGTTTTCGGTTGTGGCGGTGCTGGCGGCAACGCCGTCAACAACATGATTGAATCCGGCCTGGACGGCGTCGATTTCGTGGTCGCCAATACCGATGCGCAGGCGTTGGCGCTCTCCAAGGCCCCTCGCATCATTCAGCTCGGCGTCGGTGTTACCGAAGGCCTCGGCGCCGGTTCGCACCCAGAAGTCGGTCGTGCGGCAGCCGAAGAAAGCTGGGACGAAATCAACGATCACCTCTCTGGCTCGCACATGGTGTTCATCACCGCGGGCATGGGCGGCGGCACCGGCACCGGCGCTGCTCCGGTGGTCGCGCGTGCTGCCCGGGAGCAGGGCATCCTGACTGTTGGCGTCGTCACCAAGCCATTCTCCTTCGAAGGCAATCGCCGCCAGCGTCTGGCCGAAGAGGGCATCGATGAGCTGCATCGCCATGTCGATACGCTGATCGTCATTCCGAACCAGAACCTGTTCCGCGTCGCCAACGAAAAGACCACCTTTGCCGACGCGTTCGCGATGGCCGACCAGGTGCTGTTCTCCGGCGTCGCCTGCATTACCGATCTGATGGTCAAGGAAGGCCTGATCAACCTCGATTTCGCCGACGTGCGCGCCGTGATGCGCGGCATGGGCAAGGCGATGATGGGGACTGGCGAAGCATCGGGCGAAGATCGTGCCCGTCACGCCGCCGAAGCTGCCATCGCCAATCCGCTGCTTGATGACGTCTCGATGCAGGGGGCTCGTGGCCTGTTGATCTCGATCACTGGCGGTCCGGACCTGACGCTTTATGAAGTCGACGAAGCGGCCAGCCGCATCCGCGAGGAAGTCGATCCCGATGCCAACATCATCCTTGGCGCGACCTATGATCCGAGCCTGACCGGCACGATCCGCGTCTCCGTTGTTGCCACCGGCACCGACGCAACCATGGTGCAGGCGCTTGAGCCCGCCAAGCCGCATGCTTCGCGCACGCCGCTCTCGGTCAAGCGCCACGTTCCGGTCGAGCCGACCCATCGCGGTGCTCATGCTGCCGCCACTCAGGCGGTGCAGCAGCAGATCGAAAGCCAGGTTGAGGCGGCGGTCGCTGAAGCGATCACCTATGAGAGCTTTACGCCCAGCCTGCAGCACGAAGACGACGGCATTTATGTAGAGCCTTATACCCCTTCGGCATTCGCCCATGGGGCCGCCGAAGAGCCGACTCACCACGACGAACCACCGGTTCCAAGTGTCTATGTGCCCTCAAATGCGGCTCGCCCAGAGGGTCAGCGCCGCATGCCGCGCACCGAGGAGCTGCCGATTGTTGCCCGCCGGTCACAGGAGTCGCAGGAACGACACGATGTCGAGCCGCGCAATGCTCGTGCGCTGTTCAAGCGCCTTGCCTCCAATGTCGGGATCAATCTGGGTCAGCCCGACCCGATCGCGCAGGATGAAACCAGTTATACTGTCGCCGATGACAACGCTGCCCGCAGTGCCATTGAAGCAAGCGGCGCAAGGACTTCCCGGGCTCCCCAGTCTCAAGAAGGCGCTCATGGCAATCTCGATGCGCAGGGCCGCCAGCCGGCGCCCGCACCGCAGAAGGAACACCTGGAAATTCCGGCATTCCTGCGTAAACACGGTTAAAGCCGTCCTCGCTAAATAGTGAAACATTGCTCGGTGCGGCTTTCGCACCGAGTTTTTTTTGAGTAAGACCTTAGTGGGACTTGGGTCGGGCCGGGCTGGAGTAATTTCGAGTATGCATAAATTGTCCACGCGTCAGCGCACCCTCGCCGCTTCGCTTACGTTTAGCGGCTATGGTGTTCACAGCGGTCAACCGGTCACTCTGACTATCGGACCCGCTCCAGCAGACAGTGGATTTCTGATATGTCGAGAATTGGGCGACAGCCGCAAGACGGTGCCGGTGCCGGTGCATTTCTCCCGCATTACCCGCACGACGCTCTGCACCACGCTTGATCTGGGCGACAGCGTCAGCGTTGCCACCATAGAACACGTGACCTCGGCCCTCAGCGGCATGGGCGTCGACAATGCCCTGATCAGCCTTGATGGCGGCGAATGTCCGATTCTGGATGGCAGCGCCCGCCCGTTTGTCGAGGGCATTGTCAGCGTCGGGCTCGATATCCAGCCGGCGCAGCGCAAATATATCAAGATCATGCGCGCCGTGACCGTGCGCAACAACGACGCTTTCGCGGCGCTTGAACCCTATAATGGCCGTTCGCTCGATCTCGAGATCGATTTCGACAGCAAGGTCATCGGCCGTCAGCGGATGATTTTCGATTGGTCGCCACGCCGCTATTTTGAAGATGTGTCAGCGGCCCGCACCTTCGGTTTCGTGCGCGACGCCAAGGTGCTGCGCCAGGCCGGCTATGCGCTGGGCTCCAGCCTCGACAACTCGATTACCGTGCATGAGGATCGTATCCTCAATCCTGGCGGCCTGCGTTTCGAAGACGAATTTGTCCGCCACAAGCTGCTGGATGCGATTGGCGATCTGTCGCTGGGTGGCCTGCCGATCTATGGCCGCTTCCGCTCCTATAAAGGTGGCCATGCGCTGAACGCCCATGTGCTGACAGGTCTCTTTTCCAGCGATGCCAATTATGAAATAGTGTCGGCAGAGGATCTGCCGCTGGAATTCACCGCCCTTGACGATCTGCCGGACGGTTTGGCGGTCAATCCCTATCTGCGGTCGGTCCGCTCCTAATTCGGGTTGGCGCCAGGCGGCCACAGTTTTGATCCAATTTCTATCTAGTCCGCATGCTGCATGCAGGACTTAAAGGGGCGGGCAGTTCGTGACATTTGACGCATTTGGTACATTGACCAGCCGGGCCGCCCGGTTCTTTGCCGTCGCCATGGTGGCGCTCGCCCTTGCGGGTTGCGCCGGGTTCAATCTGTTCGCGCCGCCCAAGATCAGGGACGAAGTGATCGTTCCGCCCGAGGCGCTGTATCAGCAGGCGCTGGACGACATGGACGGGCAGCGCTACGCCAGCGCCGTCAAGATGCTGGAGAAGCTGGACCGCCAGCATCCGACCTCGCCGCTGACCGAAAAATCCAAGCTGATGCAGGTTTATGCCAATTACCAGGTCGGCAAGTTCGACCAGTCCATTCTGGCGGCCGATCGCTTCATGGCGGTCTATCCGTCGGGCAAGGATGTGCCCTATGTGCTGTATCTGAAGGGCATGTCCTACTTCAACCAGATCAAGGACATCACCCGCGACCAGCAGTTGTCCAAGGACGCAATCGAGACCTTCAGCCTGCTGATCAACAATTATCCGAAGTCCGACTATGCCAAGGACGCCAAGGAAAAGCTGATCGTTGCCTATGACCAGCTCGCCGGCAAGGAAATGTCGGTTGGCCGCTACTATCTGGGCAATGGGCAGTATGCTGCAGCGATCAACCGGTTCCGCACCGTGGTCGAGCAGTATCAGACCTCGACCCATATCGAAGAAGCGCTGTTCCGCCTGACTGAAGCCAATCTGTCGCTTGGCCTGATCAGCGAAGCGCGCACTGCCGCCGCGGTGCTTGGCAACAATTACCCGTCGAGCTCCTGGTATAAGGAAGCGTTCGATTTGCTGGCCAAGCAGGGCCTGTCGCCCGAAGTAGCCCCAGGCAGCCCGCTGGCGGCACAGATCAAGAAATAACGCAATATTTTGTTGCTTGTTTGTTCACGGGTGCGCTAGCTTGCTGGCGCACCCGAACTCTTTGGTCGGTCCGTGTCCGAATGCTGTGCGCCCGCCGGTTTCCGGCTTTCGTCGGCCTGATGCAGTGGTTACAACCAAGTCCGGTGCGGACGAACAACTGGCTTAGGATCACTCCGGAATGCTGAATGCGCTTTCCGTTCGGAATATCGTCCTGATCGATCAGCTCGATCTCGCGCTCGACAAGGGCATGACCGTGCTGACCGGCGAGACCGGCGCCGGCAAGTCCATCCTGCTCGACGCCCTGACCCTGGCGCTGGGTGGGCGCGGCGATGCGTCGCTGGTGCGCAGTGGCCATGACAGCGGGCAGGTGGTGGCGGTGTTGCAACTGGCGGCCGATCATCCGGCGCGCGCCGCGTTGCGCGACAATGCCATTCCCGATGATGAAGACATCATTCTGCGCCGCGTCCAGTTTGCCGATGGGCGGACGCGGGCTTTCATCAATGACCAGCCGGTGTCGGCGGCGCTGTTGCAGCGGATCGGCTCGCAGGTGGTGGAAATCCACGGCCAGCACGATGACCGGGCGCTGGTCGATGTCGCAACGCACCGCGCGGCGCTGGATGCCTTTGGCGGTCTGGAGGCCAAGGGGCAGGCCTTGCGCGACACCTGGCAGGACCTGGTCGACGCACTGGAAGCGGTTACTGACCAGAAGGCGCTGGTCGCTGGCGCCTTGGCCAAGGAAGACTATGCGCGGCACACCGTCGATGAACTGGCGCTGCTGGCGCCTGTCGCGGGCGAAGAAGACGAATTGGCCGAACGCCGGCAGGTGTTGATGCAGATCGAAAAATCGGCATCCGATGTTGCCGAAACCGATGAATTGCTCAACGGCGCCACGGCGCCCGGACCGGCGCTGTCCAGCTTGATGCGCCGCCTGATGCGCAAGATCGATGGCGGTGCGGTGTTGTTCCAGCCCATCGTTGATGGCCTGGACGCAACGCTGGTGGCGCTGGACACGACATCGGATGCGCTCGAGGCGCTGAAGCGCGAGATGGCTTATGATCCGGCCGAACTGGAACGGGTAGAGGAACGGCTGTTTGCCCTGCGCGCTGCCGCTCGCAAGCACCAGACCAGTTGCGACGGGCTGGCCGAGGTTCTGGGGCGTTATCGAGCCGATCTCGACATGCTGCAAAGCGGGGAAAGCCGGCTGGAGGCGCTGGAAGCTGCGGCGGCCAAGGCGATGGAGAAGTATAAAACCCTGGCCAAGGGCCTGAGCGAGGCGCGGGCCAAATCCGCGCTGGCGCTGGGCAAGGCGGTCGGGCTGGAACTGCCAGATCTCAAGCTCGGCGCGGCCAAATTCATCGTCGATCACCAGATCGATCCGACCAAGGTGGCCAGTTCCGGCTTCGACCAGATTGCCTTTCATGTGCAGACCAATCCCGGCACCGCGGCAGGGCCGCTGCTCAAGGTCGCGTCGGGCGGCGAATTGTCCCGGTTCTTGTTGGCGCTCAAGGTGGTGCTGGCGGATCGTGGTTCGGCGCCGGTTTTGATCTTTGACGAAATCGACACCGGCGTTGGTGGGGCGGTGGCCGATGCCATCGGGCGGCGGCTGGCGCGATTGGCTGACAAGGTCCAGGTGTTGGCGGTGACGCATGCGCCACAGGTGGCGGCACGGGCGCAGCGGCATCTGCTGATCGAAAAGCAGGCGGTCAATGAGGGCGCGTTCGTGCGTACCCATGTCAAACCGCTCGATGCGCCCGCGCGGCGTGAGGAAGTTGCACGCATGCTGGCGGGTGCGACGGTAACCGAGGAGGCGCGCGCAGCGGCCTCCAAGCTGATGAGCGACGTGTACTAGCCGCCGCTGCGACAGACTACCAAACAGTGTGAGCGTTATCGTGACCGACTTTTCGAACAAGCCAATCGGGGATTTGAGCGAGGACGAGGCGCGCATCGAACTGGCGCGACTGGCTGAGGCCATTGCGCAGGCCGATATCGCCTATCACCAGAACGACGCGCCTGACCTGACCGACGCCGAGTATGATGCGCTGCGCATCCGCAATGGCGCGCTTGAAGAGCTGTTTCCCAATCTGGTGCGCGACGACAGCCCGTCGCAATCGGTGGGTGCTGCGCCTGCCGAAGGCTTTGCCAAGGTCCGCCATGCGGTGCCGATGCTGAGCCTTGCCAAGGCCTATACCGATCAGGACGTGGTGGATTTCATCCAGCGCGGCCAACGCTTTTTCGAGCGTGACAAGGACCTGGAGATCAGCTTCACCGCCGAGCCCAAGATCGACGGGTTGTCGGCGTCGCTGCTCTATGAAAACGGCGTATTCGTGCGCGGCGCGACGCGCGGGGACGGGACGGTGGGCGAGGACATCACCGCCAATCTTAAAACTATCACCGATATTCCGCACCAGCTCACAGGCTCGGGCTGGCCGCAGACCATCGAAATCCGGGGCGAGGTCTATATGTCCTATGCCGAGTTTCAGGCGCTCAAGGCGCGCTCGGCCGCGGCAGGGGGGCAAGATTATGTCAATCCGCGCAATACCGCTGCCGGGTCGCTGCGCCAGAAGGACGCCTCGATCACCGCCAGCCGCAATCTCAAGTTCTTCGCCTATGCCTGGGGCTTTACCACCCAGGACCCGGCGCCGACCCAGTATGATGCCGTGCAGAAGTTCGCCGAGTGGGGCTTCAAGGTCAGCCCGCTGATGGTGCGGGCCAAATCGGTCGAGGAACTGATCGAGCGCTACAAGCTGATCGAAGCGCAGCGCGCCTCGCTGGGCTACGATATCGACGGCGTGGTCTATAAGGTCGACCAGCTCGACCTGCAGCGCCGCTGGGGCTTCGTGACCAGCGAGCCGCGCTGGGCCATTGCCCACAAGTTTCCGGCCGAGCAGGCCACTACGGTGGTCAAGAAGATCGATATCCAGGTTGGTCGCACCGGCACGCTGGCTCCTGTGGCGCGGCTGGCGCCGGTGACCGTGGGTGGTGTGGTGGTGGAAAACGTCACGCTGCATAACGAGGACTATATCAAGGGCGTGGACAGCACCGGGCTGCCCATACGGGGCGATGAGCCGATCGATGTACGCATCGGCGATACGGTAGTCATCCAGCGTGCTGGCGACGTCATTCCGCAGATCGTCCGCGTGCTGCTGGAGAAACGTCCTGCGGATGCTGTGCCGTATGAATTTCCGCATGTCTGCCCGGTCTGTGGTTCGCCGGCGACGCGCGAACTCAATGAAAAGACCGGCAAGGAGGACTCGCGCCGCCGTTGCACCGGCGAATTGATCTGCGCGGCGCAGGCGGTCGAGCGGCTGCGCCATTTCGTGTCGCGCGGGGCGATGGATATCGAAGGGCTGGGAGCGGAAAACATCGACCTGTTCTTCAATGCCGGGCTGGTCAAAACCGCCGCCGATATATTTACCCTCAAGGATCGTCGCGCCGATGTGCAACGGGCGCTGGCCGAGCGCCGCGAGGAACAGGCAAAAGTGCGCGAAGCAGCGTCGGGCAAGACGCGCAAGACTATGCGTGGCGTCGAAGACCGCAATTACGAGGGCCTCGACAAGCTGTTTGCCGCCATCGACGCGCGGCGTGAGCCGGAACTGGATCGGTTCATTTTTGCGCTGGGTATCCGCCATATCGGCGAAACTACCGGCGCGGTGCTGGCGCGGACGTTCTCGACCATCGAGGAACTGGTTCGGGTCGGCAAGGAAACCGCCAGGGCCGAAGACCCGCAGGCGGCGTTCCCGTCGGTGGATGGCATTGGCAGTACAGTGATCGAGGCGCTGGTCGATTTCTTCGGCAATGAGCGCAATGACGACGTGCTGGATGCGCTGTTGCTGCAGGTGCATCCCAAGCCCTATGTGCTTAATGTCTCGGCCACCAGCGAAGTGGCGGGAAAAACCGTGGTGTTCACCGGTTCGCTCGAAAAAATGTCACGATCGGAGGCCAAGGCTATGGCCGAACGGCTGGGGGCCAAGGTTGCCGGATCGGTTTCGGCGGCCACCGATATTCTGGTCGCCGGGCCCGGTGCCGGATCGAAGCTGAAAAAGGCCGAGGAGGCCGGCGTATTGGTGATCACCGAGGATCAATGGTTTGAGCTGATCGCCAAATAGCAGCGCCACAGGCGCGAGGGGGACGCATGCGCATTCTGACGCTTGGACTGGCTGCGTGCCTTGCCGCACTGCCGATCTCGACCCATGCAAGCGAAGCTGGCGACCTGCTGCGCGACAGCCTTTATGCTGGCAAGTTTGAAGCCGGCCTTGCCAAGCTGGCGCAATTTCCAGCCGATGATACCGAGGCTCAGTTCGGGCAGGGGGTGCTCACTCTGTCGCTGGGCCTAGAGGGGCTGGTGCAGGACCTCTATCGCTATGGCGCCACGGCGCCCGATACCAGTTTTGCCGCGATGTTTTTCGGTGGCGGCGGGCCGGCTGCCGAGCCGGCCAATCCTGATCCGGAAAAGCTGACCTACGCGGCGTTCCGGACTGTGCTCAGCCGGTTTGTGCAGAAGATGGATGCGGCCAAGGTGTTGCTGGAAGCAGGCGGCGCGTCGGGGGATTATGTCACCACCATCGACCCCCTGCTGATCCGTATCGATCTTGACGGTGATGGCAAAGCGGAAGAGTCTGAAAGCCTTGGCAACTATCTGGCACCGTTGATGAATTTTAACGCCGACATGCCGCCGCAGATCGACGAGCCGCCGCCCTCCGGCAAGATCAAGAACAAGCACAAGCTCGATTCTACCGTGGGTCTGGACCGGGCCGACGCGCTGTGGCTGGCGGGGTATTCGCAGGTTCTGGCGGTGCAGGCCGATTTCCTGCTGGCCCATGATTTCGAACCGCTGGTGAACACCTATTTCCACCGGATTTTTCCCAAGGCCGGGTTGCCGATGCAGGGGTTCGATCATGCCGGTTCGCTGTTTGTCGATCCAACCAGCGATAGCGGCATCGCCGATGTGATCGCGGCCCTGCACAACCTCAATTTCAAGGTGATCGAGCCCGAGCGGATGGCCGGGGTGCTAGCGCGACTCAAATCGATCACCGCGTTATCGCGCCAGAACTGGCAGGCCATTCTGGCCGAGACCGATGACAACCGCGAACTGGTGCCATCGCCGAAGCAGACCTCGCTTGCCCCGGAAACCAGGGTAACCGACGAGACGGTCACCGCCTGGATGGCGACGCTTGATACGGCCGACCAGGTTCTCGACGGCAAGCTGCTGATCCCGCACTGGCGGTTCAAGCAGGGCTTTGATCTCAAGGCCTATTTCGAGACGGCGACCGAGACCGATCTGGTGATGCTGTTCACCGGCTATGGGGCGCTGCCGTTCCTGCGTGATGGCGCCATCGCCAATGCGCAGTCATTCGCTGCGGCCAACGCGGTCTTTGGCGATAATCTGTGGGCCTATGCATTCTGGTTCAACTAGGGAGGCGAGCATGCGGATATGGATGGGACTGATCGGCCTGATCCTGTTGGCCATGCCGGCAATGGCCGAGGACTTCGACAATCCCAAGGTGTTGTTGCGTGATATTTATACGCGGCTGGAAAAAGGCGAGGACCCGCCTTATGCCAATTACTTCTCCGATAGCCTGATGGCGCTGATGAACGCCAATGACGCGCGCATTGCAGCCGGGGAAGAGGATGCGCTGGACTTTGATCCGCTCAGCAATTCGCAGGACCCGGCAGGTCTCAAGGCCACGGTGGGCGAGCCGGTTGTAGAGGGGGTCCACGCCACTGGCGATGTGACGCTCACCGCCTTGCAGCACCAGGTTTTGCATTATGACCTGATAAAACAGGCGAATGGCTGGAAGGTCGATGATATTCATATCGATGACGACAGCGAGGGGGCAGGCTGGCGCCTCAGCGAATTGCTGGCCACCGACCCGCTGATGAACTGATGGTTTGGGAGAAACCGATGCGTTTGATGACTATTGTTGCAGCACTGGTGCTGAGCTTTTCCTCGGCGGCGATGGCGGCAAGCTACGATACGCCCGAGGCGATGCTGAACGCGTTTTACGCGCCCTATCTGGCCAATAGTATTCCAGAAGACGAAGAATCGTTCCGCTCGCAGGCGTTGCAGGCGCTGTACGATGCCGATGCAGCGGCAACGCCTGAAGGCGAAATGGGCGCGCTGGATTTTGATCCCTTCATCAATGGCCAGGATTGGACGCTGACCGACTTCAAGATCGGCAAAGCCAAGATTTCAGGTGACACGGCCAAGGTGCAGGTCACCTTCAACAACTTCGATACGCCCACCGTGCTGGTCTATGATCTGGTCAATGAAGGTGGCTGGAAAATCGATGATGTCGTCTCCACCGATGGCGATGTACAATATTCGCTGGTCGAGATTTTCAACAATGGCGGCGAAGCCGAATAGCTCTGCGGGCGGCCGGGTTACCAAACTTTAAGCCGGTCGCCGCAATCCTGCCACGCGCCGGGCAAATTTGCGCCGCCGCTGCCAAGCAAGGTCTGGATCGAGAATGAGGGCAGACTCGATGCGAAAATTGCTACCGGCACTGCTGGTTCTGCTGGTTCTGCCGGCTCTGGTTTCTACCGGCCATGCCGCCGAAACCTATCCCGACCCCAAGGCTTTGGTGACGGCGATCTATGCCGCCTATCAGCCGGGCCAGTTCCCGCCAGATCCGGCCCAGTTCTATTCGGTGCGGCTGGCCGGCCTTGTCGCCCAGCATCAGGAAAGCGCCATTGCCGAAAGCGCGTCGACCACGGCGGTCGACAATGTGCCACCGGCAGCGCCGCTTAATCCGTTCCTACCCGATAAAAGCGCGTTGATCTCCGGCCTCGTCATCGGCGAGCCAACCCAGATCGGCGATACGGCGCTGATCAATGTCAGCTACCACAATTTCGACCAGCCCCGCCTGCTCAGCATTGCGCTGGTGCAGGATGGCGATGCCGGCTGGAAAGTCGACGACGTCGCCTCCGTCGGCCATGACGAACATTGGCTGCTGTCCTGGGTGCTGACGTATGATCCGCAGGGCTTTTAGCCTATTGGCGCCGTCGCCAGCTTCAGCCAGTTGCGCACCGGGCCGGTGACCAGCGGCCCGATCTCGGTCCAGACGCGGGCGTGATAGGCATTGAGCCAATCGCGTTCGGCGGGCACGAGCAGGGTAGTGTCGATCAGGCGCGTATCGATCGGCACCAGTGTCAGGGTTTCGAAATCAAGATAACTCGCTGCGACCGGGCTTTGCTGCACGACGATCAGGTTTTCGATGCGGATGCCGTATTCGCCGGCTTTGTAAAAGCCCGGCTCATTGGAGAGGATCATTCCGGCCTCCAGTGGCAGCGTATAGCGCGGCGAAATGCCCGTCGGACCTTCATGCACCGACAGGAATGCCCCAACGCCGTGGCCAGTGCCGTGGGTATAGGTCTGGCCGATCTGCCATAGATGCTGGCGCGCCAGCGTATCCAGTTGCGCGCCCGAGGTGCCTTTGGGGAAGCGGGCGGTGGCGATGCCGATCATTCCCTTGAGCACACGGGTAAAGCGGTCGCGCTGTTCCGGCGTCGATGCGCCGGTCGACATGGTGCGGGTGATGTCGGTGGTGCCGCTCAGATATTGCGCGCCGCTATCGAGCAGCATGATTTCGCCAGAGGCGAGTGCGCGGTCGGTCTTGGTGGTAACACGATAATGCACAATGGCTCCATTGGCCCCGGCACCGGAAATGGTGTCGAAACTGGCATCGACGCAGGTCTCTTCCTCTCGCCGGAACGCCTCAAGCGCGGTGACGATGCCGATTTCGGTCAGCGTGCCGGCTGGCGCTTGCTGGTCAAACCAGTGCAGGAATTTGGCCAGCGCAATGGCGTCCAGCTTGTGGGCTTCGCGCATGCCGGAAATTTCGGCGTCGTTCTTGCGCGATTTGGGCAGCAGCACCGGATCGCGCTTTTCCAGCAGCTTGGCGCCGGCGGTGGTGAGGGCCTTGGCAATCGCCTCTGGGGCGCTGGCCGGATCGATAAGCACGGTTTTGCCACCCAGTGCGGTCAAGGCCGGCGTCAGCGTTTTGGCATCGGCAACGATGGCGATGCCCTGAAGCCGGTTGACCAGTTCAGGCGTGATCTTGGCGGCATCGAGATAGAGCACCGGCAGGCCGCTGCTGGGCACGATGGCAAAGCCCAGCACGAACGGCGTGTTGGGCACGTCGCGGCCGCGCATGTTGAGCAGCCAGCAAATCGATTCGGGCAGGGTGAGCACAGTGGCATCGGCCTTGTCGGCCAGCAGCGCCGCCTGCAGATCGGCAATCTTGGCGCTGGTGGCCTTGCCGGCGCGATTGTCGCCGAGAAATTCGATGGTCGAAACCGGCGCGCCCGGACGGTCGGGCCAGATGGCGTCGACCAGATTGGGTGAAGCAACCAGCGTGGCCTTGCCTGCCAGCTTTTCAGTCAAATCCTTGATTTCGCCCGGCGTATGCAGCCAAGCGTCGTAACCGATCTTGCCGCCCTCCCGCACGTAATTGCCGATCTCGGCGGAAAGTCCGCCCTGCAGGGTTTCATGGATGGTGACCAGGGTGGTGTCGGTCTGGGCCGGCGCCTGCAGCGTGTAGCGGCTGTCGATGAACAGCCCGGCCTTTTCCACCCCGACAATGGCAATGCCCGCCGAGCCGGTGAAGCCGGTGACATAGGCCAGCCGCGCTTCGCCGGGGGGCACCGATTCGCCGCGATGCGCATCAGCCCGCGGGATCAGAAACGCGTCCAGCTTGGCCTTGGTGAGTTCTGCACGCAGGGCGGCGACGCGCGGCGCGACGTTTTTCGGGTCGGCGGTTTCGGAAAAACTCTGGAAGATCGCGGGCGGAAAGGACTGGCTGGTCATGAAAAACTCAAGTGAGGGCCGCTGTTGGTTTCAGTGTAACCGGTTAAAGGAGCCATGCAAAACCTGCATTGCGACAGTCCCGTGACAGCCGATTCTGACGCAGGCATTAACGAAATCGTAATTCGCCCTGCTGTCATGGCATGGCTGGATTGTCCCATCAGGGCTAACCAAAGGTTCCGCATCAGCCTAAATAGATCGTGTCGCTGGATATAGAGCGGCATCAAAGTGCATGGAGATTGAAATGACTGAAAGCAAAAACGACTTCCGCAAAGCCCTTGGGTCCGTCATCGACGCCCGTGGCCGCGAATCGAGCCGCCAGGTCAGCTATCGCATGCAGCATCAGCTGATCGGCGCATTCACCAAGCGTCCGTAACAGGCCGCTGCATTACTGCTGACGATCGCCTTGTGATCCCCGGAGCTTGCTTCGGGGATTTTATTTTGTGCTCTTTCTCAGCGCTTTTCCAGCAGCAGCGTGGTCCAATCCTTGCGCTGCAGCTTTTGCACCAGCACCATGCCCTGCCGCGAATATGCGGCGATGACGCTGGGCGCCTGGCGCTGCAGGATGCCTGACAGGATAATAGCCGCGCCGGGCTGCACGATGCGGCCCATGGCGGGGGCGAGGGCGGTCAGCGGACCGGCCAGAATATTGGCCACCACCAGATCATAGGGCGCGGCGCGATTGATGGTCAGGTGATTGACCCCGGTGGCCTCGATGGGAATGATATATTTGCCGACGCCGTTCTGGGCGGCATTCTCGGCGGTGGTTTTCACCGAAATCGGGTCGATATCGCTGGCGATGACCTGCGTTTTCAACCGCTTGGCCAGCGCGATGGCCAGCACGCCAGTGCCGGTGCCGACGTCGAGCATGCGTTGCGGGCGGGTGCGCTTGAGCACCATGTTGATGGCTTCGAGGCACCCCGTGGTGGTTTCGTGGTGGCCAGTGCCAAAGGCCTGGGCCGCATCGATCTTCATCGCCGTCAGGCCGGACGGGATTGGACCGGTTTCGTGGCTGCCATAGACGTAAAAGCCGCCGGCGATGACTGGAGGCAGGCCTTCGAGCGAGCGGGCGACCCAGTTGATCGACGGATCGATCGGGGCGACCGAAAAGTCTACAGCGCCGCCCAGCGTGGTGCGCGCCAGTTCGACAAACGCCGCCAGATCCGGCGGGCTATCGCAGGTCGCCTCGAAAAACCATTCGCCGGTCGCCTCGTTCTCATGGGCCGAAGCGGTCAGCGCCAGATCATCGCGCTCCATCACGGCATCGACCAGCTTATAGGCCTGATCCTTGGTGAGCGGGGCGGAGAGCTGATCGACGGACATGGGCGGGGCCTTTTGCACTTTGGATTGTCATTGGCCGCTGGGACGAACCAAGTCAATGCGGGGCAGGATTTTAGGTAAGCGAAAGCGCCGGGGCGGCGTGCTTGCCGCGCGGACTTTAGGATGCGCAGTTGGGGGATTGCGGCGCAACGTGGCACCTTCTGGGGCCAGGCGGAAACGTGGCTGCCGGCGTCGGACCGCCAGTTGGCAACAGATCCCGGCCGTTTGCGAGGGCCGGTCGAGACCTGTGGTTTGCTTGTTCAGGCAGACTTGTCGACTACGGCGCCCATGCCAGCAGGAGCCGGAGCAGCCGCGGGAAGGTCGTCGGAGTCGTGATCGTTCACGCCAGCCGCCTCGGCCGGACGGGCGGGTGCGGCGGTC
>NZ_JBDSUA010000051.1:0-4467 GCF_039927955.1 Devosia sp. | reverse complement strand
ACCGCGCCTGATCAGATGCGCACCACCACACCGGGGACAATCCATCCCATCCTCCTGAGCAAATCACTTGCACAGCACAAGAATCCAAAAAGGATCGTAGGTAAACAGTTCCCCCTTGTGGGGAGGGTGACTTCGGTGCATTTTGCACAGTCTATTCAACCCACCGGCTTCACCCTCCCCCTTGCGGGGAGGGAAGGGAGGGGGGTCTTGGGCGAGCTGGATATTACGCATGACCTCAGCCGTATCGCTCCAACAGGTCTCCCGCCATTTCGGCAGCGTCAAAGCCATGGACGCGGTTGATCTGGACATCGCGCCGGGCGAGTTCTTCGCCATGCTCGGCCCTTCCGGCTCCGGCAAGACCACCTGTCTGCGCGTCATCGCGGGCTTCGAACAACCCACCTCTGGCCACATCGAAATCTTCGGGGAAACCGCCGAGGGCGTGCCACCCTACCGCCGCAACGTCAACACGGTGTTCCAGGATTACGCCCTGTTCCCGCATATGAACGTCATCGAAAACGTTGCCTATTCGCTGATGCTGCGCAAAGTGCCCAAGGCTGACCGGCTGCGGGAGGCCGGCAAGGCGCTCGAACTGGTCAAGCTCGGCACCTACGGCAATCGCCGCCCCGGCCAGCTTTCAGGTGGCCAGCGCCAGCGCGTCGCTCTGGCCCGCGCCATCGTCAACCAGCCCAAGGTGCTGCTGCTCGATGAGCCGCTGGGGGCGCTGGATCTGAAGCTGCGCGAGTCGATGCAGGACGAACTCAAGGTGCTGCAACGCACCCTCGGCATCACCTTCATTTTCGTCACCCACGATCAGGGCGAGGCCTTGTCGATGGCGGACCGCGTCGCGGTGTTCAACGACGGCAAGGTGCAGCAGATCGGCACCCCGCAGGATATCTACCAGCGCCCGCAAACCCGCTTCGTCGCCGATTTCGTTGGCTCATCCAACGTGCTGTCGCCCGAATTCGTCGCCCCGCTGACCGGCGAAAACCGCTTCGCCAGCCTGCGTCCGGAAGCCGTCTCGCTAACTGACCCGGCAACAGGCCAACTCACGGCCACCCTCACCGCCATGAACTATCTCGGCCCCAGCGTGCGGCTGGCGCTGTCCTGCAACGGCACCCATCTGCACGCCGTGGTTCCGGCCAGCAACACCATTCCGGCGCTCGGTTCCAAGGTCGGCCTCAGCTTCGACAAATCCGCGCTGCACCTGATGGAGCCCGGCGTGTGAGCACCGAGTCCGCCATCCTCGCCAATCACCGCGGCTGGCTCGGCAGCGTCTCCGACACGCTCTGGCGCCGGCCGAACCTGCTGATCATCCTGCTGCTGACGCCGGCTGCATTGTGGCTGGGCATTATCTATCTTGGCTCGCTGTTTGCCCTGCTGCTGCAGAGCTTTTTCTCGATCGATGATTTCTCTGGGCTTGTCGTGCAGGAGTTCACGCTCAGGACTTATGGCGAGCTGTTCAAGTCGCAAAACGCCGACATCATCCTCCGCACCGTGCTGATGGCCGCCGTGGTCACCGTCGCATCGGCCGTCATTGCCTTTCCCATCGCCTAGGTCGCGGCGCGCTATGCCCGGGGCAAATGGAAGGCGGTGTTCTATCTCGGCGTCATGCTGCCACTGTGGTCGAGCTATCTGGTCAAGGTCTATGCCTGGAAACTGATCCTTGCCAAGGAGGGCATTTTCAACTGGGTGTTCGAGCAGTTGCACCTGACCCCGGTGCTCGATGCCGTCCTGTCGATCCCCGTCATCGGCGGCAATTCGCTCTCGGTCAGCTATGTCGGCACGTTCCTGGTGTTCACCTATGTCTGGCTGCCTTACATGATCCTGCCGATCCAGGCCTCGATCGAACGGGTGCCCGCCAACCTGATCGATGCCTCGGCCGATCTGGGCGCCTCGCCGCTCAAGACCTTTCGTCACGTGATTTTCCCGCTGGCATTGCCCGGCATCGTCGCCGGCTCCATCTTCACCTTCTCGCTGACGCTGGGCGACTACATCATTCCCCAGATCGTTGGCTCATCGCGCCTGTTCATCGGCCAGGCCGTCTATGCCCAGCAGGGCACCGCCGGCAATATACCACTCGCCGCCGCCTTTACCGTGGTGCCCATCGTCATCATGGGCATCTACCTCTGGGGCGCACGCAAGATGGGGGCCTTCGATGCGCTCTGATGCGCCCCGCGCTTCGCTGCCACTCAAGCTCGCCGCCGGGGCCGGGTTGGCCTTCCTGCTGCTGCCGCTGCTGCTGATCTTTGTTTATGCCTTCACCACGGAGGAAAAGAGCTTCCAGTGGCCGCCGCCAGGACTGACACTCAAATGGTTCGCCGTCGCCTGGGGCAGGCCGGATGTGTGGGCGGCAATCACCCTTTCGGTGCAGGTTGCCGCGATCTCTACGCTGATCGCCTTGATCCTCGGCACGCTCTGCGCCGCCGCTGTTTCCGGCAGCAAGTTCTTTGGCCGCGAGGTGATTTCGCTACTGGTCATCCTGCCCATCGCACTGCCCGGCATCGTCACCGGTATCGCCTTGCGCTCGGCGTTCAATCTGTTCGAAATCCCGTTTTCGTTCTGGACCATCGTTCTGGGCCACGCCACGTTCTGCATCGTGGTGGTCTATAACAACGCCGTCGCCCGCTTCCGCCGCACCTCGGGTTCGCTGATCGAAGCCTCGATGGATCTGGGTGCTGACGGCTTCCAGACTTTCCGCCACGTCATCCTGCCCAATATCGGCACCGCGCTTCTGGCGGGTGGCATGCTGGCCTTTGCGCTGAGCTTTGACGAAGTCATCGTCACCACCTTTACCGCCGGGCAGCAACAAACCCTGCCGCTGTGGATGCTCGAAGAACTGATCCGCCCGCGCCAGCGCCCGGTCACCAATGTGGTGGCGATGGTTGTGGTGCTGGTGACGTTTTTGCCGATCCTGGGGGCTTTTTACCTGACCCGCGATGGCGACCAGATCGAGGGGACAGGGGTGGGGGTCAGTCATACGCACCGCATAAGCTTTAGGGAGCAAAACCAATGAACATCGACATGCTGATCGGCGCGAATTTTGAAACCGGCACCGAAACCGAGGAGCAGGTGCTCAATCCGCGCACTGGCGAACTGATCAAAGGCGTTCCCGAGGCCTCGACCGACCAGCTCGACCGCGCCGTCGCCGCCGCCGAGCGCGCGTTCAAGACCTGGTCGCGCACCACGCCGGGTCAACGCTCCAGCTATCTGCTGCGCATCGCCAACGCCATCGAAGCCGATGCAGCAGGCTTCGCGGCACTCGAAGCGCTCAACTGCGGCAAGCCGATCAACGCCGTGCTCAATGATGAAATCCCCGCCATCGTCGATTGCTGGCGTTTCTTTGCCGGCGCCGTCCGCAATATGACCGCGACGGTTGCAGGAGAATATCTGCCCGGCCACACCTCGATGATCCGCCGCGACGCCATCGGCATCGTCGGCTCCATCGCGCCGTGGAATTATCCGCTGATGATGATGGCGTGGAAACTCGCCCCCGCCATTGCCGGCGGCAACACGGTGGTGTTCAAGCCCTCGGAACAGACGCCGCTGACCGCGCTGAAACTGGCCAAAATCTTCGCCGATATCCTGCCCGAAGGCGTGGTCAACGTCATTCTGGGGCGCGGCGCCACTGTCGGCAATGCGCTGATCAACCATCCCAAAATCAACATGATCTCGATTACCGGCGATGTCTCCACCGGCAAGAAAGTGCTCGAAGCCGCCGCCAAATCGGTGAAACGCACCCATCTCGAACTCGGCGGCAAAGCCCCGGTTATCGTCTATGACGACGCCGATCTGGATGCCGTGGTCAACGGCCTCAAGGCCTTCGGCTTTTACAATGCGGGACAGGATTGCACTGCCGCTTGCCGCATCTATGCCGGCCCGAAAATTCACGACAGGCTGGTGGCCGATCTCAGCTCCGCCGTGTCCTCGATCAAGTACAATCTGGCCAATGACGCCGACAACGACATCGGCCCGCTGATCTCGCGCCGCCAGCGCGACCGGGTGGCGAGCTTTGTCGAACGCGCCAGCGAATTGCCGCATATCCAGATCACCACCGGCGGCCACATGGCGGGCGACAAGGGCTTTTACTACGAACCCACCATCGTCGCCGGTGCGCTGCAAACCGACGAAATCGTCCGCCGCGAAGTGTTCGGGCCAGTGGTCTCGATCACGCGGTTCAGCGAACCCGAAGACGCCATCGCCTGGGCCAATGACAGCGACTACGGCCTGGCCTCATCGGTGTGGACCAAGGACATCACCAAGGCCATGCAGACCGCCGCCGCCCTGCAATATGGCTGCACCTGGATCAACACCCACTTCATGCTGGTCAATGAAATGCCCCACGGTGGCCTGAAACAGTCCGGCTACGGCAAGGACATGTCGGTCTATGCGCTGGAGGATTACACCGCCGTGCGCCATGTGATGATCAATCACGGCTAGTGAGCGGCCAGAAACGCCTCGACTTCGGCC
>NZ_JBDSUA010000050.1:0-4439 GCF_039927955.1 Devosia sp. | reverse complement strand
ACAACCTGGCCCGGTTCACCCGCCGATCCAAACGCGCCTCCAAAACACTTCAGATGCTCGACGTGACACTTGCCCTGTTCTTCAACCGAAATCTCAAACTGAGTCCAAAGTGAACAGTCCCCCCTTGCGGGGGGGGGGTCAGGGAGGGGGTGAGTTCACCGCACCTCCAGTTTGCAGACCGCTAATTCCCGCCCAGCACACCAATATAGTCGCTGACCCAGCGCGAATAGGGCACGCACTCCGCCTGGGTTTCGCACTTGCCGATCGGGGTCTTCCAGAACTTGATCTTGTCGAAATTGTCGAAGCCGTTGGTAGCGCAGCCGGTATCGGTGAGCAGTTCGTTGCCCTTGCAGGCAGCAGGAACCACCGGCACGGAGCCGAACCAGGCGGCGACGTCGCCTTGCACCTTGGGAGAGAGCGAATGTTCCATCCACATATAGGCGCAGTTGGGATGCGCAGCGTTGGCGGCGAGCATGGTGGTGTCGGCCCAGCCGGTGGCGCCTTCCGACGGAATGGTGGAGGCGATCGGCGCCTTTTCAAGCTGCAGCGCGTTGACCTGATAGGGCCATGAGCCGGACGCAACCATGCCTTCGGTCTTGAAGTCATCGACCTGCACGGCAGCGTCATGCCAGTAGCGGCTGACCAGCGCGCGCTGGCCCTTGAGCAGTTCGAGCACCGCAGCATACTGGGTTTCGTTGAGCTCGTAGGGGTCCTTGATGCCCAGTTCGGGCTTGTGCGCCATCAGGTAATTGGCGGCGTCAGCGATATAGATCGGGCCATCATAGGCCTGCACGCGGCCTTCGTTGGATTTGCCGTCGGGCAGGTCCATCTTTTCAAAGACGACGTTCCAGCTGGTCGGCGCTTCCTTGAAGGTGTCGGTATTATACATCAGAACGTTGGGGCCCCATTGGTAGGGCACGCCATAATGCTTGCCATCCTGGGTAAACCAGACGCCGCCTTGCAGGCGTTCATCGACGGTCTTGAAGCTGGGGATCAGGTCGGTATTGACCGGCACCACCTTTTTGCCCGCGATCAGGCGGAGGGAGGCGTCGCCGGAGGCGGTGACCAGATCGAAGCCGCCGCCGTTCATCAGCGTCACCATTTCGTCGGAGGTGGCGGCCGTCTTGACCGAAACCATGCAACCGGTGTCTTTTTCGAAGCCCGTGACCCAGTCGTAGCCCTTGTCGCTGTCGCCCCGCTCGATATAGCCGGGCCAGGCAACGATGCTGACAGCGCCTTCGCCAGCCCCAACGGTCGTCATTTCCTGCGCCAGAACCGCCCCGTTCATGGCCACCGCTATCGTCAAGGCCGCGCCGATCCTCAAAATGGATGTCATCAAACTCTCCTTGCTTCGGCGGCCACGCCAACGCGCAGCCGGTCCCTAACCGGAGCGTATTGCACTCATTAACAATCGCAAATTTATTCGAGCGATGGGTAATATCGGAATTTCCGATAGCTCACGGTCTGGCGCGGACCAGATGCTGCTGCTGGGCGATACCGATGAAATCGCGCGCCGCCTTGGGCAGGCCCGATCCACGCCGCCAGACCATGCCCACTTGCACCACCGGCAGCGCGCCCGAAATGTCCCGGCTTTCGATGCGGTCGCCTTCCAGCGACCAAGGCCGATAAACCAGATCGGGCAGCAGCGCGATGCCTGCCCCGGTGGCAACAAGACTGCGCACCGCTTCGACCGAGCGGGTACGAAACGCCACATGCGGCTTGGCGCCCAGCGCCGACAGCAGCTTGCCGGTGTTCTCCTCGGTTTCGTCCACCGTCAGCATGATCAGCGGTTCGGAGACGATATCGGTCATGACGATGATTTCGGCGGTGGTCAGCCGATGACCGAGCGGCAGCCACAGACGATAGGGCGAGGTTTCAAAGATTTCGGCCTGCAAGGCGACGCGGTCGCGCAGATTGGAAATCACCATCACCGCCACGTCGAGTTCGCCGCCGATCAGCAGGTGTTCGAGATAATCGCCATTGTCCTCGATGGCCGAAACATCGACCGCTGGATGGGCACGGCGGTAGCGCGACAGCAGGTCGGACAGGACATAACCGGCGACCAGCGAGGTGACGCCAAGATTGAGTTTGCCAGCGGGCGCCGCATCGTCTTCGACGAAGCTGCGGCGGGCATCGGAGACATCGGCCAGAATGCGGGTGGCATGGCGATAGAACTGATGACCCTTGTGGGTGATCGCCAGCCCGCGGCGATGGCGCTCGAACAGCGAGACGCCAAGGTCGCTTTCCAGTTCCTTGATCGCGTCGGTGACGGCCGACTGGCTGATCGACAGGCTTTGGGCGGCGCCGGAGACCGTGCCTTCCTCGGCAACGGTGATGAAATATTGCAGCTGCCGGATCGTGAACGCCATGGTGGCAGACTAGCCTTGCGCTGGGCTGTGGGGAAGACGTGACGGGCCTTTAGTCCGTGTGCGCTTTGGCCTAGCTTGCCTGCCACTCAGCATCAAGGACCGCAACCATGGCGACCATATTCAGGATTACAGCGATCAAGACCTATGCGGTCTGGGTTGGCATCCGTAATCAGCTTCTGGTCAAGGTCGAGACCGATCAGGGTGTGTTCGGCTGGGGCGAAAGCGGGCTATCGGGCCGCGAAAAGGCGGTAGTCGGCGCCATCGAACACTATACAGAATTCCTGCTGGGCAAGGATGCGTTCGCAGCCGGAGCGATCTGGCAGGAGCTGTATCGCAGCCAGTATTTCGAGGGTGGCCGGGTGTTGCAGGCGGCGATCTCGGCGATCGACCTGGCGCTTTATGACATCAAGGGCAAGGCGCTGGGCGTGCCGGTTTACCAACTGCTGGGTGGCAAGCAGCGCGACGTGATCCCCACCTTTGCTTCGACCTATGGCGAGCCGGGCCCCGCCATGATCGAACAGGCACAAATGCTGATCGAGCACGGCTGGAACGCCATGCGCCTGTCGCCCTCGGGCCATGAGAACAAGGACATCTACGAGCCGCGCGAGACCATTGCCAAGACGGCGAAATGGCTGATCAAGGCGCGCGAAATGCTGGGCGATGAAGTGGTGCTCGGCATTGACCTGCACCACCGCTTCTCAGTGGCGGAAGCGGCGAGTTTTTGCCAGAAGCTGCCATCGGGCACGCTGGATTTCCTCGAAGAGCCGATCCGCGATGAAACGCCGGAAGCCTATGAAGCGCTGCGCAAGATGACCGAAATCCCGTTTGCCATTGGCGAGGAATTTGCCAGCAAGTGGCAGTTCCTGCCCTATATCGAGCGCGATATTCATCAGTTCAACCGTATCGATGTCTGCAATGTCGGCGGGCTGACCGAGTCGATGAAAGTCGCGGGGTGGAGCGAGGCGCATTACGTCGACATGATGCCGCATAATCCGCTGGGGCCAGTGTGCACGGCGGCAACGGTACATTTCTGCGCTGCGGTGGCCAACTTCTCGTGGCTGGAAACCCGTGCTTCGCCGGCGGAGACCCATCTGGGATTTGATAATTCCGAGTTCTTCCCGGTGCAGCCGCGCTTGCAGGGGTCGGTCTATCCGGTCTGCGATTTGCCGGGGCTGGGTGTGGAGGTCAACGAAGCGCTGATCGCCAAGCAGAGCTTCAAGTTCTGGGAAGCGCCGCATCTGAAACGGCGCGATGGCTCGGTGACTAACTGGTAAGAAAAAAGCCCCGGCAAACCGGGGCTTTTTGTTGCTGTAGCGCGGTGGATCAGAACTCGTCCCAGTCGGCTTTTACCGCCGTGTTGCCGCGACTAATATAGGTCTTGGCGGCGGCCTTGATCTTGTCCTGCAAAACCCGAACGCCGTTGCGCGGTGCTTCCAGGATCTGTTCTGGGGCCTGGGCGGTCTGCGTCTGACGCGTGCCGTCGATGGTGAAGATATCGACGATCCGGTCGAGTTCGGAGGCCTGGGCCTCGGTCTGCTCGATGGCGGCGTTGGTCTGTTCCACCAAAGCGGCGTTGTGCTGGGTCATTTCATCCATCTGGCGGATGGCGATGGTGACTTCATCGATCGAGGAGGCCTGTTCGCGGCTGGCGCTGGAAATGCCCTGCATCAGCGTGCTGTTTTCCTGTACCGCCGCCAGAATGGCGTTGAGCTTGTCGGTGGCATCAGCCACCAGCTTGGTGCCGCCCTTGACCTCATTGGCCGACTGTTCGATCAAAACCTTGACCTCGGAAGAGGCGCTGGCAGCAGATTGTGCCAGGCGGCGCACTTCGACGGCGACCACGGCAAAGCCCTTGCCGGCATCGCCCGCACGGGCCGCTTCCACCGAGGCGTTCAGCGCCAGAAGATTGGTCTGAAACGCGATATCGTCGATCAGCCCGATGATATTGGAGATTTTGGACGACGACGTGGTAATCCGGTCCATCGCCGCCGTCGCCTCGACCATCACCGCGCCACTGGCCTCGACTTCGGTCGATACCGCCCGCGCCTTCTGGCTGGCCTGCTCGGCATG
>NZ_JBDSUA010000049.1:0-17060 GCF_039927955.1 Devosia sp. | reverse complement strand
ATCCACCGGGATGACCATGCTCAACGCGATCGGATCTTCGCTGGTTGCTGTAACGGCATTTGGCCTCACGACAGCGCTCAGCTACGCGTTTTCGGGCCTGGTCGACTGGCCACTTGCGGCTTTGTTCGTCGCCGGCGGTGTCGTCGGCGGGCTCCTGGGGAGCCGCGCCGCAGTTCGCCTTGCCGGGCATAAGGGCGCCCTCAACGTCGCTTTCGCCGGTCTGGTCCTCGTGGTTGCTGTCTACATGGCGGCGAACACCTTCTCCTCGGTGCTGAAGGGGGCATAGCATACCCCGTCTTCACGCACCTGGCCGACAATACCGGCTTGGCACCATCGGAGGTCCACCGGCGCCAAGTCACGTTCAACCCTGCAGTAAGGAGATCAATGGCAAAAGCTGCCCTGCCCCTGGCCGTCGATGATCTTGTGTGCCGAGCAATTGCCGGCAGGTCCCGCTTGGCGGCGCCATTGCGGCGGACCACGAGCAGCTCAATATAATGATCTAGGTCAAGAAGATAACACGGGCCATCCGATAAGGTACGGCAGGAGGAACAGAAAATGGCTCACGTCGTCGTTCTGGGTGCCGGTCTTGGCGGCACCATTATGGCCTACGAGTTGCGCGATGCGCTGGGTATCGGCCACCGGGTTTCGGTGGTCAACAAGGGCACCAAGTTCAGCTTCGTGCCGTCTAATCCATGGGTTGCCGTGGGCTGGCGTAACCGCGATGACGTCGAGGTCGACCTTGTCGAGGTTTTCGCGCGGCGCCATATCGACTTCTTTCCGCAGGGCGCCGAGCGGGTGCATCCTGAACAGAAGCGGGTGACCTTGTCAGACGGCGAGGAACTCGCCTACGACTATCTGGTCATCGCCACCGGCCCCGAACTCGCGTTCGACGAAATCCCTGGCTTCGGTCCGGACGCGGCAACGCAATCGGTCTGCCACATCGACCATGCGCTTGGCGCCAAGGACGCGTTCGATCGGCTGGTCGCCAATCCGGGGCCGGTCATCATCGGCGCCGTACAGGGCGCGTCATGCTATGGTCCCGCCTATGAGTTCGCCTTCATTCTCGACAAGGCGCTGCGCGATGCCAAGGTGCGCGACCGGGTGCCGATGACCTTCGTCACCGCGGAGCCCTATATCGGCCATCTGGGCCTCGACGGTGTTGGCGATACCAAGGGTCTGCTCGAAAGCGAGATGCGGCAGCGTCACATTCGCTTCGTCACCAATGCCAGGGTCGACAAATTCGAGGACGAAAAGGCTTTCCTCAGCGAAATAGCAGACGACGGCTCCGTACGGCATTCGCAAGAGATCCCATTCGTCTACGCCATGATGCTTCCGGCCTTTCGCGGCGTACCGGCAGTGCGTGGCATCGAAGGCCTGACTAATCCTCGCGGCTTCATCTTGGCAGACCAATACCAGCGCAATCCGACATTCAAGGACGTGTTCTCAATCGGCGTCTGCGTCGCCATCCCCCCGGTTGGCAAGACCCCGGTGCCGGTGGGTGTCCCCAAGACGGGGTTCATGATCGAGTCGATGGTTACCGCTACTGCGCAAAACATCGCTAGCCTGGTTGCAGGCAGGGAGCCGACGGCCATCCCCACCTGGAACGCCGTCTGCCTCGCCGACTTCGGTGATGGCGGCGTGGCCTTCGTGGCCCAACCGCAAATCCCGCCCCGCAACGTCAACTGGTCCGCATCGGGCAAGTGGGTGCACGCCGCCAAAATCGGCTTCGAGAAGTACTTCCTGCACAAGATACGCTCTGGCACAGCCGAGCCATTCTATGAAAAGCTCGCCCTGCAAGTGCTCGGCATCGACAAGCTCCGGGCCGTCAGGCAGGACAAGACCGAAACATGACCCATATCGTCTGTTCGCATTGCGGCGCTACCAACCGGATTCCGGAAGGTAGCGATCTCGCGGCAGGCAAATGCGGCAAATGCGGTCACCAGCTTTTCGAGGGTCAACCGCCGGACGTATCCGCTGCGATCCTCGAAAAGCACATCGCCAAGTCCGACATCCCGGTCCTGGTGGACGTGTGGGCCCCATGGTGCGGCCCCTGCAAGGTGATGGGGCCGCAGTTTGCGGCGGCCGCAAAGCAGGCCGAACCCGGGCTTCGCTTCGTCAAGCTCAACTCCGACGACAATCAGGAGCTGTCGGGGCGGCTCGGCGTTCGGGGCATTCCCACCATGATCATGTTCAGGGGTGGCAAAGAGGTCGCGAGAATTTCCGGAGCCATGTCGAGCAACGACATTCTCAGGTGGACCGGGGACCACGCTGGCTAGAACGCGCCGAAGTTGCGCGCGCAGATGGGCGATCGACGCTGGCCACCAGGCCGTTCCAGAACGCCAAGCTCGTCGCGACCGACGATCGCGAACCGGGGTGCCTAGAACTCGTTCCAGTCCTTGGCGAGAGCAGTGTTGCCCATAACGCGCTGAGCAGATTTAGCCGGTTTGATGGGTTTAACGGGTGTTCGTGGGCTAGCCGGCGGCTCCATGATGGCGTCAATTCGGAACACGTCGACGATCTGGTCGAGTTCGCTGGCCTGAGCTTCGGTCTGCTCAATCGCGGCGTTGGTTTGTTCCACCAAAGCTGCGTTGTGCTGGGTCATTTCGTCCAGCTGGCGCACCGCCACCGAGACCTCTTCAAGGGCAGAAGACTGTTCGCGGTTGGCCTGCGCGATAGAGTCGATCAGGCCAGCGCTCTCTTGTGCGCCCGCCAGGATATCAACCAGGGTTTCGGCCGCCTGACTCACCAGTTTGGAGCCGTTGCGGACCTCGCCAGCGCTCACTTCTATCAGCGTCTTGATTTCCGAGGATGCCTGCGCTGCAGACTGCGCCAGGCGGCGCACCTCAACCGCGACAACGGCAAAACCATTGCCTGCGTCGCCGGCTCTCGCGGCTTCCACCGAGGCATTCAAAGCCAACAAGTTGGTTTGAAAGGCAATGTCATCAATCAGGCCGATGATGCTGGAGATCTTGCCCGACGACATCTCGATTGCTGTCATGGCCGCATTGGCCTCGCTCATGACAGCACCGCCTTCAGTCGCTCTGACAGACACGGTCTGGGCTTTCTCGCTGGCCGTCACCGCGCGGCGCGCATTTTCAACCACCGCAAGCGACAGCTGCTCGATTGCCGCGCTCGTCTCCTCGATCGTTGCGGCCTGCCTCGTGGTGCGATCGGCTAGGTCATTAGAACCGCTTAGAATCTCGCCTGTGGCCGTCTTGAGCGAGCGCGACGTCCGCTGCAATTGGCTGACGATGCCACTCAGCTTGTCCGCAACCGCGTTGGTGTCTTCCTTGATCTGGGTAAATTCGGGCTCGAACTCGGCTGTGATACGGCTCGTCAGATCACCCTCTGCCATGTCCTTGAGCACGTCGCCGGTCAGCGTTACCGCACGGTTGATCCTTTCCTTGGCAGCGTCGTCGGCCGCCTTGGCCTCGCTGCTCAGCTTGTCGAAATACGCGGTGACGCCGATGTCTATGTCGAGCAGCATGGATTTGAGCACGTCCGACAGCGCCGCCGCCATGGCGTCCGCCGACGCCAGCACAGCGGTGGGCTTTGGCGGCTTGCGCCCGAAGCGTGAGGGGGTGGACTGCAACGCATCGGCCGTGGCGTCGTGGATCAATCCGCGGACCAGCGTTTCAAAGATAATGCCGTAGCCCCCGATGTGCCATCGCGGCTCCAGCCCGATCTGGGCGTGTCGCAGACCGACGCGGGTACTCGCGGCGAAATAGTCGTCATCGAACTGGCCGGCGGCAATCGCCTTCCAGTGGCCGATCTGCTTGGATTGGGCGCGATCCATCTGCGGCTTGCCATCAAAGAAGCGAGCCACCACCGGAATCCTCGAAATCTTGGCGTAGAACTTGTCGAGCGCCAGGGGCAAGTGCTTGTCAACGTGAACTTGGACGCTCTCGAGGCGCTGAAGCGCTGCCTCATCGAGGCCGATAAAGTCAAGCCGCCCCTGCAAATCGTGCTGTCTGCCCATCTCGTCACCCCGTTTGTCCACTTCATCTGATCAGCGCGATGTCAGGCTGCCTTGATCTGGATCAATTTTAAAAAAATCTAACGAACATGCCGCTCTTACTGTTCCGCGAATTAGCGGTTGAACGAGGCCTTGGATCGTTGGTTCCGAAGGCCGCGGCCTACTTACTGAGCGGGCCTTGCGGGAACCAGCATGCGGCGGAGAGTCCCGTCATGCAGGATGAAGTGGTGGAACAGGGCCGCGCCGGCATGGAGCACTATGAGCACGATGAAGGCCGGCTTGGCCAATTGGTGGATTTCACCGATTTCGGGGTTAGCGTAGACGGCGAGCAGGCCTGTGGTCGGAACAATCACCAGCAGCAGGTAGAACAGCCAGTGCGTCGCCTTGGCGGCCAGGGCCATGATCGGATTGTCGTCGACCGGCGCTGCAGCACCATTGCGCAGCCGCACGATCAGTCGTGCCGCCACTAGGATCAGGATGGTGATGCCGACCCAATAATGCGCGGTCGCAAGGATGAAATCGCTGGTGCCGATGGTCTCGCCCTCCTCGGCGGCTTCCGTGGCGGTCACCATGCTCTCGCCAAAGACCAGTTGGAACAGCACCAGCGCGGCAATCAGCCAGTGCAGGCCGATCTGGATCGGGGCGTAACCAGCAAATTTTTGTGGGCTCATGTCAGTTTTCTCGGTGTTGGTCGTTGGGCGCCTGCGCGAATGCGCCGATGCCGATTTCGTGCAGAATGCCGTTGCGCCGCAGGGTGAACAGGGCATCGAGCCCCAATTGCTCGGCCAGGACCGGGCCTTCGTGTTCGCCGAGCACCATCAATGCGGTGGCCCAGGCATCTGCGACGGCGCAATGTTCCGCCGTCACCGTGACCGCGCAGACGTGGCCGTCGAGCGGGGCGCCTGTGCGCGGGTCGATAGTGTGGGACACGATCTTGCCGCCCACCGTGCGGAAGTGGCGATAATCGCCAGATGTGGCGATGGCCACGTCGCTGACGGCGAGGGTCCGTGCGAGTTGCCGGTGTTCTCGATCAGGGCGTTCGAGACCCACCAGCCAGCCGGAGCCGTCGGGTTTGGTGCCACAGCCCCGGACTTCGCCGTCGATCGAAACGATGAAGTCCGCTATGCCCTGGGCGATCAACACCTCGGCCAGACAGTCGACGCCATGGCCCTTGGCGATACCGGAGAGGTCAATGCTGACATCCCCATGCCGACGCAGGCGGGAACCAGGGAGGTCCACCTCAACCGCATTTGCCGTCGTCAGCGGCGATACGGCCCGGGCAATGGGGAGGTTGTCTGACTGCGGGTCACTGGCACCAAACCCCCAGGCCTCGACCGCAGCGCCGACGCCGATGTCGAAGGCGCCCCGCGAGGCCTGTCCAATCTGCAGGCCCAACGCGACGACAGCGCAGAGCTGGGGCGCGACCTCGAGCCAGATCCCCCGCGGCATGCGGTTGAGCCGCATGAGATCGCTATCGGCCTTCCACGTCGACATCGTCGCATCCACGGCGTCGACGGCGGCCCGCAGGGCGACCTGCAGACGAGGGTCGGGGTCGGCCGAAAAGAACACCGCGGACCAGCGCGTTCCCATGGTGGGACCGCTCAGCGCCACGCGGTTCGAGGGTTCAATAGACATCTTCGAGATACCGTCCCTTTGCCTTGAGCGCGCTCACCGTTTCGCCCGTCGGAGCAAGGCAGAGGTCGATGCTGGCCCGCACGCCATCGGCCATCTGGCGCCCGCCGCAGACCATGATCTGGGCGCCGCTGGCGACCAGCGCACGGATGGCATCGGCATCGTCACGCAGCCGGTCCTGCACGTAGTGCCCGCCCACGACACGCGAAAATGCCGTGGTGAGGCTGGCTAGTCGGCGATCAACCAGCGCTGCCCGCAACAGCGGCGCGTAGAGAAAGTCAGACGCTGGATCGCGCCCGCCAAAATAGAGATGGTAGGGACGGTGACGTCTGTTGTGGCGGACAAAGCCAGCCAGTGGCGCAATGCCGGTGCCGGCGCCGATCAGGATTACTGGTGCTTTGCCCGTCTGTGGCCGGAACCCGGGATTGTGCTTGACGAAGGCGCTGACGGTTTGCCCGGGCTCGAGGCCATGCAGGAATTCCGAACAGAGGCCACCGGCTTGCTTGCGGACGCAGATCTCGAGCACACCGTCGCGGGTGGACGAGGCCAGTGAATAATAGCGCGGCACCGGATTGCCCGGCGGCACGATGCCGACGAGGTCGCCAGGCTCGAACGCCAATCCGTGGCCGATCCGCATCAGCCGCTGCAACCAGTTACGGCGGTCATCGGGCAGCGCAAAGCGCAGCACCGTCGTCGGCGCCTGCACTTCCATGCCGAAATCGGCGCGATCGAGTAGCACTAGGTCGGTTGTCGCTGGCAGCGTCGGCACATGTTCGAGCGTCAGCGCGTGGCCGAGTTGCTGCCCCAGTGCCTGCCCCCATTGGGCAAAGCTCTGGGCCGACTGCCGGTCAACCGAGGCAAACGGCAGCATGGCGGGAACAGCCCTGGCGCGCAGAGCTGCATCGACCTGTTCAGCGAAACGACAGAAATTGGCAAAGCTGCGATCGCCAAAGCCGAGAACGGCAAATCGCAATCCTGGCTGAATCTGCAGGTGCTGCAGCCGGGCAAGGAATTGGCTGGCCGACGCTGGCGCCGTGCCATCGCCATAGGTTGCCGTCAACACCAACAATTGGTCGGCTGAGGAATAGCTTTCTGCCAGCCCATTCATCGGCGCGACATGAACCTTGTGGCCGGCCAGCGCCAATTGCTGCTGCAAGGTGGCGGCAAAGCCCCAGGTGGAATTGCCCTCGCTGCCAACCAGGATGACCGTATCGGCATGGCGGGCGCCAACATTGCCGACGATACGTGGCTGGTTGCGGCGGCGCATCCACCAGACCAGCGTCCCCGTGACGGCCAGAGCGGGCACGCAGAGCGATGCCATGCCCAGCAAGGCACCGAACCACCATAGGCCCTGGCCGGTATGGAGCATGTAGATGGCTTCATAGACAGACTGGCCGAGGCTGTTCGGCGTGAAGGCAAGCAGCGCGCCGCTGGCCTGGTCGACATAGCCCTGCCCGCTTGAGGTGACGAGCGTAAAGACGTCCGTTGGATCGCCGGAGTATGGAAAGATCAGCTCGCGCAGATCGCCCAGCCGCAGGTCCTGCAGGGCCGCAAGCGAGGCAATGGCGGCCGGCGTGCCGCCATCGACCGCGCTTGGAAATCCGGCCAGCGTCCCACTGGTGTCCCCGATCAGGCCGAAGCTGTTGAGCGACATGACGGCGCCGGTGAGGCCGCTGACGATCAGGCCGACGATGGCAAGGCGCGCCAGTTCAACATGCAGCCGGTGCGACCAGGTGCCCTTGGCGGAGGCCAGCAGTTTACGCCAGCCACCCAGTCTATTGGCCAGCAGCATGAGCCCGCTGACCGACAGCACCACCATAGCAAGGGCGCACAGGCCAGCCGCGAGCCGGCCATTCATGCCCAGAAACATCGAGCGATGCAGTTCGGTGAAGAAGGCAAAGAAAGCGGACGGGACATAGTCACCCAGGACCGCGCCGCTCGCCGGGTCAATGGACGCCGCCGCGGCGCCTTGTCCCGCATCGTAGTAGGCCGTAACCGCCCCGGAAGCCGAATGCACGATGCGCTCGACGCCCACCAGATTGCTGGACACGGCCTGAGCCAAGTCCGCCACGCTGATCCCCACAGCTGCGGGTGCCCGCGCGTGGTCGAGCACCGGCTGCAGCGACAAGACCACGCCGGTGATGGCCATGAAGGCGATGATCAGGCCGGCGAACAGGCCCGGCAGCGAATGAAGGCGGCGCAACATGGACCTGATCCGATCAGAAGGTGACCCTGAGGGCGGCGACATAGCCATTGCCCGCCACAACCTGACCGGAGGTCGCGCTGTTGAGCGGCAGCACCACATCGTCGCGGTTCTCTGCGCCGCCCTCGACCGCGCTATCGACGTGAATTGTGTAGCCGGCGTCGATCAGCGCATCGGCAATGGTGATGCCCACCTCGATGGTGCGGCCGCTGCCGACGCTGGCGCCGGTTATGCCGTCGATGCGCTCGTTGGTATTGGAGATGCCCCGGATCCAGCCGCGCAGGTGGCGGTAGTAACTGCTGCGCCCACCCGCCACCCACAGCGTCGAGTCATAGCTGCCGTCGGGCTTGGCAAGATAGACCGCCAGATACGCAGGCGGGCCCTGGTAGCTGGCGGTCTGGATGGCGAGGGTAGCGTCCTTGGCATAGGCGAGGCCCGGCGCCGAGAGCGCAGTGGCAAGCAGCAGGATGGCGGTGAGTTTCTTCATGGCAATGGTCGTCCGGAAGGATTGACGTTGCCGCCTTGTGCCATGCCATGCTGACGCCAGCCTGAAGACCACACAAAGATGCGTTCAGCTTGCTGTCAGGTTCAGGTTATAAGGCTGCATCGGGGGTAACCATCGCTTGCGTATCCTGCTGATCGAAGACGACCATGTGCTTGGCGCTGCCATCCGCGACCATATTGCCGCCGACGGCCATGGGGTGGACTGGATGCGTCGTCTCGACGATGCGCAGGCCGCCATCGACAGCGTGGCCTATCAACTGATCCTGCTCGACCTCAACCTGCCCGACGGGCGTGGTCTCGACCTGTTGCGGCGGCTGCGGGCTTCGGGCAGCGCCGTGCCGGTCATCATCACCACGGCACAGGACCAGATTGCGGTGCGCATCGAAGGCCTTAATGCCGGGGCCGACGACTATCTGGTCAAGCCGTTTGACCTCAGCGAAATGAGCGCCAGGCTTGCCGCAGTGGCGAGGCGCTACTCAGGCAATCCCGCACCACTGATCACCGTGGGCGATGCCAGCATCAACACGGCAACCCGTGAAGTCGTCACACGTGGTCGCCCGGTTGTGTTGACGGCGCGCGAATGGGCGGTGCTCGATCGCCTGCTAACACGTCGCGGCGCAATCGTGGCCAAGGCCGAGATCGAGGATTCTCTTTATGCCTTTGGGGCGGAAATCGAAAGCAATGCAGTCGAGGTCTATGTCAGTCGCCTGCGCAAGAAGCTGGGCAAGCAAGCGGTGACCACGCTGCGCGGCCTGGGTTATCAGGTGCCAGTGTGAGGCGGCCCTGGTCGATCGCGCTGCGGCTCGCTCTCTGGCTGAGCCTGGGGACCGGTCTGTTCTGGCTGGGCGCCGCCGCCATCTCCTCGGCCGTGCTGCAGCACGAATTGCAGGAGGCTTTCGACGAAACCCTTAGCCAGAGTGCGATCCGCCTGCTCCCGCTGGCCTTGCATGATTTGCGTGAGCCAGGCGAGCGACACGGCCCGATCGAGGCCATAGATGACCGCGATGCAGCCGCCTTCACCTATTTCGTCCACGATGGTGCCGGCAACGTCATCATCCGCGCCGATGACGCGCCAGAAGGCATCAACGTGGTTCCGACCGCCGAGGGCTATTTCGAGCTTGACGGCAAGCGAGCCTATGCAATCACCGACCTCCGCAGCGGGCTCGGTATAGTCGTACTGGAAATGACGACCCATCGCCAGGAAGCACTCGGGGATGCAGCCAGCGCGTTGTTCTGGCCGCTGGCTGGTTTGCTGCCGCTGATCGCCGTCGGCATCTGGATTGCCGTGCGCCTGGGAATGCGACCCTTGCGCACCTTTGCTCGTGATGTTGCCCTTCGCGACGAAACCAACCTGTCGCCACTCAACGCCGATGGTCAGCCGGCCGAACTGGCCCCAATCGCGCGGGAAGTGGCGGCCCTGCTTGATCGGCTCAAAAGCGCCATGGAATCTGAGCGCAGTTTTGCCGCCAACAGTGCGCACGAATTGCGCACGCCGATTGCTGGCGCACTCGCCCAGACCCAGCGGCTCGCTTTGGAACTCGGCGATCATCCCGCTCGCCAGCGCGTGCGAGACGTGGAGCTATCCCTCAATCATCTGTCGCAACTATCGGAGAACCTGCTGCAGCTTGCCCGCCTCGAGGCTGGGTTCGCCCGCTCTGATGCACTCGTCGACATTCGCCCCGTGCTCGAACTGGTCGTGCGCGATTTCCAGACCGCGCAAGCGACGACTGGGCGAGTCCGCATGGAGGGTATTGGCGGAGTTGATCTTAGGGCACCGGTAACCGCCGACGCTGTTGCTATTGTGTTGCGCAACGTGATCCAGAACGCCTTGGCGCACGGATCGACCGGAGGCGTGGTTGAGGTGAAGTCATCACCCGGTCCCACGATCACCGTGCTCAATCGTGGGCCAGTGGTCGCACCGGACGTGCTGGCGCAACTCGGCACGCGCTTCACCCGGGGCGACACCAGCGCTACCGGCACTGGCCTGGGTCTCGCCATCGTCAAGGCCATCATGGATCAGGTCGGTGCGCGGGTAACCCTGGCATCCCCCATTCCGGGCCAAACCGAGGGTTTTGAGGTTACGCTGGATTTTAGTAAGGCACGATGACGGGGAGCAACCCGTGAGCACGATTTGTGCGCGTCTCCCGGCGGCCAATACGAGGTCACCTTACCATTGTGGGAAACCGCACTTCCACAACAACGACTCCCAATTCACGGAAACCAGATGACGCTTCCCTATCAATCCGCCCACGAAGAAGTCCATTTCATCAACCGCGCCGGATGGCTGCGCGCCGCAGTGCTGGGCGCCAATGATGGGATCGTCTCCGTCTCTTCCCTGATCGTCGGCGTTGCCGCTGCCGACCCCGGCCCTGGTGCTATCCTTGTCGCCGGGATGGCCGGACTTGCCGCCGGCGCCATGTCGATGGCCGCCGGAGAGTATGTCTCTGTCAGCTCACAATCTGATATCGAACATGCCGACATTTTGCGCGAAAAGCGGGCGTTGATTGACACGCCAGCAGAAGAAGAAGCAGAGCTCGCCTCGATCTATGAGTCCAGGGGGCTATCGCCAGCCACGGCTGCGTTGGTCGCGAGAGAGCTGACCGAAAAGGACGCCTTGGGGGCCCACGTGCGCGATGAGCTTGGCTTGACCGAGGTGCATTCGGCCAATCCGCTGCAAGCCGCCTTTGCCTCCGGCCTGACCTTTACTGGCGCCGCTGCTCTGCCGCTGGTGGCCGCTGTTCTTTCACCCTCTGACAAAATCATCCCGGTCGTGGTCATCACCACCTTGGTCTGCCTAGCAGGACTTGGAACGCTTGGCGCCTATGCCGGTGGCGCCCCAAAGTTGCGCCCGACCGCACGCGTCTTGTTCTGGGGTGCGGCGGCGATGGCCATTACCGCAGGGGTTGGGCGCATTTTCGGGTTGAACCTCTAGGCGATCCAAGGTCACAGTCCGCAGGCGTGAACGCTTGACGCAGGTCAAATTCGATCCAGCAAAGCGTGCGACACCAAGGCTCCGGCGGCGATTTGGCTTGCCGGCCCGAAGCCCCCGACGAAATGAACCAAACGCCAGTATCCCTGACCGTCGAGACGCCCGTGCCCTGCCGGGGTTGCCATGCTCGGCACAAGGGGCTTTGCGGTGCGCTGAATGCCGCCGAACTCACCGCCCTGTCGCGCTACACACGCGTGGTCAAGCACCTGGCGGGGTCCGAAATTGCCGGCGAAGAGACCGAGATATACAACTACGCCAACGTCATGAGCGGCGTCATCAAGCTGTCGCGCGTTCTCGAGGACGGACGGCAGCAGGTCATCGGATTGAAATTCTCACCCGACTTCATGGGGCGCATTTACGGCACCGACAACATCGTTGCCGTCCGGGCCGCTTCCGATGTCGAGCTTTGCCAGATCCCAAAAAAGGTATTGGAGGTTCTGGTCGAAACCAACAGGGCGTTGGAACGGCGGCTGATGATCCAGACGCTGAGGGAACTGGACGAAGCACGCGAATGGATGGTCACGCTAGGGCGCAAAACTGCCTCGGAACGGCTCGCCAGTTGCCTGTACCTGATCGCCTTGCATATTGATCCCAGCATCGACATTGGGGAGGGCACGGCCATCGAGTATGACCTGCCGCTGACGCGGGCCGACATCGCGGACTTCCTCGGCCTGTCGCTGGAGACGGTTTCGCGCCAGATGACCCTGCTGCGCAAAAGCGGCGTGATCCAGATTACCCGCAAGCGCCATATCGAGATCGGCGACGTCGACAAATTGCGCAAGCTGTGCGGCTGACTCAAACGGCGCGCGAATACCTGGCGCTGTCGCCCACGAGATAGGCGTCGAATTTCGAGGCGAGTGTGCGCACGAACGGCCTGCCCCGCTCGGTAATTTCCATCGCACCCGGCAGCAGCCTCACCAGTCCGTCGCCATCGGCCAGGCCGATGGCAATTGCCTCGCCTATGACCTCTTCGGCGTCCGCCCCGAACGCCGCGCGCAGCGAGGAGAAATCGAGCGCGAAGTCGCACATCAGGCGTTCGATCACATGTCCTCGGATAACGTCATCGCCGGCGAAGGCGACGCCGCGAGCAATGACACCTACCCCGTTCAGGGCTCGCTGCTGATAGTCATGGGTGGCCACGACATTCTGCACATAACCCTGCGGCAGCTTACCGATGGCGGAGGCCCCCAAGCCGATCAGCGCGTCGTGACGATCAGCGGTATAGCCCTGGAAGTTGCGCTGCAGGCGCCCCTGCCCGTAGGCGATCGCGAGGCTGTCGTGCGGGAGGGCGAAGTGGTCCATGCCGATCGGCAGATATCCAGCCGCCAGAAACACCGCCGCTGCGGCTTCCGCCTGTTCGAAGCGGGCCGGCCCGTCCGGCAGTGCCGCTTCATCGATCATCGTCTGGTGTTTCTTCATCCACGGCACGTGCGCATAGCCGAACAACGCCACGCGATCGGGCCGCAGCGAGGCGACCTGCGTAGCGGTCACCACGGCCCCCGCCACGGTCTGGTGTGGAAGGCCATAGAGCATATCGATGTTGACGGACCTGACGCCCCGGCTGCGGACTGCCAGCACGACATGCTGGGTCTGCGTGAAGGTCTGCTCACGATTGATCGCAGCCTGGACGATCGGGTCGAAATCCTGAACGCCAATGCTGGCCCTGGTCATGCCGGCCAGTGCCCAGGCATCGAAGCGGGCTTCATCCATGTCGTTGGGATCGAGCTCCACACTGAATTCGGCCTCTGGCCGCACCTTGAAGGCCCGGCGGATCCGCGCCGTCATGTCGGCGATATCGGATGGCCGGAGCAGCGAGGGCGAGCCACCTCCCCAGTGCAACGCGGTGACCTTGCCGCCTCCAGCCATGGCACCGACTCGATCGACCTCAGCCTGCAAAGCCAGCAGGTAACGCGTTACCGGGTCGTAGCGGTTGACCTGCTTGGTATGGCAGCCGCAGAACCAGCATAGTCGGTCACAGAACGGCAGATGCAGGTAAAGCGACAGGCTGGCTTGCTCGGGCAGATCCGCCAGCCATGTAGCGTATGTGGCGTCGTCGATCCCGGCATGAAAATGCGGCGCGGTCGGATAGCTGGTGTAGCGCGGAACCGGTTTGCTGAATTTCTCGACGAGACTGGTCATGTGAGGTCCTGTGGCTTGGACCTGCGATAGCGGAAAAGCCCCGGCCGCTCCTTGACCCAGGTCAAGCTGGCGTCACGGCATGTCGTCATCCAGCAATATCCTTTGGCCGGCGCCATCCAGATCATCGTATTGCCCGCTTCGAACGGCCCAGAGGAACGTCGCCAGGGCCAGCGCACCCAGGCCGATTGCCACCGGGATCAGAATCAAAAGTCCGCTCATGTCCGCACTTTCCGGTATTGGTCCGAGAGGGGCCCGCTGCGCCTGGCGCCAAGGCGTAGCCGCATCGCATTGAGAACCACCAGGATCGAGGAGGAGGACATGGCGAGCGCGGCGACCAATGGGGTAACATGGCCGGTTATTGCCAGCGGCAGCACCAGGGCATTGTAGGCGACCGAGATCGCCAGGTTCTGCCGGACCAGCATATCCGCGCGGCGCGCGACCCTGACGAGGAGCGGCACACCATTGAGCCGCTGGTTGGTCAGGATGAAGTCCGCCGCCGCCCTGCCGATATCGGTGGCGCTGGAGGGCGCGACCGATACATGAGCGGAGCGCAGCGCCGGGGCATCGTTGATGCCGTCGCCGACCATCAGATAGGGCTGGCCGTCCCGACTGCCCGCCTCAAGGATCCGCTGCTTGCCCTCCGGTGCCAGGCCGGCGCTGAACTTTTCGATGCCCGTCGCCGCTGCGACCGCCACTACCGGGCCGAGCTGGTCGCCGGACAGAATCTCCACCGGAAGCCCTAGCCGTTCAAGAGCGGCAACAGTTTCGCGGGCATCGGCCCGAACCGCATCGGCAAATTTGAAGCAGCCGACCACCTCGCCATCGGCAGCCAGCCAGATCCGGCTATTGTCATCAACCGTCTTGTCCATGCCGGCGCCACAGAGGTCGGCACTACCCAGACGCCAGTTTCCCTGCGCGTTGGTGGCGGTTATGCCCATGCCGGGATGCTCGACGACGTCGCCCCCAAAGGTGATCGGATGGGGCGAAGCCTGTGCCAGAGCGACCGACAGGGGATGGCCGCTGCGGGCCGCAATCCCGGCGGCGAAATCCAGGATGCTGGAATCGCCGAGCTCCTGGGACAGGAAGCTGACATTGCCGGTGGTCAGCGTGCCGGTCTTGTCGAAAGCCACCCGCTTGACGGCGGCCAGGCGTTCGAGCGCCGATCCATCGCGCATGACGATACCGTTCTCGAACAGCAGTCCGGACGCGATGACGTGCACGATGGGCACCGCGAGGGCCAGCGCGCAGGGACAGGTGATGATGAGAACCGCTACCGCGTTGAGCAGCGCAGCGTGCCAGCCGGCGCCCAGCACGATCCAGCCGACGAAGGTGGCGCCCGCCGTGACGTGAACGACGGGAGCGTAGAGGCGGGCCGCACGATCGGCGATGCGCCGATATGCGGTCCGGGTGTTCTCCGCGGCTTCCATCAGGGCCTGCATCCGCGACAGGAACGAGTCGTCGGACTTGCGCAAAGCCGCCACCGTGAGCGCGGCCGACAGGTTCATGGCGCCGGCGGGCAGGTCCACGTCCGGGCTGGCGGCCAGCGGCATCGATTCGCCGGTGACAACAGCCATGTCGACGGGCCCCTCGCCTGAGAGGACCCGGCAATCGACCGGCACCCGGTCGCCAGCGCGCAGTAGCAGCGCCATTCCGGGTTCGATCTCCACCAGGCGGACGAATGCCAGCGAGCCATCGGCGAGGATCGTGTGTGCGCCCCGGGGTGACAGGCGGGCGAGGTTTTCCACCGAACTCCTGGCTTTGACGCGCATCATATGATCGAGCGAGCGTCCCACCAAAAGGAAGAACAGCAGCATGGTGGATGCATCGAAATAGGCGTGTTCGCCAGAGGTTATGGTCTCGAACAGGCTGAGCGCGGTGGTCAGCGTCACCCCGATGCTGATCGGCACGTCCATGTTGGTGCGGCCCGCGCGCAGGGCCGAAAATGCGGAACGGAAGAATGGCTGGCCGGCATAAAGAATGGCGGGCAAGGCGATCAGCGCGGAAATCCAGTGAAACAGGTTGCGCGTCGGCTCGTCGGCGCCGGCCCAGATAGAGACCGAGAACAGCATGATGTTGCCCGCAGCGAACCCCGCCACCGCGGTTGCGCGCAAGAGATCGCGGAATGCCGGGTCGCCGTCGCCATGGTCGTGGTCAACGGGATAGGTCCGGTAGCCTGCCCTCGTCACCGCGCTGACGAGCGCGACGGGGTCCAAACTGCTCGCGTATTCCACGCGAACATGCCGGCGAGACAGGTTCACGCGCGCGGTGACGACGCCCGGAACATCGCACAGGCTGTGTTCGATGCTGTCGATACAGGTCGCGCAATAGGCGTCGGGCACTGCCAGGACAAGGACGGACTGGCCCTCTGCCCCGGCCCTGGCGAACTCGCCGAGATCGGCGTTTCCAGTTTGGACGTGTGGGGGCGCGACCTCGCCTGCCAGGCTCATTTGACCGAGAACCGCCGTTGAAACTCTACCCGGCCGTGCGGCGTGGGGTCGGCGACCACGATGGCGTCCCAGCTACCGGATGGCAGGGGCATTGCCGCCGAATAGGTGCCGTCTGCGTTCAAGGCCATGGCCGAAGTCTGGTCGTCGTGCCCCCCGACCGGGCGCTGCACGGTCAGGGTCACGGCCCCCAGGTTCAGCGGCGAGCCGTCACGGTCGAGGATCGCGAAGCGAACCTGACCGGCATCAAAGGCGAATTCGAACTGCCATCCAAGAGCCTTCTGTTCGGCCATGAGTTTCTGGGTCGCATCGAATTTCTGGCTCTCGACGTAGCTGTTCTCGACAACCAGACCGGTCCAGGTGCGGGAGGAGGAATAGGCCATGTAGCCGTTGACCCCGATGACCACTGCAAAGAATGACAGGGTGATCGCCAGCATGTGCCGGCCGGTGAAGGGTTTGGCGAGCTCGCTCATGGTGCCACCTCTGGGGTTTCGAACCGGACCTTGGTTTCGGCGCTGTATTGGCCATCGAGGCTTTTGACCACCATGGTGAAGTCGGTCATGGCCGCCAGGCCTTCGGCCGCTGTCCGCACGAAGACCCGGACCGGCAGGACCAGATCCGGCTGGACCGCGAAGCGGAGCTCATCCTTGCTGGTCGCGGATGCTCCTGGCTCCATAATGGTGGCGCCGGGCAGACCAACCACGCTCAAGATCATCTCTTGCGGCTGCGACGTCATGTTGAGGATTTTCACCGCATAGCCGTTCTGGACCGACCCGTCCTTGAGCACCACGAAGAGGGGATTGCGATCGTGCAGGACGTTGATGCCGACCGGGGAGCGCAGGGAGAGGGCTACCAGCATGCCGACGCCGATCGCCGCCCACAGGGCCAGGTAGACGGCCGAGCGCGGGCGCAGCACGGATCTCCAGTTGGTGTGCTTGACCTGATCGACCAGCTTGCCGGTGGCCGGGCTTCTCACCAGTTTGGGCGAAATCTGGCCGGATGCGGCGCCGGCCAGCGCCATGTTGAGATTGTAATCGTTGAGGGTTGCATAGGAAATCAGGCCGCGTTCCTTGCCCAGCTTGTCCATGACGTCGTCGCAGGCATCGATGCACAGGGCGCAGGTGATGCATTCGAGTTGCTGGCCGTCGCGGATATCGATCCCCATCGGGCAGA
>NZ_JBDSUA010000048.1:0-79898 GCF_039927955.1 Devosia sp. | reverse complement strand
ATCTCTGGAATGCCAAGCGTGGCTCGCTGCTTAGCCTGCGGTAGCATAATACCACATCCTAAGTCGCTGAAATCGCGTCGCTTTACATTTGCGCTTGACGCCTTCGTGCGAGGTGCCTATAGCCCCGCCACGAATTCCGGCGGCCACGTGCCGCTGGTCCTTTTCCCTCAAGGACTGATCAATGAGCACGTTCTCGATCAAACCGAGCGAAATCGACAAGAAGTGGGTCCTCATCGATGCCACCAATCTCGTCGTCGGCCGCCTCGCTTCTGTTATCGCCATGCGCCTGCGCGGCAAGCATCTCCCGACCTTCACCCGGCATATGGACATGGGTGACAACGTCGTCGTCATCAATGCCGACAAGGTGAAGCTGACCGGCCGCAAGCTGGACCAGCACAAGTTCTACTGGCACACCGGCTTCCCCGGCGGCATCAAGGATCGTACGGCCCGCGAACTGCTCGAAGGCCGTTTCCCGGAACGCGTTCTGGAAAATGCCGTGCGTCGCATGCTGCCCGGCGGCCCGTTGACCCGCGCCCAGCTCAAGAACCTCAAGGTCTATTCGGGTGCCGAGCATCCCCATGAGGCCCAGCAGCCGACCAAGCTGGACGTCGCTGCCATGAACTCCAAGAATGTGCGGGTGAAGTAATATGGCCGAAACCATCAATTCTCTCGAAGCTCTCGGCGCATCCTCCGTCGCTCCTGCCATCGTGGCATCGTCGGGTCCTGTCCATGTGCAGAAGCTTGATGCCCAGGGCCGCGCCTACGCGACCGGCAAGCGCAAGAACGCGGTTGCCCGCGTTTGGATCAAGCCTGGCAAGGGCAGTGTCGTTGTCAACGGCAAGGACTTTGTTGCCTATTTCGCTCGTCCGGTGCTGCAGCTGATCGTTCAGCAGCCGATCATCGCGACCGACCGCAAGGGCTCGTTCGACGTCGTCGTCACCGTGGCCGGTGGCGGTCTTTCCGGCCAGGCCGGTGCTGTGCGTCACGGCATCTCCAAGGCGCTGAACTTCTTCGAACCCGAACTGCGTGGCATCCTCAAGAAGGGTGGCTTCCTGACCCGTGACTCGCGCGTCGTCGAACGCAAGAAGTACGGCAAGGCAAAGGCCCGTCGTTCGTTCCAGTTCTCCAAGCGTTAATCGCTGGACGCACCAAATTGCTGCAAAGGGCCGGGAAACCGGCCCTTTTCTTTGCGCGGTCCAATCACCAGATAGAGCCAGACCAACGGATCGTCGCCCATGTTCAATCTGATTACCCGGTTCCACCTGCTGCTGCTGACGGTTTTGACCGCCATGACCATCGTGGCCTTTGTCCGTGTACCTGTGGGGTTTGCCTATCCGGCGCATTGGGGACCGCATAGCGAGGCGGATTGGCTATGGCCGCGCGACGTCGCCTTGCTGGGTGCGCCGGTGGTTGCCGTGGGGTTCACACTGGCTTTCGCTATTCTCGGCCTGTTGTTGGGCAAGTCGCGCCTGCTCCAGTCCCGCCATGTCTATGAACCGATCCTGACAGTGATTTTGACGGTGATCGCTTCCGTGCAGATGGGACTGCTGCTGACCGGTGTCGGGTCCGATCTCGATCTGGTCCGGATGACCGGATATGGGCTCGGTGCGCTGCTGGTGGTGACGGGCATCGTGTTTGCCGAAGCCGAGCGGCACTCCTATGCCGGATTGCGCCTGCCGTGGCCGGTCGAGGGTGATCGGGCGTGGCGAGCAGTGCATCTGAGCACCGGCATCGCCTGCGGGCTGGCTGGAGCAGGACTGGCGTTCGCCGCCTGGCTCAATGTCGACCTGAGCATCGCCATCGCGTCGCTGGCGACGGCACTGATCACCCCGATGCTGGTCGCTGGTGTGGCAACGCTGACCGCCAAGGCCGCTCGGCGCTGAGGCTTAGCCGACCAGCGGCACCGGCGCCTTGCGGACTTTCTTCTTTTTCAGGATACGCGGCACATAGGTCGCCATCACCCGCTCGATCACCTTGATCGCCTTGTCGGTACCGTCTTCGGCCTGCAACTCCTCGCTGAGCGCTGCGGCGTTGCGGCGATAGTCGGCACTGGTGCTGAGGTCTTCCAGCGCGCCGGCCAGAATTTCCGGCGTCAGCTTGCGCAGGCGCACCGGCTTGGGACCACAGCCCAGTTCATAGACCCGGCGACCCCAATAGGGTTGGTCGACGGTCTGCGGCACCACAAAGGTGGGACGGCCAAGGTGCAGGCCGGCGGAGGTGGTGCCGGCGCCGCCATGATGCACGACCGCGCTGACATACTTGAACAGCTTGTCGTGCGGGGCCTTTTCGATGGCAAAGATGGTGTCGGGCAGGTCATTGGGATTGATGCCGCCCCAACCGCGCGCCACCACCGCACGACCGCCCCATTGCTTGACGGCCTCTTTCAGGATCTGCGTATTGCGCTCGGCGCCGAACGGCATCGAGCCGAACCCGATATAGACGGGCGCCGGGCCTTCCGACAAAAACTTCTGGAAGGCTGCGGAGGGCTGCCAATCGCTGATATCAGGCAATTGCCAGAAGCCGGTGACCACAGCGGTCTTGGGCCAGTCGCGTGGACGCGGCGAGACCATCGAGGAATAGGCATAAAGCGTATTGAGCGGGGTGCCATCGGTGTTTTTGAAGAAGCCACCGTTCTTGCGCGAATCCAGCCCCATCAGCTCACGGCGCAGCTTGTTGCGCGGCAGGTTGTAATAGATTTGCTGCACGGTCATCGCCGTGTAGCTGAGGCGGTTGAAGGCCGGGCCGAAATCGGCGCCGTAATACATGCAGAGCGGGAACTCGCTGGTAGAGTTCAACGGCTGCAACGCCACCATGATTGCCGGGATATGCAGCGCTTCAGCGATATCGATGCCGAAACTGGTGTTCATGTTCAGAATCAGGGCGTCGGCGCCCTGGCACATGGTCCAGGCATGGCGGGCTGCCGTATCGACGATCTGCTGACCCTGGCGGAGCAGGGACGGGCCATTGATCAGCATCGACTGGCTCATCGCATTTTCAAAGCGCGACTGCTGCAGGAAGGCCTGGATTGATGGGCCCAGCGAATGGAATTCGATTCCATAGCTGGTGACCATGTCCTCAAATTCCTCGGAAGCCCCGAGGACGACTGAGTAACCGCGTTTCTTGAGGGAAATTGCGAGGGCCAAATAGGGTTGAACGTCGCCTTGCGTGCCGATCGTAACGAGGGCAATGCGCTTCAAAGTCGAACCTCACAATACGCCGTTCTGGTCAGCAAGGTCGGCGTCCGCCGGACCATTTACAATACCCTGCGCAGCATTTAAGAACGGGTCTCACTAGCTGGTTTCATTACAAAAAACCCGTCCGAAGGGCAAGAGACATGCCGTCCCTGTACACTATTGCTTTGGTTGGAGCTTCGCTCGCCGGCAAGTCCGTGGCAGCACCGGCGCGTGCGGCCGCCGCGAACGCCCGCTAGCTCTTCCCGCACGCCACCCAAGTGGCGGGGAAGAGCCGAAAACGACGTAGGGCACCGCAAGGCGCGGTTTAACCCGTTCACAACCATAATTCCGCGATAATCACGCTCTCTAACCGAGAAGCGTTGCGCTAGACGCGTCGCGGCCCAATCAAGGTCCAAACGGACCGCCGAGGATCACATGAGCGAAGATTTCCATCGCATCCGCCGCCTGCCGCCCTACGTGTTCGCCCATATCGATCCGCTCAAGGCCAAGGCGCGCGCCAACGGCGTCGATATCATCGACCTGGGCATGGGCAATCCGGATATGCCGACCCCGCAGCACATCGTTGAAAAGCTGCAGGAGACGGTGAAGGACCCGCGCACCCATCGCTATTCCAGCTCGCGCGGCATTCCCGGCCTGCGCAAGGCCCAGGCCAGTTACTACGGCCGCCGCTTCGGCGTGAAGCTCAACCCCGATACCCAGATCGTGGCAACGCTGGGCTCCAAGGAAGGCTTTGCCAACATGGCCTCGGCCATCACCGCCCCCGGCGATGTGGTGCTGGTGCCCAACCCGACGTACCCGATCCATGCCTTCGGCTTCATCATGGCCGGCGGTGTGGTGCGCTCGATGCCGGCCGATCCCAATGAAGATTTCATGCGTTCGCTCGATCGTGCTGTACGGCACTCAATCCCCAAGCCGATCGCACTGGTGCTGAACTATCCGGCCAACCCGACCGCCTATACCGCCGACCTCGATTTTTACACCGAGGTGGTCAAGTACTGCAAAGCCAACGACATCTTCATTCTGTCGGATCTGGCCTATTCGGAAATCTACTTCGACGAAGACGCGCCGCCGCCATCGGTGCTGCAGGTACCGGGTGCCATCGACATCTCGGTGGAATTCACCTCGATGTCCAAGACCTATTCGATGCCCGGCTGGCGCGTCGGCTTTGCCGTCGGCAATGAACGGCTGATCGCAGCTCTGGCCCGGGTGAAATCCTATCTCGACTACGGCGCGTTCACGCCGATCCAAGTTGCCGCCGCTGCTGCGCTCAACGGTTCGGACGATGTGATCGATGAAGTCCGCAAGGTCTACAAACTGCGCCGCGACGTGCTGGTGGAGAGCTTCGGTCGCTCGGGCTGGACCATTCCGGTGCCCAAGGCGACGATGTTTGCCTGGGCGCCGATCCCGGAACAGTTTGCCCATATGGGCTCGCTGGAATTTGCCAAGCTGCTGATCCAGGAAACTGGCGTTGGCGTCGCACCGGGCGTGGGCTTTGGCGAATATGGCGACCAGTATATTCGGCTGGCTTTCGTGGAAAACGAGCAGCGCATCCGTCAGGCCGCCCGCAACATCAAGAAGTTGCTCGGCAGCAAAGATGGCGGAGCCACCAACGTGGTGCCGCTGGCGACCGCGAAGTGATCTGAGCAAAGGGCCGGTTCGCCGGCCCTTTTTCACAGCCGATAGCGATCAGGTTGTGCGTCGAGCGCGGCGCGCGCTAAACTCCTATTGACGCCTAGGCGGTTTCCTATTCATGTGCGCTCCATGAGTGATATTCAGTCTTTCCGCCAAGCCGTAGAGTCCTTCATTTCTGCCCGTGGCTGGACCCCGACCCGGTTCGGCCGCACCATTGCCGGAGACCCCCTGTTCGTGTTCGATCTGCGCGAGGGGCGCGAGCCGCGCTCGGAGACGCGTAACCGCATTCTCAAGGCGATGCAGGATTTCAGCGACAGCGTTGCCGCAACGCCATTGCGCATCGGCGTTGCCGGCCTGGGCAATGTCGGCGCCACGCTGGTGCGGATTTTGCAGAAGGATGGCGTAGAGCTGACCAAGAAGCTCGGCCGGCAGATTGTGGTCACCGCCGTTGCCGCACGTTCCCGCTCCCGCGACCGCGGCATCGATATTGCCGGGCTTGAATGGTTCGACGATCCGGTGGCGCTGGCCAAATCCGATGGCATCGATCTGTTCGTTGAACTGATCGGTGGCGAGGACGGTCCGGCTTTCGCGGCGGTCAAGGCGGCGCTGGAAATGGGCCGTCCCGTGGTGACTGCCAACAAGGCGTTGCTGGCCAAGCATGGCGTGGCGCTGGCGCGGATGGCCGAAGAATCGGGCGCGCAGCTCGGATTTGAAGCTGCTGTTGCCGGCGGCATTCCGGTGATCAAGACGCTACGCGAAGGACTGGGCTCGGCCCGTATCGCGCGTGTCTATGGAATCATGAATGGCACCTGCAATTACATCCTGACCCGCATGGGGCAGGAGGATATTTCGTTTGCCGAATGCCTCAAGGATGCGCAGGCGCTGGGCTACGCCGAAGCGGACCCCAGTTTTGACGTCGACGGTTTCGATACGGCACATAAGCTGTCGATTCTGGCGACGCTGTGCTTTGGCTACGAAATCGCGCCCGACAAGATCCATGTCGAAGGCATTTCCAAGATTACCCAGGCCGATATCAAGGTGGCCGCTGACCTGGGCTACAAGATCAAGCTTTTGGGCATGGCGCAGCGCTATGAGGATGGCATCGAGCAGCGCGTGCATCCGACCTTCGTGCCCAAGGGCAGCGCCGTGGCTGGTGTCGATGGCGTGATGAACGCGGTGGCGCTGGAAACCGACCACGTACATGAACTGCTGCTGGCAGGTCCGGGGGCCGGTGGGCCGCCCACGGCGTCGTCGGTACTGTCAGACATTCTCGACATCGCTCGCGGCACGCGCGTGCCGCCGCTGGGCGTGCCAAGCCAGGAACTGCTGCCCTATAAACAGGCGCCGCTCCGCGCCCATGACGGCGGCTTCTATATTCGTCTGAATGCCAAGGATGTACCCGGCGCACTGGCAGCAATTGCTGCACGCATGGGCGAACGGGGCATTTCCATCGAAAGCGTCATCCAGCGACCAGATTTGCATGTCAAAGCCAATGCTGCCGACGGGCAACCTACCCGCACGGTCGTATTGTTGACCCAGCAAACTCTGGAGACAACCGTGCGCGAGTCCCTTGCGCAGATCGCGGCAGACGGGTTCATAGTGGGTGAACCGCAGCTCATCCGCATCGAGCTGCTCTGACGGCCGGAACAGGCCGGGGGGACAGCATGAAACTGAGCAAGGCCGCGGACGCGCAAAGTCCCGCCATCATCGACCGCAGCCTGACGCTCGAACTGGTTCGGATCACCGAACGCGCAGCGATCGCCGCAGCCGACTGGCGCGGCAAGGGCGACGAGAAGGCCGCCGATGACGCCGCGGTCACTGCCATGCGCGCCGAAATGGACCGGGTGCCGATCAATGGCCGTATCGTTATCGGCGAGGGCGAGGTCAATGAGGTCGATGCGCTGTTCATCGGCGAACAGGTCGGTAGTGGCAATGGCCCGGAAGTCGATATCGCCGTCGATCCGCTCGAGGGCGTGACTCTATGCGCCAAGAACCAGCCGGATTCGATCTGCGTGCTGGCGGTGGCCGAGCGGGGCGGGCTGCTCAACGTGGCGCGCAACCTTTACATGCACAAGATTGCCATCGGTGCTGGTTATGAAAAAGGGGTGGTCGATATCGATTGGACCGCGACCCAGAATGTCACCATGCTGGCCGCCGCCAAGGGCGTGCCGCTGCGTGAAATCACCGCCTGCGTGCTCGACCGGCCCCGCCATGCGGCGCTGATCGAGGAACTGCGGGTGGCCGGAGTGTCCGTCAAACTGATCAGCGATGGCGATATCGCCGGAGTGATTCACGCGGTCAACACCGAGGATACCGGCATTGATATCTATCTCGGCTCCGGCGGCGCCCCCGAGGGCGTTCTGGCGGCCGCGGCGTTGCGCTGCATTGGTGGGCAGATGCAGGGCAAGTTGATCTTTGACAGTGCCGAAAAGCGCGAACGCGCCGTGCGCATGGGCATTACCGATTTTGGTCGCAAATATGATGTCACCGACCTGGCCTCGGGCGACGTCTTCTTCGCCGCGACCGGAGTGACCGATGGGTCGATGCTACAGGGCATTCGCCTGCGCAAGGATTCGGTACAGACTTCGACCATCGTCATGCGCTCCTGGTCGCAGACCGTGCGCTGGATCACCGCGCGACATGCGCGCTAAGGCGCTCCATTGATCGAGCCTCCGCGCAATTTTCTCGATGTCACCAGCTCCGTCACCGGGCGGGCCTGGGTGGATCGGCTGGATGCTGCGGGCACACGCACGGCAACCGCGATCAGCCAGCGCGCCGATCTGCCGGAAATTCTAGCGCGCATCCTTGCCGGGCGCGGCGTCGGCGTAGACGAGGCCAAATCCTATCTGGAGCCGACGATCCGGGAGCTGATGCCGAACCCGTCCACCATGACCGACATGGACGCGACGGCGGAGCGGCTGGCCAGGGCCATCACCGATCATGAACAGGTAGCGCTGTTTGGCGACTACGACGTCGATGGTGCTTGCTCCTGCGCCCTGATGGCGCGGTTCTTCGACCATTTCGGCATCGAGGCGACGGTACACATCCCGGACCGGATATTTGAAGGCTACGGCCCCAATGTTGCGGCGATGGACAAGCTGATCGATGGCGGCGCGACACTCATCGTGACGCTGGACTGCGGCACCACCAGCGATGGCCCAATCTCCCATGCGCGCTCGCGCGGCATCGACGTGCTGGTAGTCGATCACCATCTGTCCGATCACGACCTGCCGCCCGCCACCGCGCTGGTCAATCCCAATCGACCCGATGACATTTCGGGTCTGGGCTATCTCTGCGCCGCCGGGGTCACCTTCATGGTGCTGGTTGCGGCCAATCGGGTGCTGCGCAACCAGCAGGTTACCGGGCTGCCGGACCTGCTGGCCATGCTCGATCTGGTGGCGCTGGCAACGGTTTGCGACGTCGTCCCGCTCAAGGGCCTGAACCGTGCCTTTGTCATCCGCGGCCTGGAAGTGGCGCGGCGCGGCACCAATCAGGGAATCGCGGCGCTGGCGCTGGCGGCGCGGGTCAATGGGCCACTCAATCCCTACCATCTGGGTTTCCTGATCGGGCCGCGCATCAATGCCGGTGGACGGATTGGCGATGCGGCACTGGGGACCCGGTTGTTGACGCTGAGCGACGAGCATCAGGCGCTGGTGATCGCAGCGCAGCTTGATGAGTTGAATTCCGAACGCCAACGCATCGAGATCGACGCCGTCGAAGAGGCCGCACGGGTTGCGGAGGCAGAGATCGGCGGCGGCGAGGGACCGCCCGTCCTGGTACTGGCCTCGGCCAATTGGCATGCCGGCGTCGTCGGCCTGATCGCGGCGCGGCTGCGGGAGCGCTTCGAGCGACCCACTTTTGCCATTGCCCTGCATCCCGATGGCAGCGGCACCGGCTCCGGCCGTTCAATGCCCGGCGTCGATCTGGGTTCGGCGGTAATCGAAGCGGTGGAACTGGGATTGATCGCCAAGGGTGGCGGCCATGCCATGGCGGCGGGCGTCACCATAAAACCCGGCCAGATGGGGCCGTTCCGGGCGCACTTGACCGAGCGGCTGTCTGCGACAGTTGCGCTGGCGCGGGCAGCGACGGCGCTGCCGATCGATGCGGCGATGACGGCGCGCGGGGCCACGCCGGATTTCGTGCATCAGGTGGAGCGGGCAGGGCCGTTTGGTTCGGCCAATCCAACACCGGTGTTTGTGTTTCCTGCCCATCGGGTCAAATTTCCGCAGATTGTCGGCAAGGGCGGCCATGTCAGTTTCACGCTGACTTCCGACGACGGGGCCAAGCTCAAGGCCATCGCCTTCCGCGCGGCAGGGCAGCCGATTGGTGATGCGCTGCTGTCAACCATCGGCGATGGCGTGCTGCATTTTGCCGGCACGCTGGGAATCGATCATTATCAGGGCCGCGAACAGGTGCAGCTGCGCGTGACCGACCTGGCGCGGCCCAAAGCCTTCTGAAGTCGAAACTTTTAGCTGATCCGGAGCGTTGCTCACCGCGTAACAACATACAAGTTCACGGAGTTGCGCCGGTTATGACTTCCCTCGACATCGCGGTAATCGGCTCGGGAATATCTGGACTTTCAGCGGCTTGGCTGCTGTCCCGGACTCAAAACGTTACCGTGTTCGAGAAAAGCCCGCGCCTGGGCGGCCATTCTAACACCGTGCTGGCCAAGACTGCCGCCAGCGCCGTCCCGGTCGATACCGGTTTTATCGTCTACAACGAGCAGAACTACCCCAACCTGACCGCCTTCTTTGACCACCTCGGCGTCGCAACGGCGGCATCGAATATGGGCTTTGCCGTATCGGTAGCCGAAGGGCGCATGGAATATTGCGGCAAGCACCTCAATGGCCTGTTCGGGCAGCGCCGCAACATCATCCGTGCGGAGCACTGGCAACTGGTTGGCGATATCATGCGGTTTTTCCGCGATGCGCAGAAGCAGGTGGCGACCTGCCCCGACGAAATGACCATCGCCGAATTCCTCAAGAAATTCGATTACTCGCGCGTCTTCATCGAAGACCATATCCTGCCGATCTCGGCGGCGATCTGGTCAACCCCGACGCGCGGCATGCTGGATTTTCCGGCCCGGTCGTTCATTGAATTCTTTGCCAACCACAATCTGCTGCAGGTGAGCAACCGCCCAAAATGGCGCACGGTGCAAGGCGGCTCGCGTGAATACATTACGCGGATCACGGCCGAGCGGCGCTTTCGGACTGAAACCGGTGTCCAAATAACCACCGTGGCGCGGCACGCGACCGGCGTTGAAATCTTCTTCGCCGATGGCTCGCGCCGCCACTTTGATGACGTCGTATTCGCCTGCCACGCTGATGAGGCGCTCAAGCTGCTGGCTGATCCGAGCGATGCCGAGCGCAATATCCTGTCCTCGTTCAAATTCACGCCCAACCGCGCGGTGATGCACACCGACGCCAGCTTCATGCCGCGCCGCAAACATCTGTGGTCAGCCTGGAACTACCTGCGCGGCGAACAGGGCGAGGAAAACCTCAGCCTGACCTATTGGATGAACCGGTTGCAGCCGCTGCCGACCAAGACCGATATTTTCGTGACGCTGAACCCGCATCGCGAATTCGTCGCCGGCACTGTGCAATATACCGCCGACTATGATCATCCCCTGTTCGACGCCAAGGCCCTCGCAGCGCAACGCGATATCTGGCAGATTCAGGGTGCGCAGCGAAGCTGGTTTGCAGGCGCCTGGCTTGGTTATGGCTTCCATGAAGACGGCCTGCAGTCGGGCTTGGAAGTGGCCGAACGCATTGGGCCGGTGGGCCGCCCGTGGTCAGTGCCGCAGCAGCGTGATCGCATCGCGCACAACTGGGTCCAGGGAGATCAGCAACTGTGGGCGGCGGAATAGACCAGGGCGCCGATGGCGCCATCTATACCGGCGACGTGGTCCACAAGCGCGCCCGACCCAAGCGCCATTCGTTGCGCTATCGGGTTTTCTCCATGCTGGTCGACCTCGACCGCCTTGACGCGATGGATGAGAAGCTGCGGCTTTTCTCGTTGAATAGATTCAATCTTGTTTCGCTCTACCTCAAGGATTTCGGGGCTCATGACGGTAGCTCGGTCTCCACCTTCATCCGGCGCAAGGCCCAGGCGGCAGGGTTGGGCGAGCGCGTGGCACGCATCCGCATGCTGGCCTATCCGCGCATGTTCGGTTTCGCCTTCAATCCGCTGACGGTTTATTACCTTGATGACGCGGCTGGCCAGACCATCATGCTGGTCTATGAGGTCCGCAATACCTTCGGCGAACATCATTTCTACCAGGCGGTTGTGGATGGGTTGGGCGAGGACATCACCCATAGTGCGGCCAAGGCCTTTTACGTCTCGCCGTTCAACGCTGTGGAGGGCACCTACCGGTTCTCGATCCGGCCCCCGGCCGAAAAAGTGTTTATGGGCATTACCTTATCGACGGGCGAGGGCGGTGTGCTGACCGCCTATTTCGAGGGCGAACACCGCTCGCTCAGCGACTGGATGCTCTTGAAACTGACGCTTGCATATCCATTTATGACCGCTAAAGTGGTGATGGGCATTCACTGGGAAGCCATGCTTTTATGGCTCAAGGGCGTGCCTCTGACACTCAAACTCAGGCGCCAATTGCGGGCCAACCGTGCGGCGTCACGCTAGTTCGGATTAGCAGATAATGAGTAAAACGGCCGTCGACCAAGACAATAGCGGCGTTACGCTATGGACTCACCTGTTTTCAAGGTTTGCTGAATGGGTCGGCGTTGGCATGCTGGGCCAGCCCAGACATGGTGCAATTACCGTAGTATTTCCCAACGGGCGCAGTCGGACCATAGGCAGCCCGGCAACGGGCGAGCACGCCACGCTGCGGCTTAATAATTTCAAGGTGATCCGCGAAGGCATGCAGCGCGGCACGGTCGGCTTTGCCGCGTCCTATATGCGCGGCGACATCGAAATCGATGATCTGACCGCTATGTTCCGCTTCTTCCTGCAGAACCGCGATATCTTCGACAATGCCAATCCGGGGATTTTCCGCAAGGCGGCGCAGGACCTCGGCTATCACCTGTCGCGCCGCAATACGCTGGAAGGCTCCAAGAAAAACATCGCCGAGCACTATGACCTCGGCAATGATTTCTATGGCGAGTGGCTCGATCCCTCGATGACCTATTCGTCGGCGGTGTTCACCTCGGGCGATCAGAGCCTTGAGGATGCCCAGCGCGCCAAATATCACCGGGTGGCTGATATGGCCGGCGTTACCGAAGGCTCCAGCATTCTGGAGATCGGCTGCGGCTGGGGTGGCTTTGCCGAAGCGGCTGCACGCGACTACAAGGCCAATCTCCGCGGTATCACGCTATCGGCCGAACAGTTGCGCTATGGCCAGGAGCGGCTGCGGGCGCAGGGGCTGGATAATCTGGCGACGCTGAACTTTGAGGATTACCGTGCCACCACCGGGCAGTTCGACCACATTGCCTCGATCGAGATGATCGAAGCGGTGGGTGAAGACAACTGGCCGAGCTACTTCCAGACCGTGCATGACCGGCTCAAGCCCGGCGGGACGGCGGCGATCCAGGCGATCACCATCAATGAAGCCGATTTCGACGGCTATCGCAGCGGGCCTGATTTCATCCAGCGCTACATCTTTCCGGGCGGCATGCTGCTGACCAAGACGGTGATGCGCGAGTTCGGCGACAAGTTCGGTCTGGTGCTGGAGAACGCCGAAACCTTCCGGCTGTCCTACGCCAAGACGCTCAAGCTGTGGCGCGAACGTTTCCTCGAACGCTGGCCAATGATTTCCGCACTGGGTTACGATGAGGAATTCAAGCGCAAGTGGGTGTATTACCTCTGCTATTGCGAGGCAGGTTTTACCGAAGGCTCGATTGACGTCGGGATTTATCAGTACCGCAAGCTTGCATAGAAAGGGCCGCTTAGCGGCCCTTTTCTTTTGGCAGCATCTTGGCGGTCAGCCAGAAAAACACCGGATAGGGCAAAAACCGGATCGTCTTCATCAGCCACACCATACGGCGGGGAAAGGCGATCTCGAAGCTGTCAGAACCGGTCAGACCATCGACGATCCGCTTGGCGGCATCGTCGGTCTCCATCAGGAACGGCATTGGGAAATCATTCTTGTCGGTCAGTTCGGATTTGACGAACCCTGGCGCGATCATCCGCACCTTGATATTTTTTGGCGCCAGTTCGGTGCGCATGGTTTCCAGCAGATTGATCAGCGCCGCCTTGGTCGAAGAATAGGCCGCCGAACGCGGCAGGCCGAAATAGCCCGCCACCGACGCAATCACCGCAAATTGCCCACCCCCCTGCCGTTCGAGCTGGGCGATCAGCGGATTGGCCATGCGAATGACGCCGAGCAGGTTGGTGTCGACGATGGTGTGAAATTTCTTGAAATCATAATCGCCCACCTCCATCGGCTGCCATGCCGCGGCGCTGAACAGGCCCAGGTCGATGCGGCCATGCGCGGCGACGATCGACTTGATGGTGTCGGCGATAGCATGCCCATCGGTCACATCGAGCGGGAACGGGTGGATGTCGCGGTCCTTGGCTACCTCCTCGAGCTTCTCGACGCGGCGACCTGAGATTGCCACCGTCCAGCCGGCATCGGCCAGACGATGGGCCACTGCCGCTCCGATGCCGGAGCCGCCGCCGATGATCCAGGCGATCTTGCCATTGGCCATGCTACATCCCGAACAGCGGTTGCAGGGTACGGATCAGCCGGCTGCGGAAATTCAGCGGCGCATCGACCGCCACCATGCAGATGCAGTCCTCGCCATCCTCGGCGATCGGCTGGTGCTCCACATCTTCGTCGTGGTCGGCAATATCCCCGGCCGCGAACACCCCGAAACGGTCCTTGTAGGCGCCCTTGATGATCAGTGTCAGCTCGTGGCCGCCATGGCTGTGTTCTGGAACGCGACGTCCGGCGCCGACGCGCAACAGCATCAGCCGCGACGGGCTGCGTCGCTGCACCGGCAGGTCGGCCACGGCAACCCCGGGCCCAGTCCACTTCCAGCGCACACTCTCCAGCCCGCCGGGCAAATAACTGGCAAGCGGAGCGGGCAGGGCGTGGTCCGGAGCAGGCGGGGTTTGCAGCGGCTCGTCACCGGCCGCATCGAGCAGCCGATCCAGCGCCCCATCTGCCATTGCGGCGTCGGGCTCGGCGCTGAGCAGCGCTCCGCCAATGGTATTGATCTGGCGCACGGTCTTTCGACCGGCTTCAGACATTGCCAAATGGGTGGCGATCACGGCCGCATAGGGCTCGTCCAGCGTTCCGGCGCTGAACGCTATCAATGTCGTCAGGTTTGGGTGATGCGTTACAGTCACTGCAGGTCTTCCAGCATAGGGCGCAGCCGGTCATAGGCGAGGCGCAGACGGGATTTGACGGTGCCCAGCGGAATGCCGATTTTCTCGGCGATTTCTGAATGGGCAAGGTCGTGAATAAAACTGAGGCGCACCACTTCGCGCTGCTCGGAGGGCAGCGCTTCAAGCGCTGTAGTGACCCGGGCGATGATCTGGCTTTGCTCGATCAGCATGCTGCCCAGTGGCAGATCGCTGGCGAGTTCGAGTTTTTCCAGATCTTCGTAGGGGCGGTTGGATTGCCGCCGCAACTGATCGATCCGCAGATTGCGGGCAATGGTAAAAATCCAGGTGCTGGGCGCGCCGCGCTGTGGCGAATAAAGCTGCGCCTTGCGCCAGACCGTCAGCAGGGTTTCCTGCACCAGATCCTCGGCGAGGGCATCGCTGGCGCCGAGCTTGAGCATCATCGATTTGATCTTGGGTGCGAACAGGCCAAACAGGCCTGCAAGGGCGGCCTTGTCGCGCCATTCAGCAACCCGCCGCAACAACTCCGTTGGATCGCTGTCGGGCGGGGGGGCTGCGGGCTGTCCGAAATCAATGTCGCTCATGCTACCGGCATACATCGCCTGCTCCGCCTGTGTCAGCCCCTTACGCAGCGGCGCTAACCATGGATCACAGCGCATGGCAGGTCGGCGGGCCTGAACCGGCTCCACCGCTTGCCACCGGCGCGGCCGTTATGGCAAGCAGGTCTAAATGGAGATTGGCATGACCGGCAGCAGCTTGAAATTCGGCACCAGTGGTTTGCGCGGTCTATCGGTTGAACTGCAGGGCGACGCAGCGCGCCGCTATACGGCAGCCTTTATCGCCCATTTGCGGGCCCAGGATAATCTGGGCAGTGGCCGGGTCTATCTCGCGCGTGATTTGCGCCCCAGCAGCGCCGGTATCGCCGCTGATTGCGCAGCAGCCATTGCTGCTGCCGGCCTGGTGCCGATCGATTGCGGTGTCTTGCCGACCCCGGCTTTGGCGCTGCATGCCATGGCTGGCAACGGCGCTGCGATCATGGTCACCGGCAGCCATATCCCGTCCGACCGCAACGGTTTGAAGTTTTATACGCCGCGTGGCGAGATCACCAAGGACGATGAAGCCGGCATTGCGGGCGCGCTCGCCGCTGCAGAGGCCGCCAGAGGAGATGTCGTTGCCGCCAACGAACACGACGCTGCGGCAGCGCGCTATGCGCAGCGCTATGCCAGCCTGACCACGCCAGAGCTGCTCGCCGGATGGCGCGTCGGCGTGTTCGAGCATTCCAGCGTCGCTCGCGAAGTGCTGGCGCAATTGCTGTCCGGAGCGGGCGCGGAGGTGCTGCTGCTGGGCCGGGTAAACGACTTTGTTGCGGTCGATACCGAAGCCTTCGGCGACGCGGTATTTGCCCCGCTCTCTGCCTGGGTGGCGGAACATCGGCTCGACGCCATCGTATCGGCCGATGGTGATGGGGACCGCCCGCTGCTGATGGACGGGCAGGGTAACTTTGTCCGCGGCGACGTGCTGGGCCTGCTGGCCGCCCAATTTCTCGGCGCCGACGTGGTGATTACCCCGGTGACCTCCAACTCGGCTATCGAGCGCACCGGCTATTTCCCCAAGGTGGAGCGCACTCGCGTTGGCTCGCCCTTTGTCATTGCCGGCATGGAACAGGCCGTGGCTGCGGGCGGATTGCGCGTCGTCGGCTTTGAAGCCAATGGCGGCACGCTCTTGGGCAATGATGTGACGCTTAATGCAGTCGATCTACCGGCATTACCAACGCGCGATGCGGTGCTGCCGCTCCTGGCGGCGCTGGCGATTTCGGCCCGCGCCGGTCAGACCGTGGCCCAAACCGTCGCCGCCTTGCCGGTCAGGGCTGCTCTGGCCAATCGGCTCGAGCATGTGCCGCAGGAGCGAACCGCGACCTTCCTCACTGCGCTGCAAAACTCCGCCGATGCCGAAAAGTTCTTCGCGCCGATTGGCATGGTCGGTTCACTTTCGGCTCTGGATGGCCTGCAGTTCACCATGGCCAATGGCGATATCGTTCACTACCGCGCCTCCGGCAACGCGCCTGAATTGCGCTGCTATGTCGAGGCGGCAACGCTGGCGGACGCCCAGGCGCTGCTCGATTGGGGCCTCGCGGCTGCCGCGCAGGCGGTGCGTTAGCTTGACCTGGCGGTGTTGAAAAACTCGATTGCCCCGCCCGGTGTCATCTTGAGGGCCGTCAGCACGCCGGTGGCATAGGCGGCGGTATCAATGCCGATGCGGTGGGGCAGCACGACCGGGTCACTTTCCGGCGTGTGGCCATGCACCACCCGATAGGGCAGGGCACCATCGTAGCCGAGAAACGGTTCACGCATCCAGATCAGATCCGCTTCCGCCTGCTCCTGCAGGAGCACACCCGGCCGCACGCCGGCATGCACGAACACTGTGTCGGGCAATGAGATCATGACCGGCAGGCTCTTGAGCAGGTCGATATGTTCGTCTGGAATGTGGCTGGCCAGGATCGCCCGACGGGCATTCATGTCCTTGCCACCAAAGGTTTCCCCGACAATGCCATAGGACTGCAGCGTTTCGATGCCGCCATAGCGCAGCCAGTCGGCCTCAGTGCGCGGATTGTCGAGAAATTCGAGAAACATGACTTCGTGATTGCCGGCAAGGCAGATGCGCTTGAACCCGGCCGGCGGCGCAGCACAGAGCAGATCAAGCACGCCAGCCGACTGCGGGCCGCGATCGACATAATCACCCAGCATGACGATCCATTTTTCGCCAGCGATGTCGGCGGCATCAACTTTGATCTGTGCCAGCAGCTGATCCAACTGGTTCCGGCAGCCATGCACGTCGCCAATGGCATAGATCACAGCGGGCCAAACGTCGGCAGAAATGCGTTCTCGGGACACAGGGTCAGCCGAGAGCTTCGGTAGTAATTTGCGAAAGAAATCAAACATAGTGCGATAGTTGCCCGGGCAGATTGCGGAGCGGCTTTGCCTTCAGTGGTAACGCCGATCCGCCAATCGAGACAAATGTATTTATCTGGATTCCCTGCACAAAATTCCTTCGCCGCTCCCATGACCGCAAAACCGCTTGCCTTGGCCGGAAAGCGATGTTAGCCAGCGCTCAGGCCGGTATAGCTCAGTTGGTAGAGCACCTGATTTGTAATCAGGGGGTCGCGGGTTCGACCCCTGCTGCCGGCACCACGCAATGTCCACAAGCATCGTATCGCCATCGAGTGTGGCGCATCCGCTCGCTCCGCGTGTGGCGCCGTCGAGGCCACGCAGCCAGCTAAGGCCGAACGCACCAGTGCTCGCTTGTTCACCTCAACGCCGCTGACCCGAGTTCAGCGGCCGCCGCCGAGGAAATTGTCTTCACGCTCGATGGTTTCCCGATTCCAGAACGAGATGTAGATGGCGCCGATCCTGACGATCGGCACAGCGCGACGAATTTCGACGGTTCGCAACTGGCTATACGGCTTGATCTTTAGTTGCCCATCAAAGATTGGTAGTTTTACCCACGACATTGCCTAGCCTCAATATTCGCGAAACTGAATGTTAACAATAAGTTAGCTTTCGATGTATCCCCCGTTTGGGTGAACCGCAGATGACAGCCCGGGCAGGATGTGGCGCGGCAGTGTCGGCGGCCAGAAATAATTTTTCTGCCGGGAGGCGCTTCGGCGCGACGGCGCGGCTCTGATTTGCGCTGTCGGGCGCAGGGCCTTGTGCGGGGTGGGCGGCTGAAAGATAAATTTACTTGACCGGCCTCGGGCGGTGCAATTTGCGCGCATTTGCGCTTGCCGCAAACGCGCCGTGGGCCTAACCACACAGGCCTAAATCCTACTGCTCGCACAGGTATTTGCGGGCCGGAGTTGCCCGTTGCCGACAATAGATTTGACCCATCTGCAAAGCCTTGAAGCCGAGAGCATCGAAATCCTGCGCGAAGTTGCCGCCAGTTTCGAGCGCCCGGTGATGATGTATTCCATCGGCAAGGATTCCAGCGTCCTGCTGCATCTGGCGCGCAAGGCGTTCTTCCCCAGCAAGATTCCGTTCCCGCTGCTGCACGTCAACACGACGTGGAAGTTTCGCGAAATGATCGAGTTCCGCAACAGGATGGCAGAAAAGCATGGCTTTGATCTGATCAGCCACACCAATCCGGAGGGGCTGGCCAATGGCATCAACCCGTTCGACCATGGCTCGTCGCGCTTTACCGACATCATGAAGACGCAGGCGCTGCGCCAGGCCCTCGACGCCGGCCGCTATGACGCCGCTATCGGCGGCGCCCGCCGCGACGAAGAAAAGTCGCGGGCCAAGGAGCGCATCTTCTCGCATCGCAACGCCCAGCACGCCTGGGACCCCAAGAACCAGCGCCCGGAGCTGTGGCGCGTGTTCAATACAAGGCTCAACCCGGGCGAGAGCATGCGGGTGTTCCCGATCTCGAACTGGACCGAGCTCGATGTGTGGACCTACATCTATTCGGAAAATATCGAGCTGCCGTCGCTGTATTACGCCAAGAGCCGCCCGGTGGTGGACCGTTCCGGCACGCTGATCATGATCGATGACGAGCGGTTCCGCCTGGAGCCGGGCGAGCAGCCACGCCAGGAAGTCGTGCGCTTCCGCACGCTGGGCGATTACCCGCTGACCGGGGCAATTCGCTCCACCGCAGCGACCTTGCCCGAAATCATCATGGAAATGCAGGCCAGCCGCACCTCCGAACGCGAAGGCCGCCTGATCGATAGCGACAGCGTTGGCTCGATGGAAAAGAAGAAGCAGGAGGGCTATTTCTGATGCAGCCCGCAATCGCCCCCAGCGCCGATACCGATATTGCCCTTTGGCTCGAACAGCAAACCAGCAAGTCGCTGCTGCGTTTTCTCACCTGCGGCAGTGTTGATGATGGCAAATCCACTCTGATCGGCCGGCTGCTCTATGACAGCCAGTTGATCCTCGACGATCAGCTCGCCTCGCTGCGCAAGGAAAGCCGCAATCGCACCACCGGCGACGAAGGCATCGATTTCTCGCTGCTGGTCGATGGGCTGACTGCCGAGCGCGAACAGGGCATCACCATTGACGTGGCCTATCGGTTCTTCTCGACCGACCAGCGCAAGTTCATCGTTGCCGATACGCCCGGCCACGAGCAGTACACCCGCAACATGGCGACCGGTGCCTCCAACGCCGATCTCGCTTTGGTACTGATCGATGCGCGCAAGGGCGTGCTGACCCAGACCCGCCGCCACAGCTTCATCCTGTCGCTGATCGGGGTGAAACACGTGGTGCTGGTCATCAACAAGATCGATCTGGTCGATTACGATCAGGCCATATTTGACAAGATCGAGGCCGAATACCGCGCCTTTGCCGAAACGCTTGGATTCAAGACCCTGGCCGCAATCCCGGTCTCCGCGCTCAAGGGCGACAATATCCTGACGCAAAGCCCACACACGCCTTGGTACACCGGGCAGTCGCTGGTGCCCTATCTGGAAACCATCGACGTTTCCGAGGACAAGACCGGCCGCCCGATGCGTTTCCCGGTGCAGTGGGTAAACCGTCCAAACCTCGATTTCCGTGGCTTCTCCGGCACGCTGGCCGCCGGCCGTATCGCCGTGGGCGATGAAGTACTGGTTTCGGCCTCGCGCAAGCCGGCAGTGGTCAAGCGCATCGTCACCATGGATGGCGACCTGCAGCAGGCAATTGCTGGGCAGGCGGTGACGCTGGTGCTGGATCGCGAAGTCGATATTTCGCGCGGCGACATGCTGAGCCATCCCGGCCAGACGCCAGAATATTCCAACCAGTTCCAGGCCCGCGTCGTCTGGATGAATGACGAGTCGGCTTTCCAGGGCCGGTCCTATCTGCTCAAGATCGGCTCGCAAGTAGTGCCGGCGACGATCACCGACCTGAAGTTCCGCACCAATGTGAACACGCTGGAACAGACCGCGGCGACCAAGCTGGATCTGAACGAAGTCGGCACGGTGACCATTGCCACCGACAAGCCGATCGCGTTTGATCCCTACACGGTTAATGGCCTTACCGGCGGCTTCATTCTGATCGATCGGCTGACCAATGCTACCCTCGGCGCCGGGACCATCGAGTTCGGCCTGCGCCGGGCGCAGAACCTGACCTATCAGTCGTTCGACGTGAATCGCGACGTGCGCGCCGCACAGAAGAACCAGACGCCACAGATCATCTGGTTCACCGGGCTTTCGGGCTCCGGCAAATCGAGCGTCGCCAATCTGCTGGAACGCCGCCTGACAGCTGAGGGCAAGCACGCCTATATCCTCGATGGCGACAATGTTCGCCATGGGCTGAACAAGGACCTTGGCTTTACCGAAGCGGCGCGCGTCGAAAACATCCGCCGTGTCGCCGAGGTGGCGCGGTTGATGGCTGACGCCGGGCTGATCGTACTGGTGTCGTTCATTTCGCCATTCCAGAACGAGCGGCGGCTGGCGCGTGAAATCGCCGGCGACGTGGGTTTCTCGGAAATCTATGTCGATACGCCGATCGAAGTGTGCGAAGCGCGCGACCCCAAGGGACTCTACAAGCGCGCGCGGGCCGGCGAGATCAAGAATTTCACCGGCATCGACAGCCCGTTCGAAGCGCCGACCAACCCTGAACTGGTGTTGCATGGCGCCACGGCCGAACCGGTTGAACTCGCCGAACAACTTTACGATTGGCTCAAGATCGTCTGATTGCGCCTGTGTCGTTCTGTCGAAGCCGGGAATCCACTCTTTCTGACAAGTCGGCTAAGAATGGAGTCCCGCCTTCGCGGGACTGACGCTGCGGGTATCCTGCGGCGTAGGACGGCAGGAGCGCACGATGGCCACCCGGAAGCAGCAGCCAGTTAAAGCCAACGCCAAGCCTGCTGCGGCCAGTGCGCGAAAGCCGCATCCCTTGGCTGCGAGAATGGCGGTGACCCGCCTGCCGCGCCATGGGGCGCTGCTGTCGGCGGCCGCCGTTGGGGTGGTGACATTCATTGTGATGCTCTGGTTCAACGCCGCCTTCGCGCTGGTCGGCGGCGCCATCGCGATGTTCCTCGTCTATCTGGGATTGACCGCGCTGATTATGCCGGCCCTGTCGGGTGAGTATCTGCGCTCGCGTGCCGACGATGCCGACGCACCGACGGGGGTGATCTTCGCAGTCGTTATCGCTGTGGTGCTGCTCTGCTGCGGCACGCTGTTCATGGCGCTGCGCAACAAGAATGGGCTGGTGGGGGTAGGGATCGGCCTCAGCATCGCCTCAGTTCTGCTCGGCTGGTTCGTCATCCACACCATGGCGGCGATGCATTATGCCTACGAGTATTACGAGACCAAGCCGGGACATCCCGGCGGGGGCAGTGTTGGTGGCCTGGATTTTGAGTCGGGCGAACAGCCCGATGGCATGGCGTTCCTGTATTTCGCCTATGTGATCGGCGTAGCTTTTGCGGTGTCCGATGTGCAGGTCAGTTCGCCCAAGATGCGCAAACTGGTGATGATCCATTCGGTTTTTTCGTATTTCTTCAACACCCTGATCGTCGCGGCGACGGTCAATGTCGCTGTAGCGGTCGGCGGCGGCTAGCCACTGCGAAGTCGGCATGGCACATCTTGGCGCAATGATTTGCCGAGGAGCCTTGCATGAAAACCCGCGCCGCCGTTGCCTTCCAGGCTGGAAAGCCGCTTGAAATCGTTGAGGTCGATCTCGAAGGCCCGCGCGCCGGCGAAGTGCTGATCGAAATCAAGGCGACGGGCATTTGCCATACCGATGATTTCACCCGCTCGGGCGCAGATCCGGAAGGGTTGTTCCCGGCTATTCTGGGCCACGAAGGCGCAGGCGTCGTGGTGGAAGTCGGGCCGGGTGTCACCAGCGTCAAGGTCGGCGACCACGTCATCCCGCTTTACACGCCGGAATGTCGCGAATGCCCATCCTGTCTCAGCCGCAAGACCAATCTGTGCACCGCGATCCGCGCCACCCAGGGCCAGGGGCTGATGCCCGATGGCACATCGCGGTTCTCCTATAAGGGCCAGCCGATTTTCCACTATATGGGCTGCTCGACGTTTTCGAACTACACCGTGATGCCAGAAATCGCGGTGGCCAGGATCGATCCGAACGCGCCGTTCGACAAGGTTTGCTACATCGGCTGCGGTGTGACGACGGGCGTTGGCGCGGTGATCAACACCGCCAAGGTCGAGATCGGGGCGACTGCCGCAGTATTCGGGCTGGGCGGTATTGGGCTCAACGTCATTCAAGGCCTGCGGCTGGCGGGCGCCGATATGATCATCGGCGTCGATCTCAACAATTCCAAGAAGGAATGGGGCGAACGCTTTGGCATGACTCACTTTGTCAACCCGAGCGAGATCGATGGCGACGTGGTGCCTCACATCGTCAACATGACCAAGCGCCGGGGCGATCTGATCGGCGGGGCCGACTATACCTTCGATTGCACCGGCAATACCAAGGTGATGCGGCAGGCGCTGGAAGCCAGCCATCGTGGTTGGGGCAAGTCAGTAGTGATCGGCGTCGCGGCGGCAGGGCAGGAAATCTCGACCCGGCCGTTCCAACTCGTGACCGGCCGTACCTGGATGGGCACGGCCTTTGGGGGCGCCCGCGGGCGCACCGATGTTCCCAAGATTGTCGATTGGTACATGGACGGCAAGATCGAGATCGACCCGATGATCACCCATACGCTGCGGCTCGAAGACATTAACAAGGGTTTTGATCTGATGCATTCGGGCGAAAGCATCCGCAGCGTGGTGGTTTACTAGGCGTGGCGCTACCACAAATTTACGTCGATGCCGACGCCTGCCCGGTCAAGGACGAGGCGCTCAAGGTGGCTGAGCGGCTGGGGTTGGTGATCACCTTTGTCAGCAATGGCGGCGTGCGGCCATCGCGGGACCCGATGGTGCGGGTGATCGTGGTGGCGCAGGGCGCCGACGCCGCGGACGACTGGATTGTCGAACAGGCGCGGGCCAACGATATCGTGCTGACCGCCGATATTCCGCTGGCGGGCAGGGCACTGAGCAAGGGCGCCCGGGTTCTGGGCTTCACCGGCAAAGCGTTTACCGAGGCCTCGATCGGCATGGCGCTGGCCATGCGCGAGCTCAATCAGCACCTGCGCGAAACCGGCGAAAGCAAGGGCTATAATGCCAGCTTCCGCCCTGCCGACCGCTCGGCCTTTCTGAGCGCCCTGGATACTGCCGGGCGCCAGGCGTTAATGGCCGTTAAGTAAAAACCCAAGCAACGCCAAGGGATTATTAACCATAATCGGAAAAACTGAGCGGCGTCGTAGTTGTTCAGAGTTCCCGCCGTGTTGGTTTCACGTCTCGCTTTGTCGCTGATGCTTGCGGGCCTGGTTTTGGGTGGTTGCGCCCGTCCGCCACAACAGCAAGCCTTTGCTGCGCCTGGGGGCGCGGTCCGCGCCATGGCAACTGACCATTCCATGGTCACCGGCAGCGTGATGCGTACGGCTTTGCCGATAACCGCGCAGTCCATGCCGGCGCCCATAGTGCCATCCGGGCGCCTTGCCGGCCGCACGCTGGCAGTGGCCACGGCTGCCGATATTCAACTGCGCCACGGCGAAGTCGTGTTGACCTTCGATGATGGCCCGCGTCCCGGACGCACCGACGCCATTCTTGCCACGCTCGATGATTTCGGCGTCAAGGCAACGTTCATGATGCTCGGCAATGCGGCCAGGGCGCATCCGCAGACTGTGCAGGCGGTGGCGCTGCAGGGGCACACGATCGGCAGCCACACTTATGATCACGCCGATCTGTCGACGCTGACGCAGCAAGCGGCGATGACCGACATTTCGCGCGGGCAGGATGCCGTTGCGGCCGCGCTGGCGCCCATTGGCAAGCAACCGGCGCCGTTCTTCCGCTTTCCCTATCTGGCCCAGACGGGATTCCTGCGCACCAGCCTGTTCCGCGACAATGCGGTGGTGCTCGACGTCAATATCGACAGCAAGGACTATTACAAGGATACCCCCGAGCAGGTACTGGCGCGCACGCTGGCTCGGCTGGATGCGCGCGGCAGCGGCATTATCCTGTTCCATGACATTCAGGCGCGCACCGTCACGCTGATGCCGATGTTTCTCAAGGCCCTGGAAGACCGCGGCTATTCAGTGGTGCGGCTGGTGCCCAAGACCAACGGCCCATTCGGGATCGACGTCATCACGGCGGAAGCCCCTGTGGACCTACGCGGCGCTTACTGATCAGTCTTCGTCGTCATCCGCCTCATCGACCAGATAGACCGAAATCTCCAGATCGATGTCGCAATTGGCGATGGCCGCCGCCATGTGGGCGGGCAGGCGGGTGGACATTGCCTCGCCGTCTTCCGGGAAATCCAGCGCGATATCCAGCACGGCCTGGCCGATCTGGCGCTCTTCCACCAGGGTTTTAACCCTCGGGCCGATATTGGCGGCCAGATGGATGATGGCGCGGGTGGGGTTGTCGCTGTCGATATCGATCTGCGCGTAATGGCTCTGCGGCGCGTCTTCCGGCTCGAAACGGCTGACCTTGGCGCCCAGTGCAGTTTCCAGCGCCGCTTGATCCAGCGTCACGCCGCTCAGGCGCAGGGCAATGGCGAAGGGGCTGAAGGCGGTCATCAGTTTCTTCCGGCTGTCGCGGCAAACAGCGCAATGGCGGCCGCGTTGGACACATTGAGCGATTTGATCGGGCCCGGCATATCGAGCTTGACCATCTCGTCACATAGTTCGCGGGTGCGTTGGCGCAAGCCCTTGCCTTCAGCCCCCATGACGATGGCCAGGGGGATGTCGGCAGAGCGTGGCTTCAATTGATGCTCGGCCTCGGAATCAAAACCCAGCACCAGCATGCCGCGCTTCTTGAGGGTTTCCAGCGCGTCGCCCAGATTGCGCACCTCGATCATCGGCACCAGATCGAGCGCACCAGAGGCGGATTTCGCCATCACGCCAGTTTCGCGTGGCGAATGGCGGGAGGTGGTTATCACCGCATCGGCGCCAAAAGCGCAGGCGGTGCGCAGGATGGCGCCGACATTGTGCGGATCGGTGATCTGGTCGAGCACCACGACGAGGCGCAGCGGATCAATATCATTGAGCCCGAAACGGCTGACGGGATCGACTTCCAGCGCTGCGCCCTGATGCACAGCGTCATCGCCCAGCAGCTTGTCCAACTCCTTGGGAGTGACTTCGCGCACCGGCACCTTGCCGATTTCGCCAGCTTCCTTGAGCCGGTTCAAGGCGTTCGGAGTGACCAGCAGGTGCTTCTTGATGCGGCTGGCATTATCCAGCGCGGCACGCACGGTGTGGATGCCGTAAAGATAGACCGGGCCGTCATCGGGATCATAACGGGGCTTGGGCGGAAATTTGTTGAAGCTCATGGCCAGAGCGTTAGCGCCTTTGCGCCACGCCAGCAAGCGGGCAGCGCGGTGCCAATTCAACAAGCGCCCCGGAATTCTTGCGGGCAAACGGGAAGGGGTGTTGACACAATCCGGTCATGCCACCATAAACCGCCCGACGAAGCGCCCCGGTGCTTCGGTTTCCCGCTCGAACGACGTTGTCAGTGGAGGGGTGGGAGAGTGGTTAAATCCGGCAGACTGTAAATCTGCTCGCTTAGCGTACACTGGTTCGAATCCAGTCCCCTCCACCATCGTCGTCGGCTTGAGCCGGCTCAAATCCAGCATTTCCAGGTTGGCTCGGCACTCTGATGAGTGCCCGATCGGTTTTTTGCGCAAAATTTGCGCAGTGCTCGCCGAGAGAACGTGCTCGAAATACATGTGATTAAAATGTAGGCGGCCATGCGTTCCGCTGTATTTTTATCCAAAATTGCGCCAGCTAAAGCCCTGATTAACCAAGCCGTTCTATCGTTCCGCATCGAGGGGATCTGTGGTTTGGCCGTATGGCCTGTATTGGGGACTATTCATGGCCAAAGTTTCTCGCTCGCGGCGCGGTCGAATTCCGTTGAGCTTTCTGATTACTGCCATGGCCGTGAGCGGCCTGGCGGCGGGACTTATGGCGGTGCTGATCGCCATGTACGTGACCCAGACGGGCCGGCTGGACGCTCAGGTGCAGAACCGTCTGGCGGATACTATGCGGCTGGCCACCACGATCTTCCAGATCAATATGCCGAGCATGAAGATCACCATGACTGATACCGGCGTCAAAACTCTGACGCTGCGGTCGATGCCGCGCCTGCGCAACCATGAAATGGTTGATCAGGTCGCGCTGGCCGCAGGTGAGTCGATCACCCTGTTCAGTGTTGATCCCGACACCGGCGTCTTTGGCCGCCTGAGCACCAGCGTGCTGCCAGCGGGGACCGTTGTCACCACACTGGCGCCGGAGACTGCGGCGGAATCGGCCGCCAAGTCCGCCGATCCGGCCAAGGTTATTGCCGACGCCGCGGCCGCAGTGAAGCGCGACGACACCCCGCTTGATCCCGGAAGCCCGGTGTTCAAGGCGCTGATGGCGGGCGAACTGTATCGGACCGACGAAGTGCTTGATGGCAAGACGGTGGCAGCCGAATACTATCCTGTCGTCAACGCCAATGGGGGCACCGTCGGTGCCATCTATGTTGGTGTCGACCGCCAGGCGATCGAGGCGGCGGCCTATCACGATATGCTGCTGTTGCTGGCGATCTGCGCCGGTGTCCTGGTGGTGTTGGGAACCGCAGTCGCCGTCGGCTCCCGCATGATTTTCCGCCCAATTCCGGTGCTGACCGGTTCGATGAAACGGTTGGCCGAGGGCGATCTCGATACGCCAGTACCCTATGTCGATTACAGCAATGAAATCGGCACCATGGCCAAGGCGATGGAAGTGTTCCGCGAGAATGCGCGCCAGGTCGGCGTGATGGGCACGCAACAGATCGCCGCCGACGCCAACCGCCGTGATGAGCGCGCGGCCATGATGCAGACCCTGCAACGCGCCTTCGGCACTGTGGTTCAGGCTGGCGTTGACGGCGATTTCTCCAAACGTATCGAAGCGCAGTTTGCCGATGCCGAACTCAATACCCTTGCCGTTGGCGTCAACGATCTGGTCGCCAGCGTCGAGGCTGGTCTGGATGCCACCGGGCTGGTGCTTGGCGCGCTGGCCGATGCCGATCTGACCCGGCGCATGGAAGGCCAGTTTGCCGGTGCCTTCGCCAAATTGCAGGGCGACACCAATGCGGTGGCCGACAAGCTGGCCGAAATCGTCGGTGAACTGAAAGTGGCTTCGCTCTCGCTCAAGACCGCGTCCGGCGAAATCCTGTCCGGCGCCAATGACCTGTCTGAACGCACCACACGGCAGGCAGCGACGATCGAGGAAACCTCTGCGGCCATGGAGCAACTGGCGGCCACGGTGCTCGACAGCGCCCGCAAGGCCAAGGCGGCGTCGGTCGATGCTGAACAGGTGTCCCATATCGCCGAAGAGGGCGGCGTGGTGATGGCCAAGGCCAATGAGGCCATGACTCGCATCACCGCGTCGTCGGGCAAGATTTCCAATATCATCGGCCTGATCGACGACATCGCCTTCCAGACCAATCTATTGGCGCTCAATGCCTCGGTGGAGGCAGCGCGGGCAGGGGATGCGGGCAAGGGCTTTGCTGTTGTGGCTGTCGAAGTGCGTCGTCTGGCACAAAGCGCCGCCCGCGCCTCCTCGGATGTCAAAGCCCTGATCGAAGAGAGCGCTCACGAGGTGAGTGGCGGCTCCAGGCTGGTCTCGGACGCCGCCGGCAAGCTGGCGGTGATGCTGACCTCCATTCGCCAGAACAACGCCTCGCTGGAGGCCATCGCCCGTGCCAGCCGCGAGCAGGCCGCCTCGATCGAAGAGGTCAACGGCTCGGTGCGCCAGATGGACGAAATGACCCAGCACAACGCCGCGCTGGTCGAGCAGATGAATGCGGCCATCGACCAGAGCGAACGTCAGGTCAGCGAACTCGATAGCATTGTCGATATCTTCGTGGTGGAGACCCGAACCAGGGTTGCCCGGCCCGGCAGGGCAGCCGCCTGACCCGCAGTGTGCCGGTAGGATGTGGTTTGGTGCATTGGCAAGCAATTGTGCCTTGCACCCAACCGCACCCTGAAGCTAGAAGACAACGGCAGGCGCGACCATGTTCCGGTCCGCGTCAATCGGCAAAGCCGAGCGGGCGGGTATAGCTCAGTGGTAGAGCAGCAGCCTTCCAAGCTGAATATGCGGGTTCGATTCCCGCTACCCGCTCCAAATTCCTCAGTGTTTCACGCCGGCCATTTCATGGCTTTCGCTAGTGCGGCGGCCGCCTCGCCACGCATTGGTCCGGGGGCGCAGATTGCGCTCAAGTTTTGGGATTCGCAGAAACGATTGAGCGCGGTGATCGTCGGCTGGTCCAACGTCCCATCAAGTTTACCGGAATAGAGCTTCCGCGCGCTCAGCTCCGATTGCAGGATGGCGACATATAGATTGGGCGCTTGTCCGGAAAATCGCTGCAGGACGCCGACGGCATTGGAAACGCCCAGCTGCTTGAAGTCGCTGGTGGCGGACTCAATGGCGCTGGCATTCGCTGGCGATTTACCTGTGACCATGAGGCGTTCTAAAGCGGTGATTTCCGGTCCCAGCAATTCAGTCTTGTCGGCGATCAGTTTGCTCGCGGCAACCGGGTCGGCCTCGGCACGGTCTTTGACGCCGTCACGATAGATGCCGATGAGGAAACGAACGGCGTTTATGTCGTTCGCAGCGATCGCCGGTTGCAGCGTCGCGATCGCATCGGCGGGCATGGCGCTCTCGATCTGGCCGTTGAGCTGGAGTTTGGCCAGTTCCAGCGGCGCACCGGCAATATTGTCGATGATCGCCTGTCGCAGGATTTTCTCGCCTTCGGCGGCCTTTGTCGCGGCCAGCGGTCCAGAGACAAGTGAAACACCCTGCCGCAACCTGGCGGCGAGATTGCCAGCCTTTGCCGATCGGTCGAAATAGGAGGCGGACTTTTGATAGTCCGGAGGGATTGGACCGCCAGCGCTGTAAAGCAGCCCAAGCTGCTGCATTGCGGCAGCATCGCCCGCATTCGCAGCTTCATCTAGCAGCGCTATGGCCCGCTTGGGGTTGGGCTCCAGTCCGGCCGGCGGCGTCAGCAGCAAGGCAGACAGGCTCCGGCGCGAACCGGCGTCCCCCAGTGTCACGGCCTGTTCATAATAGCCGATAGCGGCTTTTGGATCAGCGACCACTGGCCCCGATCCGGCTTTATACAGGTCACCCAGGCGGACCAGAGCCGAAATGTCGCCGGCAGCTGCGGCCTTTTTGTAATAGGTCACCGCCTCGGGCAGGTCCGGTGCGCCCACTTCACCCCTGGCATAAAAATCGCCTGCCAGCACCAGCGAGGCGTTATCACCCGCCGCCGTCAGGCTGGCGATGGCCGCGGTCAGATCGGCACTTATGCCTTCGCCGCGCGCCTGCATATCGGCGAGGCTGCGTTTGCTGCCCAGATCCCCCAGGGCCGCTGCTTTCTGGAAGAAGTCATAGGCCTGAACCGCGTCCTTGGCCAAACCGCCGCCGCCATTGCGGTAGAGTTGGCCGAGTTTGCTCATGGCGCCGGCATTCCCGGCGTCGGCTGCCTGGCGGTAAGAACTGGCCGCTTGTTCGCCATTGGGCACTACGCCGGGGGCCTTCAGGTAATAATCGCCGATAGCGACAAAGCTGGCGATATCGCCCTTCTGGGCAAGCTGCTCCAGCAGCGCAATGCCCCCGGCAAAGTCGGCCGCGCTGCCTTCGCCCTTGATCAGCATGTCGGCAATTTTCTTCTGCGCACCGATGTCGCCGTTGGCCACCGCTTCGGCATAAAGCGCCCTGGCCTTGGCGGCATCAATCCGGGCCCCGGTTCCCAGGCGATAGATATCGCCCAAACCGTTCAGGGCCTGATTATTGTGGATGGCGATGCCGACCTGATAGAGGTCGATGGCCTTGGCCACGTCCTGTTCGACGCCTTGTCCACGGGCCGAAAGCAGGGCGAGTTGGTTGATCGCCGAAAGGTCGCCGAGGGATGCAGCAGTGGTCAGCAGATCTGCTGCCCGTTTCGGATCAAGCGGTACGCCCTTGCCGGCCAGCAGCAGGGCGGCCAGCCCGCGTCGGGCATTATTGTCATTGGCCGCAACCGAATTCTCATAAAGCCGAGCCGCCGCTATCGGATCGATGGCCACGCCGAACTGACCGTTGGCCAGGATGTCCGCCAGCCTGGTCATGGCCTCGGGCACCCCGGCTCGTGCCGCGATCCTGAGTTCGGCCAGACCCTGCTTTCGCTGATCCGGTGTACGATCATTGGCCAGCAGATATTTTGCCAGCAAGAACGCCGTTCCGGCATCGCCGTTTGCGGCTTTCGCCCCGGCGGTTTGCAGCGCCCCGGCGTAAAATGCGGGCGCATCAAATAGTGTTGCGCTGGCCTTGTCCGGCGCAACAGGCAAGTCTTGCGCGCTCGCAGGGTCAAAAAGAACTGCAAATACCAGAATGCCTGCTGTCAAAAGCTGTTTCATGGTCAACCCTCCGGGCGCAACGACAGGTTCCGTCAAGTTCAACGCTGTGTCAAACCACAGAATTGCTACCCAAACGACGTCCGTTGTTGAGCAGCTTCAAGTCAACCACGGAAGTGGCTGGGTCATAACGGGCTTTTGGGGGTCGATGCGTGCTATGTTGCCGGCGCAGTGCTGATCGGCCTGCAGCAATGGGCTCACGCCTGACAACATCCGTGGAGAGAGCTGCATTGGAGGCTGCGAGCGGCCGCCGACTGTGCGATGGCTTGGCTCGATGCGGACTATCCCGCCGGAGATGCCATTGTGCTGCTGATTATATTTCTCGCGCTGATCCTGCTCTACATCCAGACGCTGCTGCCAGCTTTTTATCTGGTAGCTCAGGTCGGGGTGCCGGCGCAGATGGGAGCGCCAGATACCCTGCCTGAACCAACGGCAAAACTGCTGCGCTCGCGCAATGCTGCACGCAATATGCTTGAAACCCTGCCGATCTTCCTGACGCTGGCCGTGCTGACCCTGGTGTTGAAGGTTCCTGGCAATGTGCCGGTCATCGGTGGCGTCATGTATTTGGTGGCTCGCATCGGCCATGTGGTGAGCCATGTTAACGCTCTGTCGCCCTGGCGTTCGCTGTCCTATTTCGTCTCGGTTGCCGGGTTGGTGGTGATTGCCGTGCCGCTCGTGCCTTACATCTGGGCCTGAACCACATTTCTGGGTCTTGCGCGGCAGCGCCTTTCCCATTAGACACGGCCTCGCCTGAAGGGGTGTAGCTCAGTTGGTAGAGCATCGGTCTCCAAAACCGAGGGTCGTGGGTTCGAGTCCCCCCGCCCCTGCCAGGCACAATGTTTGCAAGACGTTTAAGGCCCGCTGACGCGGGCCTTTGCTTTTGGGCTTCACCCCAACAAATAGCCCAGCAGCGGTTGCAGGACGATGTGGCAGCTGACCGAGGCGATCTCTGCGGCCACAAAGCCGTAGCGCCAATAGAGCAGCGCCCAGAGCACGCCGGGGTTGACATAGCGAATGATGTCATAAGCCAGGTGGCTGGTGCCCGTACCCCCAGGGCTGATCCACAATATGTTAATGGCGATGTTGATCGATTGCGCGAGGATGGCGGCGGCGAGCACCGCACCCAAAGCCAACTGCCCGTCGCGGCCGCGCCAGAACTGGGCGAGCAGCAGGACCAGCCCGGAGAATACAAAGAGCCGGTAGATGACGTTCTCATTGAAAGCCCGCGACATGAAGCTCAGCACGCGCGCCAGCAGATCGGTCTGGAACAATGCCAGATAGGTTGGCGTCAACTGACCGCGCCAGAGCACGCCGTCCAGCAGCGCAATGGCGATCGCCATGGCAATCGCGGCGCCCAAAGCAATCAAATGAGGAAACCGGGCCCCATGGGGGCGTAGCCTCAGTCCGGCACGCTGACCCATGACGCAGCCGGCGATTGCCAGTCCGGCCAACAGCGCCGCTCGTAGTAGCGGTGAGCCGAACGTCGCCGCCAGAAATGCCGGGTCAAACGGCAATAGCGCGGCAATGGGCATGCCGACGAAAAGGATGAAGCCCAGATGTGGCAGGGTCGCACGATCGATGGCGCTGGTCAGCCGCATCGGTTTTGCCGGCGCGCGGCTCAGGCGCGAGCGGATTTGAACAGGCGGGGAATTACCCTCGGGGTGGCGGCAGCATAGGCCGCGTATTCCGGGAAGGCCGCGCCGAGCACCTTCTCCTCATTGTGCATGCGGCGCAATTGCAGCGCCCATTGGATCGCGAGCACCAGCACTGAAAGCGGCGAGAAATTAAGCAGCACCACCGCGATCACCCCAATTTCTTCAGTGAGGTAAAGTGGATGCCGGACGATGGCGTAGGGACCTTGGGTGACCAGCCGACGAGCCTCCGCCATGATGCTGAAGGAGCGGCCAAGCCAGCGCACGACATAGATGGAGAGGCCAAATCCGACAATGGTCAGTACGGTGGCGACGACAGTGAACACCGGTGGCAGCTTGGCCGCCTCCGGCACCAGAGCCAGCACGCCGAGCAGGTAGGTGCCGGCCAGGGCGGTGATGCGTGGCTCGATGCCCTGCGCAGCCTTCACCGGGCGCAGCCGGAAGATGGTGATGCTGACCATGGTCAAAAGGAACAGCAGCACCACCAGCTGCGAGAACATCCAGAGCTGCTTTTGCTCGATGGCCACATCCTGCCAGTTGGCAATGGCCGAAAAGATCGTGCGGATCTTGCCGAATATGCCCAGGCCAAAAAATACGACGATACCGATCCGTCCCAGCAGGTCGCCGAACACGATCCAGCGCTGCTCTTCCTGTTCGTCCGCCATGATGGATTTCCGCATCGGGTTATTTTGCCGGGATGATAGTAAGCCAAGGTTAAGAAATCGCGTTTCCAACGCAGGCAAGGCGCTCTCGCCGGGAATAGCTGCCGAACATTTTTGACCGTCGGCATCTTGTGATCCCGCCAGAATGCACTAGTTATTGAGCGATCCAGAGGCAGGCTCCATGCAGACTTTCGCCCGCTTTGGTGTTGCAATTGGTTCACAACTTCTCTAGACAACGCATTTCCAGCCGTGCGGGTGAACTGCGCGGCCTTTGGTTTTGCACTAAAAAGCAAAAGAGTTGATTCGCTTATGGCCCGTACGAACCCGATTACGTTTTTTCAGCAGGTCCGCACGGAAGTTTCCAAGGTCACCTGGCCGAGCCGTCAGGAAGTCCTGATCTCGACCATCATGGTTCTGGTTTTGGTCACTGCAGCGAGCCTGTTCTTTCTGACCGCCGATACGCTGATCGCGTGGCTGGTGTCGTTGGTGCTGTCGATCCGCTAAGGCGGTTTATTACTATCAGGAGCGGCGACGCGGCATGGCCAAACGCTGGTATATCGTTCAGGCGTACTCGAATTTCGAGCGCAAGGTAAAAGAGGCGATCCTTGAAAAGGTTGCCCAGACCAAGCTTGAACATCTGTTTGAAGATGTGATCGTCCCGACCGAAAAGGTCGTCGAAGTACGTCGCGGCCGCAAGGTCGATGCCGAGCGCAAGTTTTTCCCCGGCTACGTGCTGGTCAAGATGGAAATGACCGACCAGGCGTTCCATCTGATCAAGAATACCCCGAAGGTGACTGGTTTCCTTGGCTCGGACAACAAGCCGATGCCAATCTCGGAAAAGGAAGCCATGGCCATTCTGCAGCAGGTGCAGGACGGCGTTGAGCATCCGAAGCCTTCGGTCAGCTTCGAAATCGGCGAAAGCGTCCGTGTCTCGGATGGTCCATTCGCCAGCTTCAACGGCATCGTTGAAGAAGTCGACGAAGAGCGCGCACGCCTCAAGGTCGAAGTTTCAATTTTCGGGCGTCCCACTCCGGTGGAGCTCGAATATGGTCAGGTCGAAAAGGTCTGACCAAACACTCAGCGTTTGCTGAGTGAAATCTGTGGGAGAGGGCGGTGCTGCCAAGCTACCGGCAAAACCTCGGACCACAGCGTCAAACGGTTCGCTGACAGCGGACAGAACTTAAACAAGGACGATTATGGCAAAGAAAATCGTTGGCTACGTAAAGCTGCAGGTTGCTGCCGGTTCGGCAACTCCCTCCCCACCGATCGGGCCCGCGCTCGGTCAGCGTGGTCTAAATATCATGGAATTCTGCAAGGCGTTCAATGCCGCCACGTCAGAAATGGAAAAGGGTTCGCCCATTCCAGTCGTGATCACCGCCTATGCCGACAAGAGCTTCACCTTCGAAATGAAGCAGCCGCCGGTCACCTTCTTCATCAAGAAGGCCGTTGGCCTGAAGTCGGGCAGCAAGCTGCCGGGCAAGGAATCCGCTGGTACGATCACGGTTGCTCAGCTCCGTGACATCGCCGCCAAGAAGATGAAGGATCTCAACGCCGACAATATCGACGCTGCGGTGTCGATGATTGCTGGCTCTGCCCGTTCCATGGGCATTCAGGTCGAGGGTTGATAGATGGCACATATCGGTAAGAAGCTGTCCAAGGCCCGCGAAGGCATCGACCGCAACAAGCTCTACAAGCTCGACGAGGCCGTGAAGATGGTCAAGTCGCGCGCTTCGGCCAAGTTCGATGAAACCATCGAAGTGGCAATGAACCTGGGTGTTGACCCACGTCACGCTGACCAGATGGTCCGCGGCGTGGTGAACCTGCCAAACGGCACCGGCAAGACGGTGCGCGTTGCCGTGTTCGCCAAGGACAACAAGGCAGACGAAGCCCGCAAGGCTGGCGCTGACATCGTTGGCGCCGAAGATCTGATGGAACAGGTTCTGGCTGGCAAGATCGATTTCGATCGTTGCATCGCCACGCCGGACATGATGCCGCTGGTCGGTCGTCTCGGCAAGATCCTCGGGCCACGCAACCTGATGCCGAACCCCAAGGTTGGCACGGTTACGCAGGACGTCGCTGGTGCCGTCAAGGCTGCCAAGGGCGGTGCTGTTGAATACCGCGTCGAAAAGGCCGGCATCATTCACGCCGGTATCGGCAAGGTGTCGTTCAGCCAGGAAGCTCTGATGCAGAACATCAAGGCGTTCACCGACGCCGTTCTGAAGTCCAAGCCAGCCGGCGCCAAGGGCACCTATGTCAAGCGCGTGTCCGTGTCGTCGACCATGGGCCCCGGCGTTCACGTCGAGCCGGCTTCGGCTCTGTAACGAATTAGCAGTTTCGGGCGGTTTCGGCCGCCCGAAACGTTAACGATCCGCTAGCGGATTGCTAACGAGAAGTCCTGTCCGAGACTGCCGGTGCGAACCAATTCGGGTTCGCTTAATGCCAGATCAGGCGCCAGCATAGATGGGGTGAAAACCGACAAGATTCCATGCCCGCAAGGGTAGGGCGCTTGCGGTTCGAACCAGGCCAGTTGCCCCTCGGGGCATCGGTTGACAGGCGTTAAACCGTTGTTCCTGCCCCCGTTCGCGGGATCGCAGGGCAGCAATTGGCAATGGTCCAGCTTTTCGAAGCTGGGCTCAATGTGGAGACTAGCAGTGGATAGAGCGGAAAAGCGTGAGCTTGTCGCATCGCTCCAGTCAGCCCTCGCGGGCGCTGGATCGATCGTCCTCGCGCAGAATGCCGGTCTTACCGTCGCCAACCTTGAATCGCTTCGTCGCGATATCAAGAAAGCTGGTGGACAGGTCAAGATCGCGAAAAACCGTCTTGCCAAGCTCGCTCTTAAAGAAACCGACAATGCAGACATGTCGGCCCTGTTTTCCGGGCCCGTCGTGATTGCATTCGCGGCCGACCCCATGACTGCGCCCAAGATTGCGGCAAAGTTTGCTGAAAAGAACGCGAAATACGTCGTTCTTGGTGGCGCCATGGGCAAGACCGCGCTTGACGCCAACAGCGTCAAGGCACTGTCGACCATGCCCTCGCTCGATGAACTTCGCGCAACGCTGGCCGGGATGCTCAAGCAGCCCGCAACGCGTATCGCGTCCGTCATCGTGGCACCGGCTGCCGGCATTGCCCGTCTGTTGGCCGCTCATGCGGAAAAGAGCAGCGAAGCAGCTTAACTATCGGCCCATTCGGGCATTCCACGGTTCAAACCGTAACAACCTGAACAAGAGAGATTTATCAAATGGCTGATCTCGCCAAAATCGTAGACGACCTGTCCGCCCTGACCGTCCTGGAAGCTTCCGAGCTGTCCAAGATGCTGGAAGAAAAGTGGGGCGTTTCTGCCGCCGCTCCTGCTGCTGCTGCCGGCCCTGCTGCCGCTGCTGCTGCTCCGGTCGAAGAAAAGACTGAATTTGACGTGATCCTCGCCTCTTTCGGCGAAAACAAGATCAACGTCATCAAGGAAGTCCGTGCCATCACCGGTCTGGGTCTGGGCGAAGCCAAGGCTCTGGTTGAAGCTGCCCCTAAGGCCATCAAGGAAGGCGTCAACAAGACCGAAGCCAACGACATCAAGACCAAGCTGGAAGCAGCTGGTGCCAAGGTCGAACTCAAGTAATCTTGAGCGCTACTATATTGCGAAATGGCGCGTTATGTGCCATTTCGCTCTTCTTCGTTTCATTGAAACGATTCGCCGGACCGATTGGATGGGTCGCAGGCGGCATTTGCGGAACATATGATAATTTCGATGTCTGAGGCACGCTAACGTCCACGGAACCTCATGGTTTTTGCCATGGGGTATTTAACGTTTGCGCGTCTTTTCTTCCCGCGCTCGGGGAAGGGCTAGGCATCGCAGAGCCTGAACTACTTGAATTTAAAGGGCAAATATCCCGAGACCCGACGGCTGATAGTCGGATTTTTGGATATTTGCCTCCGAGACAATCGCACAGCAACAGGAGCTTTTATGGCTACCACGTTCAACGGCCGCCGCAAGGTACGCAAAACTTTCGGCTCCATTCGCGAAGTCACGGAGATGCCCAACCTGATCGAAGTCCAGAAGGCTTCGTACGATCAGTTTCTTCTCGTTGACGAGCCCAAAGGCGGGCGCGGTGACGAAGGGCTTCAGTCCGTCTTCAAATCCGTTTTCCCGATCACCGACTTCTCGAACACGGCGTCGCTCGAATTCGTGCGCTACGAGTTCGAGGCACCCAAGTACGACATCGATGAGTGCCGTGCGCGCGACATCACGTTCGCTGCCCCGCTCAAGGTGACGCTGCGCCTGATCGTGTTCGAGGTGGATGAAGAAACCGGCGCCCGCTCGGTCAAGGACATCAAGGAGCAGGACGTCTATATGGGCGATATGCCCTTCATGACGATGAATGGCACTTTTATCGTCAATGGCACCGAGCGCGTCATCGTCTCGCAGATGCACCGTTCGCCTGGCGTGTTCTTTGATCACGACAAGGGCAAGACCCACTCGTCCGGCAAGCTGCTGTTTGCCGGCCGCATCATTCCGTACCGCGGTTCGTGGCTCGATATCGAATTCGACGCCAAGGACATCGTGTTCGCCCGTATCGATCGCCGCCGCAAGATTCCGGTGACCTCGCTGCTCAAGGCGCTTGGCATGGATGCCGAGGAAATCCTCCGCACCTATTACAACACCCTGAGCTACGAAAAGACCGAGACCGGCTGGCAGAAGCCGTACGACGCCGAAAAGATGAAGAATGCCAAGCCGACCCACGACCTGATCGACGCCAAGACCGGCAAGGTTGTGCATGAAGGCGGCAAGAAGATCTCCGCTCGCCAGGCCAAGAAGCTGGCCGAAGACGGCCTGACGCATCTGCTGGCCGTGGATGAAGACCTCTACGGCATGTATGTGGCCGAAGACCTGATTTCGATGAAGACTGGTGAAGTCTATGTCGAAGCCGGCGACGAGATCGACGAAAAGGTTCTGAAGAAGCTGGTCGACCTCGGCTTTGATGAACTGCCGATCCTCGACATCGATCACATCACCATCGGCGCCTATATCCGCAACACCCTGGCCGTGGACAAGAACGAAAGCCGCGAAGACGCGCTGTTCGACATCTACCGCGTCATGCGCCCGGGCGAACCACCAACTGTGGACACCGCCGAAGCCATGTTCAACTCGCTGTTCTTTGACAGCGAGCGCTATGACCTGTCCGCCGTTGGTCGCGTCAAGATGAACATGCGCCTCGAGCTGACCGCGGAAGACACCGTGCGCATCCTGCGCAAGGAAGACATCGTGGAAGTCGTGCGCACCCTGGTGGATCTGCGCGACGGCCGTGGCGAAATCGACGACATCGACAACCTCGGCAACCGCCGTGTGCGTTCGGTGGGCGAGCTGATGGAAAACTCCTATCGTCTCGGCCTGCTGCGCATGGAACGCGCCATCAAGGAACGCATGTCATCGGTCGAAATCGACACGGTGATGCCGCAGGACCTGATCAACGCCAAGCCGGCAGCGGCTGCGGTGCGTGAATTCTTCGGCTCCTCGCAGCTGTCCCAGTTCATGGATCAGACCAATCCACTTTCGGAAATCACCCACAAGCGTCGCCTGTCGGCGCTTGGGCCTGGTGGTCTGACCCGCGAACGTGCTGGCTTCGAAGTGCGCGACGTCCACCCGACCCATTACGGCCGTATCTGCCCGATCGAGACCCCGGAAGGTCCGAATATCGGGCTGATCAACTCACTGGCCACCTTCGCGCGCGTCAACAAGTACGGTTTCATCGAGACCCCGTACCGCAAGATCGTTGACGGCAAGATCACCAAGGACGTGGTCTATTTGTCGGCAATGGAAGAGGCCAAGCACTACGTTACCCAGGCCAACGCCAAGATCAATGACGCCGGCGAACTGGCCGACGAACTGGTGATCGCCCGCCATGCCGGCGATAACGGCCTGACTCCACGCGAAAACGTGGACTTGATGGACGTTTCGCCCAAGCAGATGGTGTCGGTTGCCGCCTCGCTGATCCCGTTCCTCGAAAACGACGACGCCAACCGCGCCCTGATGGGTTCGAACATGCAGCGTCAGGCTGTGCCGCTGCTGCGCGCACATGCTCCGTTCGTGGGCACCGGCATGGAAGCTGTCGTGGCTCGTGACTCGGGCGCCGCTATCGTTGCCAAGCGCAAGGGTATCGTCGACCAGGTCGACGCGACCCGTATCGTTATCCGCGCCACCGAAGAAACCGACGCCTCCAAGTCCGGCGTCGATATCTACAACCTGATGAAGTTCCAGCGTTCGAACCAGTCGACCTGCATCAACCAGCGTCCGCTGGTGGTTGTTGGCGACCATGTCAACGCCGGCGATATCGTGGCGGACGGTCCTTCGACCGATCTGGGCGATCTCGCTCTGGGCCGCAACGTGCTCGTCGCGTTCATGCCCTGGAATGGCTACAACTTCGAAGACTCGATCCTGCTTAGCGAAAAGATCGCCATGCAGGACGTGTTCACCTCGATCCATATCGAGGAATATGAAGTGATGGCCCGCGACACCAAGCTTGGTCCTGAGGAAATCACCCGCGATATTCCGAACGTGTCGGAAGAAGCGCTGAAGAACCTCGACGAAGCCGGCATCGTGCATATCGGTGCGGAAGTGACCCCGGGCGACATTCTCGTCGGCAAGATCACGCCGAAGGGCGAAAGCCCGATGACGCCGGAAGAAAAGCTCCTCCGCGCCATCTTCGGTGAAAAGGCTTCGGACGTTCGCGATACCTCGCTGCGGGTTCCGCCGGGCGATGCTGGTACTGTTGTTGAAGTGCGCGTGTTCAATCGCCACGGCATCGACAAGGACGAGCGCGCCATGGCCATCGAACGCGAGGAAATCGAGCGTTTGGCCAAGGACCGTGACGACGAACAGTCGATCCTCGACCGCAACGTTTATGCGCGTCTCAAGGAAATGCTGTTCGGCAAGGCGGCAACGGCTGGCCCGAAGGGCTATGTCGTCGGCACCAAGCTCAATGACCAGATGTTCGAGGCCCAGCCCCGCTCCAAGTGGTGGCAATTCGCGGTCGAAGACGACAAGGTCATGACCGAGATGGAAGCACTTCATGCTCAGTATGAAGAAAGCCGCCGTCTGCTTGAGCAGCGCTTCATCGACAAGGTCGACAAGTTGCAGCGCGGTGACGAACTTCCGCCCGGCGTGATGAAGATGGTCAAGGTCTTTATCGCGACCAAGCGCAAGATCCAGCCGGGCGACAAGATGGCTGGCCGTCATGGCAACAAGGGCGTGGTCTCGCGCATCGTGCCGGTCGAAGACATGCCGTATCTCGAAGACGGCACTTCGGTCGATATCGTGCTCAACCCGCTCGGCGTGCCTTCGCGCATGAACGTGGGGCAGATCCTCGAGACTCACCTGGGCTGGGCTTGCGCCGGCATGGGCAAGAAGATCGACGAGATGCTGCGCATCTATCATGCCAAGGGCGACCTGAAGCCGCTCAAGGCTGAAGTGAAGCATCTGTTTGCCGGTGATGAGTCCATTACCGAACTCGACGACGACAGCATGATCCGTCTGGGCGAGCATCTGAGCAAGGGCGTGTCGATTGCGACGCCAGTGTTCGATGGCGCCAAGGAAGCCGACATCGTCGAGATGCTGGAACGGGCAGGGCTCAAGGGCTCCGGTCAGTCCACCGTCTATGACGGGCGCACGGGTGATCAGTTCGATCGTCAGGTGACGGTTGGGTATATTTATATGCTCAAGCTCGACCACCTGGTGGACAACAAGATCCATGCGCGCTCGATCGGTCCGTACTCCCTGGTTACTCAGCAGCCGCTGGGTGGCAAGGCACAGTTCGGCGGACAGCGTTTCGGCGAAATGGAAGTGTGGGCGCTCGAAGCATACGGCGCTGCGTACACCCTGCAGGAAATGCTGACGATCAAGTCGGACGACGTGGCTGGCCGCACCAAGGTTTACGAAGCCATCGTGCGTGGCGACGACACCTTCGAAGCGGGTATCCCGGAAAGCTTCAACGTTCTGGTCAAGGAAATTCGTTCCCTGGGCCTCAATGTCGAACTCGACATGCGCGAAATCGAAGAGCCCGAGGGCTCAGCGGAGCTCGCACCTCCTCAGGAAGCGGCGGAATAATCCGGCACTTCCTACCCCCATTCACTTCCGAAAGGGTCCGGGTTGCGGCCCGGACCTGACGGAAAGAGGAGAGACAAAAGTATGAATCATCATTCCCACGTCATGGACCCGTTCAACCCGGCCGTTCCGCTGCAGACGTTCGACCAGATGAAGATTTCCATCGCCAGCCCCGAGAAGATTCTCAGCTGGTCGTTTGGCGAGATCAAGAAGCCCGAAACCATCAACTATCGTACGTTCAAGCCCGAACGCGATGGCCTGTTCTGCGCGCGCATCTTTGGCCCTGTGAAGGACTATGAATGCCTGTGCGGCAAGTACAAGCGCATGAAGTTCAAGGGCGTGATCTGCGAAAAGTGCGGTGTGGAAGTCACCCTGAGCCGCGTTCGTCGCGAGCGCATGGGCCATATCGAACTGGCAGCACCTGTTGCGCACATCTGGTTCCTGAAGTCCCTGCCGTCGCGTATCGCGCTGCTGCTCGATATGACGCTCAAGGACATCGAGCGCATCCTGTACTTCGAAAACTATGTCGTTCTCGATCCAGGCCTGACCCCGTTCACTCAGCATGAGCTGATGACGGAAGAGCAGTTCCTCGACGCGCAGGACGAATACGGCGCTGACAGCTTCACTGCCAAGATCGGCGCTGAAGCCATCCGCGACATCCTGCTTGCCCTCGATCTCGAAAAGATCGCGGCCGAGTTGCGTGTTGAAATCGCTGAATCGACCACCGAGCTGAAGCCAAAGAAGCTGGCCAAACGCCTCAAGATCGTCGAGCAGTTCATCGTTTCGGGCAATAAGCCTGAATGGATGATTATGACCGTGATCCCGGTCATTCCGCCCGAACTGCGCCCGCTCGTCCCGCTGGACGGCGGCCGTTTCGCCACGTCCGACCTGAACGATCTCTATCGCCGCGTCATCAACCGCAACAACCGTCTCAAGCGCCTGATCGAGCTGCGTGCTCCGGACATCATCATCCGCAACGAAAAGCGCATGCTGCAGGAAGCTGTGGACGCGCTGTTCGACAACGGCCGCCGCGGCCGCACCATTACCGGTGCCAACAAGCGTCCGCTGAAGTCGCTGTCCGACATGCTCAAGGGCAAGCAGGGCCGCTTCCGTCAGAACCTGCTCGGCAAGCGCGTCGACTATTCGGGTCGTTCGGTGATCACCGTGGGTCCGAACCTCAAGCTGCACCAGTGCGGGCTGCCCAAGAAGATGGCGCTCGAACTGTTCAAGCCCTTCATCTACAGCCGTCTTGAAGCGAAGGGTTTCTCTTCGACCGTCAAGCAGGCCAAGAAGCTGGTCGAGAAGGAAAAGCCCGAGGTTTGGGATATCCTGGACGAAGTTATCCGTGAGCACCCGGTTCTGCTGAACCGCGCGCCGACGCTACACCGTCTTGGCATCCAGGCGTTCGAGCCGATCCTGATCGAAGGCAAGGCAATCCAGCTGCATCCGCTCGTCTGCTCGGCTTTCAACGCCGACTTCGACGGTGACCAGATGGCCGTACACGTTCCGCTGTCGCTCGAAGCACAGCTGGAAGCACGCGTGCTGATGATGTCGACCAACAACATCCTGCACCCTGCCAACGGCCAGCCGATCATCGTGCCGAGCCAGGACATTGTGCTGGGCCTCTACCACTTGTCGCTGATGAACGAAAACGAGCCCGGTCAGGGCATGGCTTTCGCGTCGATGGGCGAGCTTGAGCACGCGCTGGAAAACGGCGTCGTGACCATGCACACCAAGATCAAGGGTCGCGTTCAGACCTTTGACGCCGCTGGCAAGATGATCACCGAGATCGTCGAAACCACGCCAGGCCGTATGATCATCGGCCAGATCCTGCCCAAGCATCCGGCTGTGCCGTACGCAACGGCGAACCAACTGATGACCAAGAAGATGATCTCCAAGATGATCGACACGGTTTACCGTGGCTGCGGTCAGAAAGAGACCGTGATCTTCTGCGACCGCGTGATGCAGCTCGGGTTCACCCATGCGTGCAAGGCCGGTATCTCGTTCGGCAAGGATGACATGGTTATCCCGCCGTCCAAGTACACCATCGTCGAAGCCGCGCGTAAGCAGGTCGAAGAGTTCGAACAGCAGTACAATGACGGCCTGATCACTCAGGGCGAAAAGTACAACAAGGTGGTCGACGCTTGGGCCAAGTGCGGCGACAAGGTTGCCGAAGAGATGATGGACGCAATCCGCAAGGTCCAGATCGACAAGGAAACCGGACGGCAAAAGCCGATCAACTCGGTTTACATGATGAGCCACTCCGGTGCGCGTGGTTCACCAGCGCAGATGAAGCAGCTTGCCGGCATGCGCGGCCTGATGGCCCGTCCTGACGGCTCGATCATTGAAACGCCGATCACTGCGAACTTCAAGGAAGGTCTGACCGTTCTTGAATACTTCAACTCCACCCACGGTGCCCGTAAGGGTCTGGCGGATACGGCGCTGAAGACCGCGAACTCGGGTTACCTGACCCGTCGTCTCGTTGACGTGGCCCAGGACGCCATCATTGTCGCAACCGATTGCGGCACTGAGCGTGGCCTGACCATGGAGCCGATCGTCGATGCCGGCCAGATCGTAGCTTCGATCGGCCAGCGCGTGCTGGGCCGTACCGCCGCAGATGATATCAATCATCCGCTGACGGGCGACCTGATCGCTGCCAAGGGCACACTGCTCGAAGAAAAGCATGTCGACGTTATCGAAGACGCGCGCATCCAGTCGATCCGTATCCGTTCGCCTTTGACCTGCGACATGCGCCAGGGAACTTGCGCGGCCTGCTACGGCCGTGACCTTGCACGCGGTACGCCAGTCAACATGGGTGAAGCTGTCGGCGTTATCGCCGCACAGTCGATCGGTGAACCGGGCACTCAACTCACCATGCGCACGTTCCACATTGGTGGCACGGCGCAGGTGGTCGATAGCTCGTTCCTCGAATCCGGCGCTGAAGGCAAGGTAACGATCCGCAATCCGAACGTTGCCAAGGTGCCCGGTGGGCAGCTTGTCGTGATGGCTCGTAACGTGTCGCTGGCTATCCTTGACACCGACGGCAAGGAACGGACCACCCACAAGGTGACCTACGGCTCCAAGCTGCTGATCAAGGAAGGCGATATGGTTCGCCGTGGCCAGCGTCTGGCTGAATGGGACCCCTACACCCGTCCGATCCTGGCTGAAGTTGACGGCGAAGTGCAGTTCGAAGATCTGGTTGATGGCACCTCGGTGGCAGAAAACACCGACGAGGCGACAGGCTTTACCAAGCGCGTTGTTATCGATTGGCGCACCAACCAGCGCGGGGATGGCCTCAAGCCAGCCCTGGCGATTGCCCGCAGCGGTGCTGTGGTCAAGGTCGATCGCGGTGGCGAAGCGCGCTATCTGCTGTCGGTGGATGCAGTGCTCAACGTCGAACCAGGCCAGAAGGTCTCGCCGGGTGACGTGTTGGCGCGTATCCCGCTGGAAAGCGCCAAGACCAAGGACATCACCGGCGGTCTGCCGCGTGTGGCCGAACTGTTCGAAGCCCGTCGTCCGAAGGATCACGCGATCATCGCCGAGATCGATGGCATCATCGGTTTCGGGCGCGACTACAAGAACAAGCGTCGCGTGATCATCAAGCCGCACAACGACGGTGAAGAGTCGGTCGAGTACCTGATCCCGAAGGGCAAGCCATTCCATCTCCAGGAAGGCGACACCATCGAGAAGGGCGAATACATCCTCGACGGCAATCCTGCGCCGCATGACATTCTGGCCATCAAGGGCGTGGAAGAGCTTGCTCGTTACCTCGTCAATGAAATCCAGGAAGTCTATCGCCTGCAGGGCGTGCTGATTAACGACAAGCACATCGAAGTCATTGTGCGTCAGATGCTGCAGAAGGTCGAAATCGTCGATCCAGGTGACTCGGGCCTGCTCAAGGACGAGCAACTCGACAAGCTGGACTTTGACGAACTCAACGATAGCCTGGTTGCCGACGGCAAGAAGCCGGCGACTGCCAACCCGGTGCTGCTCGGCATCACCAAGGCTTCGCTGCAGACCCGTTCGTTCATCTCTGCCGCATCGTTCCAGGAAACGACGCGCGTTCTCACCGAAGCCGCGGTTTCGGGCAAAGCCGACTTGCTCGAAGGCCTCAAGGAGAACGTCATCGTTGGTCGCCTGATCCCGGCCGGTACCGGCGCGGGCATCACCTCGGCCAAGTTGATCGCCACCAAGCGTGACGATCTGATCCTTGACGAACGCCGCCGCCAGGCCTCGACGCAGGCAATTGCCGCGCCGAAGTCGCGCCCGGTGCCTGTGGCAGAAGAAACCCCGGCTGAGTAAGCCGAGCGGATTTTGAAATAGGAAAGGGGGCCTTCGGGTCCCCTTTTTGTTTGAACAAATCCAAGGAGAAAGCCATGAGCGCCAAACTATGGACCGACGTTGACGCCTATGTCGTCGACAAGCTGATGCCGGCGGATGCCGTGATGGAAGCGTCATTGAGGGCAAACGCGGCCGGAGGATTACCGGCCATCGATGTATCGCCAGCACAGGGGAAGCTGCTGCACCTGCTTGTGCGGATGAGTGGAGCCAGGCGTGTGCTGGAGATCGGCACGCTCGGCGGCTACTCGACCATCTGGATGGCCCGGGCTTTGCCGGCCAATGGTGAACTGGTGACGCTCGAATTCGAGCCGGTCCATGCAGCCGTTGCCAAGGGCAATATCGAGACAGCGGGCCTCAGCGGCAAGGTCGATATCCGCGTCGGCAAAGCCGCGGACCTGTTGCCGGTGTTGGCGGCGGAGAACCAGACCCCGTTCGATTTCATTTTCATCGACGCCGACAAGCCCAGCAACCCGATCTATCTCGACTGGGCGCTTAAGCTGTCGCGGCCGGGCACCGTGATTGTGTGTGACAATGTCATTCGTGACGGGGCAGTGATCCGGGCCAATAGCGGCGACGCCAATGTCGATGGTGCCCGGTCAGCGTTTGATTTCTTCGCCAGCCATCCGCAGGTAACAGCGACCGCAATCCAGACCGTGGGAGCCAAAGGCTATGACGGCTTTGCGATTGGGATCCTGGGGTAGCCGACGACAGATCAGCATGACGCGCAAATAAAAAGGGACCGTACGGCCCCTTTTTGACGTTCGGAAGTCACGAAACAATCAAGCCTGCGGCGCTACGAGTTGCCCCGCTTCTGCCTCGGTCGGCAACCGACCTGCCGGGGTCAGCGTATTGACCGCCTCCGGTAAGGTCTTGGACAGCCGCTCCAGCAGTTCGGTGCGGCTCAAGCCGGTTTGACGGGTCAGTGCATCGATCGTCTCTGGCCCCAGCGTGCGTTCGAGCTCGCTGCTGTCGATCGGCTCGTTGGCGCCATCGCTGACCCAGCTCTGCGCCTTGGCGCCGTTGCCTGCCTGGTTAAAATGGTCGAGCAGTCCGCCCAATCCACCACTCAATACGCCGCCCAGCCCGCCGAGCATGCCGTCCAAACCGCTGTACTGCGGAACTCCGGCACCAGCGGGCGACTTACCGCTAGCACCGAGTATACCACCGAGCTTGTCTCGATTCTGGTAGCCTGCGACGGCCAGCAGGCCGAGCAGGGCGACCATTGAAGGCATTCCTCTAGACATGATCAATCTCCAGGAGTGGGGTCTTAGCGCCGGCGGGCGATAAGACCCCAGACGAACAGCACGATGATCGAACCGACAATCGCACCAATGAAACCGGCGCCTTCGCCTGGCTGGTACCAGCCGAGAGCCTGGCCTAGATAGGATGCGACGAATGCGCCGGCGATGCCGAGAATCGTGGTGAGAATGAAGCCGGAGGGCTCATTGCTGCCCGGCATGATGAACTTGGCGATGACGCCGGCGACGAATCCGATGATGATGGTCCAGATAATGCCCATGACGCTCTTCCTTGTGATAGGTGCTCATCAACGATTGACGGGGTAGGGGGTTCCCCAAGCCATTCGTTCAATTGTCAGATTGCCGATGAGTGCCAGTGGATACATGGGTGGACGCTTTGTCCGAAAACCGTCCTGTGGTCGCTTGAAGGGGCAATCCCTTAAGAATGCAAGAAAGCCCTGCATTTTCTTGGGAAAGAATCCTTGACGGGGCGAGTCATCCGATCTAAACAGCGCCTACCTTAGCGGTCGGTCGTGAATGTCGCTTCGGGTTCCTGCCATCTTGTGCGGGCATCCAGGACACTCAAACACATCGTGGGTAGATAGACGTAGCAAATCCTTGTGCGCATGAACGGTGTCCTTCGGGGCAGCGGTCCGCTGCAATTAAGGCGCCGCCGTTCCCGTAAAGGGCCACGAGCGAGCGCCGTTTTGGTTTGTTATGTTGCGATCGAAACGATTTTGGACGATGGAAAGAGCTCAATGCCCACCATTAATCAGCTGATCCGCAAGCCACGCGCCAGCAAGCCAAAGCGGAACAAAGTTCCGGCAATGGAAGCCAACCCGCAGAAGCGCGGCGTTTGCTCGCGTGTCTATACGACCACCCCGAAGAAGCCGAACTCGGCTCTGCGCAAAGTTGCCAAGGTTCGCCTGACCAACTCGCGTGAGGTGATCTCCTACATCCCCGGCGAGGGGCATAACCTGCAGGAGCACTCGGTGGTGCTGATCCGTGGCGGTCGCGTTCGCGATCTTCCCGGCGTTCGCTACCACGTATTGCGCGGCGTTCTGGATACACAGAGCGTCAAGGACCGTAAGCAGCGCCGTTCGAAGTACGGCGCGAAGCGTCCGAAGTAAGGAGATCTAGATATGTCCCGTCGTCACCGCGCAGAAAAACGCGACGTCATCCCTGATCCCAAGTTCGGCGATCTGGTCGTCACCAAGTTCATGAATTCGCTCATGAAGGACGGCAAGAAGTCGGCCGCTGAAGGTATTGTCTACGGCGCTTTCGACATCGTCGAAGCCAAGGTCAAGCAAGACCCGATCGTGGTGTTCCACACTGCGCTCGACAATATTCGCCCATCGGTTGAAGTGCGTTCGCGCCGCGTTGGCGGTGCCACGTACCAGGTTCCAGTTGAAGTCCGTACGGACCGTCAGCAGGCCCTCGCCATCCGCTGGCTGATCGACTCTGCCCGCAAGCGCGGCGAGAACACCATGCGTGAACGCCTCTCCGGCGAGCTGATGGATGCTCTCAATGGCCGCGGCCAGGCCGTGAAAAAGCGCGAAGATACGCACCGTATGGCTGACGCCAACCGTGCCTTCTCGCACTACCGCTGGTAGTTGGAGAGCAAAATGGCACGCGAGTACCCGATTAATCTCTATCGTAACTTCGGCATCATGGCTCACATTGATGCTGGCAAGACGACCACGACCGAACGCATCCTCTACTATACCGGCAAGTCCCATAAGATCGGCGAAGTCCACGACGGCGCCGCGACCATGGACTGGATGGAGCAGGAGCAGGAACGCGGCATTACCATCACGTCCGCTGCCACCACCACGTTCTGGAAAGACCGTGATGGCGTCATGCACCGCTTCAACATCATCGACACTCCCGGCCACGTTGACTTCACCATCGAAGTCGAACGCTCGCTGCGCGTGCTCGACGGTGCCGTTGCTCTGCTCGATGCCAACGCCGGTGTCGAGCCGCAGACGGAAACCGTTTGGCGTCAGGCCGACAAGTACAACGTTCCGCGTCTCATCTTCGTCAACAAGATGGACAAGATCGGCGCCGATTTTTATCGCTGCGTCGAAATGGTCGGCACCCGCCTGGGCGCCAAGGCCGTTCCAGTACAGTTGCCGATCGGCGCTGAAACAGAGTTCAAGGGCGTTGTCGATCTGATCGAGATGAACGCTCTGGTCTGGCGCAATGAGGAGCTGGGTGCACAGTGGGACGTCGTCGAGATTCCGGAAGACCTGAAGGCTAACGCCGTCAAGTATCGCGAACAGATGATCGAAGCCGCTGTCGAACTCGACGACGCTGCTATGGAATCGTACCTGAACGGCGATATGCCGAACAACGATACCATCCGTCGCCTGCTGCGTCGTGGCACGATCGATGCCAAGTTCTTCCTGGTGTTTGCCGGTTCGGCATTCAAGAACAAGGGCGTACAGCCTTTGCTCGACGGCGTTATCGACTTCCTGCCGTCGCCGGCCGACGTTCCTGCTATCCAGGGCATCGATGCCCGTACGGAACAGCCGATCGAGCGCCATGCTGACGATAGTGAACCGCTGGCCATGCTGGCGTTCAAGATCGCCAACGACCCGCACATGGGGACGCTGACGTTCTGCCGCATCTACTCGGGCAAGCTCGAGCAGGGCATGATGCTTGAGAATACCGTCAAGGAAAAGCGCGAGCGCGTTGGTCGTCTGTTCCAGATGCACGCCAACAGCCGTGAGCAGATCACGGAAGCCTTTGCTGGCGACATCGTCGCCATCGTCGGCCTCAAGGACACCACCACTGGTGACACGCTCTGCCCGCAGAACGCTCAGGTTATTCTTGAACGCATGATCTTCCCGGAACCGGTTATCGACATTTCGGTCGAACCGAAGTCTAAGGCCGACCAGGAAAAGATGGGCCTCGCGCTCAACCGCCTGGCCGCAGAAGATCCCACGTTCCGCGTCAAGACCGACGAAGAATCCGGCCAGACCATTATTTCGGGCATGGGCGAACTTCACCTGGACATCCTCGTCGACCGTATGCGTCGCGAGTTCAAGGTGGAAGCAAACATCGGGCAGCCACAGGTGGCTTACCGCGAAACCATCACCAAGACGGCCAATGTGGACTATACCCACAAGAAGCAGTCGGGTGGTTCGGGCCAGTTTGCGCGCGTCAAGCTCACCGTTGAGCCGGGCGAAGTCGGCAAGGGTCTTGAATTCGTCAACGCCGTCGTCGGCGGTTCGGTGCCCAAGGAATATATCCCGGGCGTTGAAAAGGGCGTGAAGTCGGTTATGTCGGCCGGTCCGCTGATCGGGTTCCCGATCGTGGACGTCAAGGTGACGTTGACCGAAGGCGCTTACCACGACGTGGACTCCTCGGTTCTGGCCTTCGAAATCGCTGGTCGTGCAGGCTTCAATGAAGGTCTGCGCAAGGCGGCTCCGAAGATCCTCGAGCCGATCATGAAGGTTGAAGTTGTCACGCCTGAAGATTACATGGGCGACGTCATCGGTGACCTTAATTCACGACGCGGGCAGATTCACGGCACTGAAGGCCGTGGTGTGCTCCAGGTTGTGGATGCCTACGTTCCGCTTGCAAACATGTTCGGTTACGTGAACTCACTGCGCTCGATGAGCCAGGGTCGTGCACAGTACTCGATGACGTTCGATCATTACGAACAGGTTCCGCAGGCAGTCGCCGACGAAGTCCAGGCCAAGTACGCCTAACCATAAACTCAACTCAAGGTTGGCCTTCTGGCTAACGAATACGGAGAATAGCGATGGGCAAGGAAAAGTTTTCCCGCAATAAGCCTCACTGCAACATCGGCACCATTGGTCACGTTGACCATGGCAAGACCTCGTTGACCGCAGCCATCACCAAGGTGCTGGCTGAAACCGGCGGCGCGACCTTCAAGGCGTACGACCAGATCGACGCTGCGCCGGAAGAAAAGGCACGCGGCATCACCATCAATACCGCCCACGTCGAGTACGAGACGGCTAACCGTCACTATGCTCACGTCGATTGCCCAGGCCACGCTGACTATGTGAAGAACATGATCACCGGTGCTGCCCAGATGGACGGCGCGATCCTGGTTGTGTCCGCTGCTGACGGCCCGATGCCGCAGACCCGTGAGCACATCCTGCTTGCCAAGCAGGTCGGCGTGCCAGCAATGGTCGTGTTCCTGAACAAGTGCGACATGGTCGACGATCCGGAATTGCTCGAACTCGTCGAACTGGAAGTTCGTGAACTTCTGACCTCGTACGAATTCCCCGGCGACGACATTCCAATGATCAAGGGTTCGGCTACCGAAGCCTTGAACAACGGCGATGCCAAGCTCGGCCACGACGCTGTTCTGGAACTGATGGCCGCTGTTGACAGCTACATCCCGCAGCCAGAACGCCCGGTTGACCAGCCGTTCCTGCTCCCGATCGAAGACGTGTTCTCGATCTCGGGTCGCGGTACTGTGGTGACCGGCCGTGTCGAACGCGGTATCGTCAAGGTTGGCGAAGAAGTCGAAATCGTCGGCATCAAGGCAACCCAGAAGACCACCGTGACCGGTGTCGAAATGTTCCGCAAGCTGCTCGACTCGGGCCAGGCTGGCGACAACGTCGGCGCACTGATCCGCGGTATCGACCGCACTCAGGTTGAGCGCGGCCAGGTTCTCTGCAAGCCAGGTTCGGTTACCCCGCACACCGACTTCATTGCTGAGGCCTATATCCTCACCAAGGAAGAAGGCGGTCGCCACACTCCGTTCTTCGGCAACTATCGTCCCCAGTTCTACTTCCGTACCACGGACGTGACGGGCATCGTGACCCTGCCAGAAGGCACGGAAATGGTTATGCCGGGCGACAACATCAACATGAACGTTCAGCTCATCGTGCCGATCGCCATGGAAGAAAAGCTCCGCTTTGCTATCCGTGAAGGTGGCCGCACCGTCGGCGCCGGCGTCGTCGCCAAGATCCTGAAGTAATTCAGACACTGAAATGCGCGGCGCGCCCAGCGCGCCGCGGTCCATTTTTCCTTAGGATTGCAACATGAACGGTCAAAATATTCGCATCCGCCTTAAGGCGTTTGACCATCGCGTTCTCGATGCCTCCACGCGCGAAATCGTCCAGACGGCGAAGCGCACGGGTGCTCAGGTCCGCGGTCCGATCCCGCTGCCGACGCGAATTGAGAAGTTTACCGTGAACCGGTCGCCGCACATCGACAAGAAGTCGCGCGAACAGTTCGAGATCCGGACCCACAAGCGTCTGCTGGACATTGTGGATCCGACTCCCCAGACGGTCGATGCTTTGATGAAGCTCGATCTCGCCGCCGGTGTCGACGTCGAAATCAAGCTCTAAGTCACGGACTTTCCGCGCGAACCACCCACAGGGTCCTCTTGAGAACCAATGACCCGGTTCGACGCTAAATTGAAAAGGTAACAACCGATGCGTTCTGGATTGATCGCACAGAAGCTGGGCATGACCCGCATATTCACCGAAGACGGCAATCATGTGCCGGTCACGGTGCTCGGGCTGCAGAACTGCCAGGTGGTAGGCCAGCGGACGTCGGAAAAAGATGGCTATGTCGCGCTGCAGCTCGGCGCAGGGCAGGCCAAGGTGAAGAACACGACCAAGGCAGAACGCGGCCAGTTCGCTGTCGCCAAGGTCGAGCCCAAGCGTCACGTCGCGGAATTCCGCGTCGATGCAGAAAACCTCATCGAGGTTGGTGCGCAGATGCAGGCTGACCACTTTGCTGAAGGCCAGCTGGTCGACGTGACCGGCACCTCCATCGGTAAAGGCTTTGCCGGCGGTATGAAGCGCTGGAACTTCGGTGGTCTGCGCGCTACCCACGGTGTGTCCGTGTCGCACCGTTCGATCGGTTCTACCGGTGGTCGTCAGGACCCGGGTAAGACCTTCAAGAACAAGAAGATGCCTGGCCACATGGGCGATGCTCGCATCACCACGCAGAACCTCAAGGTCGTCAAGACCGACGTGGAACGCGGCCTCATCATGATCCAGGGTTCTGTTCCGGGCGCCAAGGGCGGCTGGATCATGATCAAGGATGCCGTCAAGAAGGCAGCGCCGACCAATGTGTCCTTCCCGGGCTCGTTCAAGGCAGCAGCTGAAGTCCAGGGGGACAGCAAATAATGGAACTCCAGGTCACTTCCCTCGACGGCAAGGCCCAGGGCAGCGTTACGCTGACCGACGCCGTGTTCGGTCTGGACGTGCGTGAAGACATTCTTCACCGCATGGTTCGCTACCAGCAGCTCAAGGCAATGTCCGGTACGCACGATGTCAAGCATCGTTCGGAAGGCGTTCGCACCGGCAAGAAGTTCGTGAAGCAGAAGGGTTCGGGCGGCGCTCGCCATGGCGATCGCAAGGCTCCCCAGTTCCGTGGTGGTGGCCGTGCATTCGGTCCGACTCCGCGTAGCCACGCGATCGATCTGCCCAAGAAGGTTCGCGCTCTTGCACTCAAGCATGCCCTCTCGGCGAAAGCCAAGGCCGGCGAGCTGATCGTGCTGGACAGCGTTGCCACCAAGGCTCCGAAGACTGCTGCTTTGCGCATCACCTTTGGCAAGCTCGAATGGATGAACGCGCTGATCATCGATGGCGCGACCGTCGACCAGAACTTCGCTCTGGCCGCTCGCAACATTCCGCACATTGACGTGCTGCCGGTTCAGGGGATCAACGTTGTTGACATCCTCCGTCGCCAGAAGCTCGTCCTTACCAAAGCAGCGCTCGCAGCGCTCGAGGCAAGGTTCGCATGAATAAGCTCAGCGCTTACGACATCATCCGCAATCCGGTCGTGACTGAAAAGTCGACGATGGCTTCGGAATTCAATCAGGTCGTGTTCGATGTTCGCATCGATGCGTCCAAGCCCGAGATCAAGGCTGCCGTCGAGCAGCTCTTCTCGGTCAAGGTCAAGGCAGTCAATACCAGCGTCCGCAAGGGCAAGGTGAAGCGCTTCCGCGGCAAGATCGGCGTTCGTAATGACGTCAAGAAGGCTGTTGTGACCCTCGTCGACGGCCAGTCGATCGATATTTCGACCGGCCTCTGAGGGGAGAGAGAAAAATGGCTCTAAAACAATACAATCCTACTTCCGAAGGCCGTCGTCATCTGATCACGACCGACCGTTCGGAACTCTGGGGCGGCAAGCCGGTCAAGGGTTTGACCGAAGGCCTGTCCAAGTCCGGTGGTCGTAACAACCGTGGTCGCATCACTGCGTTCCACCGTGGTGGTGGTCACAAGCGGACCTATCGTCTGGTCGATTTCAAGCGCACCAAGTTTGACTCGGTCGGCACCGTCGAGCGTCTGGAATACGATCCCAACCGGACCGCATACATCGCTCTGGTGACCTACGAAGACGGCGAACAGGCTTACATCATTGCGCCACAGCGTCTTGCTGGCGGCGACAAGGTGATCTCGTCGCTGTCCACCGTTGACGTCAAGCCAGGCAATACCATGCCGCTCGAGCGCATGCCGGTCGGTACGATCGTGCATAACATCGAGCTGAAGCCCCGCAAGGGTGGCCAGGTCGCCCGGTCGGCTGGTGCTTACGCCCAGTACGTCGGTCGCGACCAGGGTTGGGCGATCCTTCGCCTGAACTCGGGTGAGCAGCGCCGCGTCCATGGTTCGTGCCTGGCCACCGTTGGTGCCGTGTCGAACCAGGATCACTCCAACACTGCACTCGGCAAGGCCGGTCGCAGCCGTTGGTTGGGCCGCAAGCCAGTCACGCGCGGCGTGGCGATGAACCCGATCGATCACCCGCATGGTGGTGGTGAAGGCCGTACCTCTGGTGGCCGTCACCCGGTTTCGCCATGGGGCAAGCCGACCAAGGGTAAGAAGACCCGCAGCAATAAGGCGACGGACAAGTTTATCGTTCGCTCGCGTCACGTGAAGAAGGGCAGATAAGCCATGACCCGTTCCCTTTGGAAAGGTCCGTTTGTCGACGGCTACATGATCAAGAAGGCCGAGAAGGCCCGTGAATCAGGCCGCAACGACGTCGTCAAGATCTGGAGCCGTCGTTCGACGATCCTGCCCCAGTTCGTTGGCATCACGTTCGGTGTCCACAACGGTCAGAAGCATATCCCGGTCGCCGTGACCGAAGACATGATCGGCCACAAGTTCGGCGAATTCGCGCCAAGCCGTACCTATTACGGTCACGCGGCCGACAAGAAGGCCAAGAGGAAGTAACATGGGCAAGCCAAAAACCCAGCGCGCGCTTGCGGACAACGAGGCCAAGGCTGTGTTGCGCATGCTGCGCATCAGCCCGCAGAAGCTCAACCTTCTGGCTCAGCTGATCCGTGGCAAGAAAGTCGAGAAGGCCTTGGCCGAACTCGAATTCAGCCACAAGCGCATTTCCGGCCAGGTGAAGAAGGTGCTGGAAAGCGCTATCGCCAATGCTGAGAACAATCATGGTCTCGACACCGACGCTCTGGTCGTTGCCGAAGCTTTCGTGGGCAATTCGCTCGTCATGAAGCGTTTCATGGCTCGCGGTCGTGGACGTTCGTCCAAGATCCAGAAGCCATTCGCTCACCTGACGATCATTCTCCGTCAAGTTGAAGAGGCCGCATAATGGGTCAGAAGATCAATCCAATCGGTTTTCGCCTCGGCATCAACCGTACGTGGGACTCTCGTTGGTACGCCAACAAGGGCGAATACGGCAACCTGCTTCAGGAAGATCTGAAGATCCGCACCATGCTGCTTGAAGACCTCAAGGCAGCAGCGGTCTCCAAGATCGTCATCGAGCGTCCGCACCGCAAGTGCCGCGTGTCGATCCACACTGCCCGTCCAGGCATCGTGATCGGCAAGAAGGGCGCTGACATCGACAAGATCCGCGCCAAGGTAAAGAAGTTCACCGACAGCGAAGTCCACATCAACATCGTTGAAGTGCGCAAACCGGAAACCGACGCGACTTTGGTTGCCCAGGGCATTGCCCAGCAGCTGGAACGCCGCGTGGCCTTCCGCCGTGCCATGAAGCGTGCTGTGCAGACTTCGATCCGCATGGGCGCCGGCGGCATCCGCGTCAACGTTGGTGGCCGTCTCGGTGGCGCCGACATCGCTCGTACCGAATGGTACCGCGAAGGTCGCGTTCCACTGCACACGCTGCGGGCTGACATCGACTATGGTACTGCCGAAGCCGCGACCACCTACGGCATCATCGGTATCAAGGTCTGGATTTTCAAAGGCGAAGTGCTCGAGCACGATCCGTCTGCGCATGAACGCCGTGCTACCGAAGGTAGTGAAGGTGGCCAGGCTCAGCAGCAGCGTAGCCCGCGTAACGACCGCGAACGCGCATAAGAAGGTTTAGTTCATTATGCTGCAACCAAAAAAGACGAAGTTCCGCAAGGCCCACAAGGGTCGTATCCATGGCGTTGCCAAGGGCGGTACCGAGCTTGCATTCGGCCAGTACGCTCTCAAGGCGACTGAACCCGAGCGCGTCACTGCACGTCAGATCGAAGCGGCTCGCCGCGCGATCACCCGTGAAATGAAGCGTCAGGGCCGCGTTTGGATCCGTATTTTCCCGGATCTGCCGGTCTCCAAGAAGCCGACTGAAGTCCGCATGGGTAAGGGCAAGGGTTCGGTTGAATTGTGGGCGGCTCGCGTGAAGCCCGGCCGCATCGTATTCGAAATCGACGGCGTCCCTGAGGACGTTGCCAAGGAAGCTCTGCGTCTCGGCGCGATGAAGCTTCCGATCATGACGCGGGTTGTTACCCGCATTGCAGACTAAGGGGTCAAGGCAATGACAACTGCCAAGGATGTGCGGGCGAAGACCCCGGACGAGCTGAAGGATCAGCTCGTTGGCCTGAAGAAAGAACAGTTCAACCTGCGGTTCCAGCGTGCTACTCAGCAGCTCGAATCTCCAGCTCGGGTCAAGCAGGTCCGCCGCGATATCGCGCGGATCAAGACGATCCTGGCTGAAAAAGCAGCGAAATAAGGAGCGGCGGCGATGCCAAAACGCGTTCTGCAGGGGACTGTTGTCTCCGATACCAATGAGAAGACGGTTGTGGTGCGCGTCGAACGCCGCTTTACACATCCCGTGATGAAGAAGACCGTGCGCCGGTCCAAGAAGTACCATGCGCACGATGAAGCTAATGTGGCGAAGATCGGCGACATCGTGTGGATTGAAGAATGCGCACCGATTTCCAAGAACAAGCGCTGGACGCTGGTTCCGACCGCTGCGGCAGCGACGTCTGCTTAACGAATTTAGGATTTAAGGTCGGCGAGCCGGGGACGGTAGGCAGACTTAACAAGAAGGCATCCAGTCATGATTCAGATGCAATCAAATCTCGACGTCGCGGATAACTCCGGCGCGCGTCGCGTCATGTGCATCAAGGTGCTGGGCGGCTCGCATCGCAAATACGCTTCCGTTGGCGACATCATCGTGGTGTCGGTCAAGGACGCTATTCCGCGTGGCCGCGTTAAAAAGGGTCAGGTTATGAAGGCGGTCGTCGTTCGCACCGCATTCGATATCCGTCGCCCCGATGGCACGGTGATCCGTTTCGACAAAAACGCCGCGGTTCTGATCAACAATCAGAAAGAGCCGATCGGCACCCGTATCTTCGGACCGGTTCCACGCGAACTTCGCGCCAAGAACCACATGAAGATCATCTCGCTCGCACCAGAGGTGCTGTAATGGCTGCCAAGATTAAGAAGGGCGACAAGGTTGTCGTCCTGGCTGGCAAGGACAAAGGCAAAACTGGCCAGGTCCTGTCGGTTATCCCGACCGAAACCAAGGCGCTTGTGCAGGGTATCAACCTTGTGCGTCGCCACACCAAGCAAACCGCTTCGACGGAAGCCGGCATCTTCACCAAGGAAGCGCCGATTCATCTGTCGAACATCGCCTTGGCTGACAAGGATGGCAAGGCCACCCGCGTCGGCTTCCAGATCAAAGACGGCGTGAAAACGCGCGTCGCCAAGAGCACCGGAGATGTGATCGATGGCTGAGACAGCTTACGTCCCACGTCTGCGTACCGAGTACGAAGACAATATTCGCAAGGTGCTCCAGGAGCAGTTCTCTTACAAGAACTCCATGGAGCTGCCAAAGCTCGACAAGATCGTCCTGAACATGGGCGTTGGCGAAGCCGTCAACGATACCAAGAAGGTCAAGATCGCTGCGGCCGACATGGAAAAGATTGCTGGTCAGAAGCCGGTCATCACTTTCGCCCGCAAGTCGATCGCTGGCTTCAAGGTTCGCGAAGACATGCCGCTTGGCGTCAAGGTGACCCTGCGTAAGACGCGCATGTATGAATTCCTCGACCGCCTGGTCAACATCGCGCTGCCGCGCGTTCGCGACTTCCGCGGCCTGAACCCGAATTCGTTCGACGGCGCCGGCAATTATGCTATGGGCATCAAGGAACATATCATTTTCCCAGAAATCAACTACGATCAGGTTGATCAGGTCTGGGGCATGGACATCGTGGTTTGCACGACGGCCAAGACGGATGATGAAGCCCGTGCGCTTCTCAAGGCTTTCAACTTCCCTTTCCGCCAGTAAGCGGGCAGGGGAAGGCATAAGGATCAGGACATGGCCAAGACCAGCTCCATCGTAAAGAACAACAAGCGCAAGGCTCTTGCGAAGCAGTATGCGCCCAAGCGCGCTGCCCTCAAGGCGCTCAGCAAGGACCAGTCGGCTTCTCCGGAAGACCGTTTTGGCGCCCAGCTCAAGCTCGCTGAACTGCCGCGTAACTCGGCCCCCGGCCGCGTTCGCAACCGCTGTGAAGTGTCGGGCCGTCCGCGTGGCTTCTATCGCAAGCTGAAGCTGAGCCGTATCGCGCTGCGCCAGCTGGGCAATCTGGGCCAGATCCCAGGCCTGGTTAAGTCGAGCTGGTAAGGAGAGAAGAAGATGAGCCTTACAGATCCCATCGGGGATATGCTGACCCGCATCCGCAATGCGCAGATGCGTCGCAAGAATTCCGTTTCGACCCCAGCTTCGACCCTTCGCGGTCGCGTGCTGGACGTTCTCCAGTCCGAGGGTTTTATCCGCGGCTACTCCGAGACCAAGTTCGAGAACGGTGCTGCTGAGTACGAGATCGAACTCAAGTACTCGGACAACGAAGCTGTTATCCGCACGATCGAACGCGTTTCGCGTCCTGGCCGTCGCGTTTACGCCTCGGTCAAGAACATTCCGCAGGTCGCTAACGGCCTCGGCGTATCGATCCTGTCGACGCCCAAGGGCGTGATGGCAGACCACGAAGCAAAGGCTGCCAATGTCGGCGGCGAGGTACTCTGCCGCGTGTTCTAATGCCTTGGCATTGGATGCGCGGTAAGACGATGACTCAAAGGTAGAATGAAATGTCCCGTACGGGTAAGAAACCGGTCGCTCCTGTGAGCGGTGTGACAGTGACCATCAATGGTCACAACATCGCTGTGAAGGGCCCCAAGGGCGAGTTGACCCTCGCACTCATGGATGTCGTGAACGCCGAGCAGACCGCCGAAGGCGTGGTCATCACTCCCGCGAACGACACGCGCGAAGCACGCGCCGCCTGGGGCACCATGCGCGCTCTGATCCAGAACATGGTGACGGGTGTCAGCGCCGGTTACGAACGCCGCTTGAACATTCAGGGCGTGGGTTATCGCGCCGCGCTTCAGGGCAAGGACATCAAGCTGTCGCTTGGGTTTAGCCACGAAGTGATCTATGTACCGCCTGCAGGAATCACGCTTGCTGTGCCGGCGCCGACGGAAATCGTCATCACCGGTATCGATAAGCAGGTTGTTGGGCAGGTTGCCGCCAATATCCGTGAGTATCGCAAGCCAGAGCCCTACAAGGGCAAGGGCGTACGTTATGCGGGCGAGTTCGTCTTCCGCAAAGAAGGCAAGAAGAAGTAAGGAGCGCCTGCGATGGCTATCAGCAATAAGGGCGCAGAGCGCCGCAAAGCCCGCGTTCGCAAGGCGCTCAAGGCACGTGCATTTGGACGGCCCCGTCTGTCGGTCTTCCGTTCGGACAAGAATATCTACGCGCAGATCATCGATGATACGACGGGCCGTACCCTTGCCGCAGCTTCCACGCTCGACAAGGACATCAAGGCAACCGTCAAGAACGGTGGGACTGCCGAAGCCGCAGCTACGATCGGCAAGCTGATCGCCGAGCGCGGCACCAAGGCTGGCGTGGCCGAAGTGATCTTCGATCGCGGCGCCTACATTTATCACGGCCGGGTCAAGGCCCTGGCAGACGCTGCCCGTGAGGGCGGCCTGCAGTTCTGATCCAGCGCGAGAAAGAAAACAAAATGAGCAGAGACGTTCAAGAACGCGATAGCGAATTTGTCGACCGCCTGGTCCACATCAACCGCGTTGCTAAAGTGGTGAAGGGTGGCCGTCGTTTCGGTTTCGCTGCACTCGTCGTCGTTGGCGACCAGAAGGGTCGCGTTGGTTTTGGTCACGGTAAGGCCCGCGAAGTTCCAGAAGCAATCCGCAAGGCCACCGAGGCGGCCAAGCGCACCATGATCCGCGTGCCGCTGCGCGACGGTCGCACATTGCACCATGACGTTACCGGCCGCCACGGCGCCGGCAAGGTCATTCTGCGTGCTGCCGTTCCGGGTACTGGCATCATTGCGGGTGGTCCGATGCGCGCTGTGTTTGAGACCCTTGGCATCAACGACATTGTCGCCAAGTCGCAGGGTTCCGCGAACCCCTATAACATGGTGCGTGCGACGTTTGACGCGCTCAAGCATGTCGATAGCCCACGCTCGGTCGCTTCGCGTCGTGGTTTGAAGGTTTCGGAATTGCAGGCTCGCCGCGGCGAAACTGCAGTCGAAGCTTGATCCGGCTGACGGAGAGATAAGATGGCAAAAGCAAAAACTCTGGTTGTGAAGCAGATCGGTTCGCCGATCCGCCGCGACAAGGTGCAGCGCGCGACCCTGATCGGTCTCGGGCTCAACAAGATGAACAAAGAGCGCGAGCTGCTTGATACGCCCGAAGTGCGCGGCATGATCAACAAGCTCCCGCATCTCGTCCGCGTCGTCGGCGAGTAAAAGGTAGCTTCGACATGACCCGTTTGAACGAACTTCGCGACAATCCCGGCGCCAACAAGATCCGCATTCGTGTCGGTCGCGGTATTGGCTCGGGCAAGGGCAAGACCGGTGGCCGCGGCGGCAAGGGCCAGACAGCGCGTTCCGGCGTTGCTATCAACGGCTTCGAAGGCGGCCAGATGCCCCTTCACATGCGTATGCCAAAGCGCGGCTTCAACGCGCTGAACCCGGGCGACTGGAATGAGGTCCGTATCGACCGCATCCAGAACTACATCGACTCCGGCAAGCTCGACGCCAAAGGCGTGATCGATGCAGCAGCACTGATCGCTGCCCGCGTGATCCGTCGTCCAAAGGACGGCGTTCGTCTGATCGGTGCCGAGGGCTTCACGTCCAAGAAAGTCACCTTCAAGGTCGATTATGCGACCAAGGGTGCACTTGCCGCTATTGAAACCGCTGGTGGCAAGGTCGATATCATTCCGGCCAAGGCGCCGTGGAAGAAAGCCCCACGCGCCGAGTAATCCACTCGGCAGGGCGCGCCCGGTAAACCGGGGGCGCTCTTCTGGTTTGTGGCGTGAGGGCTGCGGTGCAACTGCTCCCAAGCGCTCCGAGCGCACCTGGCAAACTGGCCTTAGGGAGCGATAAATGGCGTCCGCAGCCGAGCAGCTTGCTCGTAATCTGAATTTTTCGACCTTCTCCAAGGCGAAAGCCCTGCAGCAGCGCATCTGGTTTACACTGGGCGCGCTGCTTGTCTATCGTCTGGGCACTTTCATCCCGGTTCCCGGCATTGATCCTGACGCCTTCCGTGCCACCTTCGAGCAATCGGAGAAGGGCATTCTGGGCATGTTCAACATGTTCGCCGGCGGTGCCGTGCAACGCATGGCGATCTTTGCGCTGAACCTTATCCCATACATCACCGCCTCGATCGTCGTGCAGGTGATCGCCACCGCTTCTCCGCGCCTCGAGGCGATGAAGAAGGAAGGCGAAGCTGGCCGTCGCAAGATGAACCAGTACACCCGCTATCTGGCGGTCGTGTTCTGCGCCGTCCAGGCCTATGGCATCTCGGTGGGTCTCGAAGCCAGCCAGGGCGTGGTGCTCAATCCGGGCTGGTTCTTCCGTATTTCCACGGTAGTGACCCTGGTCGGCGGCACCATGTTCCTGATGTGGCTGGGCGAACAGATCACCGCGCGCGGCGTCGGCAACGGCATTTCGCTGATCATTTTCGCCGGTATCGTGGCCAACCTGCCCAATACCATTATCCAGACCATGGAACTGAGCCGCACTGGCGCGTTGCCGACACTGGCAGCTGTTGGCGTGCTGGTGCTGTCTGTTGGCGTGATTGCGTTTATCGTGTTCTTCGAACGCGCCCAGCGCCGTCTGCTGATCCAGTACCCAAAGCGCCAGGTCGGCAACAAGATGTTCCAGGGCGAAAGCTCGCATCTGCCGCTGAAGCTGAATACCTCGGGTGTTATTCCCGTGATTTTTGGCTCGTCGCTGCTGCTGCTGCCGGCCACGATTGCGACGTTTGCGGCTCAGGGGAACGCGCCGGTCTGGTTGCAGACCATTACGGCCATGCTTGGCCGCGGCCAGCCGCTCTATCTGACGCTGTTTGCCGTGTTCATCATCTTCTTCTCGTTCTTCTACACTGCCATCGTGTTCAACCCGGTTGAAACCGCTGACAACCTGAAGCGCTCCGGCGGTTTCATTCCGGGCATCCGCCCGGGTGAACGCACCGCCCAGCACATCGACTATGTGCTGACCCGCATCACTGTTGCCGGCGCTCTCTACCTCACAGTCGTGGCGCTGATTCCTGAAATCATCCACAACCAGCTGGCTGTCAGCCAGTTCATCGGCGGTACCTCGCTGCTGATCATGGTGACAGTGACGCTGGATACGGTCAGCCAGATCCAGAGCCATCTGATTGCCCAGCAGTATGAAGGGCTGGTCAAGAAGTCCCGTCTGGGTGGAGGAAAGCGTCGATGAGGCTGATTCTCTTAGGGCCTCCGGGCGCAGGGAAGGGCACTCAGGCCAAGATTTTGGTCGAAGCCTTCGGCATTCCGCAATTGTCGACCGGTGACATTCTTCGGTCCGCCATTGCCGCCAGGACCCCGATGGGTCTTGCTGCCAAGGAAATTATGGATCGGGGCGACCTGGTCTCTGACGCTGTGGTGAATGGCATCGTGTCGGAGCGTCTCGACGCTGCGGACTGCAAGCCGGGCTTCATCCTCGACGGCTTCCCGCGCACCATCGCGCAGGCAGAGGCGCTTGATACCATGCTGGCGGACAAGGGACTTGCCCTCAACGCCGTCATCGAGATCAAGGCCGATGTCGATGTGCTGGTGCAGCGCGTCGTCAGCCGGGGGAAGGAAACGGGCGGCCGTGCCGATGACAACGAAGAAGTGCTGCGCAAGCGCCTCAACGTTTATACCGAGCAGACCGCGCCACTCGTTGCCTATTATGCCGACAAGGGCCTGCTCAAGGTCGTCGATGGCATGGAAGCTGTCGAACAGGTAACCGCCAAGATCAAGGCGGCTATCGGAAACTAAGCAAATCGGACCCGCCTTGCCAGTTGACTCAGGCTGGGCTTGTCCTTATGAACCGCGTCAGTCTCAGGATTATTGGGCTGGATTCGGTTTCTCAATTAGGTTGGGGGTCGAAATCCGGTCCCTTGTTGTTTAACGGCACGGGCCGTGATGGTCACCGTGTTGAATGAAGGAGAGCAGACGTGGCTCGTATCGCTGGCGTCAATATCCCGACGAATAAGCGCGTTATCATTGCGCTGCAGTACATCCACGGGATCGGCGACAAGTTCGCCGAGGATATCTGCACCAAGGTTGGCATTCCGGCAGAGCGCCGCGTCAACGAACTTACCGACGCTGAAGTCATTCAGATTCGTGAAGCTATCGACCGCGATTACGTCGTGGAAGGTGATCTGCGCCGTAATGTGGCGATGAATATCAAGCGCCTGATGGATCTGGGTAACTACCGTGGCCTGCGCCATCGTCGTGGCCTGCCGGTCCGCGGTCAACGTACCCACACCAATGCCCGCACCCGCAAGGGTCCGGCAAAGGCGATCGCTGGCAAGAAGAAATAAGTGTTCGTGCTTCGGCGCGAGATTGTTGGGGCAGGGAGCGGTGCTCCAGGTGAAGCTGCTGGTATTACGGCAGCGCAGATATCGACTAGAGGACTGAAATGGCTAAGACTGAAACCACGCGCGTCAAGCGCAAGGAACGCAAGAACATTACCTCGGGCGTTGCCCACGTGAATGCTTCGTTCAACAACACCATGGTTACCATCGCCGACATGCAGGGAAACACGATTTCCTGGTCGTCGTCGGGCGTTATGGGTTTCAAGGGTTCGCGCAAGTCGACCCCTTATGCTGCTCAGGTCGCAGCTGAAGATGCCGCCAAGAAGGCCCAGGAACATGGCATGAAGACCCTTGAGGTCGAAGTGCGCGGTCCCGGTTCGGGCCGTGAATCGGCGCTTCGTGCCCTGCAGGCCGCTGGCTTCAACGTCACCTCGATCCGTGACGTGACCTCGATCCCGCACAATGGCTGCCGTCCGCGCAAGCGGCGCCGCGTTTAACGACGACACCAAGCTCCTGGCCTGTTTCGGGCCGGGAGTTTTATTGCGTTTGCGGCGGTGCGGCCGGGCAAGGGCCGCGATTTTGAAAGGAATTACCTGTGACGATCCAGAGGAACTGGCAAGAACTTATTAAGCCGACCAAGCTGGAGATTGTTTCGGGCAGCGATAACGCGCGCGTGGCCTCGGTTGTTGCCGAGCCGCTTGAGCGCGGTTACGGGCTTACCCTTGGTAATGCCCTTCGTCGCGTGCTGCTGTCGTCGCTTCAGGGCGCGGCTGTGACTGCAATCCAGATTGACGGCATCCTGCATGAATTCTCGTCGCTTCCGGGCGTACGTGAAGACATTACCGACCTCGTTCTCAACGTGAAGGAAATCGCGTTGAAGATGGGTTCGGAAGGCCCCAAGCGCCTGGCTCTGTCCAAGCAGGGTCCGGGCTCGGTAACCGCTGGCGACATCAAGGTCACCGGCGATATCGAAGTGCTCAATCCTGAACTCGTGATCTGTCATCTTGATGACGGCGCCGAGATCAACATCGAATTCACGGTCAATACCGGCAAGGGCTATGTCGCTGCCGATAAGAACCGTCCCGAAGATGCGCCGATCGGTTATATTCCGGTCGATGCTCTGTTCTCGCCGGTGCGCCGCGTTTCGTACAAGGTCGATGCGACCCGTGCGGGCGAAAGCCTCGACAAGGACAAGCTGACCCTGCAGGTCGAGACCAATGGCGCCATCTCGCCGGAAGACGCCGTGGCTTATGCTGCGCGTATCCTGCAGGACCAACTGTCGGTCTTCGTGAACTTCGAAGAGCCCAGCAAGGAAAAGACCCAGGATTCCGTTCCGGAACTGGCGTTCAATCCTGCACTGCTCAAGAAGGTCGACGAGCTCGAACTGTCGGTGCGTTCGGCAAACTGCCTCAAGAACGACAACATCGTTTATATCGGCGACCTGATCCAGAAGACGGAAGCCGAGATGCTGCGGACGCCGAACTTCGGCCGCAAGTCGCTCAACGAAATCAAGGAAGTCCTGGCACAGATGGGGCTTCATCTCGGAATGGACGTTGCCAATTGGCCACCCGAGAATATCGATGACCTCGCCAAGCGCTACGAAGATCATTATTGATCGCGCGCTGCCAAGCACTTTAGGAGACAACCATGCGCCACGGTAATTCAGGCCGCAAACTCAATCGGACGGCCAGCCATCGCAAGGCGATGTTTGCCAATATGTCTGCCGCTCTCATCAAGCACGAGCAGATCGTGACGACCTTGCCCAAGGCCAAGGAACTGCGTCCGATCGTGGAAAAGCTGGTGACCCTTGCCAAGCGCGGCGATCTGCACGCTCGCCGTCAGGCGATCGCCCAGATCCGCGACGAAGATCAGGTCCGCAAGCTGTTCGCCGTTCTCGGCGGCCGCTACAAGGAACGTCAGGGCGGCTATATCCGCATCATGAAAGCCGGCTTCCGCTACGGCGACAATGCCCCGCTGGCAGTGATCGAATTCGTTGACCGCGACGTCAACGCCAAGGGCCTCGACAGCGGCCCGGTCTATGGCGGCAACGACGAAGCCGAAGCAGCGTAAGACTTTTACGCCAAGCAGATTTGAGGCGGCCACGGGAGATCGTGGCCGCTTTTTTGCGTTCTGGATATGGAGCAGGCTCAGAGGTTTCTTGGAGACCTCACGGCGAGCTTGGTGAAACGCGAACTCAAGTGAGTGGAGGTGGGAGCAGGGCCGCGTCCTTCGACAGGACCAGGATCAGGTTAGTGAGGGGGCAGTTATGGGCCAGGGCCGCTACGGCATAAGCCCCCACGCTGCATAGACTGCCTTCACCTCCTGTAAGGAGCGACAAAATACGTGCGGCAGACCCGCTGCCCGCGCTGCAGCCTCATATTTGGCATTGCTGTTGCGAGACACCCAAATCCAGCGGACCATCTCCCACTTGACGCTGTCGATATTGCCTTCCATCCCGCCGGGCCGTTTTTTGGAAAACAACGTGCGGCGAAAATAGCGCCAGTAGCGACGCAGGTGGTGGTCACCGATGATGATGATACCAGTCGCGCGGGCCAGGCGTTGTGGCAGAAGCACAGAATAATTCCCCTCCATGATCCAGCTGTGTGCCTGTATGGCGCCGTCATGCAACCGCTGGAAATCCGCGTCGGTGCGCTGCACCCAGTCGGTGTTGGGCAGGTGGCGAAGAAGGTCCAGATAAACCGGTTCAATCTCAAGTTTGCGGCCAATCGCCTCTGTTAGCGTCGATTTGCCGGAATTGGATGGTCCCATGATCATGATCCGGCGGCCCATCGCCTCCAGGTCTGGTATCCCGTCCATTTGTTCCTCCAACAAAAAGCCACCCCAGCTTTTGGCTGAGGTGGCCAGCAATTTCCAGACTGAACCTATTATTCCGGCTGCACGTCCTTGCCGGTGTAAACTTCATCGACCCAGAACCGGTCGCGACGGTCGAAGCCGTTGAACGGGGTGAGCGAGGCCTGGGTATAGGCGCCCATCAAGCCGAACTCGATCCAGTCGTCTTCGTCGATATCCGCCGGCAGGGTGAACACCTGGGGCAACACGTCATAGCTGTCGCAGGTGGGGCCCCAGATGGTGAATTCCGAGAACTCGGCGTTATTGTCATGCACACGGGCGCCGCGCCAGACACGGACCGGCGGGGTGAAGTGCATGAACTTGACTTCCATCAGCGAACCATAGGCGCCGTCATTGACATAAACCGACTGGCCGCCGCGCTGATGCTTTACGCGCAACAGCAGCGAGGTCGAGGAGGTGACGAGCGCACGGCCTGGCTCGATGATCAGTTCCGGCTTTTTCTTCTCGCCGAAATGGTCGTTGACCGCCGTCGCGATGGTTTCAAAGTAATATTCCATCGGCGGCGCTTCGCTGGTCGGGTATGGGGCCGGATAGCCACCGCCGATATTGAGGCGTTTCAGTTCGATGCCGGATTCTTCAACGATACGGGCTGCGGCGGCGATATGGCGCTCATAGGCATAGGCGTCTTCGCACTGGCTGCCGACATGGAAGCACAGGCTTGGTGTATAGCCCATCTGGTCGACCATGGTGACGATTTCAGCGGCGCCCTGTTCCATGACGCCGAACTTGATGCCGAAGTCATAGGACTTCAGCGCCTTGCCAGCCTTGAACCGGGTGGTCACTTCCACATCGCGCGATGGCGACACCACGGCGGCAAGCTGATCGAGCTGCTGCGGATGATCGATGGTGAAGGAGCGGACGCCGAACTCTTCATAAGCGCGGGCGATTTCGCGCTTGTTCTTGATCGGATTGTTGTAGTGCATTGCGGCGCCCGGCGCATTGTCGCGCACCAGTTCCATTTCGGTATTGGAGGCGACATCGAACGCCTTCAAACCTTCGCGATGCAACTGAGCAATGATGTGTGGGGACGGGTTACACTTGACCGCATAGGTCAATAGCCCGTCAAAGCCCTTGCGAAAGACCTTTGTGGCCTTGTGCAACTCACGTTCGGAGAACAGAAAACTCGGGAAATCCGGAGCTTCAGCGGCAATTAGCGCAGAGGTGTTCGGGTAAACGTGGTTCGGCTCGTCTGCCATTGGTCCAGGTGCCTTTCCGGGCTTGGTATGCGTAAAAGAAACGCTGCATATAGGGCCGGTTGATCCTCACCGCAAATGATTATTTCGGCGGAACTTCGCCTAGTGTTGTGACACCTTAATGGCGACAAAATCAGGGCGTTTCGCTGGGTTCATCCGACGGGCAGATCGCGCCCGTCTCTGTTTCCTATTGATGGTGCCAGCCATGTCTCTGCGTCGGTTTCCTTTGGCCTTTGCCGCCCTGCTTGCTTTGGGCGCGTTTGGCTACTTCGCCCTGTCGCCGCTGTTGCGTGATGCAGCGATTGCCTCACCCAACCTCGTGGCGGAGGCGACGGTTCCTGCCGCGCCAGAGCCGGAGCGCGTGGTGCCGCTGAGCGATGGGCAGGTGAAGCTGAGCTTTGCTCCTGTCGTCAAGCAAGTGGCCCCTTCGGTCGTCAACGTCTATTCGACCAGGATCGAGCAGCAATCGGCTTCGCCCTTCGCCAATGATCCGTTCTTCCAGCGGTTCTTTGGCGGGCAAGGTGACTTCCAGAGCCGGCCACGCGAGTCGCAGGCCTTGGGCTCGGGCGTCATCGTCGACGGCTCGGGCATCATCCTCACCAACAGCCATGTGGTCGATGGCGGCACCGAGGTGCATATCTCGCTCTCAGATGGCCGCGAATTCCCGGTCGATGTGGTGCTCGACGATTCCAAGACCGATCTGGCGGTGCTGAAAATCCACGATCCCAAAGGCGAAACATTCCCTGCGCTACCCTTTGCCAATTCGGACGATCTGCAGGTGGGCGATCTGGTGCTGGCGATCGGCAATCCGTTTGGTGTCGGACAGACGGTGACCAGCGGCATCGTTTCGGCACTGGCGCGCACCGGGGTGGAAAGCAACAATTACGAGTTCTTCATCCAGACCGACGCGGCGATCAATCCCGGCAATTCGGGCGGCGCACTGGTGGATCTTGATGGCCATCTGGTGGGCATCAATACCGCTATCTATTCGCAAAGCGGGGGCTCGGTCGGCATCGGTTTTGCCATCCCGTCCAACATGGTCCGCGTTGTTGCCGATGCGGGCCTGAATGGCGGCACCATCGTGCGTCCATGGTTCGGTGCCAAGTTGCAGACCGTCACCGCCGATATCGCCGCCAGCATGGGCATGCCGGCGCCGCACGGCACGCTGATCACCGAACTGGCGCCCGGTGGCCCGGCCGAACGCGACGGCTTCGCCGACGGGGACGTGATCCTTGCGGTCGATGGCCTGCCGGTCGACGACCCGAGCGCCTTCAATTTCCGCCTGGCCACGCGCAAGGTCGGCACCAAGGCAATAGTTTCGCGCATTCACAACGGCCAGACTGCCGACATATCCCTGACGGTGGAGGCCGCACCCGTTGCCGATACTGCCAAAGTCAGCGGCAACACGGCATTTGCCGGGACAAGTGTGTCCGCCATGACGCCAGCCCTTGCGGAAGAAAAAGGCCTGCCCTACGACGCATCTGGAGTTATCGTAACGGCGGTTGAATCCAATTCGGCCGCTGAACAGATGGGACTGGCTGTGGACGACGTTATCATTGCGCTGAACGGCCAGAAATTCCCGGACGCCAAGTCGTTCGAACAACTGGCTTCGCAGCGCATGCGCACCTGGCAGATCGAATTGCAGCGCGGTGGCCGCACCATCCGCAGCGTTATTGGAGGCTAAATGGCGGATCTGTTTGCGCCGGACCCGGTCGATCCCGCCGATGAACCGGCTGGCGCACGTCCGCTCGCCGACCAGTTGCGACCCAAAACCCTCGATGAGGTGATCGGCCAGACCCATATGCTGGGTCCGGACGGCACCTTGCGGCGCATGATCGCTTCTGGCCGGTTGGGTTCGCTGATCCTGTGGGGCCCGCCGGGAACCGGCAAGACCACGGTGGCGCGACTGCTGGCCGATCAGATCGGCTACAAGTTCAAGCAGATTTCGGCGGTGTTTTCGGGGGTCGCCGATTTGAAGAAGGTGTTCGAGGAGGCGCGCTTCGAGCGACTGTCCGGTCGCAAGACGCTGTTGTTCGTCGACGAAATCCATCGCTTCAACCGCGCCCAGCAGGATGGCTTCCTCCCGGTGATGGAAGACGGCACCGTCGTGCTGGTCGGAGCGACGACCGAAAACCCGTCGTTTGAACTCAATGCAGCCCTGCTGTCGCGCAGCCAGGTGCTGAGGTTTGAATCGCTGTCGCTTGAAGATCTGGAAAAACTCGCGCAACGCGCCGAGACGCTGACGGGCGATACCCTGCCGCTTGATCCGGAAGCCCGCGCCACCCTGATGACGCTGGCGGATGGCGACGGGCGGGCGCTGCTCGGGCTGGTGGAGGAAGTGTTTGCCTCGGCCAAGCCCGGCGAGATGCTGGACAGCGCGGCGCTACTCACCGTAGTGCAGCGCCGCGCCCCGATCTATGACAAGGCACAGGACGGCCACTACAATCTGATTTCGGCGCTGCACAAAACCATTCGCGGCTCGGACCCGGACGCCGCCTTGTATTATTTCGCGCGCATGCTCGATGCTGGCGAGGACCCGCTGTTCCTGGCGCGCCGGTTGATCCGGATGTCGGTGGAGGATATCGGCCTTGCCGATCCTCAGGCACTGCCGCAGGCGGTAGCGGGGCGCGATGCCTATCAGATGCTCGGATCGCCGGAGGGCGAACTGGCGCTGGCGCAGGTGGTGGTCTATCTGGCCCTCGCTCCCAAATCCAACGCCGTCTATACCGCCTTCAAGGGCGCCACCAGCGTGGCCAAGGCCACCGGCTCGCCGATGCCGCCAATGGTCATCCTCAACGCCCCGACCAAGATGATGAAGGGTGCGGGCTACGGCGATGGCTATGTTTATGACCATGATACGCCGGAAGGCTTCTCCGGCCAGGAATATTTCCCCGAAAAGATCGGTCGCCAGCAATTCTACCAGCCGGTTGAACGCGGTTTTGAGCGCGAATTGAGCAAGCGTATGGACTATTTCGGGCGGCTACGCACCGCCAGACGCGAGGGCGAAACCAAATGACGGGATTTGTACTGGTTGGCGTCGGCGGCGGCATTGGGGCGATGATCCGCTATGGCTTCGGCATGCTGGTCGGTCGCGTCTGGACCATGAGCTTTCCGCTCGCCACGCTGTTGATCAACATCCTTGGTTCGCTCGCCATGGGCCTGTTCATCGGCTGGCTGGTCAAGGCGATGCCGGCTTGGGCACCCGAGGCGCGGCTGTTTGTGGCGGTGGGCCTCTTTGGTGGCTTCACGACCTTTTCGTCGTTTTCGCTCGACACCATCACCCTGATCGAGCGCGGGGAACTGGTATCGGCTGGCTTGTATGTCGCCTTGTCGGTTGCCGTTTCGGTGCTCGGCCTATATCTGGGTCTTTTGATTACCCGGGGAATGCCCGCATGAGTGCGGTTCAACAGCGCGAAGTATCCAGCGACGAAGACGGCATGCGGCTCGATCGCTGGTTTGCCCATCACTTTCCGCAGCTCGGTTTTGGCCGTCTGCAGAAGCTGATCCGCAATGGCGAAGTCAAGGTGGACAAGGCCAAGGTGACCACCAATACCCGCCTGTCCCCGGGACAGACCGTGCGTATTCCGCCGATCGATGATCCTGAGACCGTCAAGCCGGTCAAGGTCAGCAATGCTGATGCCGAATTCATCACCTCGCTGATCATGTACGAGGATGATGATATCTATGTACTGAACAAGCCGGCCGGCCTTGCCGTGCAGGGCGGCAGCGGCACCTTCCGCCATATCGATGGCATGCTCAAAAGCCTGCCCAACAAGAAGGGCGAACCGCCTCGGCTGGTGCATCGTCTCGACCGCGATACCTCTGGTTGCCTCGTGGTTGCCAAGACCCACGCTGCCGCCAGCCATTTCGGCACCGTGTTCCGCTCGCGCTCGGCCCGCAAGATCTACTGGGCCATCGTGGCAGGCAATCCAACCCCGCGCCAGGGCGAAATCTCTTGCTTCCTGGGCAAGCAGAAGACCCTCGATGGCGAGCAAGTCGTCGTGGTCAAGAACGGTACGCCGGGTGCCCAGCACTCGATGAGCTATTATTCCACCACTGACACCGCCAGCCGTCGCTTTGCCTGGGTGACGCTGAAGCCGGTAACCGGCCGGACGCATCAGTTGCGCGTCCACATGGCTCAGCTCGGTACGCCGATCATCAATGATCCGCGATATTTCAATATCGAGAACTGGCAGGGCACGCCGGGTCTGGGCGAAGGGCTGCACTTGCACGCCCGCCGCATCGCCATTCCGCTGCGCAACGGCAAGCGCCTGGATATTTCCGCGCCGCTGCCGCCCCACATGCAGCAGACTTTTGACGCACTCGGTTTCGACGCGGGCCGCTATGATGCCCAGCAGCAGGACCCCGAGGAAGAGGCATGAGCCTGATCATCTTCGACATGGACGGCACGCTGATCGATAGCGGGGCCACCATTTCGAGCCGGGTCAATGGCGCGTTTGCCGCGCTTGGCCTGCCGCAGCCGTCTGCGGAGGCCGTCCGCGCCAATGTGGGCCTGTCGCTGCCGCTCTATATGGGCCAGGTGGCTGATACGACCGACGAAGACCTGATCGCGCGGCTGATGCACGCCTATCGAGAGATTTCAGCCCTCGCGCCGCCCGGCCAGATGCCGCTCTTTGCTGGCGCGCAGACGGCGCTGCAGCGGCTGTCGATGCGTCCGCAGACCATCCTCGGTGTTGCCACCGGCAAGGGCCGGCTTGGCCTTGATCGGGCGTTATCGCAGACCGGCATTGGTCACTATTTCAAGACCTTGCAGACGCCCGACAATAATCCGTCCAAGCCCCATCCCTCGATGCTGCTGACGGCGATGGACGAATGCGGCGCGACGCCCGCTGAAACCCTCATGATCGGCGACGCGGTGTTTGATATTCAGATGGCGCGGGCCGCCGGCGTACAGGCGATCGGCGTCGGCTGGGGCCTGCAATCGCCAAAGGATTTGTTGCGGGCCGGCGCGGCGCGGATCATCGATAGCTTTGATGATCTGGACGCCGCTATCGACGAACTGCTGGAGTAGACCATGCGCGATCAACTCGAAGAGGCCGCCAAGCACCGGGACGACGGCTATGGCCGGGCCCAGCATCTGAACAAGGTGCAGCTGCCGAAGCGGTTCTACAAGGAAGTCGGCGTGCATCCGGTCGATGGCGGCTTCAATGTCACGCTCGATGGCCGGCAGGTGAAGACGCCGGGCATGAAATTGCCGGTGATCGTGCCGGTCGCCGGCATTGCTACGGTGATGGCCGAGGAGTGGGCGGCGCAGGGCACCCATATCGATCCAGCCGGCATGCCTATGGTTCGATTGGTCAATTCGGCGCTGGAGAGCGGCGAGGCGATGATTCCGGCGTTCCGCGAGGAAGTGATCAAGTTCACCGGCAATGACCTACTGCTCTATCGCGCCGCGCATCCCGAGGCGTTGATCAGGGAACAGGAAGCCGCCTGGGACACGGCGCTGGTCAAGCTGGCGCGGCACTTTGGGGTAAGCTTCCAGCCGACCATCGGCATTATCCATCAGCCGCAGCCAGCAGCGATGCTGGCGCGGATGGGGGAGGCGTTGCAGAACGAGGGCCTGCTGGTGATGACGGCAATGGTCTCGATTACCGGACTCACTGGTTCAGGACTTCTGGCTATCGGCTTGTTGCATCAGCTGTTTACCCCGGACGACGTCTGGGCGGCAGCCCATGTCGACGAGGATCACCAGATCCGGTTTTGGGGCACCGACGAGGAGGCCGCCGAACGCCGCGCCATGCGCCGACGCGAATATGACACCGCGGTCAAAGTACTGGAAGATATGCGCAATTAGCGCTTCAATGTGACGATCCAGTCGGCGACGTCCGGCGCGATTTCGCGCAACGGATCGAGCACGAAGCTGCGGTCGTGGGCGAATTTGTGCGGCAGGGTCAGGCGATCGCTGACGATTTCGACGCGTTCATAGGCGATGATGTCGATATCGATCAGGCGCGGGCCCCAGACTTCCTTGCGGATGCGACCCATCGCCAGCTCGACGCCGAGGCAAACATCGAGCAATTCCAGCGGCTTGAGATCGGTCGATACCGCGATGGCCATGTTGGCGAAGTCCGGCTGATCGGTTTTGCCCCATGGCTTGGTGATGATGACGCTCGACCTGGCGGTGACACTGACGCGCGGATGCATGTCCAAGGCCAGTATGGCCTCGGCCAGTTGGGCTTGCGGATCGCCGATATTGGCGCCGAGACTGAGCCAAGCGGTTGATTGCATTTAACTAATCCGGTGGCGGTGCAGTTCGATGGCGGCCTCGCCGCGCACCATGGCGATGGGTGCCTCGGGCTTGCGGACGCGGATCTTGATCCAGTTGACCTCGACATAGGCAGTAAAAACCGCATCGACGATGTTCTGTGCAACCGCCTCGATCAGATGCATCCGCTTGTTTTCGAAGGCGAATTTCACTGTGTCGTAGATCGCCGCGTAGGACACGGTCTGGCTGATGTGATCGGTATTGCCGGGGGCGGAGAGATCGACGCCGCATTTAAGATCGATGAAGAATCGCTGGCCCAGGCTTTTCTCTTCGCTCATCAGCCCATGGTAGCCGTAAAAGCCCAGGTCTTTCAGGATGATACGGTCGCCCGAAAACTTCTTGGCCATGGTCTATCCTCGCTCGGTCGAGGGACCATACAGCGTTGCCTGCGCAATTCGAAGGGCGTCGCGATTGGGTTTTACATCATGGACGCGAAAGATGTGGGCGCCGTTGGCATAGGCCAGAACATTGGCGGCGATGGTGCCCGCAAGACGTTCCGATGGCTCATTGTGCAGGACCTTGCCGATCATCGACTTACGCGAGGTACCAATCAGTACCCCGAAGCCGCAATTGGTTAGCCGTCGGGTAGCGTTGAGCACCGCATAATTGTCACTCAGTGACTTGCCAAAGCCAAAACCCGGGTCAAGCACCAGACTTGTCCGGCTTATCCCCGCAGCTTCCGCAAGTGCTACAGTGCGTTCAAAATAGCGGATGATGTCATCGACGATTGGTTTGTCAGGGTCGCGCGCGACGTCCCAATGCATGGCGATGACCCCAGCGCGATGCAGCGCAGCCACGGCTGCCATATCGGGATCGCGCTGCAGGCCATGCACATCGTTGATGAGGACGGCGCCGGACTGCACGGCCTGGTCGGCGACCAGCGGCTTGTGGCTGTCGATGGAGATCGGTGTGGTGACGCCGGCGGCAATCAGGGCTTCGATCACCGGGATGACACGGTCGAGTTCTTCCTGGGTCGAAACGGGCGTCGAGCCGGGGCGGGTGCTTTCACCGCCGATGTCGATGATGTCGGCGCCTTCGGCGATCATGGCGAGGGCATGCGCTACAGCGGCATCGATCAGGTTATGGGCGCCGCCATCGGAAAAGCTGTCCGGCGTGACGTTGAGGATGCCCATGATGGTTGGCATCGGGCCGAGGCGCAGCGTCTGGCCGTTGGGCAGGGGGATGGCGTGGGTGGAGTGCATCGCGAGCCTCTAGGTGCCCGGATGAAGTAGCGGGTTTTGCTTTTGCCGGCCAGCGCAGACCAGAGAAGCGAGCCCCCACCCTCCTTCCCTCCCCCTGGAGGAGGAGGGAAGGAGGGTGGGGGACGCTGGATCAGGACTGGCCCTATGAGGCCGGCTGCGGCTGATGGTCGAGGAACGCAATTGCCGTGGTCGCCAGCGTCGGGTTGATGAAGATGTCGTAATGCGTTGCCCCAGGCAGCACGGCGAGGCGGTTGGCGTTCATGTTCATGCCGCCCCAGCCGCCATCGGTGTGGCCGCCGCCGAGCAGCTCAAAGAAATGGGCGGCGTGAGCGGTACGGACGCTGTCCCAATCGGCGAAAACCAGGAGGGTCGGTGATTTGATGGCGGCGACTTCGGCCGAGTAGTCGTAGTCGGCGCCGACGAACTTGCCCATCTTGTCGAGCAGGACCGGCCAGTTGTTCACATCGGGCGCGACAGAAGCATAGGCCTGGTACATCGGTGTTTGTTTCATCGACTCGGCCATGGCGCCGCTGATCGATTTCATGCCCTGCTGATTGAAATCGTGCCAGCCAGAGAAGGCATAGGGCACTGAGGCCAGTACCAGGCGGCCAACCGCCTCCGGATGATCGATAGCCAGCCGCATGGCGATCAGGGCGCCCATCGAATAGCCCAGCACATCGGGCTGTTCCAAGCCAAGATATTTGATCAGTTCGGCGACGTCGGTAGCCATGGCCTTGGCGGTCATCGGGCGGTCAAAGGGCAAGGTATGGCCGTGGCCCTGCAGGTCGACGCCGATGACCTGACGGCCCGCGGCAAGGGCATCGAGCACCGGACCAAACATGGTCATATCGCCCAGACCGCCATGCAGCAGCACCAGCGGCTTGCCGCTGCCGAATACGGCATAATAGACCTCGACGCCATTGACGGGGGCGTAACCGGATTTGGATGGGGTCGGCATGATGAAAGTTCCTTCCTGGGCTTGAACAGAGTTGAGGACCGGTAGGGCAGACGCAAGGCCCATGGCGGCGGTGAGCGTGAGAAACTGGCGGCGATGCATGGTGAAATCTCCAGCGTTGCAGCGACGTGAAGGGGCTATCGCGCCACAGCGCGTTGGGTATTTTCGTGGTGGTCAGGTTGGCTTAGCGCCGCACGGCGTAGCGGATGTGGGTAGCAAAAGGTCCGTCGGTGACCCTGAGCTTTTCGAGCTTGATGCCGTCCGGCAGGTCGTCGAACAGGCGCACGCCGCCGCCCAGCAGATAGGGAGCGATGTGAACGAGGATTTCGTCACAGAGGCCGGCGGCCAACGCTTGTTTGCCGGGCGAGGCGCCACCGAGCTTGATGTCCTTGCCGTTGGCAACAGCGCGGGCCTGGTCGATGGCGCTGGCAATGCCATCGGTGACAAAGGTCAGGTTCGATGGACCCTTTGGGAACTCCTTCGGCGGATTGTGGGTCAAGACGAACACCGGGCAGCCGTGGATCGGGTGGCGGCCGTCCCAGCCATTGGTAATGTCATAGGTGCGCCGCCCGAAGATGAAGGCGCCGGATTCTTCCAGCATCAGATCCACCTGTTCGCGATTGGCGCCGGGAGCCGGGCGGAACAGCGGGCTGGTAACCTCTTCGGTACCGGACTGATACCAATCGAAAATCCGCATCCCACCGTGCTGGCCGAGCGGGTATTGCTTGCCATCGTTGGGGCCAGCGACGTAGCCATCCAGCGACATGGTCATATCGACAACAACTTTGGTCATGGTGCGATCTCCATGGTGTTGAGGTGGAGGTCCAGCTTGGCAAAGCTGGAATGAGTGCCTTCGACCCAGCCCCGGCGAACGGCGGTGTCGCGATCGGCGACGCTGTCAAATTCGGCGCGGATTGTCAGCAGGGTTTCAGCTGCGCCCTGTTCAGCAAAGGTGATGGTGCGCAGGAAGCCCGGCGGTGGATTTTCGCCCCAGACTGCGCCCTTGGCCGGAGCGTTGCGATAAACGATCCGCTCCGGCTCGACGATTTCGATGAACTGATTGTCGGTGGGCAGGTCGCGCCCATCCGGACCACGCATCACATGATGCCAATGCCCGCCAACGCGAAAATCCATCTCGCAGACCGGGTTGGAATAGCCCTCCGGACCCCACCATTGAGCCAGATGGTAGGGCTCGGCGAACGCCTGCCACATCAGCCGGCGTGGCGCCTTGAAGGTGCGGGTGATGACCAGCACCTTTTCCTGTTCGGTCGGCTCGGTGAGTTCGGTGAGCATGGCAGGCTCCGATCAGGCGTTTTGTGGCGCGCGGGCCAGTTCGATCAGGATCTGGTCGAGCCGCAGCAGGCCCTGGCGCACACCCAGTTCCATGCCCGAGGCCAGCATGCCGTCGCGCGCTTCGGTGGTGCCCAGATTGGAAACGATCGTGTAAAGCGTCCTGTTCCCGAGGTCCTCGAGAGTAGCGGTATCGGTAGCCATCTGGCCGTCATACATGCCCTCGACACCGAAGGTCTGCACCGACAGTTCCGGGGCGATCAGTTCGAGATACTCGCCGTGAAAAACGATGACCTTGCCATCGGGGAGATGGGTTTCGATGCGATAGCCGCCGCCGACATACCAGTCGAAGCGGGTGATGACGTTCTTGTAGCCATCCGGCCCCCACCAGCGCACCAGATGCTCGGGCTGCGACATCGCCTTCCACACCAGGGCGCGAGGCGCATTGAGGGTGCGGGAGATGATAACGGCAGGCTCATTGGCGGCGGGTGTGATCTTGAGATCGTCCATGATGGGTCTCCTTGATTGGCTGGTTCAGTTCTTGGTGCCGTCCGGATCGCCCTTCTGCAGCTCCTGCAGGTAGCTCTCCAGACGATCCAAGCTTCCCTCCCAGAAGCGGCGGTAATTTTCGATCCAGCCGGCAACGGCCTTGAGTGGCTCGGCTTCCAAATGGCAGGGACGCCACTGCGCCTCTCGGCTTCGGGAGATCAGGCCGGCGGTTTCGAGCACCTTGAGATGCTTGGACACGGCGGCAAGGCTCATGTCGTAGGGCCGCGCCAGATCGGACACTGTGGCATCGCCCAGAGCCAACTGGGCGAGGATGCCCCGACGGGTCGGATCGGCAAGAGCGGCAAGGGTAGCGCTGAGCTGGTCAGGAGCCATTTGTATTGAACCGATTAGTTGTAAACTGATTGGTTGAATACGATGTGCACGGATCGCTGTCAACCGTTTCGTTAAATACGTTGCTGCTTTCCTAGCCCCGTCGGGGAGAGGGTGGATCGACCCAGCCGAGACGGGTGAGGGGGCGCTGCGCGCCACCTTCTCCCCGATGGGGCGAAGAAAGGGCGCCTTCACTCAATCACCCCAACCTGCTAAATCCCCGCCGATGGCTTCAGTCGTACCCTTCTTCAAACGGTTTATTCCCAGCCTGGCGCCAGTCAGCGCCAGCGAGCGCGTACGCGCTTCGGTGGGGGCAATCGTTGGTATCCTGATCACCGGGTTGGTGGCCGGATTTGCGCTGCGCAACAGCCATGATCTGCCGCTGTTGATCGCGCCAATGGGAGCTTCGGCGGTGCTGCTGTTTGCGGTGCCCGCCAGCCCTTTGGCGCAGCCGTGGTCGATCATGGGCGGCAACACCATTTCGGCGCTGATCGGGGTGACCTGCGCGCTGGTGATCACCGACCCGGTCATCGCCGCGGCGGTGGCCGGTGGCCTGGCCATTGCGGCGATGATGGCGCTGCGCTGCCTGCATCCGCCCAGCGGCGCAGTGGCGCTGACGGCAGTGCTGGGTGGCCCGGCGATCCACGCGGCGGGCTATGGCTTCGTGTTGTGGCCGGTGGGGCTGAACTCGCTACTGCTGCTGATTGCAGCTTTGGTGTTCAACAACCTGACCGGGCGGCGCTATCCGCACCTGGCGACACCCCCGGCGCCAAAGGCCGATCCGGCGCCGGTGTCGCGACTGGGCTTTACCAGCGCCGATCTCAATGCCGTGCTGGCCGATTACGATCAGGTGCTGCCGGTGGGCACCGACGATCTGGAAGACATTTTGCACCAGGCCGAAATCCGCGCCTTCGAGCGACGCTCGGGCGGGGTGACGGCCGGACAGGTGATGTCGCGCAAACTGGCACAGGTGACGCCGGACACGCATCTGCGCGAGGCGCTGGCACTGCTGCGCAGCCATCATATCAAGGCGCTGCCGGTGGTGGACCGCGAACGCCACGTGGTGGGGATTTTGACGCAGACCGATCTGCTGGATAAGGCCGATTGGGGCACTTCGACCGGCAGCGGGCTGGGCTATCGGCTGCGCGCGATCACCAATTCGGACAAGTCGCTGCGCGGCATCGTGGGCGACATCATGACCACGCCGGTGCAATCGGTGCCGCTCGATCTGCCGATTGCCCAACTGGTGCCGATCATGACAGCGGGCGGGCATCACCACCTGCCGGTGGTGGATCGCAATGGCATTCTTGAGGGGATCGTGACCCAGTCCGATGTGATCGCGGCGCTGTTTAGTGTTGGGACTGATAGGGCGTCTGAATAACTTGGATTTGCAGTCTACACCCTCCCCCTTGTGGGGCTTTGTAGCGTCCCGCAGGGCATTTCGCGCCAGTGGCGCGAAATGAGCGAAAAAGGCCATGAGAGCTAAGCTCGAATGGCAGGGGATCAAGGGTGGGGGCGGGCAAGCCCGAACACGGCGACTCCGCACACCCCCTCCCGGCCTCCCCCATCAAGGGGGAACTGTTTACCTACGATCCTTTTTGGATTCTTGTGCTGTGCAAGTGATTTGCTCAGGAGGATGGGATGGATTGTCCCCGGTGTGGTGGTGCGCATCTGATCAGGCGCGGTTTCAAGTCTGGTT
>NZ_JBDSUA010000047.1:0-57902 GCF_039927955.1 Devosia sp. | reverse complement strand
GCGCCTCGGGCGTGGCGCCAGCGCCGAACGGACTGTTCTGCACCATGTCGGCTTCGTAGCCGCCGCTGGTCATGTTCGGCAGTTTCTCGCCCTTGGCCAAGGCCGCGGCGTAGCCCTTGTAGATGGTTTCCCACTTGTACTCGGCGCCGGTGATGAAGCCCTTGGGCGCCAGCGGCGCCTGCGAGGCATTATGGCCCAGGGTTTTAACACCGCGGGCTTCGGCGGTTTCGATGACGACCTTGGGGCTATCGACGTGGCAGGTGATGACGTCGCAACCGGCGTCGATCAGAGCATTGGTGGCTTCGGCTTCACGAACCGGCAGGCTCCACTCGCCGGTGAAGATCACCTGAACCGTGGCGTTCGGATTGGTCTTCTTGGCGCCGAGCAGGACCGAGTTGATATTGGACAGCACAGAGGGGATCGGCTTGGCGGCGACGAAGCCGATCTTACCGGTTGGCGAGGAGAGGCCGGCGGCAACGCCGTTCACATAATGCGCCTGGTTGAGATAAGGGAAATAGGAGCCGGCATTGGCGGGATCGGTATCCTTGTTCCACAGCGGCGCGGCGTGGCGGAATTCCACGGCCGGATACTTCTTTGCCATTTCGACCACGAACGGGTTGTAGTAGCCGAACGAGGTGGCAAGGATCAGATTGGCGCCGTCCAGATTGATCATCGACTCCATCGACTTGGAGACGGCGTCGGTTTCCGGCACGTTTTCTTCCTCGACCACGGTCACGCCGGGGACGGTTTTCAGAATTTCCATGGCCACAGCATGAGCCTGGTTCCAGCCGAAATCGTCACGCGGACCGACATAGACCGCACCGATAATGACCGGAGATTGCGCCCGGGCGAAGCCCATGGGCAGAACCGTCGTAGCCAGGCCGGCAGCGCCAGCCTTCAAAAGCGAACGACGAGACATAAGAAATGACATTGACGAGCTCCCTGCACCGAGAGACGCACCCGCTGCGGGCGGCGCCGCCAACATCAATGCAAAGCACATGCCAGAATTGACACCTTCTGAAAATCTATTTTTTTCAATGACTTACCGAAGGCCGTGTAGTTTTTTGGGCCCGGGCATTTTCAGGCAAGTGCTCAAGTTGCATCCATCAGGTGGAAATTAGCCTAATTTTTAATCTCAAAATTTTAGACTGCATGCAATGCGTAAAGCCGCTTTAACTTTTGTGATTCCATCTGGCCCCCAGGCATTTACTCGAAGACGAAATTCCATGGAAATTCTATGAAAATGCAACGAACTTTGCCCTTTCGGCCCCTCGCCGACACAATGTGACTTAGACCTTCTCTGCCTAAATAGTAATCAGTTGGTGAATTCGGATAGCCGTTCGACCAAAGTCCGCGGAGCACGGAACACCTAAACTATTGTTTTAAAACACTATTCGTTTTGGCACGGCGCTTGCTCCCATTACGCCACGAGCGCCAATCGAGCTAAAATTTAGAAGCTGGGGGATTTCATGCTGCCGATCATTCTGGATATCGCGACCTTGAAGGCGCTGTACGCGGACGGCAACCTCACCCCACTCGATGTGGTCGAGGCGGTTATCGAGCGGCGCGCGGCATGGCCGGACAAAGCAGTGTTCATCACTCCCGTCAGCGACGATGCCTTGCGCGCCGCCGCGCGTGCGCTGATGGCGGCACACCCGCAGCCCAATTGCCTGCCGCTCTGGGGCATTCCGTTTGCAGCAAAGGACAATATTGACGTGGCCGGCCTGCTGACCACGGCCGCCTGCCCCGCCTTTGCCTATTCTCCCACCGCAGACGCCACCGTCGTGGCGCGGCTCCGCGCGGCGGGTGCCATCGTGATCGGCAAGACCAATCTGGATCAGTTTGCCACCGGTCTGAACGGAACGCGCTCCCCCTATGGCGCGCCACGATCGGTGTTTGACCCCGCCTATGTATCGGGCGGGTCCAGCTCGGGCTCTGCGGTTACCGTCGGCGCGGGCTTTGCCAGCTTTTCGCTCGGAACCGACACGGCTGGCTCGGGCCGGGTGCCGGCAGCATTCAACAACCTGGTCGGGATCAAGCCGACACCGGGGCTGCTATCGACCACTGGCGTGGTCCCGGCCTGCCGAAGCCTGGATTGTGTCACCATCTTCACAGCCACTGTCGGCGACGGCGTGGCGGTTCGCAAGGTGGCGGAAGGCTTCGACGCGACTGATGTTTACTCGCGGCGCGCAACCTGGGCGAACCTGCCGGTGTCGCAGTTGCGGCTTGGTGTGTTGCAGGGCGATGAGCGCGAGTTTTTTGGCAATGCCGAAGTTGAAAAACTCTACGACGGTGCCATCGACGCGGCGCGGGCGCTCGGCGCAACGATTGTGCCGTTCAACTACACCCCGTTCCGCGAGGCGGCGGCCCTGCTTTATGACGGCCCCTGGGTCGCCGAGCGGCTCGCCGCCGTTGAAGGGTTTCTGGCCAGCAATGCCGATGATTTCGATCCCACCGTGCGGACGATCATCGAAGGCGCCAAAGGCCGCACCGCCGTCGAGGCGTTCAATGGCCAATACAAACTGGCAGCGCTGCGCCGTTTGACCGAGGCGGAATGGGCCAAGGCGGACGTGTTGTTGCTACCGACGTCGCCGACCACCTACACGGTCGAGGAGATGCTCGCCGATCCCATCCGCAAGAACAGCCACTTCGGCCGCTATACCAATTTCGTCAATCTGCTGGATTGTGCAGCGATCGCCGTACCGGCGGGATTTGACAGCCATGATCACCTGCCCGGCGGCGTCACGGTCGTGGCGGGCGCCTTCACCGATGACGCATTGGCGCCACTGGCCGATGCGCTTCATCGGGCGCTGGCGCGGGGCATGGGTCGGGACAAGACAGCGTTGCTGCCCGAGGCCAGCAAGGTGCCCCCTGCTCCCGATGCATTGGTACCCATTGTCGTTGTCGGCGCGCATCTGACTGGCATGCCGCTGAACCACGAATTGACCGGACCGGGCGGGCGACTGGTGAAGGCGTGTCGTACCGCAGCAGACTACAAGCTGTTTGCCTTGCCCGGAACAGTGCCACCAAAGCCGGGGCTGCTGCGTGAACCCGGCTTTGTCGGGACAGGCCTGGCGGTTGAAGTCTGGGCGCTGCCCGCGGCAGCGTTCGGCAGTTTCGTCAGCAAAATTCCAGCGCCGCTGGGGATCGGCAAGGTAACGCTCGACGATGGCAGCGTTGTCTCGGGTTTCCTTTGCGAGGCCCACGCTCTGACTGGCGCTGAAGACATTAGCCACCATGGCGGCTGGCGCGCCTATCTGGCCAGCCGCGCCTGATCAGAGGCTGGCAGCAATATGTTCAGCGTTGCGGAAGGCCAGCGCCAGAATGGTCAGCACGGGGTTGAACCCGCCATTGGTGGGATGCAGCGAGCCATCGCTGACGAACAGGTTGCCGTGACCCCACACCCTCCCGTGGGGATCGGTGGCCGAAAGGGCAGGATCGGTGCCCATACGACAAGTGCCGGCCTGATGCTGGCCACCAGAGAGATGTGGCGTCGGTGGCGCGCCCCAGACACGTTTGGCGCCAGAGGCCTTGAGCCAATCTTGCGCGCGCTGATGCATGAAGGCCGCAGTGCGCAACGTCTCGGCATGAACCTGCCCTGACAGCATGGCGACCGGCATGCCCCAGCGATCCCGCACGTCAGCCGTGCGCACGCGGGCATTTGGATCGGGGATTTCGTGGACCGGCCCGGTGACCTTGAGCACATGGCCGAACTGATTGCGCATGAACGCCTTGGGGGCAGAGCCCCAACGCGGCAGATCGGGTGGCAGGGCAGCCTTCCAGAACAGCGCCGGCGGCAGCACAAAATCATCGGCCAGCATGCCACCGCCGACAATACCGGGATTGCCATGATTGAACTGAGTGGTGGCGATGCTGACGCCGGGGCCACGCGACGCGTGGACGGCGTCGTCGAACAGGCCCCAGGCGGTAGGATAGACATGTCCTTGCAGATTGCGCCCAACCAGATCGTGGTTATTGCCCAAGCCAGTTGGTTCCCGTGATGAGGCAGAGTTTAGCAACAGGCGGGCGGTTTCGACGGCGCCAGCCGACAGGACCACGGCTTTGGCATTGACCGTGTGTGTCGCCCCATCGCTATCGGTGAAGCGCACTCCAGTGACTTTGCCGGTGGCATCGGTCTGCACCGTTTGGACCATCGCCCCCGTTACCAGATGGCAGCGGCCAGTGGCCAGCGCGCGGGCGATCATGGTGTTTTGCGTGCCGTTCTTGGCGTTGCTCGGGCACGGGAAACCAACGCAGGAGCCGCAGCCGGTGCAAGCATGGCGACCGGCGCGGGGCTGGCTGTTGATGGCAAGTGGGACCCGCGTGGTGTTGATGCCAAGAGTGGCAGCGCCGGCCCGCAGGATGGGCGTCGCCTCCTGCTCGGGCAGCGGCGGCATTGGATAGTCTTTGGCCCGGCCTCCCTCATGGGCGTTGCTGGCGCCGTTGCCGCTTACGCCGATTTCCCATTCAGCGCGTTCGTACCAGGGCGCCAGTTCGTCGTAGCCGAAAGGCCAATCGACCAGCGATGACCCTTCCGGCACGCCATAAAGGCTGGCCATGCGGAAATCGTCGCGGTGAAACCGCCAGGACTGCGCGCCGTAAACCAGCGTGCCGCTGCCGACGGCGGAAGCCAGATTCTGATAGCCGTTTTCATGCGGACGCAGGACGTGAGCAGCGCCATCCGGATCGATCACGACGCGCGGATTGCCATCCAGATCGGGCCCGGTGTTGTGGCCATAGAGCGAAAGCCGATGATTGCGCAAATGGTCACGATGGCCGCTATCGGCATGGTCACGAGCAAGGCCGCGCTCCAGCAGCAGCACCGATTTGCCGGCCTCGGCGAGAACGCCCGCGGCGACACCGCCACCGGCACCCGCGCCAACGATGATCACGTCATAATCAAGTGAGCCGGAAAACGCGGCGGGCGCACGACCGGCCCGGGCATCGGGCCCACTTGGGCCCTCGGGAAGACCATGGGCGTAGCCGACCATGATCCATGAGGCAGCGTCCGGGTTGCCGCCATTGCCGGGATCGGCATAGACGCCTTCGGCGACAAGTTCGCAGAGACGGGTGAACCACGGCTCCGTTTCGTGCTGGCGCAATTCAGCGTCCTGCTGGCCTTCGGCCAGGTCGGCAAAGGCGAACGGGAGTTGCGCTAGTCCCGCTCGCACCAGTGCTGCGTCGGCGGGGTCCTCGGCAAAATGGCGCGCCAGATAGGTCAGCGCGCCGAAGCCTGTGGCGCTATGATCCTGATCGGCAGGAACAATTCGATCGATCACGGCGCGCAGCAGTGAATCTTGCTCAATCATAGTCGTCTCCCTGCGGAGAGACTGGCCTGAAAGGCCGGCGGATGAAAGATCGAAATGCGCGGCTTTGCTGCGCGTGGACCCCTAGTCCAGGAACACTTTAACAGCGTCCGAACGCCCTTCGGAATCAACGACCGACAGCGTCACATAGCCCGGTCCGTCCGGCTTCCAGCTATTCTGGCGGGAAAAGGCCGAGCGGCCCACCGGAGCGCCATTGGCAAAGAACGTGAACGGCGGCGCGCCATTGCGGATCTTGATGATCAGCGGCAGATCGGCGCCGGAGGCAATACCCAGATCGACATCGACGCCATCGGCGGGGAAGGCGATTTCGGGCGCGGCGTCTCTCGCCACCTTGTCATCATCGGGATGACGGAAGCGACGCAGCGGCAGCGGCAATTCGGAATTCGAGGCAAACAGCACGCCCGGCGGCGCGGCGCGCAGTGGGGTGGTGCGGGTCGCCAAGCGGTCGAAGGCTTCAAACAGGATGGGCGCAGCAGCGGTGATGCCGGAAATGCCGGGCACCGGCGCCCCATCGGGACGCCCGACCCAGACGCCGACAACGGTTTTGCCGTCATAGCCAATGGCCCAGGCGTCGCGGTAGCCATAGGAAGTGCCCGTTTTGTAGGCGATACGGCCCGGCGAACCATTGAGCGGCGGCGGCACTCCGGCAAGAATGTTCGAGACATACCAGGCCGCGGTCGGATCAAGCACTGGAGCCGCTTCGCCGGCCTCGGCAACAGGGGCTTTGACACCATCCTGAAGATGCACAGGCGTGCCGCCGCGGCCGATCGCAGCATAGATCGAAACCAGATCGCGCAGGGTTACGCCGACCCCGCCGAGGCCGATGGCGAGGCCCGGCGCGGTATCGTCGGGCAGCAGTGGATTGGCATAGGCACGCTTCATCCGCGAGACCAGCCGCGAGGTGCCAACTGCGTCGAGCACGATGATAGCCGGGATATTCAGCGATTCCGTCAGCGCCTGGCGGATCGTGACTGTGCCCCGGTTGAAGCCGTCGAAATTGACCGGCACATAGGCGCCGAACGCGGTGGGACGGTCTTCGATCAGGCTTTCGGGATGCGCAAGACCAAGCTCGAAGGCAAGACCATAGATCAGCGGCTTCAGCGTCGAGCCGGGCGAACGGACCGCCTCGGTCATGTCGACATAGCCATCGCTTTCCTGCGAGAACAGGCCCGCCGAACCGACCGAGGCCAGAATGTCACCGCTGGCCTGATCGGCAACGACGATGGCCACCGAAACCTTGGGGCCGAGCGCCGTGGCGCGGGCCGTGCCCAGGCGCTCCAACACCGATTGCAGGCGGCGATCGACGGTCAGATCGATCTTACGGGCGTTGGGCTGGGCTTCCACCGCTGACTGCGCCATGTGGGCGGCAAACATCGGGAAATCACGGCGCGCGGTGGGGACCGGTTCGCGTTTGGCGCCCTGGGCCTCTTCGGCGGAAATGACGCCTTCAGCCACCATTCGGTCGAGCACCAGATCCCGTCCAGCGCGTGCAGCCGCAGGATCGCGATCTGGCCGACGGGCTTCGGGGGATTGCGGCAGGGCGACCAGCAGCGCGGACTCGGCGGTGGTCAGCCGCGTCGGCTCCTTGCCGAAATAGGCAAGGCTTGCGGCACGGATACCCTCGATATTGCCGCCATAGGGCGCCAGCGTCAGATAGAGCGTGAGAATCTGGTCCTTGGTGAGTTGATGCTCAAGAGCGTCGGCATGCACCATCTGGCGGATCTTGCCGCCGAGATTGCGGGTTGGCTCGCCTTCGATCAGGCGAGCAACCTGCATGGTCAGCGTCGAGCCACCCGAAACGATGTGGCCCCCAGCCCCCAGATATTGCCCTGCAGCGCGGAACATCGAGGACCATTCGATCCCGCCATGCTGTTCGAAATGGCGATCCTCATAGGCCAGCAGCATTTCGATGAAATGCCGATCCACCTCAGCGGTGGCCACCGGCAATCGCCAGCGCCCGCCCGCCGTGGTGAAGGGGCGCAGCAATTGGCCAGTGCGATCCACCACCGCCGTAGAGACCGGCAAGGTAGCAATATTTGGTGTAGCGGGCAGTGTGGTCGCGATATCGGCGATCACCGAATGGGCGTAGAGCGCACCCCCGCCGGCCAGACCGGCCAGCACGATGACAGCGGCGGCGGCGAGCCGCCAATAAGGCAGTCGCCGCCGGGGCTTTGGTAGGGTTTCAGGCTCGCTCATGGCCCGGTCGCGGAAACCTCGATGGTGCCCGCGGCCGTATTGGCGCGAAGTTCTGGCCGATACATGTCTTCGATGGTGGCGCCGGGCTGCACGAAGGCGCCTGGGGACCCGGCACGAACCATGTAAGCGGTCGAGAAGTTCTGCGTGTCCGACACATAGCGGAACGCGGCCACATACTGGTCAGTGCGCGCTTCGACATGGTTGGGCGAGTCCACTGTCAGCCAGGACAGATCGGAAACACCACCACCTGCGGACAGGTCGGGGTTTTCGATCTCGAAGCCAGCCGGCAGCGGATCGGCGACCACGTACTCACCCGAACCGAGCGTCGTTGCGGTCATGGTCAGCACCACCACGAAGCGATCGTTCTGGTGGATATTGGTCAGGTCCGCGGCCGTGCCATCTGGCAGGAAATAGTCCCGCGAAATGGTAAAGCCATTGCTGCTGGCCTCGGGTGGCTTGGCCGGAATGCCCGTGATCGAAATCTTGGCTTCCGTCGGTTTGTTGCCGGTGTTGACGATTTTGACCGCAGCAGCCTCGACCTGTTCCTGGTCGTAGCGCTGATAGACCGCGCCGGTCAGCGGCGCGCCATCGATGGTGACAGAACCATCGGCAGTGCCCTTGGCCAAGGCGGCAGCGGCAACCAGGGTCCAGGTGTCTTCCTGCGTGGAGGTGTAACGGACAGTGTCACGCAGATCGGCAAGGCGTTTGGTGAGCGGGGCCAGGTCCACGCCCGAAGGCTTGAACTCGGCAGCGAGAGCCAGCACGCCGGCGACGTCGCGCAGGCGGCTACCGTAGTCGGCACGGTAGGTATCGGGATCATCCTTGACCTTCAGGCCCTCAACGGCGGCCTGGAAGGCGGTGGCAGCGCGGGCGCCGTCACCATAAAGCGCCAGTGCAGCGCCCAGTTGGGCCTGTGCCAGCGGCGAGCCGAAGTTGTCAAGGCGCGCTTCAAGATAGTAGCGCAGGTCGCCGATGGCGGCGCGGCCACCGCGAGCCATGTCGAGCAGAGCGTAAGCGATATCTTCCCCGCCCTTGTCGAAGTCACTGGCGTAAGAAACCTGGTTGCCCAGATTGTCTAGAGCCGAGGTCATGGCGAGATCGGGAATATCGTACCCGGCCGCCTTGGCCCGCAACAGGAAATCGGTGACATAGCTGTCCAGCCAAAGATCGGTGCTGTCGAATGGACCCCAGAGGCCGAAACCACCGCTGGAGGTCTGCTTGGACAGCAGGTTGGTGATTGCGTCCTTGACGCGCTGGTCGATGGCTTCATCCTTGCCGAGGCCGATCATTTCGGCGACTTCGTTGAGATAGAGCAGCGGCAGCGCGCGGCTGGAAATCTGCTCGGCGCATCCATAGGGGTAGCGATCCAGCTCGACCAGCAGACCCGGTATGTTCAGACGGGCAATCGGGCCGATGGCCAGGGTCATCGAGGACGAATGCGGCACCATCTTGGCAAAGTACTTGGCATCGAGACTGATGGTTTCACCCGGATCGAGCTTGAGCAGCTTGCTGGTGGTCTGCGGCGCGCTGGCGGCACGGACACCCAGAGTGAGTTCCTTGACCAGAACGTCGCCATTGGGCTGCGTCAGCGTCACCTTGATCGGCTGGTCGCCAATTTCGGCGGCCGTCAGTTTGAGGTTGAGCGCCGTACGAGCGCCTGCCGCCAGATCGACGCTGGTTTCAGCAGCATCGGTGGTGATGCCAGTGCCGGTATCGAGAGCGACCTTATAGGTGCCCGCAGGACCGGCAACGTTGTTGACCTCGACCAGCAGGCGCGAGGTATCATCGAGCCGCAGGAAGCGCGGCGGGCTCAGGCTCACCACGACAGGATCGCGGACGATGACGTCGGCCGAACTATGGCCAATGGCCTTGGCGGTCCAGGCCATGGCCATCACCCGCACGGTGCCGGCAAAGTCGGGCATGTCGAAGGTCACCGTCGCGGTCCCGTCAGCGCCAACGGTGACAATGCCCGAATGCAGTGCAACCAGCACCGAAGTCGGCGGAGGCGTGCCGAGGCGCGAGGCGGAACCGTCCCCACCTGAATGCAATGCGCCGGGCATGCCCTGGGTCGGATCGATCAGCGATCCGTAAAGATCGCGCACTTCCATGCCGAGTTGGCGCTGGCCGAAGAACCAGCCATCGGGATCGGGCACCTTAAAGTTGGTGAGATTGAGAATGCCCAGATCGACGGCGGCGACCGCCACATAGGCCTGCTCGCCTGCAGTGACGTTGTCGAGCTTGACCGTCACGGTGAACGGCTGCCGCGGCAGCGAAACCTTGGGCGCTGTCAGCGCGACGTTGAGCTTGCGATCGCCCGGATCGACGTCGGCATAGGCCAGGCCCAGAGCGCGGGCCGGCATGCGTTTTTCGGCGGCACTAGCCGGGCGATACAACACGGCAGTGACGTAGGCGCCGGGGCCCCAGTCATCGGTCACCGGCAGGGCGACCGACAGGCCTTCGGCGGGCACTTCGACGGCCTGCATGTTGATGATGCGGTCATCAACCACCATGACCAGGGCGGTGCCGGCAAACTGCGGATCCAGACGCAGATTGGCGGTTTCACCGACATGATAGGCCGGCTTGTCGAGGGCAACCTTGAGGGTATCGGGCGTGTCCGATCCGGCCTGTGGATAGTAGTAGCCGGCGTAGAAGCTATAGGTAGTCGAGGTTGGCTTGTCGCCGGTGCTGGTCACTTCCAGGAGGTATTCGCCATACTGGACGGGTGCGGAAACCGTGGCCGGACCACCCGCGACGGTATCTACCGTGCCATTGGCAACTTCGCGGTTGGTGGTGATCGCTTCCCACTTCCAGGTGTCACTTTCGCGATACCACTGGTAGTTGGTTTCAACGCGGGACAGGGTCCAGTTGATGCCGGTCTTGGCAATCGCTTCACCCGTGGGGGCAACGGCGATCACGTCGAAGGCGGCAGCGCTGCCTTCAGCCAGACCATCGGAATCTGCGAATTGTGGCTTGACGCCGAGGCGGTCGACATCGGCCAGAACGGGGCGGGAAATGCTGCGTTCGACGGTGCGGCCGTTGGTATCGACCAGGCGCATGATGATGTCAGCAATCAGTGGCTTAGTGGTCGATTGCGGTAACGGAAGGGTAACCTCGGCAGTAGCATTACCGGCATCATCGGTAACACCAACAACGCCAAGCGGTTCGCGATTGGTCTCGATGGTGTCATCAAGGCGACCGAAGGTATAGCCGGGGAAATTGGCCAGGGTCGACGTCGGCGACAACACGGCATCGGCTTCCAGCGACAGGCCGGGCGCGGTGGCGCCGTAGAGATATTTTGCAGCAACATCGATCGGCGTCGGCACATCGGTGGCGACCGGGCCTTCGGCCGCCGTGATATCGAAGGCCAGGCGTTCAGGCTCGAAGTCTTCGACCAGGAAGGTGGTGCTGGTCAGCGCTTCGGCTTTTGGATCGGCGTAGAGACGGAGCGTCCAGGCGCCACGCATCGCGTCCGCAACCATTGGCAGGGCGGCGAAATAACCCCCGGCGCCCTGATCGTTGAGCACTTCCTTGGTGGCGACGACGCCATCGGGACGTTCGACTTCCAGCGTCAGCGGCAGTTGGGTAACGGCCTCGGCATGCGGATCGCGCAGCAGCGCAGTCAGGAACACGGTTTCGCCTGGGCGATAGACACCGCGCTCGGTGGTGGCAAACAGGTCAAGCGGACCGGGCGACGGACGCCCCTCGACACCGCGGTCGGTCAGATCGAACGCCGGCTTGGACAGGTCGAGGAAGGCGTAATCGCCGGCTTCGGTTTCGGCGACCAGCAATTGCGGGGCGCGGCCACCCTCGCCACGGGCCAGGCCCGGAGCGAAATTGACGTGACCGCTGGCGTCGGTAGTGGCTTCGCCAAGCACTTCGTTATTGACCGCAATCATGCGGACCTTGGAATTAGCGACGGGCTGGGCGCTGCTCAGCGAACGCACAAAGGCATGGACACCATCATCGCCCGAAACCGTGGTCAGCCCCAGATCGGTGACGATGAACCACTGGGTTGCGGTATCGACCCAGTATTCCTGATTGACGCCAGTGACCTTGGCGGTGACCACATAGGCGCCGGGTGCAATATTCTTGAGCACGTCGGCAACGGGAATGGCGGTAACCGACATTTCGTTGGGCTTGCTCTGGGCGAGATCGACCGTACCGGTCCAGATCTGTTCGCCATACTGATTGGCGACGTCTTCGGCGGAATAGCCGGTCAGATTGCCCTGGAAGATGCCATTGCGCACGGCAGTGGCGATCGAGCGGTCGCCGATGCGGTAGATCGTGGCATCCGCGCTTTTAGCGTTGACCGAGGTGATCGGCAGACCGCCGCCCAGGCCGGCAGGCAGCACATAGGCGTTGTTGGCAAAGCCGACGAAGGGCGAGCGATCGGGCACATAGACATCGAGCGCCACGTCATTGCGCAGGGTCTCGCCATCCGCCGACGGCAGGCCGGCACGAACCTTGATATGGTAGCGGCGGCCGTGTTCGACCCCTTCGATACAAATCTGGCTCTGTTCGGTTTCGATGGAAGCCTTTGGCGCTTCGTCGATCACCAGATAGCTCGACAGATCGGTGCTGCCCGATGGCAGCGGATCGGAGAACACCACACAGATGCGCGGCGCGGCGGATTCGGAATCGACTTCGTTCGAGGCGATGCGGAAGCCGTGCTCGGCGACAACCTTGTCGAGGCGAGCCTGCAGGGTGGCATCATCGACCAGCGCCAGGCTGGCGCGATAGGTGACGATGGATTCGCGATACATCTGGCGGCGTTCCAGGCCACGGGCCAGATCGCTCAGCGCGGCAGCGCGTTCATCCAGTTCTTCGGACTGCAGGAAAGCATTGAGTGCTGCTGAAACGGCGGTCGCCCCAAGGTCGTAGCTGGAACTGTCCTGGCCACTTTCGGCGGCAGTATCGGCCTGTGTCAGCAGCACATCTGCCAATTTGAGCCACACGGCCGGATCGTTGCCGACGATGGCGAGCGCCTGGCGGTATGAAACCGTGGCGCCCGCGGGGTTTTCCTGGGCTGCTGCATCGTCGCCAGCGGCGACCAGATCGGCGTAGGTCAGGCCCTTTGGCGGGGTATCGGTGCTGGCCATGCCCTGAGCCAGCTGGGTGGCGCTATAGATCAGGTCAGACGCGGGGAACGGCAGGTCGCCGGTGCGGGTGGCAGCAAGCACTTCAGGCGAGGGAGCAAGGCCGATGCGGCCGGAGGTCGCGGTCGAGAACGGCTTGTCCGGTCCGACCGCACCTTTGAGGAAGCACCAACTGGCCTTCTGGTTGAAGGTAAAAGCGCGGCAGATGCGATCGTCGGTGCATGCCGTCTGACAGGCTTCGAGGGTCGTATCCTTGATGATGGAATAGTCGAAACCTTCAAGGTCCGTGCCTTGCAGCAGGGTCACCTTGCGGTCTGCCGCATCGGCAGCGACCACACTCAGGGAAAGAAATACCGCAGCACAGAGCCACAACGCGTTCCGAACGAACTGCCGCATATTCCCCACCCATGTAAGCATTTAGCTTTGCCGCACCTTATGTGGACGGCAAGGCGCGGTAAAGGTGTCGCAGCGCGCCCGGACAGCAGTTTGATCAGATGGCGGGACGAGGATGGCACGGGGCAACCCGACCAAAGAGAACCCGGCACGGGAGACGCTGATCAAGATTTGCTCAACGCAGGGCGATGCTTATCAATTGAGCATCTTGATGCCTGATTGGGCTTTATACAGATCAGCGCCGATTGCAGACGATCCCGCCTCTCCGCTCTAAGCTATTATTAATATTCAACATTTTATCTCAGAAGAGTTTTGGCACGCTTCCTGCATCAGATTGGGCGCAGAGCTGGCTCAGGCCGCTCATTCGTATTCGGCGCCCAATGGCGGGCGCCCCCCCAAGGCAAAGCTGCCAACTGGTTCGTGTCTGCGGTCATTTTGACCAAGGCGCGCTTCGGTTGGCGGCTTTTTCGTTTTTGCGCTGCTCTGGCAGGGCTGACCAGGAGACTGCTGATGGCTGAGAAGCTGGTGATTATCGGGAACGGCATGGCGCCTGGCCGAATGCTTGAAGAGCTGTTTGACGCGGCACCGGGCCGGTTTGATGTCACCATTTTCAACGCCGAACCGCGGGTGAATTACAACCGGTTGATGCTGTCGCCGGTGCTGTCAGGCGAAAAGACCTATGAGGAGATCATCACCCATGGCGACGACTGGTATGAAGCCAACAATGTGACCCTGCATAAATCATCGCCGGTGACACTGATCGATCGCGATGCCCGTACCGTACTGTCCACCAATGGCATCGTCGCCCATTACGATCATCTGGTGATTGCGACCGGCTCGTCGCCTTTTGTACCGCCCATGCCTGGTCACCAGCTCCCCGGTGTCGTGACCTATCGCGATCTGGATGACGTGGACAAAATGGTCGCAGCGTGCGAACGCGGCGGCAAGGCAGTGGTGCTCGGTGGCGGGCTATTGGGTCTTGAAGCCGCCGCCGGCCTGCGCATGCGCGGCATGGATGTCACGGTGCTGCATCTGGCCCCGACACTGATGGAACGCCAGCTCGATCCGGCCGCTGGCTACCTTCTGGAAAAAGCCTTTGTCGAACGCGGCATCACGGTCATTACCCGCGCCAATACCAAGGAAGTGCTGGGCACCGACAAGGTCGAGGGCGTGCTCCTCGATGACGGTACGATCATCCCCGCCGATCTGATGGTGATGGCCGTCGGCATCCGCCCATCTTCGGGTCTGGCCAAGGCCGCCGGTATCGCCGTCAACCGCGGCATTGTTGTTGACGACCAGATGCGGACGGACGACCCGGCAATCTACGCGCTGGGCGAATGCGCCGAGCATCGCGGCATGTGTTATGGGCTGGTTGCTCCGCTTTACGAACAGGGTCAGATACTGGCCAAAACCCTGATCGGCCACGAGGCAAGCTACCAGGGTTCGGTCACTTCGACCAAGCTCAAGGTCACCGGCATCGACCTGTTCTCGGCCGGCGATTTCGGCGAGGGCGAGGATCGCGAAGAGATCGTGCTGCGCGATGCCACCGCTGGGGTTTACAAGCGACTGGTGCTCAAGGACGACAAGATCATTGGCGCAGTGCTGTATGGCGAGACCGGCGACGGCCCATGGTTCTTCGACATGCTCCGCCGACAGACCGACACCCGCCAGATGCGTGAGACGCTGATCTTTGGCCAGGCCTATCAAGGGGGCTCCCCACTGGACCCTATGGCGGCCGTTGCAGCATTGCCGGATGAGGCAGAAATCTGTGGCTGCAACGGCGTCTGCAAGGGCAAGATCACAGCAGCCATCACCTCCAAGAGCCTGACCAATCTGGACGGCGTGCGCGCCCACACCAAGGCCTCGGCCTCGTGTGGCTCCTGCACAGGCCTGGTCGAGCAATTGCTCCATGCCACGCTCGGCGACGCCTATAATCCGGCGGCCGTACAACCCATGTGCGGCTGCACCGAATACGGCCACGATGACGTGCGCCGCATGATCATCGCCAAGAACCTCAAATCCATCCCGCAGGTGATGCAGGAGTTGGAGTGGAAGACGTCATGCGGCTGCGCCAAGTGCCGCCCAGCGCTCAACTACTATCTGGTCGCCGATTGGCCGGGTGAATACGAGGACGATGGCCAGTCGCGCTTCATCAATGAGCGCGTCCACGCCAATATCCAGAAGGACGGCACCTATTCGGTGGTGCCGCGCATGTGGGGCGGCATGACCAACCCGTCCGAACTGCGCGCCATCGCCGATGTGGCCGACAAGTTCAAAATCCCCGCCGTCAAGGTGACCGGCGGCCAGCGCATCGATCTGCTGGGCGTTAAAAAGGAAGACCTGCCCGGCGTCTGGGCCGACCTGAACGCCGCCGGCATGGTGTCGGGCGCTGCCTATGCCAAAGGCCTGCGTACCGTCAAAACCTGCGTCGGCTCGGATTGGTGCCGCTTCGGTACCCAGGACTCCACCGGCCTCGGCATTCGGCTGGAGAAGTTCATGTGGGGCGCCTGGACCCCAGCCAAACTCAAACTTGCGGTCTCCGGTTGCCCACGCAACTGCGCCGAAGCCACCTGCAAGGATATCGGCGTGGTCTGCGTCGATAGCGGTTACGACATCCATTTTGCCGGTGCTGCCGGCCTCGACATCAAGGGCACCGAAGTTCTGTGCCATGCCGATACCGAGGACGAAGCGCTCGAAATCATCGTCGCGCTCACCCAGCTCTATCGCGAACAGGGCCGCTACCTGGAGCGCATCTACAAGTGGGCCAAACGGGTCGGCAGTCCGTCGATCAAGGCGAACATCGTCGAGGACCTGACCAAGCGCCGGCACTATTACGACCGCTTCGTCTATTCCCAGACGTTTGCCCAGGTCGATCCCTGGGAAGAGCGCGTCAACGGCAAGGACGCCCATGAATTTGCCGCCATGGCCGAATTCGGCCTGCCGATGGCCGCGGAGTGATCACCATGCACCAGACCAACACCGTGCCCCAGACCGAGTGGGTCGAAATCGGCACCGTCGATGCCATCCCCCGCCGCGGCGCCCGCTGCATCAACACACCGACCGGCAAGATCGCCGTGTTCCGCACGCAGGAAGACCAGATCTTTGCCATCGAAAACCGCTGCCCCCACAAAAACGGCCCGCTCTCCGAAGGCATCGTTCACGGCGCCTCGGTCACCTGCCCGCTCCATAACTGGGTTTTCGACCTGCAAACCGGCAAGGCGCTTGGCGCCGATGAAGGTCAGGTCAGAACCTACCCGATCGATGTCATCGATGGCCGTATCTTCATCGTGCCCGACCTGATGATGGCCGCGGCGGAATAGAACAAGACGGGCGTGAGGCGAGCTTTGGGCCCGCCTCAACTCCAGCCTATTCGGCGGCCGCAGCACTAGCGCGATGCGGCAGTTTCCAGCCGGGCCGGATGAAGTGACAGGTATAGCCGTTCGGGTACTTTTCCAGATAGTCCTGATGCTCCGGTTCGGCCTCCCAGAATGGACCGGCGGGTTGCAGTTCAGTCACCACCTTGCCCGGCCACAGACCTGACGCGTCAACATCGGCGATGGTCTCTTCTGCTACGCGCTTCTGCTCGTCGCTCGTATAGAAGATCGCCGAACGATAGCTGAGGCCACGATCATTGCCCTGCCGGTCGAGCGTGGTCGGATCATGAATCTGGAAGAAGAATTCGAGCAATTGGCGAAAGCCGATCCGGTTCGGATCGAATACGATCTCCAGAGCTTCAGCATGGGTGCCGTGGTTGCGATAGGTGGCGTTGGGCACATCGCCGCCGGAATAGCCGACACGCGTTGCGATCACACCATCATAACGGCGGATCAATTGCTGAACGCCCCAGAAGCAGCCGCCGGCCAGAATGGCAGTCTCGGTTTTTCCGCTCATTTTGGCGCTCCTTGTTACCGCATGACATTGTTTTGAGGGTCCTACACTAATCCACATAAGAGCGTTTTTCAAAGCACGGCATCGTGGGCGCACCATTTGCGGCAGGGAGCAAACTCCTCGGCAAATTGCCTGGTTGAGGTCAGAACACATTCAATTGTCTGGCCAGTTGCAGCGCCTTGTCGGGTCTTTGCACGGTTGACACCCTTGGCTATGTCTGTTTTTCTTCATCTGGCCATACAAATGAATGTCGGGGCTCATGAGCAACGTAATTGCTTTGAACGATGGTCTTCAGCCACCGGAGCCAGTCGGCGACTCGGCGGTCGAGCTCGTGGTGGGCCGCCTGAAGGACCTGATCGAGCAGGGAAACCTTCGCGTCGGCGACGCGCTGCCGTCGGAGCGAGAGCTTTGTGAGCGGTGTGGCGCCAGCCGGACGACGGTGCGCGAAGCGATGCGCATCCTCAAGGCCTATGGTGTCGTCGATGTTCGCCCCAAGACCGGGGCCGTGATTATCGACCGGCGCATGGATGCCGTGTTCCAGCTGTTTTCGTTTCGCACGCTCGAGATCACCGGGCAGACTTTTTCCGACACGCAGGGCTTTCGCCATCTGATCGAGGGCGGCTGCTATGATGTCGTGGTCGAGCGGTTGACGAGCGCCGATATCGCCGAGTTGCGTGCCATTAACGACCAGATGCGCGATGAATCGAGCGCTACCGGGGCGTCGCTGCAGGATTTCCGGTTTCATGCCCGGCTGATCTCGATCATGGGCAACCGCCAGCTTGACGAGCTGTATCGGCTGACCAAGCCGGTGATGCTCAAGATCATGGAGAACAGCTATATTCGCGGCAAGCTGATCGGGACCAATCATCGCCAGCACGCCGGCATCGTCAACGCCCTGGAAGGGCGGGACCGGCTTGCCTTCCAGTATCGCGTCTCCGAGCATCTCAATGCCGGGCGCTATCTTTATTCCAACGAGGAAGAAACAGCTTCAACGTAAGCCAGGGATGGGCTTCAAGCGGGAGTATAACCTGCGGCCTACCGGGTTGACGTTAAGAAAGAGAAGTCGATCTTTGGTGGCGGAGGGTCACCAACAAATTGGAGGAGGAACCAATGACTGACAAGAAATTGACTCGTCGGGCGATGTTGCAGGGAACTGCTGCGGCTGGCGCTGGACTATTTGCAGCCGGGAGCGGATTTCCGGCCTTTGGCCAGGATGCGCCCAAGCCCGATGCTCCATTGCCGGTCAGCGCCTCAGGCAAGCTGACGGTGATCCACCGGACCGAATATTTCGAGGAAGCACAGACGATCTTCCGCAGTGCCGTCACCGATTTTGCGGCCGCCAACAAGGTGGAGCTCGATATTTCGACGACCAATTCGGAATCGTTTGGTGATTTCCTGGGCAAGATGACCGCCGCCGTAAAGGCCGGCAATCCCCCCGACTTTGCCTATACATCCACGGTCTCGATCGCCCAGATGAACGCTCTCGATATCGCCGAGGACGTCACCGATGTGGTGGAAGAAGCGATCAAGCGCTATGGCAACGTCATGCCGGGCATCAATGCCGAAATCAACGGCAAGTTCGATGGCAAGTGGAAGTCCATTCCTTATCTGGGCAGCACCACTTCGTTCATGTTCCGCAAGGACAAACTGGCTGAAAAGAACATCGACGCATCGACGTTGCTGACGCTCGATCAACGGCGCGAAGCGGCGCTGGCAATCTCCGGCCCCGATCTTTACGGCTGGGGGCTGACGCCAAACCAGTCCGGTGATGGCTACGGGTTCCTCAATTCGGTGGTCCTGGCCTTTGGCGGCCATTATTCGGACGAAACCGGGCAAATCGTGCAGTTCAACACGCCCGAAACTGTCGCGGCATATGAATGGCTGGTCGAAACCTATGATCGCAACGGCAAGTATGCCGCCATGCTGCCGCCTGGCGTCGAAAGCTGGAACGACACGGGCAACAACGAAGCCTGGCTCGCCGGCAGCATCGGGTACACGCTCAATTCCTTTTCGGTTTATGCGCGCGCCAAGAAAGAGAAGAACCCGGTATTCCCCAACATCACCCTGGTGCACGCACCAACGGGCAATAATGGCGATAGCCGTGACGGCGGATTCGTCGGTGGCTGGCTGACCATCTTCAAGAATGCACCGAACAAGGATCTCGCCAAGCAACTGGCGCTGGAAATGATCGATCCCAAGAACTTCACCGCGATTTCCTCGATCGCCGGCGGACTGTTCATGCCAGCCTATGAAGGCTTGTGGACGCCCGAACTGCTGGCAGCCGATCCCAACTATGGGATCATCAAGGAACAGGTGAGCGTTACCAACCCGTTCCTCGGCGAAACCTGGCCGGCCAAGCCGGCACCGCAGTTCGGCGCCATTCGCGCTTCGGGTCTGCTGGAGCAGTCGGTTGGCAATGCGATTTCCAAGCGGATGACAGCCGCTGAGGCAGTTGCCGACGCGCATCAGAAGATCGTCGAGCTGTTCGAAGAAGGCGGCATCATGCAGCCGTAAGGCCGCATGGATGTGAGGCCGGGCGATCCCATGCCGCCCGGCCGATCCCTTCAGCGCCGCCCTGCGGCGCATGTCTTAAATATCGTAGATCAGGAGCGCCGTGATGGATGATCAGGTCCGGCTGAACGACACCTATTCCGCTGCACCGGAAACCTGGAGCCGTTGGGCGCGCCGCGTGCTTGGTCGCGACTGGCAGACCGGATATCTGTTCGTGCTGCCCATGGTCATCATCATGGGCGGTTTGATCTTCTGGCCGTTCATCAGCGCCATCATGCTGAGCCTGACAGCGTTCAATTTCTCCACCGGCGAAACCTACAATGTCGGCATCCGCAATTATCAGCGGCTGTTCAGCAATAGCGACTACATCCTCGCACTCAAGAACACGATTTCCTTCACCTTCTGGTCACTGGCGTTCAAATTCGTCATTGGCATGATCGTGGCATTGATCCTGAACAGCCGCCTGCCCTATCGCAGCATCCTCAGCGGCATCATGTTGCTGCCATGGATCGTGCCGGAAATCGTCACCGCGCTGGCCTGGAAAAGCATCTACGATCCGCTGTTCGGCGGCCTCAATCCGATGCTGATGGCGGCACGCATAATCGATCGTCCGCTGGGCTGGATTTCCGATCCCAACATGGCCATGGGCAGCGTGATTTCGGTCAACGTCTGGAAGGGCATTCCGTTTTTCGTGCTGCTGTTTTTGTCGGGCCTCAAGGCGATCGACAGGGAACAGCTTGAAGCGGCGGAAGTCGATGGTGCCAACGTGGTGCAGCGCTTCCGCCATGTGACCCTGCCGGGCCTGCGTTACGTGATCGTGGTGACGTTGTTGCTGTCGTTCATTTCGACCTTCAACCAGTTCGGTCTGCCCTTCCTGCTCACGGGTGGCGGCCCAAGCGGCGCGACCAAGCTCTATGCTATTCTGGCTTATGAAAAGGCCATCGGCTCGCTGCAATATGGTCCTGGTATCGCGATTGCGTTCAGCACGGCGCCATTGATTGCCATTCTGATCTGGCTGCTCGCCCGCTTCATGCGCCAGGACGACAAGCGCGACGACAATGCCGACAGGAAGCCCGGCATCGTTGACCGGTCCATGGCCGTTGCGGGCAAAATCCTGAGCCTGGTCATCGACGTGATCTTCTGGCCAATCCAGCTGATCTATGCCGGCGTCGAAATGATCGCGCGTTTTGCGCGCAGGATGAGCGGACGTTCGCCGTCCAAACCATTGCTGTCGCTGGCGGCCCGCGAGCGTGGCGGCACGATTGCCAAGCTCGTGGTGCTGTTGCCGTTCATGGTCTTCGTGATTTTCCCGTTTTTCTGGATCATCATCACCTCGCTCAAATCGACCGCCCAGATCAGTGAGCGCCGCTCGATCTTCTGGCCCCAGCCGGCAACGCTGGAGCAGTATGATGCGCTGATCCACGGGACCGGCTTTATCACCTGGTTTCTCAATTCAATCCTGGTGGCTGCCGCAAGCACCGTGGTGTCGGTGTCGCTGGCATCGCTGGCGGCCTATGCCCTGACCAGGCTCCGCTTCCTCGGCGCGGGCCTGCTGACGACGCTGCTGCTGATCACTTACCTGCTGCCGGGTACGCTGCTGTTTATCCCGCTCTACCAGACGCTGAGTTCGATCGGCATCATCAACTCCTATGCGGCGCTGATCCTAACCTATCCAACCTTCCTGCTGCCCTTTGCCACCTGGGTGATGCTGGGCTATTTCCGGTCGATTCCGGTCGAAGTGGAAGAAGCGGCAATGATCGATGGCGCCAACCGCTTTTATATTTTCTTGCGCATCACCCTGCCGCTTGCCGCGCCGGCGCTGCTTTCGGTCACACTGTTCGCGTTCACCAATGCGTGGAACGAATTCCTGTTCGCCTTCGTCTTCATCACCAGCGAGTCCCTGCGCACCTTGCCCATCGGCCTGCAATCGATGGTGGTGGGAGACATCCTGCCCTGGGGCAAACTGATGGCGGCCTCCCTGCTGACCGCCGTGCCGGTTGCACTGCTGTATATGTACGCGCAACGGTTCCTGGTGGGCGGGCTGACTGTAGGCGCGGTGAAGGGATGAGGCGCAACGAGAGATGGTCATGGGCTTGACCGGGCGCGTGAGCTTGATCAACCTCGGGCCGTTCTCCATACGCAACCAGATGTCTCATGGCGGGTTATCTGCGAGGAGACCCGGTATGACCCATGTAAAATATGACATTGTCGAACACGATGGCGGCTACGCCTACAAGGTGGGTGATGTTTTCTCGGAGACATTTGCTACCCATGCCGCTGCCCTTGATGCAGCGGTAGCAGCGGCCAACCGGCAGCAGGCCGAAGGCACGACTGAAGCGATCCAGTATCAGGATGCGCAGGGCAAATGGCATGAGGAACTTGCGCAAGGTGGCGACCGGCCGGAAACCGAAATCGAAGACGACCTTATCGAGCCAATACGCTGAAAGACGTTAGTCTTCAGCCAATATCGCGATTGGGACACCGTGTTTGCCAGCGGGTAGTCAGTCGATTGTTCATGGGACGTTAACCATGCGAGCGCACCGTTAAAGCCGGATTTGCTTGCGGGTTGGCGAATGACAAATTTGACGATCAGAGGACGGCTGACGGCTATCGTCATGCTGTCCCTTATGCCCGTTGGCTTGCTCGGCTATCTGTTCGTCGCGCAGAGCCAGAAGGACATCGCATTCGCCGACCAGGAACTTCTGGGCACCCAGTACCTGGATGTTCTAGCACTGGATCTGGTTGCAGCGGGAAATCAGCCGCTGGCAAGCGATGCGGAGATCAAGCGCGTCAGTGCGCTGCTCGATCCCGCGCTTGGCACCACCGATGCAACGGCGGCCTATCTCGCCGAAAGAAACAAACAGGCAAGCGGGGAATATTCTCCGTCATTTGGCAGTGCCGCACTGGCACTGGTTGCCAAGATTGCCGATGGCTCGAAGCTGACGCTCGATCCTGATCTCGATAGCTTCTACGTCATGGATTTGCTGACCACCAAGCTGCCCGGTGGCTTGGACGCCGGCAACCAGATTGTCGCCGCGCTAAACGCCAGTGACGGCTCCGCTAAACAGAGCATTGCCCTGGCGGCATCGGTGGGGGCATTTGAATCGCTGGTGGCGGGGCTGCAGAATTCCTATCGCTCCGCCGTCACCGGCAACGCCGATGGCTCAGTTGCGGCGTCCCTTAAAGCGCCGACCACTGCCTATGGCGAAGCGGCGGCTGCTTTTGCCGGCCTCGCGCACAGCCTTTCTGACCCGCAGAGCACTGGGGAGGGTTCCATCTCGGCGTTGCCGGGCGCGCATCAACTCCTGGCAGTTGCCGCGGGCAAGGTCGCCTCAACCGGAATAGCCGAACTCAACCATCTGCTGCAGGCACGCATCGATGGCCTCAACAGCCGACTGATCCAGATGCTCGCTGCCGCCGCAGCGCTGGTGGTTATCACCCTGGCGGTGTCGGTGGTATTTACCCGTTCAATCCTGGGCAAGATCAAGCGGCTTGAAACTGGCATTCGCGCCATTGCCGACGAGCAGGCCGACGCAGCAATCGGCGACGCCAATGATCGCGACGAGATTTCCGCTCTTGCCAGGGCCGTGGCCTATCTGCGGGATCGTACCGTGGACAGGCTTGCGGCCGCAGACGATCTCAAATCGAGCGAACAGCGCAATGCGGCGCGGATCGATCAGCAGGCCGCCGCCGAACGCGAAACGGGGCTGCGGGCCATGGCCGACGCGGCCAGTGCCCAGAAAGCGGTTGTCCTGCAACTCTCACAGTCGCTTTCGTCGCTGTCCGAAGGCAATCTCGCCTGTCGGCTGGAGCGGGCGTTCCCAGTTGAGCTTGAGGGTTTGCGGGAGGCCTTCAATCGCACGCTGGAGAGCCTTACCGGGATTGTCCAGAATCTCACCGAGACGTCGTCGGGCGTCAGGTCAGCGACGGGGGAAATCCTTGCCGGGGCGAACGATCTGTCCGAGCGGTCGACGCGCCAGGCCGCTGCTGTCGAGCAAACCTCGGCGGCGATGGAACAACTGGCATCGACGGTCAAGGAAAACGCCGGCCGGGCCGAAACGGCCAGCAAGAGCGCCATTGGCATATCGAACACGGTCAACGAAACCGGCTCGGTCATGCACGAAGCCAATGATGCCATGGAGCGGATCGCCGCTGCGTCCTCGAAGATTTCCAATATCATCGGCGTCATCGACGACATCGCGTTTCAAACCAATTTGCTGGCGCTCAACGCCTCGGTGGAAGCGGCTCGCGCTGGCGATGCCGGCAAGGGCTTTGCCGTGGTTGCCGTTGAAGTGCGGCGCCTGGCACAATCGGCCGGCAGTGCCTCCTCAGAGGTCAAGGTGCTGATCGAGAATTCTGTCAACGAGGTATCGGGCGGCAAGCAGCTTGTGGCACGGGTGGCGGACAAACTCGCCGCCATGGTCGAAAACGTGCGCAACAACAGCGATCTCATCGCCAGCATTGCCTCGTCCAACAATGACCAGTCGGACGCCATTGGCGAAGTGCTGACGGCGATCCGCGAGATGGACGAAATGACCCAGCACAACGCCGCGCTGGTCGAGCAAACCAATGCTGCCATCGAACAGACCGAAGGTCAGGTCAGCCGGCTGGACGAGATCGTCTCCGTGTTCACCCTCGCCGGCAAGGCGCGCGGCGAGGCGGCTGTTCCCGCACGGCGACGCGCGTCATAACGCCGACAGCGCATTGGCTTGATGGTCGCGAGCGCAACTAGTTCGCCTCCGACGACCATGGGAAGTTCACGTACTGGTCCCGGGTGTCGTAACAGATGTTGCCGTACATCTTGAGATAGCTGTCCCGCCTCACTGGATCTGCCCATGCAGCGGCGGGATTGGCGAGGTCGGCCTCGTACTGAACAATGTTGTCGGCGGTCAGAGCAATGGGAAGGATATCCATCGCCTGAGGGACGCTTTTGCCTTCGATCCAGTCGGCGCCGTATTGGCCCATCGCATAGCCGAACATTGGCGACGACAATGCGATGCTGGCCTTATAGGGGCCATCGCCCTTTTTGATTTCGGCCACTGCCTCGGGTTCGCCATCAATGCCGCCGAGGAATTGATCCGGTCGATCCTTGCCGGCGGCCCGCAATGCCTGCAGCGCGCCCAGGACCACAGAGTCAGCGCCCAGCACGACGTCGATATCGGGATTGGCCAGCAGGATCGTATTCATCGTGGCAAAGCCGCCCTCCTTGGTCACCGGCTTGGGCGCGATATCGGCAATGATATTGACGCCCGGGAGCGCGTTGAGACCGTCGCGCATCGCCACGAACCGCGGTGACAGGTACTCCATGCTGTCCTGCGTCAGCAGCACGACATTGGCCTTGCCGGCCAACCTGGTATTGATGTGGGCGATTGCAGCATCGGTCAGTGCCTTGCCGGTGGCATATTGGGGGGCGTTGAGCAGCAACGTCGCGGGTGGGGGCACCACGGTGCCGACAAATGCCCCGGACCAGATGACCTGCTTCAACCCATCGCTGATGGCGGCCGGATCGGACGAAGTGGCAACGATCGCGCCGGTTCTGGCTGCCAGAAACGACTGGATCTGCTCGACCGCTTTGGCGGGATCGTCATTATTGACGCTCTTGCGATAGTTCAGCCCGCGATCATGGGCCGCCATGGCCAGGCCGTGATCGATGCCCTCAAGAAACTCACGCTCGTTTTCCTGCACGAAAGCCAGGGTTTTGGTCAGGTCTGGCGGAGCCGCGCAAGCGGGCGCAGCTGGGTTAAACGCCGGAAACACCGTCGGCTGAGTGATACCAGGCGCGCCGTCCTGTGCTGCGGCCGCAACAATGCCGGCGGCCAGTATTGCCGTCAGGATCACGCCGCGCCTTACCACCGAGCACACATCAATGCCGTACCAGTCCGATGCCATGCAAGCTCCCTGCAGGGCCTTGTTCTCGACCCTTGCGGCACCGTCACATAAGGCAGGCTTGCGGTCTAGTGCGCCGTGCCGCCGCGCACGAAATCGGACGAAAAGGCCAGCCTGGCCGCAGTGCCTGGCTGCCGGTGGCCGTAGTCGATCTGCGATCCCAGGCTGGCGCACATGGCATTGACGATTTTCGTGCCAACGCCCGTGCCCTTTGCCGGCGCCCCCTCGGCACGCCCGACGCCATCGTCTTCGACAACTATTTCTATTTGCGCGTCGTCCCGCTTCATCAGGCGAACCCGAACTTCGCCAACACCATCCGGATAGGCGTATTTGAAGGCGTTGGTCACCAGTTCGGTAATCACGACACCCAGCGTAATCGTGGCATCGGTGCCAAGCTCGATGGCGTCGATTTTCCAGGACAGGTTTACCCCATGTGTCTGGCTGCGCAATGAAGTGCGCAAATGCTCGAGCAGCCCGGTGAGATATTCCTTCAGATCGACGCTGCGGGCATTGGCAGAACTATAAAGCCGCTTATGGACCAGCGAGATCGCCAGAATTCGGTCCTGGGTTTCGGCCAGGGCGTCCTTGGCGGTCTTGTCGACCAAGGCCTTGGATTGCAGGCTCACAAGCGATGAGACCAGCGACAGGCTGTTGGCAACCCGATGATTGACCTCCGACAGCAGCATCTCCGCGCGATCACGCGATTGCGCCAGATCGGCGGTGCGCCGGGCAACCCGATCCTCAAGGGCGCTGTTAAGCGCATTGACCTCGTCACGGGTCGAGCGCAGCTCCTTGGTGTAGCGGGCAACGCCATATGTTGCACCCCCCGCCACGGCGACGATGATGAGCGCGCCAATGCCCGACACCAGCCGTAGCCATTCCGTATTGGCGCGCTGCTCGGCAATACCAGCGGTCAACTGGCTGTCGGCCTGCCCGATGACGCCGGAAAAAAACACGTTAGCTTCGTCCGTGAGTGCCTTGCCGCTATTGGTGCGCACGATCGCCAGCACCTGTTCGTCCTGCTTGTCCCGCTTGAGCTCGATGGTTCGGTCGAACTCGTCAAATTTTACCCGGAAAATCTCGGTCAGCCGATCCAGCGTTGCCGAGGCTGCGGACGACGGCGGCAAAAGTTTCTCCAATGCCACAAGGTGCCGCTGGGACTGGACTTTGGCGGTCTGGTAGGGCCCGAGGTAGATTTCGTTGCCGGTGATGATGAAGCCGCGCTGGCTGGACTCGGCAGTTTGCATGGCGCTGCGCAGTTCGACCGCCGCAATCCGGGTATCGCGCGCTTCGCTGACCACCTCGAAGTAGTGTTGGGCTCGCTCGCCCAGCCAGAACGTCATGACCACAATTGCCATCAGGGCGACAAACCCGATGAGCAGGAACGCGGACGTCGAGCGAACGAGATATCTGGTCGAAATCGGCACTCAAAAATTCCCGCGCAGAAGATAACCAATCGCCGTCATGCCGCGTCTGCAGCGAGCGAAGCATTTGCAGGTTATCCTGTTTTCGACCAGCGTCACAGCGCCTAACCTGCGGGAAAGCCGACGCGTCACATCAAGAACAGCCAGGCCGTCATCAGTTGAGGTGAAAAACCTCCGGCATCGGGCTCCACCAATCCCCGTCGGCGGCTGACGACAAACGTTCCTGGCAGGGATCAGTCAGTGCCAGCCAACGTTTGGTGACGTCCATCTCGCCCAACACTTTCAGATCAGCCTCGTAGTTTGTGCCGACATACTCCCAATAGCCGAACAACAGGTTTTCGGGCTCGCGGATAAAGATTGAGTAATTGCGGATATTCGCGGCCGTCAGCGCGCTATTCATTTCCGGCCATGGCTTGGCGTGCAACTCCTTATAAAGCGCCATCTTTTCAGGACGGACCTTAATCACCATGCCCATGCGCACCACAATCATCGAATGCGCTTGCCGGACGCGGTAAACAGGCGCGCCGCCGTCGGGTCGAAATAAAGCTTCATCCTGTCGTCTGCTTTCGGCCGCGCCAAACGCCTCTCGGCAACGAGTATCTCGCCAGTGGGCAAGGTTGCGTAGACGTAGGACGTGGCGCCGAGTTGCTCGACCATATCCACTGTGACCTGCAGCCCGTTGCCTTCACTCACATCCAGATGTTCTGGGCGGATGCCAAATTGCAGCTCCTGCCCGGGGATCAACTGCGTCTCCGTCGGGTTGTCTATGATCGTCCCGCCCACAGCCAACCGACCATTTTCCGTGACGACAGCGTGGAGGAAATTCATGCGCGGCGAGCCAATGAACCCGGCAACAAACGCATTGTCGGGATCCTCGTAGAGTGCCATGGGCGAGCCGATCTGCTCGACATTGCCGGCGCGGAGCACCACGATCCGGTCGGCCATGGTCAGGGCCTCGGTCTGGTCGTGGGTCACGTAAATCATGGTGTTGCCCAGCACCTTGTGCAGCTTGGACAGTTCCACCCGCATCTGCACCCGCAGTTCGGCATCGAGATTGCTGAGCGGCTCATCGAACAGGAAGACTTTAGGATCTCGAACAATCGCGCGCCCGATAGCAACGCGTTGGCGCTGGCCACCTGACAATTGCGCCGGCTTTCGCTTCAGCAATTCCTCAAGGCGGAGGATTTGAGCAACGCGTGCGAGTTTTTCGGCGATTTCAGCTTTGGGCCGACGCGCGACGCGCAGGCCGAAGGTCATGTTCTCGGCCACCGTCATATGCGGGTAAAGCGCGTAGGACTGGAACACCATGGCAACGCCACGGTCCTTTGGCCGTGCCTGGGTGACGTCGGCGTCGCCGATCCTGACTTGCCCACTCGTAACCTCTTCCAGTCCGGCGACCATCCGCAGCAGAGTGGATTTCCCGCATCCCGATGGCCCGACGAAGACCGCAAACTCGCCCTCCTCGATTGTCAGACTGACGTCATGGATGACCTTGGTCACGCCGAAGGACTTGTTGACGTTGATGAGCTCGACACGCGCCATTCGCTACCCTTTCAAAACTCCCGGCGCTGCGCCGAGCCGGGCTACATCAGATTTTCTCAATCAATGGCGCTGGGTGTCATCGATCCGGCGCTATCCCTTGACGGCGCCACTCGTCATGCCACTGAGGATAAAGCGCTGCCCCGCCAGATAGACCAGAAGCACTGGCACGATGGTCAGCAGGATATCGGCGGAAACCAGGTTCCAGCTCTGCTTGAACTGACCAAAGAAATTGTAGACCGCCAGGGTCATTGGCCAGTTTTCACTGCTGTTCAAATAGTAGAGCGGCATGATGAAGTCGTTCCAGGTGTTGAGAAAACTCAGAATGAACGTCGTCACCAAAACCGGCATCAGCAGTGGCAGGATGACCCGAAAGAACATTTCAAGTGGGCCGCAGCCATCGATCGCGGCAGCCTCGTCCAGCTCGCGCGGGATCGACGCAACAAAGCCGTACATCAGGAAAACGGCGAAGGGGACCTGCAAGGTGGCATAGAGGATGATCATGCCAGGCTTGGTGTTGATCAGGTGGGTCACCTGCATCATTTTGGTCAGCGTGAAGAAATTGATGGGCAAGGCAATGCCCATGATCAGGAAGAAATACAGCGCCCGGTTGAGGCGCGTGCGATGGCGGGACAGGATAAACGCTGCCAGTGCCGCGAACAAAGTCGCCAGAATGGCCGCCCCGGTCGAATACAGCATACTGTTCAAAAAGCTGATGGTGAGCTTGCCGCGATCGATCACCGTGGCAAAATTCTCGAAATGCAGTTCGGTCGGCAGATCGACGCCCATTGAGCTGGACTGGGCTTCGGACTTGAGCGCGTTGACGCAAACCAGATAGACCGGAATGGTGGTCACCAGGCTTGCCGCAATGGCCAGCACATGCGGCGCCAGGCTCGTCAGGGTATTTTTAGGTCGTACCGACACTGCTCTACTCTCCCACCGGCTTGGGATCGAGCAGCCGGATGACGCCATAGCCGGCAGCGATCAGGATGACGAAGAGGACGCTGTTCAGTGCTGTGCCAAGCCCGTACTGGCCCTGCGAAAACGCCTTGAAAATTCCGGTTTGCAACACTTCGGTGGCATAGCCGGGGCCGCCATTGGTCATCGCGTAAACAATGTCAAAGACGCGAATTCCGTAGAGCACGTTGAGCACGGTAACGATCATGATCGCCGGCATCAGCAGCGGCACCGTGACGTAGCGGAACTGCCACCACGCATTGGCGCCATCCATTTCGGCCGCTTCATAATAGTCGCGTGGAATGGTCTGCAACCCGGCGAGCAGGATGACCATGATGTAGCCGACGCCCTTCCAGGTATCGACAAAGATGACAGAATAAAGCGCGATCCGCGGATCGACCAGCCACTGCATCGCCACCGCATTCAGTCCGATGGCACGAAGAAATGTATTGAGAAGGCCCGTTGCGGGATTAAGGATCGACCGGAAGATGAGGCCGACTACGATGAACGGCAACACGGCTGGTATGTAGATCAACACCCGGTAGACATTGACGAACCGCTTGACACCTTCATTCAAGAGCAGCGCCAGCCCCAAGCCAAAGATGGTCTTGAGAATGATCGTCACCAGCGTAAAGAGGAAGGTGTTCCAGAAATAGCCGAGGTAGTGTTCGCCCGGAGAGAACAGCTTGATGAAGTTTTTCAGGCCGACAAAATTCACCTCGTCGGAATAGCTGCTCCAGTCGGTGAAGGCATAGGCGATGCCGCCCAGGCTGGGAACGATATAAAACATTCCGTACAGCAACAGCGCCGGAATGGCGAAGTACAGCGGATAGCGTATGCCGACGTTCTGCATGCTGATGTTCCGTTCTGATGCAGTAGACCCTGGCCAAACCCAGGCCAGGGTCCGCAATTGTCTGCGACGCTTTAGGCGGTCACTTGGTCCAAGCCGGGTCTTTGGCTGCTTCAGCCAGTTCGCCGCGACGCTTGTCCACATTGGCCAAAACTTCAGCCGGCGTTTGCTGCCCGGTGAGCATCGCTGTCAGGTCCTTGCCGATATCCATCCACTGCGGGTTCACGTAGTTGACCTCAGTTTGATAGACGACGCCGCGCGCATCCTTGTGGGCGTCCATGAAGGCCTGCAGTTCCGGAGTGAATTTGCTCTTTATGCCCGGGAAGGGCAGCGTGAAGAACTGCGGCTCGCTATCCAGATAGGCCTGGAGATTTTCTGGCTGGGTCAGGAAATCCAGATACTGCTTGGCTTCGGCGATATGCTGGGAGCCCGAATAAATGAAGTGGGTCGGGCCGGCGGGATTAATGTTGAGCATCTGGTTATCGGCCAGCGGCATGACGAAGGCGCCAAAATCGTCGGCATTGATATTGGGATAGTCGTGGTGCAGGTCCTGCGGGAATGCACTTTGCGCCATGAACATGGCGATCTTGCCGTCCGACATAGCCTTGGTGCGATCGGCAAAGGTATCGGACAGCGCATTCTGGCCGAAAAAGCCCAGATCGTAGATTTCCTTGAGCTGGGTCAGGTCGGTCAGCATGGTGGGATTGTCGGCGAACTTTGCCTTATTGGCATTGAGTTCAGCCGCAAGGCCGGGCGTGACCTGCTCGAAGCGCGGCCCGAGTTCCGGGAACCAAAGAACATGGTGCCAGCCGTCTGAAATCGGCTCGTAAAGTGGCTGAATGCCATTATCGAGCAGTTTCTGAGAGAGTGTCTTGAACTCGGCATAAGTGGTCGGCGGGGTCAGGCCATACTGCTTGAAGATCGCCTTGTTGTAGTTGACCACCCAGACGTAACCCAGCGTGTCCCAGTAGGTCAGGCCATAGAGCTTGCCGTCAACGGTGGACTGCGATGCAACCAGCGGATCTTCCAGCTTGGCCCAGGGTTCGTCGGTCAGATCCACTGCGTTCTTGGCAACATTGTAGTTGAGCTTGAGATCGGTAACGCCGCTCTGGCCGCCGAACAGGTCAGTCGCCTCGCCCGAGTTCAGCTTGGTCTTGAGCACGTTGAAATACTGGTCGGACGGCACGATCTGGAAATCGATGGCTATGCCGGTTTGCTCTTCAAATTTCTTGGCGAGCGTCCGCTCCCCTTCTTTGAGCCAGTTGGCATCGACCTGGTAGGTCAAGGTGACCTTTGGGGCAGCAAAAGACGGCGTTGCGGCAAGTGCGATAACCGCCACCGCAGTAGCGGAAATCAGGGTCATCAAAAGTGGTCTGCTCATACTTCGTTCCTCCTTCGGTTCTAAGCTCACACTGTTCAGCCGGGCGTTCCCGCCCGGCTCAAGGCGATACGGATATTGTCGGGCCCTCGTCCGATCTGCTCTTCGGCAAGTACAGTGGGGCAGGACCACTGGCTTCGGGCGGCCTGCGATAGCGTCAGCCCGTGGCCCGGCCGGCTCGGCGCATAGGCCCAGCCATCGCGGATTTCGATCGGTTGCTCGATCAGGTGTTCGAAGTTCTGGAAGGAATATTCCAGCCATTCCACTTCCGGCAGTGCGCAGGCCATATGCACGCCGACCTCGAGGAAGGTATTGCCCAGCGACACCGGAATGCCCAGTTCCGCGGCCAGCCAGCCAGTACGCATCACGTCAGTGACCTGACCGTGTACGTTGAGAATGTCGGTGGCCCCGGCCAGCATGAGTTGGCGTTTGCCGGCGGCATCGAGATATTCGCCCGAGTTGATGAGCGTCCATGGCAGACTGTTGCGCAGCAATCGCAAGCCGTCGAAATCGTTGCGCAGGATCGGGTCTTCGACCCACAGCAGCTCATGGCCGGCGCGGCAGATGGCCTCGATCTTGACCGCCGCTTCCTTGGCACCCCAAGCCTCGTTGGCGTCGATCATGACCGGCGCGCCCACCCGGACTGTCTGCCTGAGCAGATCGAGCCGGTGTAGATCGCGCTCGAAATCAGGGTGCCCCACCTTGATCTTGAAGCCGGCATAGCCCAGGGCATCGGCCGCACCGAACAGTTCGCAGAACTCATGGTCGCTGAGATGAAAATCCAGCCCGGACGCATAGGCGCGAACGCGATCGCGCTGACCACCGAGCAATTTATGCAGCGGCATATCCACCTGTTTGGCCGCCAGATCCCAGAGAGCGACCTGCAGCGCCTCCTCGAATGGCAAGCGGAATGACCGCTGCCGACCACCGCGCGGCCGGTTGACGCGATGGATCAGCGCCAGGGGAGACTGCCCCTGCAAACCGGGCCAGACTTCCTCGGTAAAGATGCGAACGATTTCGTCGTGGCTGGGGAGACTTTGAAATAGGGCTTGAACAAAGCCCAATCCCACACGACCGTTCTGATCGATCAATTCGATCGCTGCAACATTTGCGCTGGTCGCGCGAACCTGACTGTCACCAATGGTGCGATCACGGCCAAACTGAAATCTGGTGATGGTAAAGTCGACGATTTTCATGTTTGATCTATCAAACTTTAGCTTTGATATATTTAATGTGCTGTTTAGTAGATCATTGGGGATATGAAGGCAAGTGGCCAACAAAGTACCGAGGAAAGCCGCGCTCGAAACCGGCAAGGGCAACAAGCTCAGCGACACCGCCTATGTCGAAGTGCTGGAATTGCTGTTTGGGGGCGGATTGCGGGCCGGCGCGATCTATTCGCAGCGCGAACTGGTGGAAATGACCGGCGTGCCGGTCGCGCCGCTGCGCGACGCGCTGCATGTGCTGGAAGCCGAGGGGCTGGTGATCATACATCCGCGCACCGGCATCGAAATCATCAAGCCGGGCATGGAACTGATCGGTTCGACCTACCAGTTTCGCGGTATTCTTGAACGCGCTGCAGTGCGGGTGTTCGCAGAAACGGCAGATGCAGCGGAACTAGATGAACTGGAGCGGCGGCACCGCAAGGTCATCGGCTCAATCGAGGCCGACGGGCTGTCCGATGGCCTCACCGCCGAGATCGACGAGCTGGAAACGATGCTGCACTATGCCATCGTGCGCAGCCTTGCCAATCCGCTGATCGAGACGGCCTACAAGCGGATCCACAACTACTTCCGGCTCATTCGCCTCTACCGAAAGATCTCTTCGCCACTGGTTCTGCAGTCGCTCAACGAACACCTGCAAATCATCAACGCGTGCAAGGCGAAAGACCCGAACGCAGCCATGGCCGCCCTGGAGAACCATTTCAGCGCAGCAGTGCAACGCAGCCTGGGCATCTTGCGATAGTGGTCACGCACTGACGCGGACAACCCAGCAGGTGCCATTGTCGATGTCGATTGGCTGCTGCGCTGCGGACGGAAGGCAAAGGCTATCGCGCAAATGCCTCGAACGGATTGATCTCGGTAAGCTGAGTTATGGTCTGCTCGTCGACACCTCGTTGGCGCAACGCCGGCAGAATGCGCTGGCTCAGCGCTGTGTAAGGGCGGGGAACGCCACCGCCGGTCTGGGCAGGATCATACCAGCCCAGATCATGGCTCAGCAGCAGCTGCCTTTCGAGGCCGGCGTCGAGGGCGCGCAGGATCATGGTGATCACGCCTTCGTCTTCAGCCCGACCGATCTGGTCATACTCGATCCAGGCACCACGGGCGGCGACGGCCTTGTGCAGGTTAAAGTCAGGCTCTTCCTGGGTGTGAATGGAAATGAACCGCCTGGCGATGTAACCACTGGCCTCGATGATATCGAGCTGATCCAGAACCACGCGCCCCTTGATGGTGTGGCTGCCGATAACCGCATTGGTTGCGCGCCCTGCCGCAGCGGCAGCACGCAAAATCCTCGCCTCCAACGCGGTAATGCCATCATCACCCGCGCTGAGCTTGATCCAGCCGGCACGGAAGCCAGTATCCTCGATCTCCTCGTTCAGCTCGGCCAGCATCCAGTCGCGCAGTTGCAGTTCGGATGCATCGCGCACCCATTCAGGTATCCAGGGTTCGCGATAATTGCCGGTCGGTACCACGATCGGGAAATTGGTCGCCTTGCTGACGGCCAGATCAATATCGGCGCGGCGCCCTACCCCACCTGTGGTGCATTCGACCAGCGCAGTTATGCCCAGCGCCTTGATTGCCTCGATCTGCGGCGCCATCAGCGCAATAACGTCGGAAGCATCGGCTTGCGCATAGCCCGGCTGATCCGGCGTGCGCAGGTCAACGAACACATGTTCATGCGGCAGGATCGGGCCCAGATCGGCTTTGGTGAGCGGTCCGAGCGTTGTGTAGAGGAATGCCATCAGTGCCTTTCCAGTCGCAGGCGTTAGACCCGCAGGCCCGCAGCGTCAAAAACGAAACAGGTTGCCGGATCGATGCCGAATTCGGCGTCGCGATCCGTCGACATGCTGGAGTGTCCGCGCTGCTGGATGTTGATTTGCGCGCCGTTATTGCCAAGGGCATAGACGTAGGACACCCCGCCCAGTCGCTCGACTACCAGAGGCCGGGCGGTCAGCTTGATCTGTGCGTCAGCGGCATCGACGAAGTGTTCCGGCCGAACGCCCAAGCTGACCCTGTCGCCGAGTTTGGCGTTGCCGGTCTGCGTCAAAACGGGAATCCCTGGCCCCGGGAATTCGGCAAGGCGCAGTTCCACCTGCCGTCCGTTGACCGCGACGATCTCGCCATCCAGAAAGTTCATCCGTGGTGAGCCGATGAAGCCAGCGACAAACACATTGTGCGGGTTATCGTAGAGTTCGATCGGCGTGCCCTGCTGCTCGATGCGGCCATCGCGGAGCACGACGATCTTGTCCGCCAGCGTCATCGCCTCGACCTGGTCATGGGTGACATAGATCATGGTGGCGCCCAGATCCTGATGCAGCTTGGCGATCTCGATGCGCATCTGCACTCGCAACTCGGCATCGAGATTGCTGAGTGGCTCGTCGAACAGGAATGCCTTGGGCTGACGCACGATAGCGCGGCCGATAGCGACGCGCTGGCGCTGACCACCCGACAGCTGGCGCGGCTTGCGATCAAGCAGTGGCTCAAGATCAAGGATGCGGGCGGCGTGGGCAGTCCGTGTCGCTACGTCTTCGCGCGGCATGCCGCCCATGCGCAGGCCGAAGCCCATATTCTGCTCGACCGTCATGTGCGGATAGAGCGCATAAGATTGGAACACCATGGCAACGCCACGCTCGGCAGGATCGTGGTCGGTTACATCCTCGCCGCCGATCGTGACCTGTCCACCGGTCGGCTCGTCGAGGCCGGAGATGATGCGCAACAAGGTGGATTTTCCGCAGCCGGACGGCCCGACAAAGACCACGAACTCGCCATCTTCAACATCAAGATCGACACCATGAAGCACCGGCACCGAACCGAAACTCTTGGTAATCCCACGCAGTTGAACGCCTGCCATCGTCGCCTCCCAAACCCAGCGCGCCTTCAAGCGCCCGTTTCGTTGGTGTTGTTGATTATTGTCAGCCGATCGGTGGCTATCAAATACACCACCAGACTCACGATCGCCCCCAAGAACACCACTCAAATTGCTCTGCTTCAGGCCGAGAATATCGCCGATTTGTGCGGGCTGTTTCCGGCCACCGACATTCACTCAATCCTCTTGAAACGCGCCGCTCCCCCGCGCAATCGGTTGCGGGTCAACACATTTAGCCTGTAGATCCTCGCTCGGCCTGTCAGCATTTTGTGACGACCGCTTTTTGTCTGTTACATTCATTAAGCCGAGAACTGGAGCAATTGCAAGAGTAGGCAGGTTTCCAGCTATTGCATTGTATTTACTGGTGAATATCATAAATCTCGCCAATCATGAGGTACGTACAGCTATTTTGCTTGTCGAAATAGTTCAGGCTGCTTAAAAAGATTGGGCGCCGATGCCAAAGGCAGGGCGCACCGTGGGAACGACCAAAAATGGCGGCCCGCGTCCACCTGAGGAGGACATCAATGAAGCTTTTAGCGCTTGCCGCAGCGCTGGGCATTTTGGTCGCCGGACCAGTCCATGCGCAAACGACTGTGAAATATCTGAATATTGCCTCGATCCCTGCCGAGGTCGAGCTGATGAAGCAGGCCGTGGCCGAATATGAAGCAGCCCATCCTGGCGTGACGATCGAATTGCCGTTCCTCGAGAACGAGGCCTTCAAGGCCAAGCTCACGACGCTGCTGCAATCGAGCGACGCGCCCGACATTTTCCACTCCTGGGGTGGCGGCGTGTTGACCGAGCAGGCCAAGGCCGGCGTGCTTCGTCCGATCGAAGGGATCATTTCCCAGGAGGCCAAGGACGCCCAGGGGAGTGCTGGCGTGGCAGCGTTCACGCGTGACGGTCATATCTACGGCATGGCCCGCGACGTGGCGGAAGTGGTGATCTGGTACAACAAAAAGCTCTTCACCCAAGCCGGCGTCGATCCGGCAAGCCTTGCAACCTGGGATGGTTTCCTGGCGGGCGTGCAGAAATTCAAGGACGCCGGCATCACGCCGTTTGCACTCGGTGGCAAGGATAAATGGCCAGCCCACTTCTGGTGGAGCAAGCTGGTGGTTCGTCTCGCCGGTCAGGACGGCTTTAACGCCGCTGCCGCTGGCGAAGGCGACGGTTTTGCCGGTGCCGATTTCGTCAAGGCCGGCGACATGTTCCTGCAGCTTGCGGCGCTCAGCCCATGGCAGGAAGGCTTCCAGGCCGCGTCTTATGGCGACGCCTCGGGTTACTTTGGTGACGGCAAGGCCGCCATGCATCTGATGGGCGACTGGGACTACGGCGCGATGAAGGATAATTCGGCGTCCAAGGCCGGCATCCCCGATGAAGACCTCGGCATCCTCCCCTTCCCCACGATCGAGGGTGGCAAAGGCGATCCAACTGACACACTCGGCGGTCTGTCCGGCTACCTGTTCAGCAAGAACGCCTCCGATGAATCGGTGAAGTTCCTCGAATGGTACAATTCGAGCGAGGTGCAGAAGCGCTTTGCCGATGCCGGCTTCTATATCCCGATCACCAAGGGTTCGGCGGATGGCATGACCAACCCGTTCAAGATCCAGGTGGCCAAGGATATCAACGGCGCCCACTGGCATGCCCTGTTCTTCGACCAGATGCTTGGGCCTCAGGTCGGCGGCGTTGTGAACGACGTTTCCGCTGAACTGGCTGCCAATGAAATCACCGCTCAGGACGCTGCCGATCAGATCAAGGATGCAGTGGACAGCAAGTAGTCTTGCCGAAACTGATCCGGCGGGCGGCCCTGCGCTGCCCGCCGATGATCTGGACTAATATCGACTGCTTGAAAGGTTGAGCGATTTGACAAGCATGGCAACGACCGAAGTGCAGTCGATCCCGGTGCAGAACGTGCGCCGCAGACGCTATATGGACCGCAGAAGCCTGATCCCACTGCTGCTGCTGCTGCCGCCATCGCTGATCCTGTTCGTCACCTTCGTGGCGCTGCCGATGGTTGACGCGGCGACCTATTCGTTTTTTCAGTGGACCGGCTACGGTCCGGTGACTGACTTCGTCGGCTTCGACAACTATGTCGACGTGCTCACCCATCGTAATTTTGCGACATCCGTCCGCAACAGCCTGCTGGTGGTCGCGGCATCGCTGCTGATCCAATTGCCGCTTGCGCTCTGGGTCTCCATCGCTCTGGCTGAACGGGCGCGCGGCGTGGCCTGGATACGGACGCTGTTCTTTTTGCCCTATATGCTGGCCGAAATTGCTGCCGGCCTGATCTGGAAGTTCGTCTATGACGGCAATTACGGCCTGGTGCCGCACATCGGCGACGCCCTCCACACCAAGTTGCCGTTCCTGCTGGCCGACAAGCTCTGGGTCATCCCGGCGATCATGCTGGTGATTGTGTGGAAATATTTCGGCTTTCACATGATGATCTATATCGCGGGCCTGCAGTCGATCCCCAGTGAGGTGATCGAGGCGGCAAGGCTGGACGGCGTCAAGAAGTGGCAGATCGTGCGCTACATCAAGATCCCGATGATCTGGTCGTCGATCGTCATTTCCGTGTTCTTTTCGATCACCGGGGCACTGCAACTGTTCGACATGATCATCCCGCTCACCAATGGCGGCCCGTCAAACTCCAGTCACACCATCGTCAGTTTTCTTTACGCGTTCGGCATCCTGCGCATGAAAATCGGCTTTGGTGCCGCCGTCAGTGTGTTGCTCTGCATCGCCTGTGTCATCGTCGCAATGGTGTACCGGCGGGTGCTGTTCTCCAAGGAGGCGGACCAATGACCGAAACCGCGCTCAACGGGCCCAAGCAACTGTCCGCCACGCCGACAGTTCGCCCCAAACGCCGGAAACGGCCGTCGATCTCGCTGGTCCAATGGTTGACGCTGGCGCTGGTCGCAGCCTTTATCATCGTGCCGTTCTACACCACCCTGCTGGGCGGCTTCAAAAGCGTTGGCGAATTGCGCACCAACCCGTTCGGGCTGCCGCAAACCTGGGACCCGAGCAATTTCGTCGGCATTGTCATGGGCCCCAGCCTGTTCAGGTCGCTGGGCAACTCGCTGTTTATCGCCCTGGCGACCGTGGCGCTCAGCATCCTGCTGGCCTCGATGACGGCGTTTGCCTTCGCCCACATCCGCTTTTTTGGCAGCAAGCTGCTGATGAATTTCCTGCTGCTGGGGCTGCTGTTCCCGTCTGCCACTGCAATCCTGCCGCTGTTCATCAAGATGCGGGATCTTGGACTGCTCGATAAACATCTCGGCATCATCGTGGTGCAGGTGGCGTTCAGCCTCAGCTTTTCCATCCTGCTGTTCCACAATTTCTTCAAGCAGTTGCCCAAGGAACTGGTGGACGCGGCGCGTCTCGACAATTGCGGCTACCTGCGCATCTACTGGTATGTGACGCTGCCGCTCAGCCTGCCGATCATTGCGACGGTGGGTGTGTTCAACTTCGTCGGCAGCTGGAACAGCTTCCTGTTACCGCTGATCGCCCTGAACTCGGACGCCAACTACACCTGGCCGCTCGGCATCATGCAGTTCCAGGGCGAACACGGCTCCGACTGGCCCAAGATCTTGGCCTACCTGACGCTGACCATCTTGCCAGCGGTGGCGTTTTTCCTGCTGGCCCAGCGCTACATCATTTCCGGGCTGACTGGCGGCGCGGTCAAGGGCTAGGCGAAAAAATGGGGCCGGCAAAGCCAGCCCCTATATTCAGTCGGCGTGCTTGATTTCGGTGCCGAGGACCTTGAGGCATTCGCGGATAAAAGCCGCGAGCGCCGTCCAGCCCTTGGCCGAAACCATGGTGCCGTCGACATAGGCCTGGGTCGGGGTGAGGTCGATATAGGTGCCGCCGGCCAGCGTCACTTCGGGCTCACAGGCGGCGAGGGCCGCAACCTTCTTGCCGCGAACGACGCCATCCACCGCGACCAGAATCTGAACGCCGTGGCAGATAGTGAAAATCGGCTTCTTGGTCTCGTGGAAGTGCCGGACCATGGCCTGCACGCGCTTGTCGGTGCGGATGTATTCCGGGCCGCGTCCGCCGGCGCAATACACGGCGTGGTACTGGTCCAGATTGACCTCGTCGAACGACTTGTTGATCTGGAAATTGTGGCCCGGCTTTTCGGTATAGGTCTGATGACCCTCGAAATCATGCAGCGAGGTGGCGATGATGTCGCCGGCCTTTTTGTCAGGACAAACGCAGTGCACGGTATGCCCGACAGCTTCCATGGCCTGCTGGTACACAAAGATTTCGTACTCCTCGGTGAATTCACCGACCAGCATCAGAATTTTTTTACCAGGCATTTCAGTCTCCAGTGCATGAGGGTCAGGGCCGGCTCGAACCGGCCCGGTGACCGTGAGAATGGCAATTCAGTGAAGGATATTTGTCGGCTGAACCTGGTTCATTCGAAAACCGGCAGCAGGCGATCACGGGAACGCTCGATGTGCAGGCGCATGGCCCGTTCGGCAGCGTCGGCATCGCGGGCCTCGAACGCGGAAATGATTGCCTCGTGTTCGGCCAGCGCTTCCTCGGTGACGCGGGAATGGAACATCAGGCGAAAAATGTGGAAGTGCACGTGCTGGTGCGCCAGCATTTCGCGGATCAACTCGTTGCCGGCCGATTGCAGAACCATGTCATGGAACACGGCGTCCTGGCGGGCGAATTGGGAATAGCGGGCACGTTCGTCGCCGGATTTGGCCCGTCGGGCCATCACACCGGCGGCTTGCGTCAGGCTATCAAGCGTTGCCGGCGTCAGTTGCGCCACGGCACGCCGCGCCGCGTTGGGTTCCAGTTGCAGGCGAAGTTCATAAAGTTCGGCGAACTGCTGCGCTGAAATCTGCGGCGCTGCGCTGAAGCCGATGAGATGGGTCTTTCGCACCAGCCCCTCCCCTTCGAGCCGCCCCAGGGCTTCCCGGATCGGGGTCTGCGACACGCCAAGTTCACGCGACAGGTTGTCCACCGTGATGCGGGACCCCGGGGCGATCTTGAGCGCCATCAGTTGCGAGAAGATGGCTTCATAAACTTCGTTGGCGAGACTTGTCGGCCGTGGGATGGACAGCGCCACAGCAGCAGCCCCCTCCACTTTCGTCTCAGCGTTTAGAGCCTGCCGTGCCATGTTTGCCCCTTGACAATGCACCTTGGCTAACACGATGTTGCGACCCATGCAATCGTATATGATATCGGATGTGAAATGAGACCACAGACATCCAGGATGGGAATTTGGATCATCTGGCTGCCCGACGGCGTGATAGGCCTTTGGACCCAATCGTCAGCCATCTCCTTGCAGGACAGCCAGCCATGAGCCTTTTCGCTGCTATCAGAATGCCCCGCGAGGTTGTGTTCGGGGCGGGCCAACGGCGCTCGCTTGGCACGATTGCCCGCCGGCTGGGCGCCCGCGCCCTGGTGTGCACCGACGCGCGGCTCGCGAGCGAGCCGGTCTTTGCTGAAATGCTGGCCGATCTGCGCGCTGCGGGGCTGACGGTTCAGGTCGATTCCAGCGTGTTGCCAGACGTGCCGTGCTCATCGTGTGCGACCTCGGCTGACGCCGCTCGCGCGTTCGCGCCGGAACTGGTGATCGGCATTGGTGGTGGCAGTTGCCTTGATCTGGCAAAATGCGTCGCACTGCTGCTTACCCATGGCCGCAAGCCGCAGGATTACTATGGCGAGTTGAAGGTTCCGGGACCGATCCTGCCCGTCATTGCGGTGCCTACCACCGCCGGGACCGGCTCGGAAGTGACACCGGTTGCGGTGTTGTCCGATCCGGACCGCGCGCTCAAGGTGGGGATTTCGAGCCCATTCCTGATCCCGCACGCTGCCATCTGCGATCCCGAACTGACCAGCACCTGCCCGCCCAGCCTGACCGCAATAGCAGGCGCGGACGCAATCACCCACGCTATCGAAGCCTTCATGGCCATTCGGCGCGAACCCGGCGCTGACCTGACCCAGACGCGCGTATTTGTTGGCAAGAACGCGCTCAGCGATCACTTTGCGCTCATGGCCCTGGGCCTGCTCAACCGGAGCCTGGAACGGGCCGTCACCAATGCCGATGATGCGGCTGCACGGGCCAATGTCATGATGGGGGCGATGGCCGCCGGTGCTGCATTCGGCACGGCGGGCACCGCTGCAGCCCATGCCATACAGTACCCGATCGGTGCCGATACTCACACCGCCCATGGGTTGGGCGTGGCCTGCCTGCTGCCTTATGTGATGACTTATAACCGCAAGACGTGCCTGCCGGAACTCGCCGCGATCGCCCGCGCCATGGATCTGACAGGGGACAGCGAGGCCGAATTGGCCGATGCCGCAATCGAGCGGGTGGCCGAGCTGTTTGCCGCCATCGGCATTCCGCTAAATCTTGAAGCCCTGGGCGTGAAGGCCGACCGGCTGGACTGGATCGCCGCCCAGGCCCTGACCATCGGACGCCTGATCGACAACAACCCCCGTCCGATCGACGCCGCCGCGATGAGCCGCCTGATACAGGCAGCGTTTACCGGCAATCGCGCGCTTGCCGAATAAGGACACTGTAATGAACGCCGCAGCCACCCTGTCTGCTCCTGCCGCAATCGACTGTTCGCGGCATGCACGCGGTCTGTTCATCGGGGGGAAATGGTCGCCTCGCGGCGGTATCGCTGTGGTGGACCCTTCGACAGAACGGGTGCTGGCGACAGTCGCAGACGCCACTGTTGCCGATGCCATTGCGGCGGTGGATGCGGCAGCGGCTGCGGCGCCCAGGTGGCGGGCAACAGCGCCGCGAAAGCGCGCGGAAATCCTGCAGCGCTGTTTTGCGCTGATGACCGAACGGCACGAAGAACTGGCGACCCTGATTTCGCTCGAGAACGGCAAATCGCTGACCGATGCCCGTGGCGAAGTCAGCTATGCCGCCGAATTCTTCCGCTGGTACGCCGAGGAAACCGTGCGGATCGGCGGGGAATTCCGCACTGCGCCCTCCGGCAACAATCGCATTCTGGTGGATTACGAACCGATCGGCATCGCGGTGCTGATCACGCCGTGGAATTTCCCCGCTGCGATGGCCACCCGCAAGATCGCGCCAGCGCTGGCTGCCGGCTGCACCGTGGTGCTCAAGCCGGCCAGCGAGACACCGCTGACGGCTTACGCACTGGCAGAACTCTATCAGGAAGCGGGCGTGCCCCATGGCGTGGTCAACGTCATCACCACGTCCACTCCCGGGCCGGTCACAGGTGCCATGCTCAATGATCCACGGGTGCGTAAACTCTCGTTCACCGGCTCGACCGGCGTCGGTCGCACCCTGTTGGCAGAGGCGGCAAAGACCGTGCTGAGCTGTTCGATGGAACTGGGCGGCAATGCCCCCTTCCTGGTGTTCGACGATGCTGACCTGGACGCTGCGCTGGACGGCGCCATGGTCGCCAAGATGCGCAATGCCGGCGAGGCGTGTACAGCGGCCAACCGATTTTATGTGCAGGACGGCATCTATGACCGGTTTGTTGCCGGGCTGGTGGCGCGGATGGGCGCGCTCAAGGTCGGACCGGGCACCGATCCGCAGACGGAATGCGGGCCGATGATTACGCGCAAGGCCGTCGACAAGATCAATGCGCTGGTGGCCGACGCCACGACCAAAGGCGCCAAGGTGGCCTTGGGTGGACAGCGCTCAGAGGGGCCGGGGTTTTACTATCCGCCCACAGTGCTGACCGAGGTTCCAGCGGACGCGGCCATGGCGTTTGAGGAGATTTTCGGGCCAGTAGCGCCCGTCTATCGCTTTGCCGAAGAAGCTGACGCAATCGCTGCGGCCAACAATACTGAATACGGCCTGGCGGCCTATATCTTCACCGGCGATTTGAAGCGCGGTCTATCGGTCGCCAGCCGGATCGAGTCGGGCATGATCGCGCTTAATCGAGGCCTGATGTCTGATCCGGCGGCGCCCTTCGGCGGCGTCAAGCAGAGTGGCTTGGGCCGCGAAGGCGGCGTTCATGGGGTGCTGGAGTTCATGGAAGCCAAGTACATCGCGGCGAGCTTTTAATGGATCAAGCGCCAACAGACCCGTTTCGGACCCGCGATCACGTCGCGGACTTTGACCGCTACGTTGCGGTGTATTCCAGCCGCAGCACCGAGAGCCGGGCCCGCCATGCGAGCCGGTTGGACGTTGCCTATGGTGATGATCCGGCCGAGCGGCTCGACCTGTTCCTACCACCCGGACCGCTAAAAGGCCGCCCGGTGCATCTGTTCATCCATGGCGGCTATTGGCGGATGTTTGGCAAGTCGGACTTTTCGTTCATCGCCGATAGCGTGGTTGCCACTGGCGGCATTGCCGCCATCATGGATTACGCCCTGATGCCCACGGTGCGCATGCAGACGATTGTCGATCAAGTCCGCCGCGCCGCCGTCTGGCTCGTTGCCAATGCCGCCGAGCTCGGTGGCGATGCGGCGCGCCTCAGCATATCCGGGCACTCCGCCGGTGCCCATCTCTGTTGCTCGTTGATTGACGATCAATCGCCGGTCAGCCCCACCGCCAGCCTGCTGCTGAGCGGTATTTACGATCTGCGACCGTTGCAGACATCGTTCCTGCAGCCGGTGCTGGCGTTGACCAATGACGAGGTCGAGCGCTTCTCCCCCACGCGCCGCAGCTATTCGTCAAATGGCCGTGTGGAATTGCTGGTCGGTGAGCAGGAGACGGCACCATTTCACCGCCAGAGTGCCGAACTCACGACGGTTTTGAGATCGGCCGGCGTTCCAGCCTCCAGCCAGGTCCTTGCCCAGGCAAACCACATGAGTGTCGTGCTGGACCTCGGCGATACCAGCACCGTTGCGGGGCGATGCCTCGCTGACCTCGTGGCTTTGTGACAGCCAAAAGCTGAGGCGCGCAACGCGGCCCCAGCTAATCATGGCGTCCTGACGCGTCAGGACTTTCCGTTGGCCTTTTTCCACGCTTCGTACTCGCCGTTCGCATCTGGATGCAGCGGGTAGTAGCGTTGCAGTGGCGCGCCCTCCATGAGCTTTATTCTGGAGAACTCTTCCCATTCATGATGCTTTTGCGCTTCGTCGATCACCGCCTGCGCCATGGCAACAGGCAGCACCACCACCCCATCGTCGTCGGCCACGATAATGTCGCCGGGGATCACGGTGACGCCACCGCAGGCAATCGGCACGTTGACGGCATTGGGGTAAATGCTGGTCTGGACATGATAGTTCGGCGTCCAGCCACGCAACCACAGGGGCAGATCGAGTTTTTCGACATTGGGCCGATCGCGCATGCAGCCGTCAATAACGATGCCCGCGCCGCCCCTGCCCTTGAAGTAGGTGGACATCATGTCGCCGAACACGCCCGAACTCATGTCGCCGCGCGCATCCACGACAACCACGTCGCCTTCCTGCGCGTGATAGAGCACATGCCGGTGCAGTTGCGTTTCGGGATCGGCATATTCGCCCTCGCTGAACAGGTCCGGCCGTTGCGGCAGGAACTGTAGCGTCAGCGCCGGCCCGACGATCGAGCGGCCGCGGTTCTGGGCCACCGGCCCCACCATGTGCGGGTTTCGGTAGCCCATGTGCCCAAGGGTGCCGGCAACGGTGGCGGCGCCGATTTCCTTGAGCGCTTCAATCATTGCCTTGGGTGGTCGGGTAATATTGCCAGTGTTGGTCATGCGTGCCTCAGGGAAAGAATTTCAGAAGTTCAATAAGCGGCTTGGCCTGCCTCATTCCGCGTTCAGCGCCATTTCCGTTGCGCCGTCGAACAGATGCATGCGCTCCTGATCGAATTCGAGCCAGATTTGCTCGTCGGGAGCAACCATCACGGTTGGCGGCACGCTGATATTGACGATGGCGCCGGACAACAGCGCCTGCACGAAGGTGACATCGCCGGTGGGCTCAACCGTGTAGGCCCGGGCCGGGACCGCGCCGGGGACCGCACTCTTGTGCAGCTTGATGGTGGAGTGGCGCGCGCCGAGGACGACCTTGCTGGTGGTGGCGTTCTGAACTTTTCTGGCGTTTTGGGGCGACAGCGCAAGGCTCCAGCCCTCGGCCCCGGTCAGCGCGGCGTTGCCGTTGGCGGTGGAAACCTCAAGCGGGATCAGGCTCATCGCCGGGCTGCCGATGAAGCTGGCCACGAACATATTGACCGGATGGGCGAACACCTGCGCCGGCGAGTCATATTGCTGCAGGAACCCGCCGTTCATCACCGCCATCTTGTCGGCCATGGTCACGGCTTCAAGCTGGTCGTGGGTGACATAGATGATGGTGGCCTTCAGATCCTGATGAAAGCGCTTGATTTCCGAACGCATCTGCACGCGCAGCTTGGCGTCGAGATTGGAGAGCGGCTCGTCCATCAGGAACACCGCCGGATCGCGCACCAGGGCACGGCCGAGGGCAACGCGCTGTTGCTGGCCACCCGATAGCTCGCGCGGCTTGCGCTCCAGCAGATGCGTCATATCAAGGACCTTGGCTGCTTCTCGAACCTTGCGGTCGATTTCCTCGCGCGGCAGCTTTCGCATCTGCAGCGGAAACGCCAGATTGTTATAAACCGACTTTTGCGGATAAAGCGCATAGTTCTGGAACACCATGGCGATGTCCCGGTCTTTCGGATCAAGGTCATTGACCACCCGGTCGCCGATGGAAATCTCGCCCGAGGTGATCGGCATCAGACCGGCAATCAGATTGAGCGTGGTGGTCTTGCCGCAGCCCGAAGGGCCGACCAGCGCAACGAACTCGCCGTCATTGACCATCAGCGACACATCGTTGACAGCTTTGAAGGCGCCATAGGTCTTGACGAGATCTTTAAGCACCACGTGGGCCATGAAACTAACCTTCTAGTGTTTGACGGCGCCTTCGGTGAGGGCACGTACGAAATAGCGCTGGAGCACGAGGAAGAGGACGACGACAGGTACGCTCATCATGAAACTCGCCGCCATCAGGCCGGGGAAGTCCGTGGTGTTTTCAGAGAAAAACCGCTGGATGCCGACCGGCAAGGTCAGTTGGTCGTTCTTGTTGAGGAACGTGTAGGCGAAGATGTACTCGTTCCAGGCGCCGATGAAGGAGTAGATCGCCGTGGCGATAATCCCCGGCACCGAGAGCGGCATGACGATGAGAATGAATGCCTGGAATCGGGTCGCCCCATCGATACGTGCGGCCTGTTCGAGCTGGACCGGGATGTTGTCGTAAAAGCCGCGCAGCAGCCATATGGCCAGCGGCAGGCCGAAGGTCAGATAGGTCAGGATCAGCGAGCCGTGGGTATTCACCAGCCCGAGCAGCCGCATCAGGATAAACAGCGGCACAAGGAAGATCACCGCCGGGAACATGTTGCGCAGCAGCACGGCAAAGAACAGGAACTTGCGCCCCGGAAAGGTGAACCGTGAGAAGGCGTAGGCGGCGGGGACCGCCACGACGACCGACAGCACCGTGGTGACGGTCGAAACATACAGGCTATTCCAGAAGAAGTGCAGGAAGTCCTGGCCCACGCTGTTGGTGGGGTCGAGCAGCTTCTGATAGCTCGCCAGCGTCGGCTCATTGGGCCACCATTGCGGCGGAAACTGCATGGCGGCAAAGCCCGACTTGATCGAGGTCAGCAGCATCCAGATCATCGGCACGGCGGTGTAGAGCAGCATCAGCAGCAGGAAGATGCGGCCGACCCAGCGCCAGCCGTCGATCGGCTTGCGCGATTTTGGCGCAGTGCGTGCAGCAGTGTCGGCCACCGAAGTCATGCGCCATGCACCTTTCGCTCGTTGCCACTCAGCGCCCGTACGTAGAAGTAGCCCAGTGTCATCAGGATGATGAACAGCAGCACCGAGTAGGCCGCCGCCACGCCCCAGCGCTGACGCCCGAAGGCCAGCTCATAAATGTGGGTGATCCAGATGTGGGAGGCGTTGGATGGTCCGCCGCCGGTCATGATCCAGGGGATGATGAAGGAATTGAAATTCGACACCGCCAGCAGCAGGAAGGTCACGGTGGACACGCTGCGCAGATGCGGGAAAGTGACGTGCCAGAACCGCTGCCAGGCATTGGCACCATCCACGGTCGCCGCCCGCAACAGCTGGTCGGGAACGGTTTGCAGGCCGGCCATCAGCATGATCATGGCAAACGGGAATTCGCGCCAGACGTTGACGACGATCAGCGAGGGCAACACGGTGTTGACGCTGTCGATGAAATTGGGCGGACGGTCGGCCAGACCGAGGCCGACCAGAACCGCGCCGATGACGCCAAAATCGGAGTGGTAAATCCACTTCCAGATGTAGGAGGCCGCGACCGCGCTGATCACCCACGGGATAATCAGGATGGCACGCAATACGCCCCGACCGATGAAATCGCGGTGAAGGGCAAGCGCTGCGCCCAAGCCGAGCACGAACGCGAAAAAGGTCGAGGCGATGGTCCACACTACTGTGTTGACGGTGACACGCCAGAACACGTCGCTGCTCAGGATCGATTTGTAGTTGTCGAGGCCGACGTAAATCTTGTCCTTCAACTGCAGGCTGGGCGGGGTTTTAAAAAATGACAGATCGATGGTGTAGTAGATCGGATAGGCAATGACGATGAGCATCACCAGGATCGCGGGCAGCACATACAAATAGTCAGTGCGACTGGTCCATGCCTGCCGCAGGATGCTGGAACGCGGCGCGTTCTTTGGGCGTGGAGCGTCGGCCTGGCTTGTCACCGTGGTCATTGGGGCGCCTTTAAACTGTCGGCAGAAAGACCGGCGGGAGGGCCGCCGGTCGCGCTTGTTTTAACAGTTGGCTAGAGGCCGCCGCCGCCCATGATATCCTGCACCTTCTTGGCAGCGTCATCGGCAGCCTGATCCACTGTCATGGCGCCCGTCAGGGCATTCTGCAGCATGTCGGGCACGACGATGTTCATGATTTCCGGGGTTTCCGGCAGGGCGGGGAACGGAACGCCGTAAGGCAACATGGAGGTGGTGACGTCGAGGAATTTGATCTTGTCCAGACGTTCCTTCATCCATTTGGTCTTGAAGCCGTTGAGGTTACCCGGATTCGAGCCGGCATAGGCCATTTTCAGCGACCATTCCGGGCTGGTCCAGAAGCAGATCAGGGCTTTGGCTGCCGCCTCGTCCACCTTGCCGCCGTCAACATATTCGGGCTTCAGGATGTGGATGTTGGAGCCGCCGAACACGACGGCGCGCTTGCCGTCCGGACCGGTCGGGATCAGGCCGTAACGCATGTTGTCGATGACGGTCTGCGCTTTTTCCTGATCGCTGCCGGTGGCCTTTTTCTGTAGATCGAGCATCACGTTATAATCGGACGGATGCGAGATCATCATGCCGAGCTGGCCGGCGAGGAACAGTGGCTGGTTGTCGGCCTGCTGGTTGGTAAGGGCCGAAACCGGGACCGACTTATCGCGCACGTACATATCGTACGAAGCCTGAAGGGCCGCCTTGCTGGCCGGGCTGTTAAGTTCGACCTGGGCGTAGGTGGGGCTGGCTGAGGCTTCGTCGAATACGCCGCCGCCGTAACCCCAAAGCTGGGGCATGAAGCGGTATGGCGTATTGCCGGCATTCTTGCGGGCGACAAGTCCGTAACCGGAAATCCCCAACGTATCGTGGATCTGCTTGGAATACTTGACGACATCGTCCCAGGTGGCCGGCGCCTTCTCGGGATCGAGACCCGCCCGCTTGAACACATCGGCATTCCAGATGAACGCCATGGTCTCGTTGTTGGTCGGAATGCCGTATGTTTTGCCTTCCCACGTGTCGGACTTCATGGCGCCGGGCCAGAAATCTTCGGTCGAGTAGCCAACGTCTTCAGGCTTGAGTTCCTGAAGATAGCCTTTTGACGCGAATTCTACGCCACCCAGGATTTGCAGACGGACCACCATCGGACCGGCATTGCCGAGCAGTGCGGTGCGGAACTTGTCGAGCAGGTCGTTATAAGTGAGCGCCTGCTCTTCCAGCTCGATATTGGGGTAGGTTTTGCGGAAGGTCTCGAAAAAGTCCTTGTAGTATTGGCGCAGCAGGTCGGGATCGCCCTCGAACACGCCCTGATACCAGAATGTCAGATGCCCTTTGTAGTCGAGCGGGGTGACCTTGCCGCAATCGGCCGCAGTGTCGAATTCTTCCGTACCCGCAATGGAGCGGACATATTCCGGCGACCACTTGCTGAGGTCGACGGGAGGCGCTGCGAATACCGACGACGACAGCATCGATGTCGCCATGGCCGTCAACGCAATGCCGCGACCAATCGCGCGGCCGAGATCAAGACTCGTCATTGAACTCCTCCAAATTCCTGTTTGACCGCCGGCCGTAGCTGCGCGGATTCCACCCTCGTGGCCGGAGTGCTTTTTCCAAGTCTGCTCCGACCCGCTTACGGTTGCAGAACGAGAATTGCGTGTCAACCTATGCAGATTGTATATTGTTTGACGCTAGCTGTGTACGATATAGCTCGGTCGGGATCATCCAGGGGCAACGGTTCGGTCGACATGAAGGAATACAAGGCAGCACCGCCAGCGGGCATCGACCCGATCGGCGCTTCAACCGAAAGCGCCGCGCAGCTTTATAAGGTGATCCGCGAGGACATCATCTCGGGACGCCTGCAACCCAATGAGCGGCTTGTGGTGGGCGATCTGGCGCAGCGCCACGGCTCGTCAACAACACCAGTGCGCGAGGTGTTGCAGCTGCTGCGCGGCGAAGGTTTTGTGATCTTTACGCGCAATCGCGGCGCGCGCGTCCGGCCGATCGATCAGGACTTCATTCGAGACATCTACGAGATTGGCGTGCTGATCGAGCCAGCCCTCACCAGGTGGTTTGTCGGCATGGCAACCGAAACGGACATCGCCGAACTGGAATCGCTGCAGGCCCAGATCGAGGCCAACAATTTTGCCGACCAGACCAAGCACAGTGACCTCGACACAAGGTTCCACACGCTAATGTACCAGCGGCACTACAACCGCCACGCCGCCGAGCTGTGGTGGAAGCATCGCGAGGTCCTTCGCTCGGTCAGCCGGCGGTTCAATTTTACGCTGGCCCGGCGAGCACAGGTCATCCGCGAGCACCGCGAACTCATCGCCCACATCAAGGCGGGAGAGGCCGACAAGGCCGCCGAACTGGTGGCGCGCCATGTTGAGGGTTCCGGAAAGCACATCCTGGAACAAATGCGTGCGGCCAGCGCTGCCCGCGCCGGCTAACGCCCGACGAGAACGCTTCGCAATTCACGGTTGTCCAGGAAAGCAGAGCAAATGAAGATTACCAACGTCAGGCCGTGGCTGATCAAGTCGAACGCCTCCTACTGGGGAGAGTTCTTGTTCGTTGAGGTCAGCACTGATGAAGGCATAACCGGCTGGGGCGAGATCACCACCACCACCAAGATTGCCAACCGCGCGCTGACCGCGATGCTGCGCCAGATCAGCACCATGCTGGTGGGCGAGGACCCGGCGCGGATCGAACTGATCTGGCACAAGCTGTTTCGTAGCTTCACCTATATGGGCAGCCGGGGGGCGGCGACCGAATGCCTCAGCGCCATCGATATTGCGCTCTGGGACATTCGCGGCAAGGCGCTCGGCAAGCCGATTTATGAGCTGCTGGGCGGCGCGGTGCGTGACGAGATCGCGCTTTATACCCATCCCGACCAGCGCAAGTTCACCACCAAAGAAGGGGTGATCGCGGAAATCCAGGACATCGTGAAGTCCGGCCACACCGCGCTCAAGTTCGACCCGTTCCCCCAGCAGGGGCTGATCATCAACGGGCAGGCGCGTGAGCAGCGCAATGGCTATCTCGATGGCTCCATGACCCGCAAGCACGAGCGCGAGGCGGCAGAGCTGACCGAATTGATCCGGCAAACGGCCGGGCCGGATATCGAGGTACTGATCGATGCGCATGGGCGCTTCGACGTACCGACGGCGATCCGGCTGTGCCGGACGCTGGAAGAAGCGGGCGATATCGACTGGTTCGAGGAACCCTGCCCGCCCGAAAGCATCAATGCGCTCAAACAGGTGCGTGACAAGGTCAATGCGGCCATCTCGTGGGGCGAGCGCGGGCATACCAAGTGGGACTTTGTGCCGATCCTTGAAGGTCAACTGGCCGATTTCATCATGCCCGACGTGACCTGGACCGGCGGCATTACCGAGCTGAAGAAAATCTCGGCGCTATGCGAGGCGTATTACATTCCGGTGTCGCCCCATGACGCGGCCGGGCCGATCAATGTGGTGGCCGGCGCACAGGTGATGATGACCGTGCCCAATTTCTACAAGCTCGAAACCTCGGAATGGAACCTGTCCAAGTACGATCACCTGATCGACGTGCCGCTGGATAATTCCAACGGCACGCTCAAGCTCAACCCGGCGCCGGGCCTGGGGATCGAGATGAACCGGGACTACCTTGAAGCCCATGTCATCGAATAGGGAGCGACCATTGTGAAGATCACTGCTGTCGAGACCGTTATCGTCAACGCCATCCATCGCAACTGGATTTTCGTCAAAGTGCTGACCGATCAGCCCGGCCTGCACGGCTGGGGCGAGGCGACGCTGGAGTGGAAGACCCGCGCGGTCAAAGGCGCCATCGACGATCTGGCGCCGTTCGTCATCGGGCAGGACCCGCGCAATATTGAGCATCTGGCCAACCGGATGAGCCGCTTCAGCTTCTGGCCGCTCGGCTCGATCGGGATGACCGCCGCGTCCGGCATCGAGCACGCGCTTTGGGACATCAAGGGCAAGGCCTTGGGCGTGCCCGTCTGGCAACTGCTCGGCGGCAAGGTGCGCGACAAGGTGCGGGTCTATACCCATCTGGGTCGCGGTGCGGTGGGCTTTCAGGTGCCCAATGCCGACATCAGCGCTTATTGCGATGCAGTGCAGGGCACCGTTGAGATGGGCTATAACGCGGTCAAGCTCGGCTTTGTACCCTATGGCGGCTATGACGCGCCGCTGCAAAGCGTGCGCCACACCGAAAAGCTGGCAGCGGCGGTGCGCGAGCGGGTCGGCGACGATGTCGACATCATGGTGGATTTCCACGGCAGGCCGGATTCGCTCGATGCAGCGATCGCCTACACCAACGCCATCGCGCCGATCAAACCGCTGTTCTGCGAGGAAGTGATCCAGCCTGGCGACGCGGCGGCGATGGCCGATATCGCGCGGCGGGTGCATTGTCCCCTGGCGACCGGGGAACGGCTGTTCATGCCGCGCGAATTTGCCGAACTGGCCGAGCTGCGCGCCGTCACCTACATCCAGCCGGATCTGGCCCATTGCATGGGCATTTCCGGCGGTCGCAAGATCGCGGCGATTGCCGAGGCGGCGCATATGGGCGTTTGCCCGCATAATCCGATGGGGCCGGTGGCCGGCGCCGTGGCGCTGAACTTTGACGTCGCGACCACCAATTTCGTCATCCAGGAAGAAGCGGTCGGCATCGTGCCGTGGTTCGAGGAAATCTGCTCGGTCCATCCGTTGCAGCTCAGGGACCGCAGCTGGATGGTGCCGGACGCACCCGGGCTTGGCATCGAAATCGATGAAATCGCCGCCGCCCGCCATCCGTTCGCGCCCGAGGTCATCCCCGCGATGGACGCCATTCTTGCCGACGGCCGCATCGCCAATTGGTAGCAGCTGTTTGCCGTTGTCGGGATGCCAGCTCAGGGCCGGGACGCTGATCTGGCCAGTAGTGGAACGCCGGCAGCGATATCGCGCTCGAACACCAGTGTGTCGTCTTTGACGCTCAGCCTGGCGTGATGAATGACGGTAATGCGTGCCGCCCGATCGGGCGGGCCAGCAGCCGCGTTGAGCTCATCCCAATTGGGGTGGGTGAAATAATACAGAGCCGCATGCTCGCCAACCACCACCACGTCGGCGTGGCGGGCGTATCGGATATCCATCGGGTCCGTTCCCGGCACCTCGCCGATCAGGCCCTGCCGTTCCCAGTGCAAGGCGTCGCGGGAGCGATATGCACCCTGCCCGCGCCATTCGTCCACGATAAGCCAGTGCCAACCGCCAAGCACGAAGACGTTTGGACCCTCATGGGGTGGTGCATCGGGCGAGCCGGCCAGCACCAGTCCTTCCTGGGTCCAGGTGAACAAGTCCGGGCTGGTGGCACTCCAGGTGCTGGAGCCGCCGTTTTCATCCTTGTACCAAAGCCGCCAGAGCCCGTCGGGGCATTTGAGCACGCAAGCGTCGATCACCCGGGGACTGTTCAGCGTCAGCGGCCCGACGCGGGTCCAGTTGATCAGATCTGGACTGGTAAAATGGGTGATGGTGCGCGGCACGCCCGGCCAATTGTCGGGCACGCCGGGAATGTAGCTGAGGAACATGTGGTATTGCCCCTCGCCCCAGATCACCTCCGGCGCCCAATGCGTGTTGCCGCCAGGGATGTCCTCCGGTGCATCAAGGCCGGCAACCGTGCCGCGATAATGCCAGCTGGCGCCCGCATCGGTGCTTACCGCGATGCCGATGGGTGAGCCATGGATCCAGCTGAAATTGGGGCCAGCGCTGGCCGGGCGGCGGTTGGTGTAAAACATCCACCATTCATCGGTGCCCTGTTTCTGGATCACCGTGGGATCGGCTGCGCCGTCCTCGATCGGATCGCGGTAAATCGGCGCGCTCATCAGTTGTCCTCAAGTTCTAAGAATAGACCCGCACCAGGCGTCCATCAGGCCTGGACACCAGCGAACTGGGTGTTCCCACCAGCCTGCCGGCCAACTCGACCATGGCCGGATCGGTCGCCAGCTTGCCGCTGCCAGCGTCTTCGGTGCTCAACACGCTGGCCTTGAGCAAGCGGGAATACGGATGCTCGGGGTTATCCAGCACAGTGCGCGCGTCGCCCATTTCCACGATCCGGCCCCGCTGCATGATGATCAGGCGGTCGGAAATGTAATACGCCGTCGCCAGATCATGGGTGATGTAGATGACCGAGACGCCCAGATCATCGCGCAGTGATTTCAGCAGGTTGACAATGCTCATGCGCAGCGACGCATCCACCATCGACACGGGCTCGTCGGCCACCAGCAGCGGCGGATTGGGGATCAGCGCCCGCGCGATCGCCGCGCGCTGCAATTGCCCGCCGCTCATCTCGTGGGGATAGCGCCCTTTCACCTCGGCAAGGCTCAACCCGACCTTCTGCAAAGCGCCATCCATGGCGCCATCGAGGTCGTCGCGCTTCTTGAGATGCAGGAACCGCTTTGCCGTCGATTCCAGATACCGGTCGATCCGCTTCAGCGGATTGAACGCCTCGAACGGGTTCTGGAACACCGGCTGCACATTAGCCATGAACTCCAGCCGTTCCTGCCGCCCGACACGATGACTCACCGTCTTGCCGCGGAAACTGATTTCGCCGCTCGTGGGCAGTTCCAGCCCCAGGATCATGCGGGCGAGTGTGGTCTTGCCCGACCCGCTCTCGCCAATGATCGTGAAAATCTCCGGCTTCTCGACGCTCAGCGACAGGCTGGCATCATCCACCGCCTGCACCGTCTTGCGTGATAGCAATCCACCCATGACGAAGGTCTTGGACACATTGCTGACGTTCAGCAGCGCAGTCATGCCATTGCTCCCAGCACGGCCTGTGGGCCGACCAGCGGTTCCACGTCCTTCCACCGCCAGCAAGCGGTACGATGGTCGTTTGCCACGGTTTCCAGCGGCGGCACTTCGATCTTGCACTTGTCGATGGCCAGGGGACACCTTGGGTGAAACCGGCACCCGGCTGGCGGATTGCCAAGGCTTGGCGGACGTCCCTCCAGCGCCGGTCGCTGCGTCCGGTCGCCAATGCGCGGCAGGCTCGCCACCAGATGCGCCGTATAGGGGTGCCTTGGCTGGAAGAACATCTGCCGGGTCGGGCCTTCCTCCACCAGTCTGCCAGCATAGATGATGCCGACGCGGTCAGCCATATTGGCATGCACGCTCATATCGTGGGTCACGAACACCACGGACGAGCCCATCTCCTGCTGGATTTCGCGGATCAGTCCCAGCACTTCCTTCTGCACCACCACGTCGAGCGCCGTCGTCGGCTCATCGGCGATGACGAACTCGGGATGGCATACTGTGGCCAGCCCGATGGTCACCCGCTGCCGCATACCCCCGGAAAGCTCATGGGGATAGGCGCGCAACACATCGGCAGGCAACTTCAGCCGTTCCAGGTGGTTCAGCACCCGCTCACGATATGCCTCGCTGCTCAGCCCCAGCGGCCGCTTGGCAAAGTCCTCGAAGGTCTTGCCGATCCGGCGCACCGGGTTGAGTACACTCATTGAGCCCTGCATGATGTAACTCAGGCGGCGCCAGCGCACGGCTTCGATCTCAGCCGGCGTGGCGGTGGCGACATCGATCGGCCCGCTCTTGAAATCGTACTTCACCGATCCGGCAACGATCCGCATCGGCGGCCTGATGGCAGCCGCCAGCACCTTGATGAATGAGGTCTTGCCCGACGAGCTTTCCCCGGCAATGCCGTAGATCTCGTTTTTGCGCACCGTCATGGTGATGTCGTCGACCGCCCGCACTTCGCGTTCGATGCCGAAATAGCTCATCTGGTAATAGGCCTTGAGGCCTTCGACCGTAAGAATGTCCTGGGTCATGGCCTATGCTCCCATGCGGCGCAGGCGGCTGCGCGGGTCGATATACTCGTTCATCGATACGGCCAGCAGGAACAGCCCGATGAACGTGACGACGATGAGCACCACCGGGATGGCAATCCACCACCACACGCCCACCACCATGGCCGAGTGATTGTTGGCCCAGTAGAGCGTCGTGCCGATGGTGGGGTTGTTGATATTGGTGAAGCCCAGCACCGCCAGCGTCACTTCCAGCCCGATCGACCACAGCATATTGGCCATGAAGGTCGAGAACACGATCGGCATCACATAGGGCAGATGCTCTTCGAGCAGAATCTTTGGCGTGCTCATCCCGGCAAACACCGCATGGCGCGTGAACTCACGGTGCTTGAGCCCCAGCGCCACCGAGCGGATCAGCCGTGCGTCGAACGGCCAGCCGAATGCGGCCATGATGAAGGCCAGCGTCAGGCTGTCGAGATTGTTGCGCAATACGAAATAGAACAGCACCAGCACCGGAAAGATCGGCACGGCGACGAAGATGTCGTTGACGAACATCAGCACCCGGTCGACCCACCCGCCGATATAGCCCGACGCCAGCCCCACCGTCAGCGAGATCACCCGGCTCAGCGTCGCCACGATGATGCCGAAGGTCAAACTGTTCCGCATGGCGGTGGACATCTGCCAGAACAGGTCCTGGCCACGCGAATTGGTGCCAAACCAGTATTGCGGCGATGGCGCCATGTCCGGCGGCACCAGATAGATCATCGTGGTGTCGACCGGCGAAAAGAAGCTCAGCAGCGCGAAGATGACGATAGCGGTCACCAGCACCGTGCCGATCGCAAATTCGATATTGTAGCGAATGAGATCGCGGAATACGGCAAACATGGACTTACTCCGCCCGTACGCGTGGATCGAGAAGGGGGTGCAGCAGGTCGATGATGAAGATGGCCACCGCCACTGCGGTCACCGAGACTGTTCCCACGGCCAGCACCAGCGAGAAATCACCGCCACCCACAGCATCGATCAGCAGCGAGCCGAGCCCGGGATAGTTGAACACCTGCTCCACGATCACCGTGCCCGAAAACACTCCGCCCAGTGTCATTGCCAGCGCCGTCAGCTGTGGTACCAGCGCGTTGCGGACCACATAGCCACCAACGATCGTGCTGCGTTGCACGCCGGCCAGTTCTGCATAGGTCACGTAATCTTCCGTCACCACATTGCTGACCAGCGCCCGCATGCCGAGGAACCAGCCGCCAAACCCGACCAGCACCAATGATGCTGCCGGCAATATGGAATGCACGATCACCGAGCCGGCAAATTGCCAGGTCCAGCCCGTGGTCACATCCATCGAGAAGCCGCCCGAAATGGGTAGCACCGGCCACAGAAAACCGAAGATGATAAGGAGGACGAAGGCCACGATATATTGCGGGATCGGCTGCAGGCCCATGGCGATCACGCCAAAGCCCTTAAGCAGACGGCTGTTCTGATTGTAGCCAGCCAAGGCCCCGAGCAGGTTGCCGACCAGGAAATTGATCAAGATCGACACCGTCAAAAGCCCGACGGTCCACGGCAGGGCCCGCATCACCAGCGTCATCGCCGGCGTCGGAAACGCGATCATCGACGGCCCCAGGTCGCCGTGCATCAGTCGCACCCAGAAACTTCCATATTGCTGGAGAATGGGCTGATCGACGCCATACATGGCCGTCAGCGCCTCCCGCATCGCCTGCACCGCTTCCGGTGCCGAATTGGACCGTGCCGTCATGCGCCCAAGCGCTGCTTCAACCGGACTGATCGGCGACAGATGCGTCACCAGAAACGTCGCCGACACACCGAAGAAAATCACCGCAAGAAGCTGCAATGCGCGCTTCCCGATGAACCAAAGATAACCCTGCATATTGTGGACCTCGCGACCTCGACTCGCTCTTCCCCTCGCCCCTTGAGGGAG
>NZ_JBDSUA010000046.1:0-42299 GCF_039927955.1 Devosia sp. | reverse complement strand
GCGTAGGTGGGGCGCGCCTTCTTGAGTTCCTCAAAGCAGATCTGCTCGGCCCGCCGATCGGCATTGGAGACGAAATCGGCCGGACCCTTGCGCGAGACCTGCAGATTTTCGACCTCGCCAAAGTCCTTGGTGAGCGACTTGCCTGCCTTGATGGCGGCCTGGACCATGACGTGCAGAATTGCCGAGCGTGCCATGGCTTAGTCGGCCCGGCGCATGTAGGTGACTTCGGTGGTGTCGACGACGATGCGCTCGCCCGTGGAGATGAACGGCGGCACCATGACCTTGAGGCCGTTGGACAGCTTGGCCGGCTTGAACTGGTTGGACGAGGTCTGACCCTTGACCACCGGATCGGCTTCGACGACTTCGAGGACGACGTTGGCGGGGAAACGCACGCCCAGCGGGGTCTCTTCGTGCATTTCGACCGTGATCTTCATGCCATCCTGCAGGAAGGCGGCGCGGTCGCCGACGAATTCCTTGAGCAATTCGATCTGCTCGTAGCTGTCCTGGTCCATGAATACCAGGCTGTCGCCCTGCTCGTAGAGATAGGTGAAGTCACGGAATTCGAGGTCAACCTGCTCGACGGTTTCGGCGGAGCGGAAGCGCTCGTTGAGCTTGGTGCCGCCCAGAATGGCCTTGAGTTCAACCTGGGCATAGGCGCCGCCCTTGCCGGGCTTGACGTGATCGACCTTGACCGCGACCCACAGGCGATCCTGGTGCATGATTGCCATGCCGGGGCGGACTTCATTGCCGTTGATTTTGGCCATTGAGGTGACTTCTTGCTGGAGCGCCAAAGCGCCGAAAGCCGGAGCGGCTCGTCGGGTGTGGGCGCTAGGAACGAAATGATTGGCCCGGACGTGAGGCGGACGCGGGCGCTTATTGCCTCAGAATGGGGCTTTGTTCAAGGCTTTTGCGGTTCGACGACCGGCGGGGTCGCTGGAACCGGCGCATCGAGCGGGGCAGCAGCGGCAGTTTGGGTGGGTGGCGTGGAGGGCCAGAAGCGGGCGCGTTCTTCGCCCTTGGCCAGATCATCCTTGTCGATCTTGCCGAGCAGGCGATCAAGACTGGTATCGTTGAGGCCCTGGCGGCGGGCGAGCGCGCGCCACATGGCGGCGTCCTGCAGATTGGCGGTGACGCCCTCGCCGGCGGCGAGCAACTTGGCATAGCGGTTCTGCGCCACGGCGTTGCCGGCGCCGGCGGCGGCAGCATACCATTTGACGGCGCCTTCGAGATCCTTGGGGACGCCATCGCCCAGATACAGGATGGTGGCATAATCGATCTGGGCGCTGATCAGGCCCTGTTCGGCGGCGAGTCCGATATAGTGGGCGCCCTGCTTGCTGTCGGGGGCAATGCCGGCACCCTGGACCAGCATGGTGCCGTAATCGTACTGCGCTTCGGGCAGTTCGGCGTCGGCAGCTTCCTTCATCAGCGCGGCGGCCTTGAGCAGGTCAGGCTTGGCATAGCGGCCTTCGACCATCAGCAAAGCGACATTGTATTTGGCCGGAACGTAGCCGGCGTCGGCGGCCTTGACGAACAGGGCGGCGGCGCGTTCGCGGTTTTCCGGCACGCCATCGCCATTTTCATAAAGCAAAGCGAGTTCGAAGCTGGCAAGCTTGTCGCCATTATTGCTGGCCAGTTGATACCAGCCAGCGGCGCGGGCGGGGTTTTCGGCGACGCCAAGGCCCTTGGCGTAGATTTCGGCAATCAGGGTCTGGGCGGCGGCATCCTGCTTTTCGGCGCGGGGCAGGGCAGCGGCAAGGGCTGTCAGGTAATAGCCGCGCTGGAAGGCGCCATAGGCGTCGTCCGTGGGGATGCGCGGGCCAAAGATCGAGCTGCTGATGTCTTCAGCTTCACTGGCCTGGGCAAAGGCCGGAGCGGTCAACAGCAGCAGCGCTGCGGCAGTGGCGAGGAGCCGGCTCATGGCGCCAGCGCTTCGGCGATGGCGGCCAGTGTGGCTTCCGGCCTGGCTGTTGCCCAGAGGCTGCTGGATAGGGCGAAGAATTCGGCGCCATGATCGTTTGCGGCTTCTGCCGTGGCGGCAGGATCGCTGAGCACGGCGGGGATTTCGAAGGTCTCGGCCCACCATTGGGCCAATTCCAGCCCCTTGGCATCGGGCTGGTCATCGAGCGCGCCGAAGAACACGTAATCGATATTGAGTTCGGCGCAGGTCATGGCGTCGTGGCGGGTGGCGAAGGGGCCGGCGCCAACGATGAGGGCGGGCTTGAGCGCCGCGACGGCGGCCTTGACCGCCTTGGCATCGCCGGTGATGTGGACGCCATCGGCGCCGAGGCGCTTGGCCAGCGCGATGTCATCCTCGACCAGCACGGCGCAGCCGGCGCCCTGGCCGATATTGATCAGCGACTTGGTCAGCGCCGCATAGGCGGCATCGTCCAGTGCGCCACGGCGGACCAGCAAGGCGGACACTTCGGCGGCGCTGAGCGCAGCCATCAGCCGGGGCGGAAAGCTCTGCAGGTCGGCATCGAGCGGGGTGAGCAGGAACAGTTGAGCGGCCATGGGCTTCCGGACAATCGATACGAGCAAGCTATGACGCCGCATTTGGGCGACAAAAGGGTGATGCGTTCCTTACGTCGAATTTGCCGGGTTGCGCAATCTGGAGCATCCAGAGCGTTTCATCTTTCAAATGAACAGCCCAGAGCTGGATTGTCACCCCGGCGCAGGCCGGGGCCCACCCCGAGATATCAAGATGGGTACCGGCCTGCGCCGGTATGACACCGCGTTTTTGGGTGATTCAGCGCAAACGTGAAACGGATTAAGGATAAAGAAAAGCCGCATCCCCGGGAGGATGCGGCCAGTGTGACGTTGGGACGTCAAGACGAAATCAGGCAGCTTTGTCGAGGTCGGTGCGCCACTGGCCGAGGGCGGCCAACGAATTCATCCTGGCGCGGTGGCTGAATGCCGCCTGGGCTGCCGGCACATTGGTCCGTTCGCCAGCCCAGGTGACCAGCGCCACATTTTGCAGGGCGCGGCCATAGGAGAAGGTCAGCGGCCAGGGCAGGCCGCCGATTTCGTTCATGGCATTGAGGTGGGCCGTCGCCTCTTCGTCGGTCTGGCCGCCGGAGAGGAAGGCAATGCCGGGGACGGCAGCGGGGACGTGTTCGCGCAGGATGGCGACGGTGCGGCGGGCGACTTCCTCGACGCTGGGGCGATCCTTGGCCTTGGTGCCGGCCAGCACCATGTTTGGCTTGAGCAGCATGCCCGCCAGATCGACGCCGGCAAGACGCAGTTCCTTGAACACGGCTTCCAGGGTTTCCCCGGTCACGTCCTCGGTCTTGCGGATCGAGTGATCGCCCGGATCGCCATCGCCGACCACTTCGGGCTCGACGATCGGCACGATGCCGGCTTCCTGGCAGAGAATGGCATAGCGCGCCAAGGCGTGGGCATTGGCACGGATATTGTTGCGGGTGGGAGCGATGTCATTGATGGTGATGACGCCGCGCCATTTGGCAAAACCGGCGCCGAGCTTGGCGTAATGGGCGAGGCGCTGACGCAGGCCATCGAGCCCTTCGGTGATTTTTTCGCCGGCTTCACCGGGCATCGGGAACGCGCCGCGATCCACCTTGATGCCGGGAATAACATCCGCTTCGGCCAGAATGGCGCGGAAGGCGGTGCCATCGACGGCGGATTGTTCAAGGGTTTCTTCGGTCAGGATGACGCCGGAAATATAGTTCTGCATCGCTTCCTTGGAGCGAAACAGCATTTCGCGATAGTCGCGGCGCAGATCGAGCGTCGAATTGAGGCCGATCTTGGTGAAGCGCTTGGCGATCGTGGGCTCGGATTCGTCGGCGGCGAGAATGCCCATTCCAGGTTTCATCAGCTTCTGGGCAATTGCGTTCAACGACATTTTGGGCGGTCCCGATATGGTTGGTCTTTAAAACCGCAGATTAAGGTTCACTCCGGCGGCGAGTCGATTAGACCAAGGGCTATACGACCAATTGGGAACTTGTATGGAAGGACGTGTGGCGGCGGGCCTCCTTTCCTTACCGAGAAAAGGAGCCAAGCGCGGCGGACCCTATCGATCTGTCGCGGACCGGCGTATGCGGGAGCAACCCCTCACCCTGATTTCCTGCTGAACGCAGGAAATCTGTCTTGTTCGGTTCAAACCGCTTCACTGGAGCGGTTTGTGGCTGCGCCACTACCTCCAAGTCCCGCAAGGGGCGAGGGTGATGACTGCGATCGCTGAGGCTTCAAGCCTTCAGCGCTTCGACGCCGGGCAAGGGCTTGCCTTCCATCCATTCGAGGAAGGCGCCGCCGGCGGTGGAGACGTAGGTGAAGGCGTCCTTGACGCCGGCGTGGGCGAGGGCGCCGACGGTGTCGCCGCCACCAGCGACGGATACCAGCTTGCCGGCCTTGGTGCGGGCGGCGACGAATTTGGCGATTTCGACGGTGCCGGCATCGAAGGGGTGCATTTCAAAGGCGCCGAGCGGGCCGTTCCAGACCACCGTATGGGCATCATCAATGGCGCCCTTGATGCGTTCGATGGACGACGGACCAACATCGAGGATCATGCCATCGGGGTCGATGGCATCGACGCCATAAAGGCGCGTAGGGGCATTGGCCTTGAAGTGCCAGGCGACGACACCGTCGATCGGCAGGATGATGGCGCAGCCGGATTTTTCGGCCTTGTCCATGATGCGCAGGGCGGTTTCGGCAAGATCCTTTTCGCAGAGCGACTTGCCCATGTTGTGGCCGAGCGCGTGCAGGAAGGTGTTGGCCATGCCGCCGCCGATCACCAGACCATCAACCTTGGTGACCAGGTTTTCCAAAAGATCGATCTTGGACGAAACCTTGGCGCCGCCGACAATGGCGACGACCGGCTTTTTCGGCGCGCCGAGGCCGGCTTCGAGCGCGGTCAATTCGGCCTGCATGGCAAGGCCCGCGGCAGCGGGAAGCAGGTGGGCCAGCGCTTCGGTGGAGGCGTGGGCGCGGTGTGCAGCGGAGAAGGCGTCGTTGACATAGACGTCGCCCAGCGAGGCCATGCGCCTGGCCAGCTCCAGATCATTGGCTTCTTCGCCGGGATGGAAGCGGGTGTTTTCCAGGATCAGCACCGAGCCGGGCGGGGCGTCATCGATGGCCTTTTTGGCGGCGCTGACATCGACCCAGTCGGTGGCGATGAAACCAACCGGATGGCCGGTGAGGTCAGCGACGGTGGAGGCGACGACTTCGAGCGAAAATTGCGGATCTACCTTGCCCTTGGGGCGACCGAAATGGCTGAGCAGGATGGCCTTGCCGTCATGCTTGACGATTTCGCGGATGGTGGGGACGAGGCGCTCGATGCGGGTGGCATCGGTCACCTTGCCATCGGCTACCGGCACATTGAGATCGGCGCGCAGCAGCACGCGCTTGCCCTTGAGGTCGAGGTCAGAAAGGGTTTTGAACGTGCCGGTCATGGTGGGCTCTCCGAATGCGCGAATGGGTTCGTGCGTAGCAGAGTGGCATCGGGGAAGGAAGTCCGAAGCGTTGCCTAAAACGGCAGGACCAGCATGTGCAGGCCATAGACCAACAGCATCAGTGGTGCGGTGAACAGGGTCAGGCCCAGCAGATTGCCCAGATCATCGGTCAGCACGTGGCGGGCGAAGCCGTCGCTGGGCCAGGCGGATTGGCCGACGCGGCGGCGAATGGCGCGATCACGCCAGAGCAGGAACAGCGCGCCGATGAGCGGTGCGAGCAGATGCAGCAGTGGCTGGCTGAGCCAGCCGGCGCAGGCGGCCAGCACCGGAATGGCGGCCATGATCCTGGGCATGACGTGAAACATGACTGAACCCAACGTTTTACGGTGAGCATGATAGCGGGGTTTGATGACTCCGGGGTGACAGGATGGGAGTTCACGGGTGATGCAGCACCCCACCCCTGTCCCCTCCCCACAAGGGGGAGGGAGACGATGGAACCGGGGGTGATGTGCGGCTACGCGGGTTCTTATGATTTGAGGATGAGCAAGTTAGCGGGCGGATTGCTGGTCGATCAGGTTTTGGCCGCGGCGGGCCATCAGAGCCTGTTCGAGGTCGATGCCTTCGAGCAGTTCGCGCAGGGCTTCGTCGTTGAGGCGGCCGGCATTGCGTTCGGCGATCAGGGCGCCGCGGCGAGCGGATTGGACGTCGCGGACCAAAGTGAACATCAGGTCGCGATCGATCGGGGCTTCGCCCTCACGCGGTTTGAGCATGGCTTCGCGCTGGCTTTCGGACAGAACGAGTTCAGCGACGCGGGACTGGCCGGCTTCGGGATGAGCGGCGCGGAAGCGATCGGCTGCTTCCTTGCCGGCCTTGATCATGGCGGCCCGGGCAATGCCGAACTGATCGACGCGATAGGCGGCATCACTGCTGCTGTCGATTTTGAGCCAGCCGATCAGCCAAGGCAGGCTGAGGCCCTGGAAAATCAGCGTGCCGATGGCGACAAGGAAGGCGATGGCGATGATCAGGTCGCGATCAGGCAGAGCTTCGCCAGTTGAGGTGAGCAGTGGCGTACCGGCGGCGGCGGCAACGGTGACGACGCCGCGCATGCCCGACCAACTGAGCACCAGATTTTCTTTCCAACTCAGCGGATCGGCCAATGGCCGGCGCGGCGGATGGGTTTTGGCGCGGGCGAGGCGACGGCGATGGATCAGACGTCCGAGGGCGGCGCTGCACAGGATCCAGACAATGCGGACGACGATGACCACGGCCAGCGTCAGGCCTGAGAGCTTGAACAATGACCAGATATCGGTGCCGCTGCTGATGGCGCCTTCGAGCACGAAGCGAAATTGCAGGCCGAGATACGAAAACACGAAGGCTTCGAGCAGCGCATCGACCAGTTGCATGACTTCGCGCTGCTGGATGCGGCCATCAAATTTCAGATCGGTGGCGTGAAAGCCCAGGGCAAAGCCGGTGAACACCACGCACATGACGCCCGACATATGCAGCTCTTCGGCCAACAGATAAGCGGCGAAGGGGGTGATGATGGTCAGGGCCGTGACCATGGTGGCATTGTGCAACTTGCGGCGGATGGCGTGCACGATATTACCCAGGATCAAGCCGAGAATGGCGCCAAGCCCGGCGGCAAACAGGAAATACAGCACGCCATTGCTGATGAAGGTTTTCTCGCCGGTGGCGGCAGCGGTGGCAAGGGTAAACAGGGTCAGTGCGGCAGCATCGTTGACCAGGCTTTCGCCCTTCAGCACCGTCATCAAGCGCTTGGTGAGGCCGAGGCGCTCGCCAATGGAAATGGCGCTGACGGCATCGGTGGGGGCGATCACCGCGCCAAGGATCAGCGCGCCGGGGATGGTCAGCACGGTCAGCCAGCCGCTGAGCAGCACGCTGACGACGATGGCGGTGATGGTGACGAGGAAAATCCCCAGATTGGCGATGGAGCCGACGCGGCGCATGAAGCTGAAAAACGAAAAATCCAGCGCGGCCGAGAACAGCAGTGGCGGCAGGACGAGGCCGAGGATGATTTCGGGTTCGATCTCGGTGGGTGGAATGCCCGGGATGTAGGAGACGATCATGCCCACGATCACCAGCAGCAGCGGGGCCTGAAACTGCCTGGCTTCGGCAAAGATGGTCAGCCCGATGGCGGCCATCATGACGATGAGGATTTGAGTGGCCATGGGTGGGTCCGGATGAGCTCGTGTATCGACTATGGCGCAGGCGCTCGCGGAGAGAAAGGTTTGACCTTCTCACAATGCTAATGCCTCACGCAGGCTCTTGGTGGGAAGGGTGCGACGCTCCGGTATCGTGGCTTAGCTACCCCCACCCCTGTCCCCTCCCCACAAGGGGGAGGGAGACCTGACTGTTGCGATGGTTCCTGCTCAAAATCCGCAGTCGAAACCCTCCCCCTTGTGGGGAGGGATCAAGGGTGGGGGTGGGCGACGCGTGCTGCACCTCCAAAAAGTCCAAGTAAACAGTTCCCCGCAAGGGGGAGGTGTCGACTGATACCTTCGTTCCAAAAAATGGAAGTTCAGCCGCGCTCGAACAGGCCGGGGTAGTTCACCACGAGATCGTTTTCATCGACTTCGATGATCCGCTCGAAGCTGCCATCGGCGGATTGGTAGCGGAGGTGGGTGGAGTCGAGTTTGGTGTAAATCTGCTGGTCGGGCTGGACCGCCAGGGTGGCCACGTCAATCCAGGCCATGCGGAAGCGCTGGGGGGTGTCGATGAGCAGTTCGGTGCGCCAGATCGGGAGCGAATTGGTCAGCGGGGAGGCCGAGAGGTCGATGTCGATGCAGCCGCGCAGGTCGGGCAGCGGTTCGGCGCGGTCGTCGGACCAGTTGCCGGCGCCGTCGGAATAGAGTTCCAGGCTGCGGCCATCGGTGCGTTCGAGCACCAGGTCGCGGACATTGCCGATGTCATTGAGCTTGAGGCGGTAGAACAGGCCGTAGTCAGGGCCGATGATGGCGCCGCGAATGCGGGTGTCGGATTCGCGGCGATTGATGTGGCAGTGTTCGATGCTGTCGGGGCTTTTCCAGCGGGCGGAGAGGATCATGCTCCACTCCAGACTGCAGCATACCCCTCATCCGCCGTTCGGGCACCTTCTCCCACAAGGGGAGAAGGCGGAGAACCGATAGCGTCGTGGAAGGCGTGCAATTAGAGCGTCTTGCCCAGCGCCACGGCGGTGTCGGCCATGCGGTTGGAGAAGCCCCATTCGTTGTCGTACCAGCTCAGGATCGAGGCGAAGTTGCCGCCCATCACCTTGGTCTGATCGAACGCCAGGGTGGATGAGTGGCTATCGTGGTTGAAGTCGATCGAGACGTTGGGCTGGGTGGTGTAGCCCAGGATGCCCTTGAGCTCGCCATCGGCGTATTTCTTGATCGCGGCATTGATTTCGTCGGCGGTTACATCGCGCTTGGTGATGAACTTGAAGTCAACGCAGGACACGTTCGGGGTGGGAACGCGGATCGATACGCCATCCAGTTTACCCTTGAGCTCGGGGAGCACCAGGCCAATGGCCTTGGCAGCGCCGGTCGAGGTCGGAATCTGGCTGAGCGCCGCAGCGCGGCCGCGATACAGATCCTTGTGCATGGTGTCGAGCGTCGGCTGGTCACCGGTATAGGAATGGATGGTGGTCATCATTCCCTTTTCGATGCCGAATTCCTTGTGCAGGACATAGGCAACGGGCGCCAGGCAATTGGTAGTACACGAGGCGTTGGAGACCACGATGTGGTCGTGGGTCAGCTGGTGGTGGTTGATGCCAAACACCACAGTCAGGTCAGCGCCATCGCCGGGGGCCGAGATCAGCACTTTCTTGGCACCAGCCTTGAGATGGGCCGAGGCTTTTTCCTTGGAGGTGAAGATGCCAGTGCATTCCAGGGCGATATCGACGCCCATGGCGGCATGCGGCAGCTCTTCGGGATTGCGGACTGCAGTAACCTTGATCGGGCCACGGCCAACATCGATGGTATCGCCATCGACGGTGACGGTGCCGTTGAAGCGGCCATGGACGCTATCGAAGCGGAACAGGTGCGCATTGGTTTCCACCGGGCCGAGGTCGTTGATGGCAACGACTTCGATATCGGTGCGGCCAGATTCGATGATGGCGCGCAGAACATTGCGGCCGATACGGCCAAAACCATTGATGGCGACGCGAACTGCCATGGGAGCTCCTAGAGGGTAAGGATCAGGGGAGAGGTAGCGCTCTCTTACAACTGTGCGGTGACGGCTTCAACAACGGCTTGTGGCGTAATACCAAAGTGCGCGTAGAGCGCCTCGATGGGGCCGGACGCGCCAAAGCCGTGCATGCCGACAAAGCGCCCCTTGCGGCCAAGGATCCAGTCCCAGCTCATCTTGATGCCGGCTTCGACGGCAACGCGGGCAACGCCCTTGCCGATGATTTCATCCTGATAGGCCTGGGGCTGGTTGTGGAACAGCTCCATCGACGGCACCGAGACGACGCGGGCCGAGATGCCTTTTTCGGCGAGCAGCTTTTGGCCTTCGACGGCGATGGCGACTTCGGAGCCGGTGGCAAAGATCACCGCCTTGGCATCAGCCGGGCCGACCAGGGTGTAAGCGCCCTTGGCCGAGAGGTTTTCGGCGGTGTGTTCGGTGCGTACGGTCGGCAGGTTCTGGCGCGACAGGGCCAGGATCGACGGGCGATCGGCGGTTTCGATGGCCAGTTGCCAGCATTCGGCGGTTTCCACGGCGTCGGCCGGGCGGAACACCAGCAGCTGCGGAATGGCGCGCAGGGCCGACATGTGTTCGACCGGCTGATGGGTCGGGCCGTCTTCGCCCAGACCGATGGAGTCATGGGTCATCACGTAGATGACGCGCTGTTCCATGATCGCCGACAGGCGGATCGAGGGGCGGGCATAATCGGTAAAGCACATGAAGGTGCCGCCGTAGGGGATCAGACCGCCATGCAGGGCGATGCCGTTCATGGCAGCGGCCATGCCGTGTTCGCGGATGCCGTACATCATGTAGCGGCCCGAATAATTGTTGGCCTGGAAGGCGATGGTTTCGGGCGTGTTGGTGAGGTTGGAATGGGTGAGGTCGGCAGAGCCAGCCAGGGTTTCGGGCAGGAACTTGTTGATGACTTCGAGCGCCATCTGCGAAGCCTTGCGGGAGGCAACCTTGGGCTTGTCTTCGGAAAGCTTCTTTTTATAGGCGACCATGGCGTCGGCAAAACCGGCAGGCAGGGTGCCGGCGGTGCGGCGTTCGAACTCGCTCTTGCTGGAATTGGCGGCCAGGCGCGACTGCCATTCGCCGCGCACGTTCTGCGACCGGGTGCCGGCGGCGCGCCAAGTGTCGAGGATGCCCGACGGAATTTCAAAGGCCGGGTAGGTGATGCCGAGATTTTGCTTGGCGCCGGCCAGTTCTTCAGCACCGAGCGGGGCGCCGTGGGATTTTTCGGTGCCGGCCTTCTTGGGGGCGCCGAAGCCGATGGTGGTCTTGGCGGCGATCAGGGTCGGCTTGTCGGATTTTTTGGACTGAAGAAGAGCTGCTTCAATGGCATCCTGATCGTGGCCGTCGATTTCGATGGTGTTCCAGCCCGACGCCTTGAAGCGGGCGATCTGGTCGGTGCTGTCGGAATTGGACACGGCGCCATCGATGGTGATGGAATTGTTGTCCCAGATCACCGTCAGCTTGTGGAGCTTGAGGTGGCCGGCGAAAGCGATGGCTTCCTGGGAAATGCCTTCCATCAGGCAGCCGTCACCGGCGAGGCACCAGGTATGGTGATCGACGATGTCGGAACCGAATTCGGCAGCCAGCTTGGCTTCGGCAATGGCCATGCCGACAGCATTGCCGATGCCCTGGCCGAGCGGGCCGGTGGTGGTTTCGATGCCCTTGGCAAAGTGGTATTCGGGGTGACCCGCAGTCTTGGAGCCGAGCTGGCGGAAATTCTTGACCTGGTCGATGGTCATGTCTTCGTAGCCCAGCAGGTAAAGCGAGGAATACAGCAGCATCGAGCCATGGCCGGCCGACAGCACGAAGCGATCGCGGTCGGCCCACTTGCTGTCAGCGGGATCGAACTTCATCACCTTGGTGAACAGCACCGTGGCAATATCGGCGCAGCCCATCGGCAGGCCCGGGTGACCGGAATTGGCCTTTTCGACGGCGTCCATGGCGAGGGACCGGATGGCATTGGCCAAATCGTTCTGCTGGGCTGTGTTCGTCATCAGGCGTTCCGCTCTCTGCTGGCGCTTAAACTGGGGACAGGAGGTTGCAAGGCCTCCTCCACAAGGCGGTCTGAGGCATAACAGGGCCTTGTGCCGATGTTCAAGTGATACCGGACCGTAAATGTCGGTTTGATGTCGCAGTTGCCCAAATGTGGCCGCAGCCGTGCTGTGACTGATCACGCCGGTTCCCGTTGCATTGAGGGCGGGCGTAAGGCTTACTGCACTGGGCGGAATCGACGGCGGACGAGGGCGATAGGGGCAATGAGCGATAATCAGCTTGAAGACGGGCTCGAAGCCTCGGCTGCGCGGTTCGAGCGCGCGCTTGGTCGGCTGGAAAACAGCATGCGGGGCCTCAGCGGACGGATGCGCTCGATCAACCGGATCGAAGTGGATACGCAAAGGCTGGTCTCGGAAAGGGCTAAATTGGCCAGTGAACTGGACAAGGCCTCGGCGCGGGCCAAACGACTCGATGACAGCGCGCATGATGTGTCGCGCCGATTGGTCGAGGCGATGGAGACAGTGCGCGAAGTGCTGGCCAAATAGCGTATCGCAGGGGTGAGTGCCGATGCCTGAAGTCAATGTCGAGATCAATGGCCGCAAATATCGCATGGCGTGCGAAGAGGGCCAGCAGCAGCATCTGATCGGGCTGGCAAAGCGGCTCAACGATCAGGTCGAGGGGCTGAAGGGTGCAGTCGGCGAGATCGGCGATAACCGGCTGACCGTGATGGCGGGGATCGCCATGGTGGATGAGTTGGTCGAAGCCGAGCGCAAGATTGCGGTGTTGCGGGCCGAGGTGGCCGACCTCACCGATGCCGGCCAGCAATTGACCCGCGAGGCCGAGGAGATGGAACGTCGCCTGGCGATCAAGCTGGGCGAGGCTGCCGACCGGCTGGAAGCAGTGGCCAGTGCAATCGACGAGACGGCGCCAGTGCAGCAGAACTAGGTTCCTGCTTATGGCAAAGTTTGCCAATCTTTGCTAAGGTCAGGCAAAGGAGTTTTGCCATGGCCACGATGAATGTTTCGCTCCCCGATCAGATGAAGGAATGGGTGGAGGAGCGCGTTGCAAGCGGACAATTTGGCAACAGCAGTGATTATGTGCGCGACTTGATCCGGCGCGATCAACAACGGCTAGAAAAATGGGCCGAGTTTGAGCGTTTGGTGCAAGAAGGCCGAGACAGCGGAATTAGTCCTCTGACGCTGGAGGAGATTTTCGTAGAGGCGAAGAAACGCGCGGCGCATGTAAAATCTGACGCGGCCTAAAGTGGCTTATGTGATCTCTGAACGAGCGGCAGACGATATCTATTGGCTGTACGAATCCGGAAAGCGAGAATTCGGAGAATGGGCGGCCAACGCCTATCTTGATTTGCTTCGCCATGCCGTGGAATTTGCCTCCGCCTATCCAGGCGCCTCGCCCTCGCGCAAATTTGTTTCTGGCCCAGTCCGAACAAAATACTTCGGGTCTCACTTGATCGTTTACGAGATGAACGATCTAGACATCGTTGTGCTCCGCGTTTTTCACCAAAGCCAGGATTGGCAAAACGAGCCATTTCAATAGCATTGCTCTTTGCACGCGTTGGCAAAGCGCCTATATCAACCTAGCTGCCCGGCGCGTGTGGATTCCATTATCCCCGGGGCCTTAACGATCCTTAGGGAGCTGTCCCTGACTGGGCTCCTGGGCTCAGACATACGGCGCCCACCTACGTAAAGTAGGTTCCCGGGATCGCGTATCCCACGGCCAGGGCGGCACCTGATTTTTTGCGACAGGCGTGGCCGCATGGTGAACGAGCAGATCGAGCAGGCCAAGGCGGCGCTTCGGGTTCAGGCCCACGCGCAGCGCGCCGCCCTGCCGCAGGCCATGCGCGCCGATGCGGCCAGGGCGGTCTGCAATTTCTTTTTTGAGGGCGTTAAACTCAGCTATGGCGACGTGGTGGCTGCCTATTGGCGCATTCGGGACGAGCTGGATTGCCAGCCGATCCTGGTGCGGCTGATGGATAGTTTCCAGCCGGTGGTGCTGCCGGTGGTGATGGGGCCGAAAGAGCCGCTGCAGCTGCGGGTATGGGAGCAGGGAGCTTCGCTGTATGAAGCCGGGTTCGGCACGCTGGCGCCGGCCGAGCTGGCGCCGCAGGCGGAGCCCGATGTGGTGCTGATGCCGCTGCTGGGATTTGATGCCAAGGGTACGCGGCTGGGCTATGGCGGGGGTTATTATGACCGCACGCTGGCGCGATTGCACAAGCGGCCACGACTGATCGGACTGGCGTTTGCGGCGCAGGAAATCAAAGACATTCCGCGCGAGGAGCATGACGTGCCACTCGATGCGGTGATCACCGAGGCGGGGATTCGCCGGTTTGGCGAGCGCGTATGAAGTTTTTGTTTCTGGGCGATGTGGTTGGCCGGTCCGGTCGTGACGCGGTGACGGAGCGGCTGCCGGGGATCATTGCCGAGTATGGCTTTGATTTCGTGGTGGTCAACGGCGAGAATGCCAGCCATGGCAAGGGGCTGACCGAGCCCCATTTCAATGCCATCCGCAATGCCGGCGCCGATATCGTGACGCTGGGCGACCATGCGTTCGACCAGCGCGAGACAGTGAGCTTCATCGAGCGGGAAACCACTCTGGTTCGGCCGATCAATATGGCGCCGGGTACGCCGGGGCGCGGGGCAATGTTTGTCGAGGGGCGCAATGGCCACCGGGTGCTGGTGATCAATGCGCTGGGGCGGGTGTTCCTGCCGCCGATCGATGATCCGTTCCGGGCGGTGGAAGCGGCGATTGCGGCTTGCCCGCTGGGTGAACAGGCCGACGCGATCATCGTGGATTTTCACACCGAAGCGACCTCGGAGATCCAGGCGATGGGGTTTTTCCTTGATGGCAAGGTGAGCCTGGTTGTGGGCACCCATACCCATATTCCAACCTCCGACCAGCGCGTGCTCAAGGGTGGCACGGCGCTGATGGCGGATGCCGGGATGTGTGGGGATTTCGACTCGATCATCGGTGTCGATGCGGAGGAACCGTTGCACCGGTTTCTGACCGGGATGCAGAACGGAAGGTTTACCCCGGCCGAAGGCGAGGCGACGCTATGCGGGGTGGCGGTGGAAACCGATCCGCGCACCGGGCTGGCAGTCAAGGTATTGCCGGTGCGGATTGGCGGAACGCTGGCGCAGGCGCTGCCGGTATTCTAGCGGTCGCGTCTGCGCGGCATAAACCGCTCGACGCTGCCGGTTGGGGTAAAGATTGCTGCCAGCAGGGCGCCGAATGCAAATGCGATGCCGACGCGCGGTGCAGCGATAACAAGCACCGTCAGTGCGATATAGGCAACGACATAATAGCGCACCTGGATGCCGATATCGCGAACGCGCTTAACCGTTATTGCCAGGTTCGGCCATAGCAGGGTGATGGCGGCGAAGGCCTCGTCGACCAACGATGCTGCCAAGGCCGCAGTGCGTTTGCCTGGTTCATAGTAAATTGGCCCGGTATTATGCAGTATTGACCTGATCAGATCAGCGAGCAACCAGTTGCTCAGCGCGAGAAAGACCAGTGCCAGCGCAAATGCTTCGCGCCCGAGCCGGCCGCGGAAGGACAGAAAACACCAGATGAGATTCCCGATTGCTGCCTCCCATGCTGGGGCGACTTTATGCTACGGCCGTGGCAGCAGCCAGATATGAGGGTTAGCGCGGTTAACGAATGCAATTCGTCTGCTGCGCCTTTATTTCTGATCACGCTGCCGCTATAAGCGGCAAAATTTTGTAGTTCGACGATCCGAGGGTTCTTGAATGGCAGGCCATTCGCACGCCAAAAATATCATGCACCGCAAGGGCAAGAGCGACGCGGTTCGCTCCAAGGTCTTTTCCAAGCTGGCGCGTGAAATCACCGTCGCGGCAAAGATGGGCATGCCCGACCCGGCGTTCAATTCGCGCCTGCGTCTGGCCGTGACCAATGCCCGCGCCCTGTCGATGCCGCGCGACAATATCGAGCGCGCCATCAAGAAGGCGATGGGCAATGATGGCGAGAACTACGAAGAAATCCGCTATGAAGGCTATGGCCCGGGCGGGGTAGCAATCATTGTCGAGACGCTGACCGACAATCGCAATCGGACTGCATCGAACGTGCGGTCGACCTTCTCCAAGAATGGCGGCGCGATGGGGGAAACCAATTCGGTCGGCTTCATGTTCGACAAGATTGGCGAGATCGAATATCCGGCCAAGGCTGGTTCGTCCGACAAGATCATGGAAGCGGCGATCGATGCCGGCGCCGATGACGTCGAAAGCGACGAAGACGGCCACTGGATTTATACCTCGTTCGAAAACATGGTCGATGTGGCGGCCGCGCTTGAAAAAGTGCTGGGCGAAGCCGAGTCGGTCAAGGCGATCTGGAAGCCGCAGACCAATACGCCGATCGATGCCGACAAGGGCGCGTCGCTGATGAAGCTGATCGGCCTGCTCGAAGAAGACGATGATGTGCAGAACGTCTATTCGAACTTCGAGATGAGCGACGAAGACATGGCCAAGCTCGACGCCTGAGATCGAATTTGACAGCGCAAACCGCCGGGTGATGAGCCCGGCGGTTTGGTTTTGAGCGGCCATGCGGCGCTGTTTGCCGAAACCAGGATGGCACCGGCGCGACCGACTAACTGGCGCGGGACAGGATCTCGGGATGGTCGGTGGCATAGGCGATCTTGACGCGGTTGCGGCCGGTATCCTTGGCGCCATAAAGCCGTTGATCGGCGATGCGGAACAGATCGGTAAAGGTGGTGGCGCCTTCAAAGACCGCGCCACCAATGCTGACCGAGATTGGGCGCAAGACGTCACCGGGGGTAAATACTGCCAGATTGACCGAGCGACGAATGCGTTCGGCCACGGTTTCGGCACCCTTGAAATCGGAGTGGGGCAAAAACACGCCAAACTCTTCGCCGCCCATGCGGCCAAGCAGATCGCCAGTGCGCAGGACCGAGCGGATTGAGCGCACGATCAGGCGGAGGGCTTCGTCCCCGGCATCGTGGCCGAACTGGTCGTTGATCGATTTGAAATTGTCCGCATCGATCATCAGCAGCGCGCCCTTTAGCTGATCCGGATCGTCGCTGTCGAGCGCTGCATTGACGCGGGTGGTGAAGGCGCCACGGTTGAGGCAGAGCGTCAGGCTATCGGTGCGGGCAATCTTGCCGAGGCGGCGGTTGGAAATCATCAGGCCGCGCATGCGAGCGCTGATGAAAAAGAACAGCGGGGCGCCCAGCACCAGTGGCAGCACGGTGGCGCTGACCAGCGATCGGCGCATCGCCTCCTGTCCCAGTCCACCAAAGGCAAAGCTGTTGAAGGCCAGCGAGGCCAGAATACACCCAGAGGTGCCCAATAGCGTCCAGCGGCCGACGCTGGTCCAGCTTTGCACGCGACTTGTCTGTTTTTCGGTCATCGATGTGGATTCCAGTGCTGATGTCGAAACAGAGGCAGTGCGGCGAAGCACCGTGGACGAAAGTCATGGGCTGGATCAGGCGTGGTTCGGTGGCATGGGTCAGGCGGCTCGCATCATGGCGACCCGGTCACGACCGGTGCTTTTGGCTTGATAGAGATGGTGATCGGCAAGGCGATAGAGTTGGTCAAACTGGCCTGGCTTGGCAAACACCGCGCCGCCGATGCTGATCGACAGGCCGCAACTATGTCCATTGGGCGTAAAGTCCAGCGCGGCGACGGCCTTGCGGATGCGCTCGGCAACCTGGTCGGCGACGTCCATCGAAGCCTGACTAAGATAGACGCCGAATTCTTCGCCTCCGAGGCGGCCGACGATATCGGTGGACCGCACATTGGCCCGGATGGCCCCGGCAATCAGCCGCAATGCCTCGTCTCCGTGTAAATGGCCGAAGCGGTCATTGACCGATTTGAAGTCATCGGCGTCGATAATCAGCAGCGCCCCTTCCGCAGGTCCATTTGATAGCGCAGTTTCAGTCAGGTCCTGGGTGGCGCGCTCGGTAAAGGCGCCACGATTGAGGCAGCCGGTCAGCCAATCGGTGGTGGCCAGCACGTTGAGGCGCGTATTGGCCAGGCGCAGTTGCTCATGCTTGTAGCGGACATAAAACATCATCGGCGTACCCAGAATCACGGGCAAGGCGATGGCGACAAATAGCCCCTGCACGTTGATGCCGGCGGAAATGGTTTCCATGATGGCGTTGGTCAGGATCACCGAAACGGCAATCGAGGCCGCCGTCACCAGCCCGGTGAAGCGGATGACGCGGCGCCATGCTTTTTTGGTCAGCCGGTTATCCGTCCCGCTCATCGCATTGCCCCTGCATTCCCGAGCGGCAAACTACGGACGGGGTTTGAAGATGGGGTTTTCGCTTTGGCGGCAATTTTATCCATCACAGGGTTATCCACTTTTTTGTTTCTGGTTTGTTCACATCAGGTTTGGTAGGCTAGCAGCCGCGAGATAAAGGTTGGTTATGACGGACCTAGTACGAATCATCGGTATCGACCCCGGCTTGCGGCGTTGCGGCTGGGGGGTGATCGAAACCCGGGGCAATCGCCTGAGTTTTGTCGCCTGCGGCACTTTGACACCGCCGACCGATCTGCCGCTGGCGGAGCGGCTGTCGCTGCTGTTTGCGGGGCTGGGCGAGCTGATGGATCGCTTCGCGCCCGATGAAGCGGCGGTGGAAGAAACTTTCGTCAACAAGGGTCCGCAATCGGCGCTGCTGCTGGGGCAGGCGCGCGGCGTGGCGCTGATGACGCCGGCACAGCGTGGCGTCGCAGTGTTCGAATATGCCACCAATCTGGTCAAGAAATCGGTGGTGGGCACCGGTCATGCCGACAAGGTACAAATCCAGGCCATGGTCAAAATCCTGATGCCGACTGCCGATTTCAAAGGCGCCGACGCCGCCGACGCGCTGGCGATCGCCATTTGCCACGCCCACCATCGGGTGGCGGCACTGCGGCTGAAGGCCAGCGCATGATCGGCAAGCTCAAGGGCATGGTCGACAGTTTCGGCGACGATTACGTTCTGCTCGATGTGCAGGGGGTTTGCTATCAGGCGTTCTGCTCGTCGCGGACGCTGCAAAGCCTGCCACGGGTTGGCGAAGCAGCGGTGTTGTTCATTGAAATGCTGGTGCGCGAGGATCTGATCCGGCTCTATGGCTTCGGCAACGAGGGCGAGAAGGCCTGGTTCGAGCTGTTGACCTCGGTGCAGGGCGTGGGCTCGAAAGTGGCGCTGGCGATCCTTTCGGCGCTGTCGCCAGCAGAGCTTTCGAGCGCCATCGCGTTGCAGGACAAGGCGATGGTCGGGCGCGCCAATGGCGTGGGGCCGAAACTGGCGGTGCGTTTGGTAACCGAGCTCAAGGGCAAGGTGCCGGCAATCAGCGGCATCGATGCGGGCGTACTGGGGCTGCAGGCGGCATTGGGCGAAGGCGTTGCCAGGGGTCCGGTTGCGGACGCGGTCTCGGCGCTGACCAATCTTGGTTACTCGAGCGCGCAGGCTTCGGCGGCAGTGGCGCGGGTGATCGCCAGGGAGGGCGAGGACACGGCGACGGAGAAGCTGATCCGGCTGGGGCTAAGGGAATTAAGCCAGTAAACTTGTTGCGCAGAATAAATCTTACTACTATCGATAAGTAAGATTTTTGGTGGACTTCAGAAATGAACAAGATTGATAGGCTCGAATGGCGGAGTACGGTGACGAGCCGCGGCCAGACGACGGTTCCCAAGGAAATCCGAGATACGCTCAACGTGAGAGACGGCACCGAACTGGTGTGGATCATGCGGGATGGGCATGTGACCGTGGAGCCACGGACGCGGCGGCTGGTCGATCTGGCCGGGATGCTGGGCAATCCGCTGGGCCGCACGGTCAGCGTCGAGGAGATGAATGAGGCTGTGCTGGATGAAGCCGCAGAGCAGCATAAGCGAGCCGATTCTTGATCGGCGTCGATACAAATGTGCTGCTCCGGTTGTTCCTCGATGATGACAAAGATCAGCATCGGGTGGCCAAGGCGTTTTTCGCAGCGCGAACGCGGGATGACGCGGCCTATGTGAGCGTTGTAACTGCTGTTGAATTTGTCTGGGTGTTGAAGCGCGTTTATCGGCGGACACAGGCGGAAGCGTTGTCATTGCTGCAATTGGTGCTGAGCAGCGAGGATGCCGTGCTGGAGGCTGGCGATCGGATTCGACGGGCGCTGGAAATTGCGTTGGAAACGGGTGCGGATTTTGCCGACGTACTGATCGCCGGGTCCGCCGAGTTTGCTGGCTGCGAGAAAACATTGACCTTCGACAAAGTTGCCGCTCAGCGCGTGCCAGGAATGGAAGTGCTGGGATGATCTCATTGACCTCTCCCGAAGCCGGGCGCGATGAGCCGCTGGATGTGGCGCTGCGGCCGTCAGGGTTTTCCGAATTTATCGGGCAGGCCGATGCGCGGGCCAACCTTGAAGTGTTTATTGAGGCGGCCAAGCGGCGCGGGGCAGCGCTGGACCACGTGTTGTTTGTCGGACCGCCGGGGCTGGGCAAGACGACGCTGGCGCAGATCATCGCCAAGGAGCTTGGTGTCGGGTTCCGCGCCACGTCGGGGCCGGTGATCGCCAAGGCGGGGGATCTGGCGGCGCTGTTGACCAATCTGGAAGACCGCGATGTGCTGTTCATCGACGAAATTCACCGGCTCAATCCGGCGATCGAGGAAGTGCTGTATCCGGCGATGGAGGATTTTCAGCTCGACCTGATCATTGGCGAGGGGCCTTCGGCGCGCTCGGTGCGGATCGATCTGGCGCGGTTCACGCTGGTGGGCGCGACGACGCGTGCCGGGCTGTTGACGACGCCGCTGCGTGACCGGTTCGGCATTCCGGTGCGGCTCAATTTTTATACGCCGGAAGAGCTGGTGCTGATCGTGGAGCGGGGGGCGCGGCTGATGGGCACGCCGATGGCTTCGGACGGGGCGATGGAAATTGCCCGCCGGGCGCGCGGTACGCCGCGTATTGCGGGGCGGCTGCTGCGGCGGGTGACCGATTTTGCGCTGGTGGATGGGGTCAAGGAGATCACAAGGGCGGTGGCGGACAAGGCGCTGTTGCGGCTCGATGTCGATGCGCGCGGGCTGGACCAGCTCGACCGGCGTTATCTCAAGACCATTGCCGAGTTTTATAATGGTGGGCCGGTGGGGATCGAGACCATTGCCGCAGCGCTGAGCGAGCCGCGCGATGCGATCGAGGAAATTGTCGAGCCCTATCTGATCCAGCAGGGGTTTATCCAGCGCACGCCACGGGGGCGGATGCTGACGGGGGCGGCATTCCAGCATATCGGTTTTGCGGTGCCGCAGGGTTTTGTAGGCTTGCAGGCGAGCCTGTTCGAAGAGCCGGAGGCCGAAGTTTGAGCGAGCGGGTGGTCCTGAGTTTCCCGTCTGGACGGTCGCGGTTTAATTACCGGGTGGCGGGGATCGCCATTCGGGATGGGCATATCCTGGTCTGCCGGGAAGATGACGACGACTATTGCATGCTGCCGGGAGGGCGCGTGGAAATGGGCGAACCCAGCCGGCTGGCGCTGGAGCGCGAGATGGCCGAGGAGTTGGCAATGCCGGTGACGGTGGGGCGGTTGCTCTATACCTCAGAGAATTTTTACGAGCGCGAAGAGCAGGCGTTTCACGAACTGGGATTTTTCTACGAGATCGATCTGCCTGCCGATGCGAGGCCGAACGGGCAGGCGCCATGGCTCAGCCGTGCGGATGAAGGGCATATGTTGCACTTCCACTGGCTGCCGGTGACGGGGCCCGCACTGGCGGAATTCCAACTGTGGCCGGGTTGGCTGCAACAGGGGCTGGATCGACTGCCGGCGGCGACCGAGCATGTGGTTTACAAGGACTCGGACAGGCCGTGAGCGCACATCGCTTCCCGGTGCGGGTTTACTACGAGGACACCGATTTTTCGGGGAATGTCTATCACGCGGCGTATCTCAAATTCTTCGAGCGGGGCCGGACGGAGTTTTTGCGCGATCAAGGCGTGCATCATTTTGAACTGGCCAAGCAGGGGATGGCCTTTGCGGTGCGCTCGATGCAGATCGAGTTTGTGGGCGCGGCCCATATCGATGATCTATTGCAGGTGGAGACCACGGTAGCCGGGGTCGGTGGCGCGCGGTTGACGCTGGAGCAGACGATATCACGCGATGGCGTGGTGCTGACGCAGGCCAAGGTGCTGGTGGTGGCGATCAAGACCAGTGGCGGCGTGGCAAGATTGCCGCGGGAGTTGCGGGAGCGGTTTGCGGCGGGTGGGTAGCAGGTGGAAGGGAGGGGCGGTGCCGCACATTCGATCTTATGTGGCGCTGATGAACTCAACCCTGCTCCCTACCCAAACGCCATGCGCTGATTGCACAATGCCCCGTCGATCACCACTTTGCTGGCGTGAGCCTTTGTTAACCAATCCTTGACCATAATTGCGGCAAACGGGGCTTTGTCGGTGCTTCGAGTCCGAGAGGGCCGGAATTCCGGGCGATTTCTCTTAAATTTGACAAATTTCGACCCCATCGCAACACCGTCAGGGGTCGGTCATGTGGACCGGGCCGAAAGGATCACTTCATGGATGCCGCCGTTGCTGCGGGAGCTGCTGCTCCGCATATCGACTTTTCTATCTGGGGTCTGTTCTGGCAGGCGGACTGGGTGGTCAAGTGCGTGATGCTGGGCCTGCTCGGCGCTTCGATCTGGTGCTGGGCGATCATTGTCGACAAGACGCTGGTCTATCGCCGGGCCCAATCGGAGATGAACCGCTTCGAGCGCGTGTTCTGGTCCGGCCAGTCGCTGGAGGAACTTTACCAGGCACAGTCCGAGAAGGCGACTGGCGGCCTGGGCGCGGTGTTTGTTGCGGCGATGAAGGAATGGAAGCGCAGCCACGAGCAGAATGCCTCCTCGTTCGTGGGCATGCAGCAGCGCCTGGACAAGGTGCTCGACGTGGCGATTGCGCGCGAGAGCGAGCATCTGGAAAAGCGCCTGGGGTTTCTCGCTACCGTGGGTTCGGCCGGTCCGTTCATCGGGCTGTTCGGCACCGTCTGGGGCATCATGAACGCGTTTACCGCGATCGCGGCATCGTCCAGCACCAATCTGGCGGTGGTGGCATCGCCAATCGCGGAAGCGCTGTTTGCAACGGCTATCGGCCTGGTGGCCGCTATTCCGGCGGTTATCGCCTATAACAAGCTATCGTCCGATGCCGGCAAGATGGTCGGCCGGCTGGAAGGTTTCGCCGACGAATTCTCGACCATTCTGAGCCGTCAGCTCGAAGCCCGGGGTAAATAGCAATGGCCATGGGTGCAGCAGGCGGAAGGGGAGGCGGTGGCGGGCGACGCGGCGGTGGCCGTCGTGGTCGTCGCTCAAGCGGGGTGATGAGCGAGATCAACGTGACGCCGCTGGTCGACGTGATGCTGGTGCTGCTGATCGTGTTCATGGTGGCCGCCCCAATGATGACTTCGGGCGTGCCCATCGATCTGCCGCAGTCCTCGGCCAAGGAACTCAATAGCGAAACCCAGCCGGTGACCGTTTCGGTGACGCCGGACGGGGTTATTTCCGTTGGCGAAAGCGCGGTTGCCGAGGCCGACCTGATCACGACGCTGCAAGCGCAAAACGTCGATCCGGCCAATGACCGCATCTTCCTGCGCGGCGATACGGCGGCCAATTATGGCTCGGTGATGAAGGTGATGGGTCTGCTGTCAGCGGCCGGCTTTTCCAAGATCGGGCTGATCACGGAACAGGCGCCGAGGTAGGGAGAGCCATGCGCATCGGCGTTGCTGCATCGGTTATCACCCACGTATTCCTGCTGACCATTGGTTTGATCAGCCTGGGATCGCACAAACTCGAACCGCCGGCGGTCGAGTCGATTGCGGTTGATCTGGTGCCGCTGTCTGAAGTGTCGAGCATCCGTGCCGGTTCGCTCAAGAGCACTATCGTTGATACGCAGACGCCATCGGTGGTCAAGGATACCAAGCCCGCCGAGGTCGCCAAGCCGACTGGCAATACCGAAAAAGACCAGCCCAAGCCAAAGGATGCCGATACGCCGACGCCGCAGCCGGTGACCAAGACGGCGCCAGCCCCGGCGACGCGCCCGGAACCCGTGCCGGTGCCTGAACCCAAGCCGGAACCGGCTCCCGAACCAACGCCGGCCCCAACCCCGGCGCCTGCGCCCGAGCCGAAGCCGGTGCCTGCACCCACACCGGCACCCGCGCCAGAGCCGACACCTGCACCAACGCCGGACCCGGCGCCAACCCCTGATCCGGTGCTGGCGGCGACACCGACGACGCCCGAGCCGACCAATCTGGCGCCGATCCCGGTGACGCGTCCGTCCAACCTCGAAGCCAAGCGGGCCGAGTTCAAGAAGCAGCAGGAGGCTGCTGCTGCGGAAGCCAAGGCCGAACAGGCGGCGGAAGCGGCTGCTGCAGCGCAGAAAAAGAAGGACGAAGAGGCCAAGAAGCTGGCTGACGCCAAGGCCGCCGAGGCCAAGAAAGTTGCCGCCGCCGCTGCAGCCGAAAAGGCCAAACAGCAGCAGGACGCAACCAGCCAGCTCGATGCCTCGTTAGCTGACGATATTTCTGCCATTATCAACAAGGATGAAAGCACCGGCGCGACGACGGGTTCAGGCGGGGAGCCGACGCTGGGCAAGGATACCGGCACGGCGGCAACGCTGAGCCAGTCGGCGATCGATGCACTGGGTGCGCAAATCCGGCAGTGCCTGTTTACCCCGCCGGGTGCTGCGGAAGCGGGTATTGTGGTAAAAGTGGACTTTTCGATCGACGAGAGCGGCGCCGTTACTGGCACGCCGCGGGTTGTCGATCAGCCGACCGACCAGTTGACCCAGGCGTTTGCCGGGGCAGCGATCCGGGCGATCAAGGGTTGCGGGCCCTATCCGATGGCGCCCGGCCAGGACGTCCGCGTCAATTTTGACGCCAAAGACCAGTAATTGCCGCCACTCGCGGCCAAACGATGCAATGGATGAGACGATGACCCTGTTTAACCGCCGCAATGCCTTAAAGCTCGGACTTGCCACGGGCGTAACCCTGGCCGCGAGCCGGACCGCTTCGGCCCTGGTGGAAGTCAATGTGAACGGCGGCAATTTCCAGCCGCTGCCGATTGCCATTCCGAACTTTGCCTCGTCCGATCCATCGTTCGGGGCGGAAATTGCCGGCATCGTCCGCGCCGACCTGCAGAATTCGGGGCTGTTTCTGCCGCTCGATCCTGCATCGCTGCCAATCCAGGTTGGCGATGTGACCAATTCGCCCGACTTTGCCGCCTGGCGCACGATCAATGTCGACGCGCTGGTGATGGGGCAGGTTGAACGCGGCGGGCAGATCCAGTCATCAGTGCGGGTATGGGACACCCAGCAGGCGGCACAGGTGGTGGGCAAATCCTATTCGACCGATCCCAACAGCTCGCGCCGGGTTGCCCATATCATTGCCGACGCGATCTATGAATCGCTGACCGGTGGTTCGGGCTATTTCGACACGCGCGTGGTTTATGTTGCTGAAAGCGGGCCGAAGGCCAATCGCGTCAAGCGCCTGGCGATCATGGACCAGGACGGCGCCAATGCGCAGTATCTGACCGATGGACGGACGCTGGCGCTGACGCCGCGGTTTTCGCCCAACAACGACATGGTCACCTATATGAACTTTGACGAAGGCAATCCGCAGGTATTCCTGCTGCAGCTTTCGACCGGCAAGCAGCAGCAGCTGGGCTCGTTTGGCGCCATGACGTTCGCGCCGCGCTTTTCGCCCGATGGCGGCCGGATCGCATTTTCGGTGGAGGCCAATGGCTCGACCAATATCTATTCGATCGCCACTGGCGGCGGGCAGCCGACGCAGCTGACGTCGGGCGCGGCCATCGATACCGGCCCATGCTATTCGCCAGACGGCACCCGGATCATTTTCGAGAGCGACCGTGGCGGTTCGCCGCAGATCTACATGATGGGCGCCAATGGCGGCCAGCCGCAGCGCATCAGCTTTGGCCAGGGCAGCTATTCGACCCCGGTCTGGGCGCCCAAGGGCGATCTGATCGCCTTTACCCGCCAGTCTGGCGGGCAGTTCAATATCGGCATCATGAACCCGGACGGGTCGGGAGAGCGGATGCTGTACACCAGCTTCCATGCCGAAGGGCCGACCTGGGCGCCGAACGGTCGCGTCATCATGTTCTTCCAAGACCCGGGTGGCAATGACGGCCCCAAGCTGATGTCGGTGGATATCTGGGGCCGCAATGTGCAGACGATCAAGACCGAGAGCTTTGCGTCTGATCCGGCCTGGTCGGCGCTTCGCGCTTGAGGCCATTTGCCAGCTCTACTCCGGCGGCCATCTGACGCGGTTTTCTCCGCTTCCGGTACTCACGTACAAACGTACGCTGCGTTCCGGTTCTCGAAAGCCACGCCAGCTAGCTCACCGGAGCGAGCTATCAAACAGCCTCACCACCCGATGAAATCCGCTCCCCACTTAACCTTAACGTGATCGCGTTGGGCGCTGCGGCCTTTATGCAACATCACGAAAAAGCCCGGATTTCGGCCACATTGGCGCCGGAATAGGCAAACATTAACTATGTCGGAAAACCCGGTCTTAAGATTAAGCGCGGTAAATACAGTGCTTAAGATTATCGCCTTTCAGGAGCTACCCGGATGCTGACTCTCGCACCCATCACCAACGGTCTTCGCACATTTGCGCTGGTCGTTCTTCTCGTCGCAGTCGCGGCGTGTTCGCGTACTCCGGCGACCGGGGTGGGCAATCTCGGGCCGGGCGGCGGCGCGCCGGGCAGCCAGCAGGAATTCCTCGTGTCGGTCGGCGACCGCGTGTTCTTCGAAACCGACTCGTCGGCGCTTACGTCGACTGCCACAGCAACGCTGGACAAGCAGTCGGCGTGGCTGAACCAGTATTCCAACTACCGCATTCTGATCGAAGGCCATGCCGACGAACGCGGCACTCGCGAATATAATATCGCCCTGGGCGCCCGCCGCGCTTCGGTGGTGGTCAACTATCTGGTGGCCCGTGGCGTCAATGCCCAGCGTATCCAGTCCAAATCTTTCGGCAAGGAACGTCCGGTTGCGATCTGCAACGACATTTCGTGCTGGAGCCAGAACCGCCGCGCCGTCACGGTCGTTCAATAACCGAAAGCCAGGTTCCTTTATTGGGACCTGATCAATCCAGTGCAAACTGGAGGCAAGAGCGCCGGGAGCCCGAAATGGCCCCGGCGCTTTCTTTTGCCAAGATTAGACTTTATTCGGTCTGCCATAGAGACCAAAGTGCGGCCTAGCCGCAGCAGAATGGAGTTTTCGAGGTGAAGTTTTCGACGATCCGGCCCAAGGGCCGCGCTATCGCCGTGGCGCTGATGTTTGGTGTCGCCATGCCGGCCATGGCATCGGCCGCATCGGTGATGCTGCCGCCAGCCAATCTGAGCGGGCAGGTGTTGAGCGATGCCGATCCGCGCCCGATGCAGATGGCACAGACGCAGCAGGATGCTGAACTGACGGTGCGCATCCAGCAGCTCGAGGAACAGGTGCGCACGCTGAGCGGGCAGGTGGATGGTTTGACCTTCCAGTTGACCAATATGCAGACGCTGATCGACCGCATGACCCAGGACAATGAAGCGCGCTTCCAGGCACTGGAAGGCGGTGCTACGGGAAAAAATAATGCGGCAACCCAATCCGGGGGCGTGACGCCCGCCGGGGCGTTGCCGCAGGATCCGACCCCTGCCGCAGAAACCGCCGTTGCACCGACCGATATTCCCCAGCAAGGCGTCAAGCCACTGCCGGGAGAAGCCGAGATCGATCCGGGCTTTACCGACCAGGCCGGCGCACAGGTGGACGCGCTCAATGCGCCCGCAACCGGGGGGCAGCCGCTCGATCTCAATTTTGATCCGGGTGCGGTGACCACCGACAACAAGGATGCCGATGCGCAGTATGCCGCTGGCTATGACGCGATCCTGCGCGGGGACTATTTGTTCGCGGAAGACCAGTTCAGCCAGTACATCCAGCTCTATCCCGACAGCACGCAATATTCAGATGCGGCCAACTGGCTGGGTGAAGCGCTGATCCAGCGCCAGGCCTTTGACGAGGCGGCGGATATTCTGCTGACCGCGTTCCAGAAGAAGCCGGATTCGCCGCGCGCACCGGACCTGCTTCTGCGCCTGGGCATTTCGCTTTCGGGCGCCAAGGAACGCGACACCGCCTGCCGGACGTTTGCCGAAGTGACCAAGCGCTACACCAACCTGACGCCAGCGTTCCAGACCCGGCTCAAGCAGGAACAGGCCAAGGCGCAATGTCCGCCGGCCTGAGCTTGCTGGATGACACGGCGCGGCTGGAGCACTTGTTTGCCCCGGCCGCTGGCTTTGAGGCGCTGGCTTTGGCGGTTTCGGGCGGTGCCGACAGTCTGGCGCTGCTGCTGCTGGCGGCGCGCTGGGCACAAGGCCGGCAGGTCCGGCTGGCGGTTTACTCGGTTGACCATGGCTTGCGGCCGGAGGCGGCGAGCGAAGTTGCCATGGTGCTGGCGGCGGCGAGTGGGCTTGGCCTGACGGCGCGCGGGCTGACCTGGGCCGGCCCTCATAAACAGACCGGTGTGCAAGCTGCGGCGCGCGAGGCGCGGTATCAGCTGATGGGCGCGGCGATGCAGGCAGATGGCGCGACGCTATTGCTGACGGCGCATCATCTTCAGGACCAAGCCGAAACGGTGCTGATGCGGCTGGCGCATGGCAGCGGCGTTGACGGGCTGAGGGGAATGTCGAGTTTTTCCAGCGTCGAAGGCGTGCGAATTTTTCGGCCATTGCTCGACGTTGACCCGGACGAATTAAAGGCGGTGGTTGCGGCGGGTGGGCTAATGCCGGCGCAGGACCCTTCCAACACCGACACCCATTACGAACGCGTGCGCTGGCGGGCCATGTTGCCACAACTGGCAGAACTGGGGCTGACGGCCAGGCGGCTGGCCGATTTTGCAGGGCGGGCGGGGCAGGCGCAGGACGTGGTGGCGCTGAGCGCGGAACGGGCCGAGCTTGATCTGGTGACGCGTATTGATGGGGTCATGACCGTGGCGCAAGCGGGATTTGCCGAGTTGCCGCAGGCGGTTGGCGTGCTGCTGCTGTCGCGCCTGCTTGCCGAGGTTGGTGGCGGGCGGAAATCACGGGCAATCGGCAGTGTCGAGGTGGTGCAGCGGGCGCTGGTAGCGGAGACGGCGTTCCGTGGGCGGACCTTGCATGGCTGCCAAATCCGGGTGGCCAGGGGCGTCATCACGCTGGCGCCGGAGCCTGGCAGGGCCGCAAAAGCTGGCTCCGCGAAGGTGATGCAACCATTTCAAACGTGAGGGCGTATTAACCCAATGGTGTCAAAAAGGCTGGACGCAGCACCCAAAGGGCCGCAGGGCTTGCCCTTGTAACGCCTCTTTGCGGGACATACATTGCCCACACTAACCGGCGTTTCCTTGCGCCGGACATCCGGGACAGGATTGATGAACGGAAATTTCCGCAACTTTGCCATCTGGCTCGTCATACTTTTCATGCTGATGGGCCTGTTCCAGGTCTTCCAGTCGTCGACACGGGCCGTTTCGGTTGCCGACAAGACCTATAGCCAGTTCATCAGCGATGTGGACGCGGGCAAGGTCGCCAGCGTGGTGATCACCGACAACGTGGTTTCGGGCGTGATGCTCGACAATAGTTCCCAGTTTCAGGTCACGATTCCCCAGGGCGCTGACCTGATCAGCCGCCTTGAAGCCAAGAAGGTGTCGATCACCGCCCGTGCGCCGGAATCGAGCCCGTTCTGGTCGATCCTGCTCAGCTCCTGGCTGCCGTTCATCGTTATCATTGGCGTGTGGTTTTTCTTCATACGCCAGATGCAGGGCGGTGGCCGTGGCGGCGCGATGGGCTTTGGCAAGTCGCGCGCCAAGCTGCTTACGGAAACGCATGGCAAGGTGACCTTCGAAGACGTCGCCGGCGTCGATGAGGCCAAGCAAGACCTCGAAGAAATCGTCGAATTCCTGCGTGACCCCGGCAAGTTTCAGCGGCTGGGCGGGCGGATTCCGCGCGGTGTGCTGCTGGTTGGCCCTCCTGGTACCGGTAAGACGCTGCTGGCCCGTTCGGTGGCTGGTGAAGCTAACGTGCCGTTCTTTACGATTTCGGGTTCGGACTTCGTGGAAATGTTCGTCGGCGTGGGCGCTTCGCGTGTCCGCGACATGTTCGAGCAGGCCAAGAAGAATGCGCCCTGCATCATCTTTATCGACGAAATCGACGCCGTCGGTCGCCAGCGTGGTGCCGGCCTGGGTGGCGGTAACGACGAACGCGAGCAGACGCTCAACCAGTTGCTGGTGGAGATGGACGGGTTTGAAGCCAATGAAGGCATCATCCTGATCGCGGCGACCAACCGTCCCGACGTGCTGGATCCGGCTTTGCTGCGTCCGGGTCGCTTCGACCGTCAGGTCGTGGTGCCGAACCCTGACGTGTCGGGCCGCGAAAAGGTTCTCAAGGTACACGTCCGTAAGGTGCCGCTGGCCCCAGATGTGGATCTGAAGACTTTGGCACGGGGCACTCCGGGTTTCTCGGGCGCTGACCTGATGAACCTGGTCAACGAAGCGGCTTTGCTGGCGGCGCGCCGCAACAAGCGGTTCGTGACCCATGCCGAGTTCGAAGATGCCAAGGACAAGATCATGATGGGCGCCGAGCGCCGCACCATGGCGATGTCCGAGGACGAAAAGAAGCTGACTGCCTATCACGAAGCTGGCCATGCCATCATCGCGCTTAAGGTTGCCGGTATCGATCCGATCCACAAGGCCACCATCATTCCGCGTGGTCGGGCGCTGGGCATGGTGATGACCCTGCCGGAAAGCGACAGCTATTCGTTCAGCCACGAAAAGGCGCTGGCCCGGATGACCATGCTGTTTGGTGGCCGCGAAGCCGAAATCTACAAGTTCGGCCCCGAAAAGGTGACCAGCGGCGCTTCGGGCGATATCCAGATGGCAACCAGTCTGGCCCGCTCCATGATCATGGAATGGGGCATGTCCGAACGGCTGGGGCGCGTGCGCTACAAATCGAGCGAGCAGGAAGTGTTCATCGGTCATTCGATGACCCAGTCCAACAATATGTCGGACGACACGGCCAAGCTGATCGACGAGGAAGTGCGCAAGCTGATCGAAGAGGGCGAAAAGTCGGCCCGCGACATCATCATGAACAACCTTGACCAGTTCGAAGCCGTGGCGCAGGCGCTACTTGAATATGAGACGCTGACCGGCGACGAACTGCGCGCCTTGATGGATGGCAAGCAGCCGATCCGTCCGGACGACGGCGAGGGCGGTACGCCCAAGGCCAGCGGTGTTCCTTCGGCCGGCAAAGCGGGCAAGAAACGTCCCGAGGCGCCACCGGAAGGCGGCATGGAGCCGCAGCCGGGTAACTAAGAGTTTGCAAGAACCCGGGGCCGCCAGTTTGGCGGCCCTTTTTTATTGAGGCGACGGGGCGGCACGCCTATAACTTCGCGCAAAGTGCGCCGAAACGGGCGCCAAGACCCGCGCGTAAACGCGGCGTCCTGTCGTGATGACCGGGCGGCATGAAAAGGCAATTTGCATGGGCAGGAAATATTTCGGCACTGACGGTATTCGCGGGCCGGCCAATGGCGCAAAGCTCACCCCCGAACTGGCACTGAAGATAGGCATGGCCGCCGGCCAGAAATTCGTGCGCGGCGATCATCGCAATCGGGTGGTGATTGGCAAGGATACGCGCCGTTCGGGCTATATGCTGGAGACGGCGCTGACGGCAGGTTTTACCGCAGTGGGCATGGACGTCTATCAGCTCGGGCCGATGCCGACCCCGGCGGTTGCCATGCTGACGCGATCGCTGCGGGCTGATCTCGGGGTGATGATTTCGGCCTCGCACAATCCCTATGAAGACAATGGCATCAAGCTGTTCCGACCCGATGGCTACAAGCTCAGCGATGAGCTGGAGCTGGAAATCGAGGCGATGATCGATAGCGACATGACCCGGTTCCTGGCGCATGGCCGCGATATCGGGCGGGCGCATCGCGACGAGGACGCCAGCACGCGCTATATCGAATATGCCAAGCGGACGCTGCCGCGGAACATCGACATGGCCGGCCTGCGCGTGGTGCTCGATTGTGCCAATGGCGCGGCCTACAAGGTTGCCCCGGTGGCATTGTGGGAACTGGGCGCCGAGGTGTTTACCATCGGCAACACGCCCGACGGCTTCAACATCAATGAAAAGGTCGGATCGACCGCCCCGGAGGCGGTGGCCGCCAAGGTCAAGGAAGTGCGCGCCGATATCGGTATTGCACTCGATGGCGACGCCGATCGGGTGATCATCGTCGACGAAAAGGGCAATGTGGTCGATGGGGACCAGTTCATGGCGGTGATCGCCCAGAGCTGGCTGCAGCGCCAGATGCTGGTTGGCGGCGGCATTGTTGCGACGGTGATGTCCAATCTGGGGCTGGAGCGCTATCTCGGCTCGATCGGGTTGACGCTGGAGCGCACGCAGGTGGGTGATCGCTACGTGCTTGAAGCGATGCGCAACAAGGGTTTCAACGTCGGTGGCGAGCAATCGGGCCATATCATCCTGTCGGATTTCACCACGACGGGCGATGGCCTGGTAGCGGCGCTGCAACTGCTGGCGGTGCTGAAACAGGAAGAGCGGCCGATTTCGGAAATCTGCGCGCGCTTTGACAAGGTGCCGCAATTGCTGCGCAGCGTGAAGTTCAAGTCGGGCAAGCCGCTGGAAAACAAACTGGTCAAGCAGGCCATTGCTGACGGTACGGCGCGGCTGGGCGCTGGCGGGCGGCTGGTGATCCGCGAGTCGGGCACCGAGCCGGTGATCCGGGTGATGGGCGAGGCCGATGATGCAGCGCTGGTGACAGCGGTGGTGGGCGATATCGAAGCGGCGATCAAAGACGTCGCCTGATCCTGGTTGCAGAAAACGGACCGTCCGGTTGTCGCGCGGTGACGGCCGGACCTTTATTTTTGATTAAGGCCGAGTTGCTTGGCACCAATTGTGATGCGCCCTCGGTTTGCTCAATAGTTTCAATAACGGCACGGAGTTAGGGTTAAGTCTTTAGGTTAAGTGAGATTTAAGAAAGTTGTCCGATATTGAAGGTCAATCGACTGGTGTCGTGGCAATTTTGAAGGAACGTCTCATGCGCAAGCTCATCGCTGCGATCCTGGTGGCAGGAGCCGCCGCATTCGCTGGCCCAACCATGGCCGCGGATTTTCCTGAATATCCTCCGGTCATCCAGGTTCCGGACGTCGACTACGGTGTGCAGGGCGCGTTCTACCTGCGCGGCAGCGCCGCCGGCAACGCATTGTGGTCCAAGGAAATCGTCGGCTACGATTGCGCCTGTACGGCAATTACGCTTCCGGTCAACACGCTGGGCTACGGCTACAGCGTCGGTGCAGGCTTCGGCTATGAAACCGGCACTGGTCTGCGTTTTGATGCCACACTCGATCTGATCAACAATAACGGCGCGTCGATCACCAAGACTGCCCCGGGCGTTGCCGGCGTTTATTCGCTGAACCTGCGCTCCACTATCGCGCTGGCCAACGTCTACTACGACTTCTCCTTCGGTGGCAGCGGCTATGGCGCGGGCTACTCGGCCGCAGGCGGCGCCTTCGGTTATGTTGGTGCCGGTATCGGTGGCGCGTATAACGAAGTGACCATCAGTGCTCCGGTGGCCAACCCGATTACTGGCGGCAACAACTACACACTCGCGGCCGCAGGCATGGTTGGCGTTGGCTACGATTTCGGCAAGTTCACCGCCGATCTGGGCTATCGCGCGATCTACCTTGCGAGCATCTCCAACAGCCAGCCTGTGCCGATGGGCTTCACCTCATCGAATAACTGGATCCACGAAATCCGCACCTCGCTGCGCTACCGCATCAACTAAGCGGTTCGGCCAGACACCACAATAAACGGCGTCCTTCGGGGCGCCGTTTTTCTTTGTCGTGCTGGACGTCCGGGTTGCGCCGGGGCAGAAGTGTGGCTGCGATCGATTGAGGAGCCGATATGCACATTCTGATCATCGGGGCGGGCGGCATGGTTGGCCGCAAGCTGACGACCGCGCTGCTGGCGTCGGGGAAACTTTCGGGGCAGGCGATCACCAGGCTGACACTGGCAGACGTGTTTGCGCCTGAGGCGCCGGGTGGCTCGATAGTCTCGACTGTTGTGGCCGCAGACCTGTCGCAGCCTGGCGCGGCCAAACAATTGGTGGCCGATCGCCCGGACGTGATCTTCCATCTGGCCGCGATCGTTTCGGGCGAGGCTGAGGCGGATTTCGAGAAGGGTTACCGGATCAATCTCGACGGCAGCCGGCTGCTGTTTGAGGCGATCCGGCTGGCGAGCGCAACGGAGCGGTATTATCCTCGGGTAGTGTTTACCTCGTCCATCGCAGTGTTTGGGGAGCCACTGCCGGGGGTAATCGGCGATACGCATGAGCGCACACCGCTGACCAGCTACGGCACGCAGAAGGCGATCTGTGAATTGCTGCTGGCGGATTACTCGCGGCGCGGGTTTTTTGATGGCGTGGGGATTCGATTGCCCACCATTGCGGTGCGTCCGGGCAAGCCGAACAAGGCGGCCTCGGGGTTTTTCTCGGGGATTATCCGTGAACCGCTGGCGGGCATGGCGGCGATCCTGCCGGTGGCCGATAGCGTGCGGCACTGGTTTGCCAGCCCGCGCGCGGCTGTCGGGTTCCTGATCCACGCCGCCGAGATCGACACCACGCTGCTGGACAACCGGCGGTCGCTGTCGATGCCGGGGCTGGCAGCGACGGTGGGCGAACAGATTGCGGCATTGGAGCGGGTGGCCGGACCGAAGGCCGTGGCGCTGATCAAGCGGGAGGCCAACCAGACGATTATCGATATCGTCGCCGGCTGGCCGCAGGCGTTCGATGCGCAGCGCGCCTACGGACTAGGATTTCGAGGTGAGCAGAGCTTCGATGAGATCATCCGCATCCATATTGAGGATGAATTGGGCGGCAAGATCGGCGGCTAGCACCAAACGCCACGGCCCCGGTTTGGGAAAACCGGGGCCGTGGCGCACGCCTGATGGGCAAGTGGTGCTAAAAGATCGCCAGATATTTCAGCATCGACACGATGCCGATGACGATGACAATGATCTGCAGGATTTGACGGATGCGCGCCTCGATGGGGAGGCGCTGCACGAGCCAGAGAATGAGGACGATCACCAAGAAGGTGATCAGGATGCTGATTAGGACTGACGCTCCCATGAGGGCTCTCCGTTAACGCGCGTATTGCGCATGTACACAACGCCGTGAACGACGCTTCGTTGCGTCAGGACAGTGAGGCTGCGTTCGCCAGACTGACGTGAGGCTGGCCGCGTGCTGCGCCGATCAGGGCGCCGAGGCGGTGGAAATCGGGCTTGCGCGGGGAGGTGGTTCGCCAGGCCAGACCAAGGGTGCGGCTCGGCTCCGGATCGGCAAAGCGTACGATATTGAGCTGGCCGCTGGCGGTCTCCACATCCAGACAAATTTCCGGCAGCAGGGTCAGCCCCAGCCCGTTGGCAACCATTTGCACGATCGTGGACAGCGACGACACACCGAAGGTGTCGATATTTTCGACGCGCCGCAGGTTGCAATAGGTCAGCGCCTGATCGCGCATGCAGTGCCCCTCTTCAAGCAGCAGCAATTTATCCTGTTTGAAGATATCGGGCGTGGCGCGCACCTGGCTGTCGATCTGCCGGGAAGCGGGCAAAGCCAGCAGGAATCGATCCTCAAACAGCGTCAGCGTTTCAATTTCGGGGTCCTCCAGAGGGAGGGCAACGAGCATGACATCGAGAACGCCTTCCAGCAGTTCGCGTTGCAACTGGCGGGTCTGGGTTTCGCGCACCTGCAATTCGAGCGTCGGGAAATGGCGATGCAATTCCGGCAGCAGGCGCGGCAGCAGATAGGGGGCCACGGAGGGAATAATGCCAAATTGCAGCCGCCCGGTCAGTTCGCCGCCGCGATGCTGTCCGAAATGGGTCAGATCGAGGACATCGGCGAGAATGCGGGCGGCGCGCTGGGCGACTTCGACGCCCGCCGGGGTGAGCCGCATGCCGGAACGCCGGCGTTCGATCAGGCTCAGGCCCAGCGCGCGCTCAAGCTCCTGGATCTGCATCGACAGAGCCGGTTGGCTGACGGCAACGGTTTCAGCCGCACGGCCGAAATGACCGGTGCGGGCAATGGCGTCGAAGTAGCGAAGCTGCTTGAGTGAAACCATGAATCTTCCATGATCAGTTTTTCTTATCGATAGTGACAGATAATACGATTTGATCCAATCGTGAAGCGCGCTGTAAAGTGGGGCAAGCAGCAAGGATTGTTGAGATGACCGATAAGCCGACGATGACGACCACCAGCGGCGCCCCCGTGGGCGACAACCAGAATTCCTTGAGCGCGGGCGCGCACGGCCCGCTGCTGCTGCAGGATTTCCAGCTGCTGGAAAAGCTGGCTCACCAGAATCGCGAGCGTATTCCGGAGCGCACGGTACACGCCAAGGGCTCAGCGGCGTATGGCGTGTTGCGTATCACGGGCGATATTTCGCGCTTCACTACCGCTGATGCATTGCAGCCCGGGCGCAGCACCGAAACCTTCCTGCGGTTCTCGACCGTCGCGGGTGAACGGGGCGCCGCTGACGCAGAGCGCGACGTGCGGGGTTTTGCGCTGCGTATGTATACGGGCCAGGGCAACTGGGACATCGTGGGCAATAATACGCCGGTGTTTTTCGTCCGCGACCCGCTGAAATTCCCCGACTTCATCCACACCCAGAAGCGTCACCCGAAAACCAATATGCGGTCGCCAACGGCGATGTGGGATTTCTGGTCGCAGTCGCCAGAAAGCCTGCATCAGGTGACCATCCTGATGTCGGATCGTGGCCTGCCGCAGAGCTATCGCCATATCGATGGCTTTGGTTCACACACCTATTCGTTCATCAATGCTGCCAACCAGCGCTTCTGGGTCAAGTTCCACTTCAAGACCAGGCAGGGCATTGCCAACTGGACCAATGCCGAAGGCGCCAATGTGATCGCGGCCGACCGCGAGTCGCATCAGCGTGATCTGTTCGAGGCGATCGAACAGGGCAACTTCCCGAAATGGACGTTCAGCGTGCAGGTGATGCCGGAGGCGGACGCCGACAAGCACTGGTACAACCCGTTCGATCTGACCAAGGTATGGCCGCATGCCGATTACCCACTGATCGAAGTAGGCGAACTGGAGTTGAACAGAAACCCGGAAAACTACTTCGCCGAAGTAGAGCAGGCGGCACTGAGCCCGGCCAATGTGGTGCCCGGGATCGGCCATTCGCCCGACAAGATGTTGCAGGCGCGCGTGTTTTCCTATGGCGACGCGCATCGTTATCGGGTGGGCATCAACAGCCACCAATTGCCGGTAAACAAGCCGCGCACCGCCGTTCACACCTATAATGCCGACGGTGCGATGAGCGCTGGCGGACACTCCAATCCGGATGCCTATTACGAACCCAACAGCTTTGGCGGGGCCACTGACAACGCCAAGTTTGTTGAGCCACCGCTGGCGCTGTCCGGCGATGCGGCGCGCTACAACCACCGCATCGGCAATGATGATTACCGCCAGCCGGGCGATCTGTTCCGGCTAATGTCGGCAGATCAGCAGCGCCAGTTGATGGACAATATCGCGGCGGCGATGGATGGGGTGCCCGTGTTCATCATCAAGCGGCAGGTCGAGCACTTCTATCGCTGCGATCCGGCCTATGGCCTGGGCATTGCCAGCCGCATGAAGGTGTCGCTCGACCCGGTTGCAGCGGCGGAATAATCGACGCAGGCGGCGCGCCCACAGCGCGCCGCCTGTCTATCGCCCATTGGGCGCTAGCACTTCGCAGCGAACTTCTTGAATGCAGCAAAATCTGCGGGCCGTGGCGTCAGGTCGAAGGTTTGCCCGACCACAACAAGCTGGATGGGTCCCGGCTTGGTGGCCGCGGCGAGTTTTTTGATCAGTTCACCGTCGCCATCGCTGAAATCAAGGGTGAGGTCCCAGGCTCCGTTCATGGCATCGGCTTCAAGCTTGAAGGCCCAGATTGGGGCGGGAATGGCGGTGGTGCCAAAAACGAGGTGCGCGGCAGCGTCGTCGCCAAAAGGATTGAAGTCCACCAATGCCTTGGCGGCGGTGGCGTTCTTGTCGTCCGAGATGATCATCAGAGAGGTGCCGATGCTGGCGTCGCCTTCATCGTGAGCACAGACGAGGCGCAGCCCCAAGTCTTCGGCATTGCTGATATCTTCATAAAAGAAATTGAGTGAATGGCCGTCTTCGCCCGGCGCGATCGCCCAGTTGGCTGGTTCAGCCAAGGTTGGGGCAGCGGTGGCGAGCGTTATTCCTAAAGCATAGACCAAGTGACGCGGAAAACTGTTCATTGTGCGGTGCCTCTCGACTGAGCCAGTTAGCTGGCCTGCAGGCGGATATTACCGTTCATGAAGTAGCGGTCAAATAATGGACTTGTTGCAGCGCCAATGGCGCGGGCATTGCCGCCGACGGAGCCGGCCTCAATTTGCGGGGCGATGAGGCCGCGCATGTCCTGATTGGTGAGATAGCGGCGGGTTCGCTCGACCAGCGCGTGCTTGACGGCGTCGGGGAAAGCCCCGTCGATGACGATGGCTTCGAAATCGATCACGGCGCAGACCGACAGACTGGCTTTGGCCAGTTCCTGTGCGGTCTGGCCAAGCCAGGGTTCGACGAAGCGCATATATTCGCTCCAGTCTTGCGGATGGGTCCACAGATGGCGCGGGTCGAGGCCGAATTCGGCGAGGCGCGCTTCGAGCAGGTGGATCGAGGCGGTGTCGATCAATTGCTGACTTTCGCCATGGGGGCCAAAGCTGCGCAGCGAACCCAGCGCGCCGGCATTGCCGCGATGGCCCTGATAGACGGAGTGGTTGAGCACGATGCCGCCACCGATAAAGGCGCCAACGAAGAAATAGGCGTAATCACGAAATTCCTTGCCGCGGCCATAGATATGCTCGGCCTGGCAACCCGCCGTTGCGTCATTGACGACGCTGACTGGCAGGCCGGTGAATTTGGCCAGTTCCTTGCGGAAATCGACGTTTTTCCAGGAGGCGAATTCCTCGGCCGGGGCGCCAACCAGTTCGCTCCATTTCCACAGCTCGAACGGGGTAGCGATGCCGATGCCGCAGATGCGCTGGCGTTCGGCGTCGGTGGCCTTGGCGAGGATCGTCGCCATTCCGTCTTCCAGAAAGCGGAAGATCGGGGCGGGCATCGGGTATTTGTAGGTGAGCTGCAATTCTTCGCGCACGATGCCGCGAAAGTCGGTGAGCAGCAGCACGGCGCTGCGGCGGCCGATCTTGTAGCCGAAGGATAGAACACCACCATCGGCCAGGCTCATCGGCACGGATGGCTTGCCGACCTTGCCCTTGATTGGCGTGCCTTTGACCAACAGGCCTTCGCCTTCCATTTCGCGCAGGATGATGGAAACCGTCTGCGGGGAAAGGCCCGCCATGCGCGCCAGATCGCTGCCGGCGGTGGGGCCGTTGCGTTGCAGCAGGGTCAGCAGCAGGCGCTCATTGTAGTCGCGCACGCCACTCTGGTTCACGCCGCTACTGAGGCTTCGGATTTTTACGGTGTCCATGGCGGCACCATAGTTGCAGGTTTGCCGGGGCGGAAGATGGTCCGGCGTGGATAAATAAATAAATTAGATTTATATATTGACGGGGGCTGGGAAGTTGAGACACCATGGTCTGGTTAAACAAGGGGCCAGACGCTGACGGAACAGGGAGGAGCCCATTCCGCAGCCAGCCTCAGGGAGAGACATCATGAAGAAGCTGCTACTGGGCACTGCCCTGTGTTTTGCTGCCCTGTCGAGCGTGGCGATGGCCGCCGACGTCAGCGCGTGCCTGATCACCAAGACCGATACCAACCCCTTCTTCGTGAAAATGAAGGAAGGTGCCGAAGCCAAGGCCAAGGAACTCGGCGTGACTTTGAAGTCCTATGCCGGCAAGATCGACGGCGACCACGAAACCCAGGTTGCCGCTATCGAAACCTGTATTGCCGACGGCGCCAAGGGCATCCTGATCACCGCTTCGGACACCTCGGCCATCGTCCAGTCGGTCAAGAAGGCCCGCGATGCCGGCCTGCTGGTGATTGCTCTTGATACCCCGCTCAGCCCGGCTGACGCCGCCGATGCGACCTTTGCCACCGACAACTTCATCGCTGGTGAACTGATCGGCAAATGGGCTGCCGGCAAGCTGGGCGCCGATGCTGCAACTGCCAAGATCGGCATGCTGGATCTGGCCGTCAGCCAGCCGACGGTGGACGTGTTGCGCGACCAGGGTTTCCTCAAGGGCTTCGGAATCGATCTGGGTGACCCGGCCAAGTGGGGCGATGAAAGCGATCCGCGCATTGTTGGTCACGACATCACGGCCGGTAATGAAGAAGGCGGCCGCAAGGCGATGGAAAACCTCCTGGCCAAGGACCCGACCATCAACGTCGTCTATACCATCAACGAACCAGCCGCTGCCGGCGCCTATGAAGCGCTGAAGTCGATCGGCCGCGAAAAGGACGTGACCATCGTTTCCGTTGACGGCGGTTGCCCGGGCGTGGCCAACGTCAAGGACGGCGTCATCGGCGCGACCTCGCAGCAGTATCCGCTGCAGATGGCAGCGCTTGGCGTGGAGGCGATCAAGACCTGGGCCGATAGCGGCACCAAGCCTACCCCGACCGAAGGCAAGGACTTCTTCGATACTGGCGTGAAGCTGATCACCGACGCCCCGGTTGCCGGCGTTGACTCCATCGACGCCGCCGAAGGCGCCAAGCTCTGCTGGGGCTAAGCATTCGCTAGCCGGAAATTGGATTGGAGGGGCGGACATCACGTTCGCCCCTTCTCCAGTGTAATGTGGGTGGCGGAGGACATGGCCATGACAAACGAATCTGAATTGGAAACTGCGCCCGCTGCGCGCGTGGAATCTGTTGCCATATTTGATACAGGCCCGTCCGGCCTGATGTCGCGTTTGCAGCACGCCCTGCACGGAACGCCGTCATTGGTGCCGCTGATCGTACTGGTGGCGTCGATCGCGGTGTTTGGTGCGCTGCTGGGATCGAAGTTCTTTTCCTCATTCGCGCTGACGCTGATCCTGCAGCAGGTGGCGATTGTCGGTATCGTTGGAGCGGCGCAATCGCTGGTGATCCTGACCGCCGGTATTGACCTGTCGGTGGGCGCCATCATGGTGCTGAGTTCAGTGGTGATGGGCCAGTTCACCTTCCGCTACGGCATACCGCCGGGGATTTCGATCGTGATCGGACTCGCCTGCGGGGCGTTTGTCGGGTTCGTCAATGGCTGGCTGATTGCCATGGTCAAGCTGCCGCCGTTTATCGTGACGCTGGGTGTGTGGCAGATCGCGCTGGCGACCAATTTCCTCTATTCGGGCAACGAAACCATCCGCGCCCAGGACATTGAAACGCAGGCGCCGATCCTGCAGTTTTTTGGCGAGACCGTGAGTTTTGGCGGCGCGGTATTCACCTATGGCGTGTTCTTTTTCGTGCTGCTGGTAGCGCTGCTGGCCTATGTTTTGCGCCACACCGCCTGGGGGCGGCATGTTTATGCCGTGGGCGATGATCTTGATGCGGCGGAGCTGTCGGGCGTCAACACCAAGCGCATCCTGATCTCGGTCTATGTGCTTTCGGGCCTGATCTGCGCCTTTGCCGGCTGGGCGCTGATCGGGCGCATCGGTTCGGTGTCGCCGACCTCGGGCCAGTCGGCCAATATCGAAAGCATCACCGCCGTGGTGATCGGCGGCATCTCGCTGTTTGGCGGACGTGGCTCGATCCTGGGCATGCTGTTCGGCGCGCTGATCGTGGGCGTGTTCTCGCTGGGGCTACGCCTGATGGGCGCGGATGCGCAGTGGACCTATTTGCTCATCGGCGCGCTGATCATTGCAGCCGTGGCGGTTGACCAGTGGATCAGAAAGGTATCGGCATAATGGAACCCATCCTCAAGGCGCGCAACCTTTCCAAGCGCTATGGTCGCGTGACGGCACTCGACAACTGCGATTTCGATCTGATGCCGGGAGAAATCCTGGCGGTGATCGGGGATAATGGCGCGGGCAAGTCCTCGCTGATCAAGGCGATATCGGGGGCCATAACGCCAGACAGCGGCGATATTTTTCTCGAGGGGCAGAAGGTGAATTTCACTTCGCCGATCGATGGTCGCAATGCCGGGATCGAGACCGTCTACCAGACGCTTGCCATGTCGCCGGCGCTGTCGATTGCCGACAACATGTTCATGGGCCGCGAATTGCGCAAGCCGGGATTCATGGGCAATGTGTTGCGGCAGCTCGACCGGCCGCGCATGGAAAAGATTGCTCGCGAAAAGCTCAACGATCTGGGACTGATGACGATCCAGAACATCAACCAGACCGTGGAAACCCTGTCGGGTGGCCAGCGGCAGGGCGTGGCGGTGGCGCGGGCTGCAGCGTTCGGGTCCAAGGTGATTATCCTTGATGAACCGACTGCGGCGCTCGGCGTCAAGGAATCGCGCCGTGTGCTGGAACTGATCCAGGATGTGCGGGCGCGCGGCATTCCGATCATCCTGATCAGCCACAATATGCCGCATGTGTTCGAAGTGGCCGACCGCATTCATGTGCATCGGCTGGGCCGGCGGCTTTGCGTCATCGACCCCAAGGACTATACCATGTCGGACGCAGTGGCGTTCATGACTGGCGCCAAGAATGCGCCCGGAGCGACAGTGGCGGCATAACCTCCTCCCGGAGGCGGGAAGCGGCTGGGTCCGATGCTGTCGGACCCAGCCG